>JADCDI010000076.1 GCA_020251025.1 Rhodobacter sp. | reverse complement strand
GGGCTGTCATCAGTTCGGGCGGGAAAAGGAAACGCATCACGTTTCCCCCGCCCGCGTGGGACGGTGCCCTGTAGACCCGCAGGTCTTGGACCAACAGAAGCCAGCGCCCGACCCGGCGGGTGCGAAGCGCCCGCCGGTGGCGGGGCGGGCGCCGGTCGGGGGCTTTGGCCCCCGGCCGGTCCTGATCCCGGCGCAACGCTGTGGCAGGGGCGATGGCCCCTGCCAGAGAGACCGTGCATTCGCGAGAACGCCTGTTCGGGCGGGAACAGGAAACGCGACCCGCGCCTCCCCCGCCCGCGCGGGACGGTGCCCTGTAGACCGGCTGGTCCGGGAGACACAGAGGCCAGCGCCCGACCCGGCGGGGGCGAAGCACCCGCCGGTGGCGGGGCAGGCGCCGGTCGGGGGCTTTGGCCCCCGGCCGGTCCTGATCCCGGCGTAACGCTGTGGCAGGGGCGATGGCCCCTGCCAGTGAAGCGGGGCTGTGCCTTCGCCCGTTCGGGACGGTGCCCTTTAGATCCGCAGGTCCGGGAGACACAGAGGCCAGCGCCCGACCCGGCGGGCGAGAAGCGCCCGCCAGGCGCGGGGCGGGCGCTGGCCGGGGGCTTTGGGCCCCCGTCCGGTCCTGATCCCGGCGCAGCGCTGGGCCAAGGGCGATGGCCCCTGCCACAGAAGCGGTGAGGGTCCCTTCACCCCTTCGGGCGGCAACAGGAAACGCGCCGCGTATCCCCGCCCGGCCCAGCCCGCCTGAACCCGCCGCGCCGGTCAGGCCGCCCGGCGCAACGCCGCTGCGATCAGCCCCGGCACGCGGGCATCCGTCCCCACAGGGTCCAGCAGCCGACCTGAAAACCCGGCTTCTGCAAGCGCCCCCGGCAGGTCATCAATCACATGGCCGCCGCGTGCCGCAAAGAACGGCAGGCACAGCGCCCCTGCACCGAAGGTCCTGGCAACGGCGGCGATCTGGGGGTCCTGATCGATGAACCCCGCCTCCGCCCGGCGGAACCCGCCCCGGTCAGAAAGTTGCAGCGCCATGGCCCGTGCCACCTCGGCAGGTGCCGGGCTGCGGAACGACCCGTGGGCGGCCAGAAGGATGTCCGTCTCCTGCGGCGCGCGCCCGGCTGCCGCTGCCGCCTCGGACGCCAGGGTGACGGTCAGCGCCTGAACGGCAGGGTCCAGACCGAAGGGCACCAGCCGGGTGATCCGCGCCCCGGACGCCGCCGCAAGGCGGGCGGGAAGGTGGGTTCGGGTGAACCATCCATCCGCCATGAACAGCGGATAGACAAAGGCATGCCCTGCGCCCTCCAGCGCCTGCGCCAGGGCATCCTCCTGCGCCAGCGTGGCAGACCGCACCGACCAGCCCGGCAGCTCTGCGGCAACCCGTGCGGCCAGGGCCGCAACCTCGGACTCGGCCGGGCCCGGGTCAGAGGGCTGGCCATGCGCCACGATCACGCCCAGTGGCCGGGTTTCCTTTGCCTCTGCCTGCTGCACGTCCGCTCCCGCCCGTTCCTGCCTGACATGAAGCTAGACGGCCGGCCCCCGGATGCAAGCCCTGTCACGGCGCGCGGCAAGGTTGCCAATGCCCGGCCCCTGCGGCATTGAGAGGCCAGACAGCGCAATCCCCGCGCCCGGCCCCTGAACCCCGGACCACAACAGATGCAGCCTTCCCGGATTGGTGACGTGTCGTTCTGGTATGCCGATCTGGGCGGCCTGCCGCAAAAGCGCCCGCCGCTGGACGGCGACACCACGGCCGATGTCTGCATCATCGGGGCGGGGTACACGGGGCTGTGGTCGGCCTGGTACCTGAAACAGGCGGACCCGGCGCTGCGCATCCTGATCGTGGAAAAGGAATTCGCAGGCTTCGGGGCCTCGGGGCGCAACGGCGGCTGGCTGACGGGGGGCTTCGCCTGGAGCCATGAGAAATACCTGTCCACCGGCACGCCCGATGGGGTGCGCGCCATGGTGCAGGCCATGAACGGCACCGTTGACGAGGTCATCCGCGTCGCCGCTCTGGAAGGCATCGACGCCGATATCCGCCGCACCGACGAGCTGATGGTGGCCGTGACCCCGGCGCAGGTGGCCCGCATGACCGCAGAGGTTGCGCATCGCCGTCACTGGGGCGAAGACCCCGGCCGCGTCTTTGCCATCGGGGCCGAAGCGGCGCGGGCGCGGGTCAATATCCCCGGTCTTCTGGGCGGCATGGTGGTGACCGGCGTTGCGCGCATCCAGCCGGCCAGACTGGTGCGCGGGCTGGCCGCCGCGGTCCAGCGGCGCGGTGTGACGATTGCCGAAGGCACGGCGGTGACCGGCATCGCACCGGGCCGCGTCACCACCAACCGGGGGACCGTCACCGCCCCGGTCATCCTGCGGGCGACCGAAGGTTTCACCGCCAGCCTGCCGGGGCTGAAGCGCGACTGGCTGCCGCTGAATTCGGCCCAGATCGTGACCGAACCGCTGCCCCCGGAGATCTGGGACAGGATCGGCTGGCAGGGGCATGAGATTCTGGGCGATTTCGCCAATGCCTATTGCTACTGCCAGCGCACCCGCGAAGGGCGCATCACGGTGGGGGCGCGCGGCGTGCCCTACCGGATGGGGTCGGCCACCGACACCAATGGCGTGCCCGATGGCAAAACCATCCGCAGGCTGACCGAAATCCTGCACCGCCACTTTCCCGATACCAGGGCGCTGCGCATCGATCATGCCTGGTGCGGCGTGCTGGGGGTGCCGCGCGACTGGTGCGCGACCCTGGGCCTTGACCGGGCGACCGGCATCGGCTGGGCGGGGGGCTATGTCGGTGTGGGTGTGTCCACCTCGAACCTTGCGGGGCGGACGCTGGCCGATCTGGTCACGGGCCGCGACAGCCCGCTTGTCACCCTGCCCTGGGTGGGCCGCCGGGTGCGCAGATGGGAACCCGAGCCGGCCCGCTGGCTGGGCGTCACCGGCATGTATGCGCTGCTCAACGCCGCCGACCGCCGCGAAGCCCGCCGGGGCGGGCCACCGTCACGTCTGGCGGCCCTCGGCAACCGGCTGGCCGGGCGGTGACACCGGCCGGGCGGCCTTTTATGCACCGCCACAGCAAGGCAGGGACCGCCCGATCAGCTGCATGCCCTTGTTGCTGCCATGTGTCGGCCTTGTGTAGACAGTCCGGCGCGCCGCGCCTAGGGTTGCGCATCCTGTTGCGGGTCGGTGCCGATGTTCAAGCCTTCAGTCAATTTCCTGCGGTCCTTCACGGCGCTTGGCCTGATCCTCGGCACGCTCTTTTTCGCCGCCTCGCTGACGCCCAGCCTGGTGCCGCGCCACCCGGCGGTGCAGGGCGTGCTCAGCGGCTTTTGCCTTGCCGCCGGATACGGGCTTGGCATTGCCTTGCGGGCCTTGTGGCTGGCGCTGCAACTGCCCGTCCCGGCGGACAGGACCCGGCGCGTCGGGCAGGTTATGGCGATCCTTCTCTGTGCCGGTCTGGCCGCCCTGGCGCTGTGGCGGGCGTCGGAATGGCAGAACACCTTGCGTGCGCTGATGGGCATGCCGCCCGTGGATGGGGCGCGGGTCCTGCTGCTGGCCAGCCTGACGCTGGCGGTCTTTGTCGTGCTGCTGGTCATCGGGCGGCTCTTTGGCCTGAGCGTGCGCTTGCTGACCGCGCGCCTGGGGCGTCTGGTGCCCGGTCCGGTCGCGGCGATCACCGGCCTGGTGCTGACGGCCTTCCTCTTCTGGATGATCGGCAACGGGGTGATCGTGCGGCAGGCCCTGAAAGCCTTTGACACTGCTTACGCGCGGCTTGATGCCCTGATCGAAGACGGCAGCCCGCAGCCCGCCGATCCGATGAAGACCGGCGGGCCGGGATCGCTGCTGTCCTGGGAGGGGCTCGGGCGCGAGGGGCGTGCGGCAATCGCCGCCGGTCCCGACAAGGCGCAGATCGAGGCGATGACCGGGGCACCGGCCCTGGAACCGCTGCGGGTCTATGTCGGGCTGAACTCTGCGGGGTCGGTGCAGGAACGCGCGCAGCTTGCGCTGGACGAGCTGATCCGCATCGGGGCCTTCAGGCGGACGAACCTTGTGATCGTCACCCCCACCGGCACCGGCTGGGTCGACCCCGAAAGCCAGACGGCGCTGGAATATGTGCTGCGCGGCGATGTCGCCAGTGTTTCGGTGCAGTATTCCTATCTTGCCAGCTGGCTGGCGCTGATGGTGGACCCCGGCTATGGCGTGGAAACGGCGCGGGCGGTGTTTGCCGCCGTCTACGGGCACTGGCACAAGATGCCCAAGGAGGCCCGGCCGCGGCTTTATCTGCACGGGCTCAGCCTTGGCGCGTTCAACTCGGACCTCAGCCATGACCTGCATCAGGTCATCGGGGATCCCTATCAGGGCGCGCTCTGGGCCGGGCCGCCCTTTCCCAGCCGGACCTGGAACAATGTCACAGCGGCGCGCAACCCCGGCACCCCGGCCTGGCTGCCCGAATTCCGCGACGGATCGGTGATCCGCTTTACCTCGCAGGACAACAGGCTTGATGACGCGCCGGCCCCCTGGGGGCCGTACCGGATCATCTACCTGCAATATGCCAGCGATGCGGTGACCTTTTTCGACCCGAATGCGCTGTGGCGCAAGCCGGACTGGCTGGCCGAACCGGTCGGCCCCGATGTCAGCCCCGATTTCGCCTGGATTCCGGTTGTCACCTTTCTGCAGCTTGCCATCGACATCATGCTGGCCACGACACCGCCGCTGGGATACGGCCACACCTATGCCTTTGCGAATTACGCTGATGCCTGGGCGTCGCTGACCGATGCGCCGGGCTGGACGCCAGAGGGGATGGCGGCGCTGAAGGCAAAGGTCGCGGCCGCACGGCCATGACCGGCCTGCCGGAGCCGGATTTGATTGATGATCCGGGCCGCACCGATGGTCTGGCAGCAACCGGTACGCGATGGGAACCGGTCACTGACACGGCGACAGACAGGGCTTCCCCTGGCTTGCTGGCGCGGGAAACCGTGCAGGGCCGCGCCGCCCTGCGCCTGCGGGGCCAGGTCCGCCTGTAAGACAGCGGCGGCTTCGTGCGGGTGGCGCTGGAATTGGTACTGGGGCGCGGGGCGGTTGTTGCAGCCTGCCGGGCGGGAATCGGGACAGAGGTGACGGGCACTGGCGAACCCTTTGGCCCGCAGATGCGAACGGCGGCCGCCACGCAGCCCAAGGCAGGCGAACGCCCGCCGTGATACGCTTTGGCCTTATGGCGACCGGAAGGCAGGTTCAGGCAATGCCTTGTATCAGCCGCAAACCCGTACAGGGTTGGGGGACCTGCCCGGTTCGCGCTGATCCGGCCCCGGCGCAGGGCCGCAGCGGGTGGCACCGCCGCGTCGGCGGCCCCCCTGCCCCGTCCCGGCACCCTGCTGCCAAGTGACCCTGACAGGAAAGGACCGACCGATGATGACAGACCTGAAGACCCGCTTTGGACCGGCCGCCCTGATCACGGGGGCCAGCGACGGCATCGGCCGCGCCTTTGCCGAAGCCCTGGCGGCGCAGGGCTTTGACCTGGTGCTGGTGGCGCGGCGCGAGGCCGTGCTTCAGGCGCTGGCGCGCGATCTGGCAGACAGGCACGGCGTCACAGTCGATGCGATTGCCGGGGATCTTTCCGTGCCGGGGACCGTGGCCGACATCCTGGAGCGTACCGCGCAGACGCCGGTCGGCCTTCTGGTCGCGTCAGCCGGGTTCGGGTCCATCGGGCCTTTTCTGTCGCAGGATGCCGCCTGCGAGGCCGACATGGTGGATGTCAACTGCCGCTCGGTGGTTGAGCTGACCCATGGCCTCGTGACCAGAATGGCAAAGACCGGCAAGGGCGGCGTGGTGCTGCTCAGCTCGATTGCGGCCTTCAGCGGTGCGCCCTATGCCGCCACCTATACAGCCACCAAGGGCTTTGTGCAGTGTTTCGCCGAAGGGATTGCCGTCGGGTTGCGCCCCCTTGGGATCAGCGTGCTTGCGGTTGCCCCCGGCCCGGTTGGCAGCGGCTTTGCGGCGCGCGCAGGGATGCATGTGGCCCGCGCCGAGACACCGCAAACGGTGGCCCGCGTCGCGCTGGCGGCCCTGCATCGCGGCGGAACGGTGCGGCCCGGCTTTCTGGCCAAGCTGCTGGGCTGGCTGCTGGTCGCCACACCGCGCCGGGGAAGGGTGCGCATCATGGCACAGATCAAGAAGGGCGAGATTGCGAAGGCAAAGGCCTGAGGCGATGCCCCCCGCAGGCAGTGTCTTCCCCTGCCGATGCGGCGGTATCCCCTGCCTGCGGGGGGGGCAATCATCGCGGTGGCGGTCCTTGCGGCAGGCGGCGGGGTGGTTCTTGCCCCAGTCGTCAAAAGTGCAGGGGTCATTGCGAGCGGGCCGATTACCGGGGTGCCGGACCCGGCTGTCGCAGCCGGGAAAGGCCCTGCATCGGATCAGCATCAGCCTGTCCTGCGCGATGATGCCATTGCGGATGATCGCGGTGGGCGCTGTCCTGATCCGGCGCGGCCTGGCCCTTGCAGGAAAGGAACCGGGATGCCGGATGTAACTGCCCCCGGCGGCGTCCCGGTCGGACGGGCGAAGGCCCAGGCACCGCGCTGTCTGGTCCGGAACGCGGAACTGCCGCAGCGCATGGGGCAAAGTCCGGGACGTTTGTGTGGTTGCACCAATACAATGATCCTGACGGCCAGCCTGAAATCATCGCCCGCGATGACGACACCGCCTTCGGTTTTCCGCATTCCCGCATTCATGACCTCCGGCCCCGGCGGATGGGCAGCGCGGCTCAGGATCGTCCCCGCTACACCCCCTCGACCAGCTTTGAAACCTTCCCCTTCCCTGTGGGCCTGACCCCCGGCATCCCCGCCGCCAAATATGCCGATGACCCACGGGCACAGGCCATTGCCGCCGCCGCCGCCCGTCTCAACGCCCGGCGCGAGGCATGGCTCAACCCGCCCGATCCGGTCAGGCGGGTACCAGAGGTGGTGCCCGGCTGTCCCGACCGTCGGCTGCCGGACGATGAGGCCGCCGCGAAAATCCTGAAAACCCGCACCCTGACCAACCTGTACGGAAGCCGCCCCGCCTGGCTGGACAATGCCCACAAGGCACTGGATCAGGCGGTGGCCGATACCCATGGCTGGGGCGATGACTGGGCGCGGGGGATGGGGGAGGATGACATCCTGGCCCGCCTGTTCCGCCTCAATCAGGACCGCGCCGCGACACCGGGCTGAGGCGGAAGCCAAACCGCCCCCCGCGCCCGCTGCCCTGCGGCACGCCCTTGCCCCGGTCCGGGTGACCCCGCAGCACCATTGCCCTTGCTGCGGTCTGCTGAGCCGCCTCAGGCCGGATCCTCCACCAGCCAGGTGATCCGGCGCAGGGCAACCCGGCGGTTCTGCGGCTCGTCCGCCGTGGTGGCCACCTTGAGGTCGCTTTCGCCGTATCCCTGCACCACCATGTTTTCGGGCGGCACGCCGAAGATGCTGCTCAGCGCCAGCGCCACCGATTCGGCCCGCCGGTCTGACAGCGCCAGGTTGAAGGCTGCGCTGCCCACCGCATCGGTATGCCCTTCGATCAGGAACAGCTCGCGCGGGTTGTCGGCAATCATGCCTTGCATCAACTCCCCCAGCCGGGCCAGCCGGCCCGCCTGCTGCGGGCTGATCGCACTGGACCCGCTGGCAAAGGTGACCGGATCGGTCGTCAGTTCCGGGGCCAGAGCGCGAAGCTGGCGGATATCGCGCACCTGCGCCAGGCTGAAGGACCGCCCCAGATCCGGCTGCTCTGCTTCGTCCAGAAGGGCACGGATCATCGCCGGGTCCGTCCCATCGGCAAAGCGCAGGCCGCGCAGGCGCGGTTGCGGCAGACGGGAGACCTCGACGGGTTCATAGTACCGCGTGTCGTCAATGATCGGGGTCCGCCGCCCGTTCACATCAACGCGGTCGCGCCGCAGCACGCGGCCCGTCGCATCGCGCACGGTGATGATCCGGCTCCCATCCGGGCGGTCCAGAACCGTCAGGGTCGAGCCATCGTCAAAGCGCTGACGCGTTTCCACCACGCCGGGTGCCCGCAGGATTGCATCGTCATCCTTCCAGATCGCAAGATCGCCATTCCCCCGGTCCACGACCACCCGGTCGCCCGAATTGGCCACGACGCGGTTGCGGTTGATCAGCATGCCCACGACAACAATACCCAGGGCGACAAGACCGGCCTTCTGCAGGTCCGTCAGGCCGTCATCCTTGTCGTCCACCTGGGAGGGGGCCGTGGTGGTCAGCGCCGAGGTGAAATCCTGGGCCGGGCTGCGGGTATCGGCCGCGCTCAGCGTGCGCGTCACGGTGTTCGCGGCGTCGGGCGCAATCACGCCCGCAGCCAGCGCAGACAGTGCGTCGCCCGCAGCGGGGGCACCGGCGGCGTCAGCCGGGGCTGCCGTGGTCTGGGCCAGGGTCGCCACCGCCGCAGCAACGCCGGGATCCGCCAGCAAAGTCTTTAATGTCTGCGCCTGTTCCGGCGTCGGAGCGGGCAGCGGCGCGGCCACCGGGGCAACCTCGGCCGGCCCGGCGGGGACATCGCCAGCCGCAGGCTCTGCGGTTGGTTCCGTCACGGCAGACGGACCGTCAGGATCGCCCGGGGCCGCCGCTTCGGGCAACGTCACCGGGTCCTGTGGCGCGGCCGGTTCTGCCGCCGGGGCGGCTTCCGGGGCAACAGGTTCGACCGTCCCGGAAAAGGGCGCTTGCGGTGCGGCAGCGGGGGCCTCTGCCGGCGCGGCTTCATCGGCAGGAGCCGGTGGCGGTGCCGCCCCGGGGGCAACCGGCCCGGGCGTTGCTTCGGGTTGCGGCACGTCCGGAACGGCGGCGGGCGCTTGCGCAGCCGGGGTTTCGGGCGCTGTTTCTGCCGGGGCCGCCCCGGGCACCGTTTCCGGCGCAACCTCGGGCGCCTCCGCAGGCGGTGGCCCGGGCACCGCCTCGGGCGCAGTCTCTGCCGGGATCGCCCCAGGCGCTTGCGGCCCAACGACAGGGGCGTCCACGGGGGGCGCTTCGGACGCAACTTCGGCCGGCGGCGGAACCGCGATGCAGTCCGGCAGCGTCGGGTCCCCGGCGCAGGTCTGCTGAACCCGCAGCAGCCCGTCCAGCCCCGGCGGTGCGGCCAGCTTTGCCCGGGACGGTGCAATCATGCCCTGCGCCGCAAGCTGCCCAGGCTGCACCAGCAGCAATGTGATCGACAGCGCAGAGGTGGCCTTGGCAAGAAATCGGGTCATCGGGGTCTGCTCTTGTTCCGGGTTGCTTCGCCTTACAGGAAAGGGGCGCGACGGACCGCAGGTCAAGCCAAAGCTGTTCCCGTTGTGGTGAACATGACCCCGCGACTTCGCATCGCCTGGTTGCCCGCCGCGCCCCGACAGGGTAGCGTTTCAGCGTGCTGCCCCGCAGCCACCCGCCTTGCCAAAGAGAGTTTCCATGCCACGATCCAGGCCAACCCGCATCAAGCCGCTCAACCTTGCCCTGCAGGGCGGCGGGTCGCACGGGGCGCTGACCTGGGGTGTGCTGGACCGCCTGCTGGAGGATGACCGCCTGGCGATCCGCGCCATCAGCGGCACCAGCGCAGGCGCGATGAATGCCGTCGCCCTGGCCGACGGCATGGCACGGGGGGGGCGCGACGGTGCCCGCGCAAGCCTGCAGGCCCTGTGGCAGGCGGTCAGCGACACGGCGCGCTTTTCGCCGGTACAGCGCAGCCCGCTGGACAGGCTGACGGGCAACTACAGCCTGGATCAGTCGCCCGGCTATCTTTTCCTGGAAAGCATGAGCCGGATGTTTTCCCCCTATGAGCTGAACCCCCTTGGCATCAACCCGCTGCGCGGCCTGCTTGACGGCCTTGTCGATTTCGATGCGGTCAACCGCCTGACGGACCTGTCGGTTCATGTCACGGCCACGAATGTCCGCACCGGGCACCCGCGCGTTTTCGGGCCGGGAAGCCTCAGCACCGATGCCGTGCTGGCCTCGGCCTGCCTGCCGCAGATGTTCCCCGCCGTCGAGATCGACGGCGAAGCCTATTGGGACGGCGGCTTCAGCGGCAATCCCGCCCTTTACCCGCTGCTGGCAAGCGCCGGGTCGCCCGATATCCTTGTTGTGCAGATCAACCCGATCCTGCGCACCGCCCTGCCCCGGACCGCGCGCGACATCATGAACCGCGTCAATGAAATCAGCTTCAACTCCAGCCTTCTCAAGGAATTGCGCGCCATCGGCCTGATGCAGCGCGTGGCCGAGGCGAAGGGCATCGATCTGGGCGTCTACACCCACACCTACCTGCATCTGATCCATACCGATCTTGAGGTGAAGGATCTTGTCGCCTCCAGCAAGCTGAACGCGGAATGGGCCTACCTTCGGATGCTGTTCGACCTGGGGCGGGGCTGGGCCGGCGACTGGCTGGATCAGAACTTCGACAGCATCGGGGTGCGTTCCACCCTGGACCTTGATGCGCTGGCGGGTGCCGCGCATCTGCCGACGCCCGCCATGTCTGCGGCAGATGCGGCGGAACAGGCGCAATGACCCGGCTGCGGCTTGTCCCGGCGCTGCTCATCATCGGGCTTTCCGCCTCCTGCGCCGGGCGCGGAACGCTGACGCTTGCCCCTGACCCGACGGCAGCCGGATACCTCGAGCCCGTTCTTGTCGCCTCGAGCCGGCAGCGCGATCCGGAGGGGCCCGGTTTCGGACGCGCTCTTGCGCCAAGCCTTGGCTTTTCGCAGTTCACCGTTTCCGTTCCGCCGGACCGTGCGCCCGGCACGGTCACCTTCCCGTCCAGCACCACGCCGGATCCGCGCCGAGATTTCCTGATCGTGGACAGCCAGGTCATCGCGGATCGTGCCGGCTTCATCCGGGCCGTCAACGCCAGCGTGGCGAGCCGGCCCGGGAACAAGCGCGAGGTCTTTGTTTTCGTGCACGGCTTCAATACCAACTTTGCCGAAGCGCTGTACCGGCAGGCGCAGATGCGGCACGACTTCGGCACCCCGGGCGTTTCGGTGAACTATGCCTGGCCTTCGGCGGCAAGTGTTGCGGCCTATGCAACCGACCGGGAAGCCGTGCTGCAGGCCCGCGACGATCTGGAAGATCTGCTCGGCCTTCTGGATCAGACCAGGGCCACCCGGATTGTGGTGGCCGGGCATTCGATGGGGGCGTTCCTGGTCATGGAAGCCCTGCGGCAGAAGGCCATCCGCAACCGGCCGGGGGCCTTCGACAAGATCAGCACCGTCGTGCTGATGGCCCCTGACATTGACGTGGAGGTCTTCCGCCGTCAGGCCCGCGCCCTGGCTGAAAGGGATGTGTCGATCTACATCTTCACCTCGGCGCGGGATCGGGCGCTGCGGTTTTCGGCGCTGCTGCGCGGCCCGGGTGTTCGGCTGGGTGCATTGTCGGATACCGCCCGGCTTGCCGGTCTCCCGGTCACGGTCATTGATCTGACCGCCATGACGGGCACGGGC
Organism: Rhodobacter sp.; assembly: GCA_020251025.1. Lineage (GTDB taxonomy): Bacteria > Pseudomonadota > Alphaproteobacteria > Rhodobacterales > Rhodobacteraceae > Aliitabrizicola. The sequence continues at coordinate 44,502 of JADCDI010000076.1, read as the reverse complement.
GATTCGCTGAACCATTTCAAGGTGGCCACCTCGCCGGTGATGATTTCGGTCCTCAGCGGGATGAGAGCCTTCGGAACGGAAATCCTGTCGGATGAAACCCGCCAGCCCGGCCTGCTGGGGGCCGGCGTCAACGTGGTGCAGAACACCGCTTCGGTCGTGCTGGCACCCTTTGGCGACCCCTAGCCGCCCCCGGCGGCGGGCCAAAGCCGGAAGGCGACGGCCGAAGCCAGGCCCGCCAGCACCGCCATGACAAGAAAGGTCGCGGGAATCCCAAGGCCGGCACCCAGCCAGCCTGCCAGCGGATAGGCCACCAGCAGGCAGGCGTTCGAGATCGACATCTGTGCGGCGAACAGGGTCTGCAGGTCGGCGGGGGCGGCCAGACGCCGGATCATGTAGGTCACCGGGGTCAGCACCCAGGCCACGCCCAGCCCCAGCACCGCCCACAGAACCAGCAGACCCATCAGTGTGGTCTGCACCAAACCCAGACCCAGCCCCGCCGTCAAAAGGACAGTGCCGGTCAGAACCAGCCGCCGTTCCGCGATCCGCCCCAGCAGCTGCGGCATCAGCACCGCCCCGATGATCGATCCCATGCCAAAGGCAAAGAAGGCCAGCGCCAGGGCATCGCGGTCGAGGTGCAGAAAGCCCTGCACGATCACAACCGTATTGACCAGCACCATGGCCGAGGCCAGCGCCGCCGCGACATCCAGCGCAATCACCGCACGAAAGTGCGGGACAGCAGCAAACAGGCGCGGCCCCCGGGCCAGCTTTGCCAGCACCCCGTCCGTGCGGGCGGTCAGGTGGCGGGGCATGCGCGCGGCCTTCACCAGAAACGCCGACAGCACAAAGGCCCCCGCCGCCAGCACGAAGATACCGGCCGTCGACAGCACCACCAGCAGACCTGCGGCCATAAGCGGGCTTACGGGGCCTTCCAGTTCCGTGGCAATCCGCGACCGGGCCAGCGAGCGGGTGTAATCCCCGGCGCTGCCCAGCAGATAGGGCACGATCGCAAGATAGACGAAGCCGAAGGTGGCCGAGGCGACGGCAAAGACAAAGACCAGGGCATAGATCTGCCAGACCTGCGTCACCAGCGGCAGCAGCAGCAGGCTGCCCGCGCGCACAAGGTCCAGCCCGATCAGCAACTGCTTGCGCGGGATCCTCTCTGTCAGCACCGTCAGCACCGGTGCCGCCAGCACATAGGCCAGCATTTTCAGGGACAGGGCGGTGCCGATGATGGCCCCCGAATCCTCGCCCGCCAGATCAAAGGCGAACATCGCCAGCGCCACCGTCGCAATGCCGGTGCCAAACAGTGCGATGACATAGCCCGCAAACAGCTTGTAATAACTGCCCTTGTCGCTTTTGCCCGACCAGGCCAGCGGTGCCGCGTCAGACATCTGCGGGCTGAGCCCTTGCCCCGCGCCCCCCATGCACGGCCACATAAAGCGTCGGCAGGAAGATCAGCGTCAGCAGCGTGGCCACCAGGAGCCCGCCCATGATCGCAAAGGCCATCGGCCCCCAGAACAGGGTGGGGGCGATGGGCAAAAGGCCCAGCACCGTGGACAGTGCCGTCAGCAAAAGCGGGCGCATGCGGTTGGTTGCTGCGGCAACGGCCGCCTCTTCAACGGATTTGCCACCCGCGCGGTCATCGCTGATCTGGGTAATCAGGATCACGGCGTTCTTTGCAATCATCCCGATCAGCGCCAGGATGCCCAGGATCGCCACAAACCCAAGCGGCCGGCCAAATGCCAGCAGGGCCGCAACCACCCCGATCAGGCCAAGCGGCAGCAGCAGCAGCACCATGCCCGTATCCTTGAAGTTTTTGAGCTGCACCATCAGCAGCGAAATCATCAGGAACACCATCAGCGGCACGACGGCAAAAACGGATGCGCTGCTTTCCGCGCTGGCTTCCACCGTGCCGCCCACCTGAATTTCATAGCCCACGGGCAGGGTTGCCGCCATGGCCGCAATCTGGGGCTCAAGCGCGGCGACGGCCGCCTCGGGCGTATCGCCGTTCACCACATCGGCAAGCACGGTCAGGGTCGGCAGCCGGTCGCGCCGCCACAGGAAGGGCTGTTCCTGATCGAACGTGAAGTTTGCAAACTGGCTCAGCGCCACCGTGCGCCCGCCCGGCACCGGCACCTGCAATGTGGCCAGCGTATCCAGCGACACGCGGCTGCCGTCGGCGGCCCGTGCCACCACGTTCACCAGATAGATGTCGTCGCGCAACTGCGTGACGGCGGTGCCCGACACCGCCGCCTGCAAGACGGCAGATACCTGCGCCGATGTCATGCCCAGCCGCCGCGCCTGCGCCTGATCCACCTCGATCCGCAATTGCCGCGCCGGTTCGATCCAGTCGAAATGCACCTGGCGCGCATTCGGATAGCTGGCGATGAGATTGGCAAGGTCCAGCGCACGGGCACGCAGCACCTCGGGGTCGGGGCCGGTCAGGCGGTACTGCAGCGGCCAGCCGACAGGCGGCCCCAGTTCCAGCAGGCTGACCCGGCTGATCGCCTCGGGGAATTCCTCGATCAGGAAGGTGGTCAGGTTCGCCTGCAACCGGGACCGCGCCTGCAGGTCCCGCGCCATCACGACGATCTGCGACCGGTGGTCGCTTGGCGGGTTGATGTCAAGCGGCAGGTAGAACCGGATCACGCTGCGCCCGACGTAGGAAGCCACGAACGCGGCATCGCCGCTGGCCTTGATGAACTCCTCGATGCGCTTGACCGCCTCTTCCGAGGCGTAGATCGAACTTGACCGCGAAAGCTGGAAATCGACGATCAACTCGTTGCGGTCCGAAGAGGGAAAGAACTGCCGCTCCACCTGCGCAAGTCCCACAAAGGCCAGGGCAAACAGGCCGGCCGTGACGGCGAAGGTGATCCAGCGCAGGCGGATCGAAAGGCGCAGCAGCCGCTGAAAGCCGCGCAGAAACCGGCCCGGCGGCTGTTCGATTCCGTCCGCAGGCGGTGGCTTCAGGATATAGGCCCCAAGCAGGGGCGTGAACAGCACCGCCACGAACCAGGACGCGATCAGCGCGATCCCCACCACATAGAACAGCGAGATCGTATACTCCCCGGCCGAGCTTTGGGCAAAGCCGATGGGCACGAAGCCCGCGATGGTGATCAGCGTGCCGGTCAGCATCGGCGCGGCCAGCGTGCGGTAGACAAAGCCTGCCGCAGTCTCGATCCCGTCGCCTGCCGCAAGGCGGCGCAGCGTGGCATCGACCGTGGTCATCGCATCGTCCACCAGCAGCGCCAGCGCGATGATCAGCGCGCCAAGCGAGATGCGGTGCAGATCGATCTGCGCGATCTGCATGACCAGCATCACCACCGCCAGCGTGACCGGAATGGAAATGGCCACCACCGCGCCCGGCCGCGCCCCCAGCATCAGGAAGCTGACAACCAGAATGATGCCCACCGCCTGCCAGAGCGAGGCGGTGAAGTCGCCAATGGCGATGTCCACCACCGTGGGTTGGTCAGAAATCAGCACCGGCTCGATCCCCACCGGCAGATTGGCCACAGACCGCGCCATGACCCGCGTCACATCCCTGCCCAGTTGCAGGATGTCACCCCCTTCGGCCATCGAGATTGCCAGCGCCACGGCCCGCTGCCCGTTCACCCGCAACAGCGGCTGCGGCGGGTCCACCAGCGCGCGGCGCACGGTGGCAATATCGCCAAGGCGGATCGTGCGGCCGCCCGCGACCAGCGACACCTCCGTCACGTCGGCCTCCGAGGTGAAGGCCCCCGACACGCGCAGCGCCAGGTTTTCGCTGCCCGAGTTGATGACGCCTGACGGGCGCACCACGTTCTGCGCCGCAATGGCGTTGAATATCTGGCCGTAATCAAGGCCCATCGCCGCCACGCGGTCGGGCTGGAATTCGATCAGGATCTGTTCGTCCTGCACGCCGATCCATTCGATCTTGCTGATCCCGTCAACCTGCCGCAGCAGGTCCGACCGCACGACATCCACGTGATCGCGCAGCTCACGGTCGCTGAAACCGTCGGCGGTAAAGGCATAGATGATGCCGAAGACATCGCCGAAACTGTCGTTCATGAACGGCCCCAGCACGCCTTGCGGCAGGGTGTGGCGGATGTCGCCCACGCTGTTGCGCACCTCTTGCCATATCCCGGGAACCTGATCGGCGGGAACGGCATCGGCCAGATCGACATAGATCGTCACAATCCCGGGCCGGGTGATCGACCGGACGGAATCAAGGCCGGTCGTCTCTTGCAGGCGCCGCTCCAGCCGGTCGGTCAGTTGAAGCTGGGTTTCCTCCATGGTGGCACCCGGCCAGACGGCGGTGACAAGCATGGTCTTGAGGGTAAAGGAAGGGTCCTCGTCGCGGCCCAGGTTGATGAAGGCGAAGGTCCCGGCGATGACGCCGACGATCATCATGTAGATCGTCAGTTGCCGATACCGCAGCGCCCATTCGGAAAGGTTCGGTCCGGTCACGATGCCGCTCCGGCCAGGCGCACGGTCTGGCCGGGACGCAGCGCCTGCACCCCGGCCGTGACCACAACGTCACCCGGCGCCAGCCCGTCCAGCACCACCACGGCGGCGGGCGTGAAGCGGTCCACCGTGACCGGCCGCAGGGCGACCGACATGCTGGCGCTGTCCACCACCCAGACCGCCGCCTGCCCGTCCATCGCGGTCAGGGCCGAAGCCGGAACCTCGATGCTGCCCACGGGATCAAGCGTGGTCGTGGCTGTCACGGCCGAGCCCAGCCGCAACTCGGCCGGCGGGTCGATCAGGCCGATGCGCACCCGGAAGGTGCCGGTGACGGCATCGGCACGGGGCGAAACCTCGCGGATGCGGCCCCGGGCCGTCACGGCGGGGTTCTGTGACAGGGCAACCGTGATTTCAGCGGAAAGATCGGGCTGATCGCCGATGATGCCCGCCGGCACGTCGATCACGGCATCCAGACCTTCGTCGCGGGCGATCTGCACCACCATGCGGCCGGGGTTCACCACCTCGCCCGGTTCGGCACCGATGGCCACGACCGTACCGGGTGCATCGGCCAGCAGGACCGTATCGTTCAGCCGCCGCTTCGCAATGCCGTATTGCGCGCGCGCCGCCTCTGTTGCCGACAGCGCGGTGTTGCGCGCCGCTTCGGCGCGTTCCAGGCCCGCGCGGGCCAGAAACCCGCGATCATAAAGCTGGCGCTGGCGGACATAGTTCGACTCGGCCTCGACAAGCTGCGCCTCGGCGGCGGCAAGATTGGCCTCAGCGGCGCGCAACCCGTTCTCCTCGTCGGCAGGATCAAGCCGCGCCAGTTCCTGCCCGTCGGTCACCACATCACCCACATTCACCGCACGCCCGGCCAGACGCCCGCCGATCCGGAAGCCAAGATCGGCCTGGACCTGGCTTTCCACCGTGCCCGCGACGGTCACCCTTTCGCCTGTCAGCTGTTCGGCGACCGTGATCGTGCGCACCGGGCGTGCCTCGGCAGCCTCGGGCGGTGCCTCTTGCTCACAGGCGGCCAGCAGGGCAACCAGGCCAAGGGCAATGGCTGCGCGCAGGACGGGCATTGGTGGCATGGGGTGTCTCCGTCAATAAGGAACAGGGGCATTGAACCCGGCGTCACGATGCGGTTCCCGATTGGCGCGCGCCCTTCTCAGCGCACGCGCCGCGTCTGATTGCGCTCAGGCCGGACCCAGCGGCAGACCGAAGCTGTACCACAGGATCAGCATCAGCGTCCAAAGAACCAGCAGCACGACCGTATAGGGCAACATCAGCGCCACGATCGTACCGATGCCCGCATCCTTCTGATACTTGTTCGCAAAGCCCACCATCACCGCCAGATAGACGTTCAGCGGGGTGATGACGTTCATCGGGCTGTCGCCCACGCGATAGGCCGCCAGCACCAGATTCGGGTCGCCGCCCAGCCGCATGAACAGCGGCACGAAGACAGGTGCCAGAATGGCCCATTTTGCCAGCGCACCGGTCAGGATGATGTCGATGATTGCGACCACGATCACGAACAGCACGATATAGGCCGAAGCCCCCAGCGTGGTTGTCTTGAGGAAATCGGCAAGATTGACGGCAAGCACGGTTGCCAGATTGGTGTAGTTGAAGAAGGCAATGAAGTTCGCGATCACGAACAGCAAGAAGATCATTCCGGCCAGATTGCTCCAGGTCTTCACAACAAGGCCGATGGCGGCGGTCACATTGGCAATGGTGCCGGCACCCTTGCCATAGGCATAGCCCAGCACCAGGAACAGCAGGCTGATCAGCACGATCAACCCGCTCATGAACGGGGACCCCGCCATGATGCCGCCGGTTTCCTGATTGCGCAGGATGCCCCAGGGCAGGGGCGGTGCCGTCAGGGCGGCGATGATGATGACAAAGCCCAGCAAGGCGCGCCCGGCGTATTTCAGGCCCCGCTCCTCGCTGCCCGACAGACCTGTCGATGCCTCGACAGGCACGCCCCCGGTATAGGGTCCAAGGCGCGGCTCTACGACGCGTTCGGTCAGCAGCGTGCAGATGATGCCCATCAGGATCGAAGAGGCGATCATGAAGAAAAGGTTGCCCACCACGCTGATCTGCGCCTCGGGATTGACCGTGCGGATCGCGTCGTTGGTCACTTCCACCAGAAGCGCATCGGTTGGCGTCACAAAGACGTTCACCAGGAACACCGCCGCCACGCCCGAGAAGCCGGCGGCAAGCCCGGCCAGCGGATGGCGGCCCATGCTGTGGAACGCCGCCGCCGCCAGCGGCACAAGCACCAGATAGCCCGCATCGGCCGCGATCGAGGACAGCACCCCGACCATCACGATCATGAAGGTGAAGATCGACCGGGGCGCAATCGCCACCAGCTTGCGCACCAGCGTGGCAATCAGGCCCGATTCCTCGGCCAGACCGACGCCGATCATCGCCACCAGGATCACACCGACGCCGGTGAACCCCAGAAAGTTGGCAACGGGCGATGTCAGCATGAACCTTATGCCATCCGCCGACAGCAGGCTGCGCACCGAGGTCGTCTGCTGCACGATATCGCCCGCAGCCTCGTCAAACCCCTCATAGGTGACGGTCGTTCCCAGCGCGGCGAAGATCACCGACAGGACAATGACAATCGCGATCAGCAGAAAGAAGATGATCGCCGGATGCGGAACCATGTTCCCCACACGCTCGATCGTTGCAAGAAATCCGGTTGCCTCGGGGGCGCTGGACTGGGGTTTCTTTGCCATGATCTCAAGGCCCCTTACAGGAACCGGATGCTGTTCGGACCGCTTTCGCAGCACGCATCCGGTTGATTGCAGACAAGTCCGAAAGGGGGCCCCGGCAAACGGCAGCAGGCGCGGGCCAGACCCTGTCACGGGCACTGTGGCCCATGCCGTCCTTCCCGCCGCTTCGGCCGCAGCGCAGGCTTCGGTCCACCGGACCCGTCCCGCCTGGCATGCCGGTCTTTGCCGCTTCCGCCGCCCCCGATCCACTTAACACTCTGTTGACCGTGATACTTTGGCTTTTGCCGGGCTGTCCACCAAAAGTTGGAAAGGGCCGTGCAAGCTTACCCTGCCGGCACCGCAACGGGCGGGCAGGCGCAAGAGACATGCGTGCGTTTCCATTTCACCGGCCCTGCCCCGCCGGTCCGGACCCGCGCCGCAGCCGGCGGGCCGAACACAAATCTGGCCAGCCCGTGGGCCGGCAACAGAATCCGGTTGCCCACCCGCCCCTGCATCGGTCATCATCCCGCCCGAAATCATCGGGGGCGCACCGTGTCGGATATCTGGACCGTCTTTCTGATCATCGCCGCGATCGTGGTCCTTTTTGCCTGGGACAGGCTTCCGGTCATAGCGGTCTGCATCGGTGCGGCACTTGCCCTTTGGGCCACGGGGATTCTGACGCTGCAACAGGCGCTTGCCGGGTTCGGGGACCCTGCGGTCATCTTCATTGCGGCGCTGTTCGTGGTGTCGGCGGGGCTGGAGGTTGCCGGCGTGACAGCCTGGGCGGGCCAGCTTCTGATCCGGCAGGCCGGTGAAAGCCGCACGCGGCTGATCGTGCTGATGATGGCCTTCGTCGGCGTCCTGGCCGCGATGATCAGCGTGAACGGCGCTGTCGCGGCCCTGATCCCGGTGGTCGTGGTCATGTCGATCCGGCTGGGCCGCGCGCCGTCCCAGATGCTGATGCCGCTGGTTTTTGGTGCCCATGCCGGATCGCAACTGCTGCTGACCGGCAGCCCCGTGAACGTTCTGGTGGTCGAGGCTTCCGAAAATGCCGGCGGGCCGGGGTTCGGCTATTTCGAATTCGCCCTTGTCGGCATTCCCATCGTGCTGGGATGCATTGCCATTGTCGTGCTTTTCGGGGAACGGCTGTTGCCCAGCCGCACCAGCAAGACGCTGCCGCCGGACCTCAGCCAGCATGCCACCACCCTGGTCGAGCAGTTCCGCCTGTCCAGCGATGCCCACCAGCTGCGCGTGCGCGCCGGGTCGCCCCTGATCGGTCAAAGCCGCGCCGATATCGCGGCAAAAGGTCCTGCGGGACTGAGCTTTGCGCCAACAAAAGATGCACAGGGCCGCCCCGTCCGCAAGGATACCCTGTCAGAGGGCGATCTGCTGATCTTCCGCGGCACGGCCGAAGCCGCGGCGGACCTGGCCGGTGATCTTGGCCTGTCGTTCCGCGACGATGCCCCCGAAGGCGGCATCGCCGACCAGCTTTTCAACCGCGACTCGGGCCTTGCCGAGGTGCTGATCCCGCCGCGCTCGCCGCTGATCGGCCAGCGCTTTTTCCCGGGCATGGTCACCGAAAGCGGCGATCTGATCGTGCTGGCGCTGCAGCGCGGGGGGGCCGATCTGCCCCCGGGCGAAACCCTTGCCGCAGGCGACACCATGCTGCTGCAAGGCACATGGAGCGCGCTGGACAAGCGGCTCGACCAGGCCGAGGTTCTGGTGGTCAACTCGCCCGATCTGGTGCGCCGCCAGGCCGTGCCGATGGGCCCGGGGGCGAAGACCGTTCTGTTCGCGCTGGCGCTGATGGTGCTGCTGCTGGCAACGGGCGCGGTCCCGCCGGCCGTTGCGGGGCTGACGGCGGCGGGCATCATCCTGCTGTCGGGGGTGCTTTCGACCGAACAGGTCTACCGCTCCATCGGGTGGACGACCGTCATCCTGGTGGCGGCACTGACCCCGCTGTCGACGGCCATGCAAGTGACGGGCGCCGCCTCGCTTCTGGCCGATGGCCTGGTGGATGTGGTGGGGGATGCCGGCCCCTATGCCCTGCTGGCGGGGCTTTTCGTGCTGGCGGCAATCATGGGGCAGGTCATCTCCAACACCGCGACATCGCTGATCATCATTCCGATCGCGGTGGTCGCGGCCAATCAGATGGGCATCTCGATCCAGCCTGTCCTGATGTGTGTCGGAATTGCCTGTGCCGGTGCCTTCCTGACCCCGGTGGCCACGCCCACGAACCTGATGGTGATGGAACCGGGGGCCTATAAGTTCACCGATTACTGGAAGCTGGGCCTGCCGATGCTGATCTGGTTCTTCATCATCGCGGTTTTCATCGTGCCCATGATCTGGCCCTTTGCCCCCGCCGCCGTCTGATCTGGCCCGCACACCTGCGCGCCCTGCTTTGCCCAATCCCTTAGCGAGGTTTCTGCAATGTCCGATCTTGATAAAGTCCTGGCCCATATTGACGCCGATTTCGGCAATGCCATCGACCGGCTGTTCCAGACCGTCCGGCTGAAGTCGATCTCGACCGATCCGGCCTATGCCGGCGAAACCCGTGCCTGTGCCGAATGGCATTCGGCCGACCTTGCCGCCATCGGCTTTCAGTCAGGCCTGCGCGAAACCCCCGGCCACCCCATCGTGCTGGCAAAGGATCACAGCGCCAAGGGAACCAAAGTGCTGTTCTACGGCCATTACGATGTGCAGCCCGCCGACCCGCTGGAGTTGTGGACGGACGCACCCTTTGACCCGGTGATCGTCACCCTGCCGGACGGCAGCAAGGAAATCCGCGGTCGCGGCGCATCGGATGACAAGGGGCAACTCATGACCTTTGTCGAGGCTTGCCGCGCCTGGAAGGCGGTCACCGGCAAGCTGCCGGTCCCGGTCACGATCCTGCTGGAGGGCGAAGAGGAATCGGGCGGGGCCAACCTGCCCGGCTTTCTGGATGCGGCAAAGGATGAACTGGCCGCCGATGTCGCCATGATCTGCGACACCAACATGTGGGACAAGGCCACGCCCGCCATCACCACCAGCCTGCGCGGCCTTTGCGCCGAAGAGATTTTCATTCACGGCGCGGACCGCGACCTGCATTCGGGCTTTTACGGTTCTGCCGCCGCGAACCCCAATCACATCCTGGCCCGCATCATCGCGGACCTGCGCGATGCCGATGGGCGCATCACCCTGCCCGGCTTTTACGACGGCGTCCCCGACCTGCCGCAGTCGCTGCGCGACAGCTGGGCAAAGCTTGATTTTTCCGAAAGCGCCTTTCTGGGCGAGGTGGGCCTGTCGGTGCCCGCCGGTGAAAAGGGCCGCTCGGTTCTGGAACAGACCTGGTCGCGCCCGACATGCGAGGTCAACGGCATGACCGGCGGCTACACCGGCGACGGCTTCAAGACCGTGATCCCTGCGGTCGCCTCGGCCAAGATCAGCTTCCGCCTTGTCTTCGACCAGGACCCGCACAAGATCCGCGCCGCCTTCCGGGCCTTTGTCAAGGCGCGCGTGCCCGCCGACTGCCGGGTGGAGTTCACCGAATTCGGTTCGGGCCGCGCGGTGGCCTTCGAAGTGTCCTCGCCCGTTTTCCAGAAGACCCAAGGCGCGCTCAGCGACGAATGGGGCGTTGAGGCGGCTTTTGTCGGCGGCGGCGGCTCTATCCCCGTGACCACGATGATCAAGGAAAAACTGGGGATGGATGTGGTCATGGCGGGTTTCGGGCTGTCCGATGACCGCATCCACAGCCCGAACGAGAAGTACAGCCTGACCAGCTTTCACAAAGGGATCCGGTCGTGGGCGCGGGTTCTGGCCGCGCTCTGACAGCCGTGCCCGCCCCGTTTCTGGTCCGCTTCGGCCCGCTGAGCCGGGCCGAGGTGACGATGGTCGAAGGGATCGGCAGCGGCATGTCCGACCGGGTCGGGTCGGGCGGCCTGCCGCAGGAAGGCGATGAAGACCGCCGCGTGCGCGCCGCGCTGATCCGCGCCCTTCTGCTGGGCGGGTCGGATGTGCCGGCGATGCACGAAAAGGGGCTGCGTCTGAGCGGGGCCTGGATCACCGGCCCGCTTGATCTGGAAGGCTGCCGCGTGCCGCTTGACATCGGGTTGCAGGATTGCCGGTTCGATGCCGCGCCTGTGCTGCGGTCTGCCGTGACCGACACGGTCGCCTTCGACGGCTCGTACCTGCCCGGCCTGCCCGCCGACCGGCTGGAGGCGCGCGGCGACATCCTGCTGCGCTCTGCCACCGTGACCGGCCCGATCAGCCTGCGCGGGGCGCGGATCGGCAGCGATCTGGTGATGGACGGGATGACCCTGAACCACGAGGGTGATCGCGCGCTTGGCGCCGAGCGCATCTTCATCCGGGGCAGTGCCCTGATGCGCGGGGCCACGGTGCGCGGCGGGGTTGCGCTGTTGGGGGCGCGGATCGGGGGCGACCTTGATCTGGTCGGCAGCAGCATCGAACGGCCCGGTGCCCCGGCGGTCGAGGCGGATTCGGCAGAGATCACCGGCGATGCCGCATTCCGTCAGGCCCGGATCACGGGCATGGTCAGCCTTGTCACCGCGCGCATCGGCGGGGATGTGGACCTGACAGGCACCCATGCGGCAAATCCGGGCGATGTGGCGGTGCGGCTGAACCGCACTGTGGTGGGGGGGGCGCTGTTTCTGCGTGACGGCGCGGCGATCGACGGCGCGCTCAGCCTGAACGGGGCAGAGTTGGGGGCCATCACCGATGAGGCCGCATCCTGGCCGAAACCGGGGGACCTGCTGCTGAACCGCTGCCTTTACAAGGCGTTCCTTGGCGCACCCGTCGGTTCGGCAGAACGGCTGGACTGGCTGTCGCGCCAGAACCCGTCGCGCTGGGGCGAAGATTTCTGGCCCCAGCCCTATGAACATCTGGCCCGCGTTCTGGCCGAAATGGGCCATGATGACGATGCCATGGTGGTGCTGCTGGAAAAGGACCGCCTGTGGCGGCGGGCCGCGCGGCAGCGTGCCCCCTCTCTGGCCTTGCGGCTGGCGATGACGCTGCGCGATGCCATCCTGGGGATCACCATCGGCTATGGGCGCCGTCCGCTGCGCGCGTTGATCTGGCTTTTGGTCTTGGGCCTGATGGGCTGGGCGGTCTATGCCGTGCTGGAACGCGAAGGCGCGATGAGGCCCAATGTATCGGTCATCCTGCGGTCGCCCGAATGGGTGCTTTGCGGGGTTCCCGAAGGGCAAGAGCTGTTCCTGGTATCGCTGGGCACCATGCGCAGCGGCCTGGCAAAGCCGGGCCAGACCCAGTTGAGCTGTTTTTACGATCAGCCGGAATCAGCCGCCTATCCGAAACACAACGCCCTGATGTTGTCGGTGGACACGCTGATTCCGGTGATGGAAACCGGCCAGCGCGATTTCTGGTCGCCCGATACCCGCACGCCGCTGGGGCGTGCCGGAAAAGCGTTCCTCTACCTGCAGACCCTTGCCGGATGGGCCTTAAGCCTGCTGGCGGTTGCAGGCTTTTCCGGGATCGTCAAGCCAAAGTGACCCTGGATCACCCGGGCAGATCAACCTGCACCCGGGCGGGGACGATCCGCGCCGGATCGGCGGCCAGCGGTGCCTGTGAAGGTCCGCCCTGTGGCTGCCCGTCGCGCCGGCCCTGAAGACACCCCTTGACCCGCCGGGGCCAAAGCCCCCGGCCAGCGCCCGCCCCGCCCCCGGCGGGCGCTTCGCCCCCGCCGGGTCGGGCGCTGGCCTCTGTGTCGCCCGGACCTGACGGTCTACAGGGGCACCGTCCCGCGCGGGCGGAGGAAACGCAGTGCGTTTCCTGTTACCGCCCGAACGGGCGAAAGCACCCTAACCGCTTCAATGGCAGGGGCCATCGCCCCTGCCACAGCGTCCGGCCGTGATCATGACCGGCCCGGGGGCCCAAAGCCCCCGGCCAGCGCCCGCCCCGCCCTCGGCGGGCGCTTCGCTCCCGCCGGGTCGGGCGCTGGCCTTTGCCTTTCCCGGACCTGCCGGTCCAGGCGGCGTCTTCATTTGGTGTAACCACGCCATGGCACAGGCGAGTGACACGAAGCCCTTGAAGGAGGCTACGGTCTTTTCGCAGCGCAGGGCAATGCGGCGGAAGCGTTTGATCTGGTTGAAGAACCGCTCGACGAGGTTGCGTTCCTCGTAGAGCGCCCAGTCGATGGCCTTGGTGCCGCTTCGGGAGGGGTTCTGCTTGATCTGCGCGGTTGCGCCCAGTTCATCGGCGATGAAGCTGCGCAGATGGTCGGCGTCGTAGCCCGCATCGGCGATGACATGGCCGACCCCCTCCAGCCCCTCGATCAACCCGCGCGCCTGCGGGCAGTCACCCCAGTGTCCCGGCGTGATCAGGAACCGGATCGGCAGCCCCAGCGCATCGACGGCGGCATGGATCTTGGTGGTCAGGCCGCCGCGGGAGCGCCCGATGGCGTGAGTTTCAAGGCCCCCTTTTGAGAGGTGGCGTCGGCGTGGACCTTCGAGATAGTGGCGCCGATGAGCACGAATTCGAAGTCGGGGGCCTCCTTCAACGCATTGAAAAGACTGTCCCAGACCCCAGCCCGCGACCAACGGCGAAAGCGCGTGCAGACCGACTTCCAATGTCCAGGCTCTGGCGGCAGATCACGCCAAGGAGTGGCACCCCGCGCCAGCCAAAGGCAGGCATCAACAAACAGGCGGTTGTCCGCCCCGCTCCGGCCACGGTCACCCGCCTTGCCGGGAACCAACGGCTCAATCCGTGCCCATTGCGCGTCCGTCAGGGTTCGTCTGCTCAAGATCGCCTCCGTTTTCGATCTTGAGCAGAACTCAGCCAAACAGGAAATCCCCCAAATGAAGACGCCGCCTAACCTCAAGACCTGCGTCTGAGCCCGGCCGAAACGCCGGCCCGGAACGGCTGCGCCGGCTGAAAAGCTGCGCCGCCCCGGGCCGGCTCGCGTCCTGCCGGAGGGGTCCCTTTCTGACGCCGATCAGGGGTCCCTGTTGGATGCCGATTGACAGGCATCACTTCTTGCGATCCGGGCGGGACTGGTGCGCCGGGAAATCCTCGACCGCGCGTCTTGCGGCGGTGAAGACATCCATCCGCGCCGTGCGGTGGCTGCTGTCCGCCCGCAGGCTGCTTCCCTGACGGCGGAGGAAAGGCGGCAACCCAAGGCTTTCGGCGGCCATGGCGGCAAGACCAAGGGCGGTCTGTTCGGCCTCCCCGGCAAGAAAAAGGTCGTGGCCGGCGACTTCGGACAGGAACTGCACGAAATAGCCGTTGCGCGACAGACCGCCGTCGACCGAGATCGGACCCTCGAAGCTGCGCAGCGACTGCATCGCCGCAAGCACCTCGGCCGTTCTCAAGGCAACGCCTTCGAGAAGGGCCTGCATCATGTCGGACTTGCCATCACCAAGTCCGAGACCCAGCCAGGCCCCGCGCGCGGCCCGGTTCCAGTGCGGACAGCCAAGCCCGGCGAGAGCGGGTACGAAGACGATCCCCCGGTCGATGGCGGGTCTGGCCCGGAAGGCCGAGATCTCGGCGTAGTCTTGGAACAGTCCAAGGTTCCTGGCCCAGTTCACCGCAGCCGAGGCTGCATAAACCCCGCCGTCCAGCGCATAGACGACCGGTTCATCCGGCTTCTGCCAGGCGACGGTGGGCAGGGGGCCGGGGCGTTCCGGCCGGACCAGTGCGCCGGTCAGGCATTGCACGAAGGCCCCGGTCCCGAAGGTCACCTTCGCCGCGCCGGGCTGATGGCAGCGGTGCCCGTAAAGGGCGGCCTGCTGGTCGACAATCGAGGCGGCAAGACGCGCCCCCCCGGGCAAATCCCCCAGATTTCCCGAGGTCGGACCGATGGCAGGCAGGGCGTCGATGGGGACACCGAAAAGGCCGCAGAGGCCCGCGTCCCATGTGCCGGTCTCAAGGTTCATCAGCGAGGTACGCGAGGCAGTGGCGACATCGGT
Source organism: Rhodobacter sp. (assembly GCA_020251025.1). Lineage (GTDB taxonomy): Bacteria > Pseudomonadota > Alphaproteobacteria > Rhodobacterales > Rhodobacteraceae > Aliitabrizicola. The sequence continues at coordinate 29,426 of JADCDI010000076.1, read as the reverse complement.
TTCGAACCGTCCGGTCAGCCGATCCCGGAAGAAGGCATCCGTGGTCCCAAGGCGCAGGTGGCCCTGCGCGGCCAGGGTGGCCGCCTGTGGCACATGGCGCATGATCCAGCCAAGCTTTGAGGCCGGGAAGTAGGGGTCAAGCGGAAGACCGGCCCGCCCCATGACGAAGGGCCCGGCACCATCCCGGGCAAGGGCTGCCGTAACGTCCCAGGTGCGGTCATCCTGCCATGAGATCACCGGGCAAATCGGGCGACCGTCGCGTGCGTCCCAGGCCAGGCAGCTTTCCCCCTGGTTCGCAAGACCAACCGCATCGGGAGCCGCCGCTTCGAGGCAACGCAGGATGTTGGCGAGCAGTTCCTCGCCGTCCTGTTCCACATGCCCGGGGGCCGGGTAGCTTTGGCCATGCGGAAGGGACAGCACGGGAACAAGGCCGCCGCCCGGCCCCAGCAGCAGGGCGCGGGTGCTTGTGGTTCCCTGGTCGATCGCGGCGATCCTCATCGCTGTTCCTCGATGGTCAAGGTCAGGGGTGCGCTGTTGGCCAGGGCGCGCAGGGGCAGTGACAGACGCCGTTCGGGTCGGCTGTCGACCCTTTTTGACACCAGGATGCGCCCGTCCTGTGTCAGGACCAGATTGCCCCTGACCGGAGCCGAAAGGCGGACCTGCAACCGGTCGTAGGCGGTGTCGGGCCCCTGCGCGCCAAGGCGCTGCGGAACGGCAAGCCGAAGGGCGGGATGGGCAAGGCTGATCCGCGCGCCATCTGGTGCGGGAAGGTGCCCGTCAAGGGCGGCAAGGATGGCGCGGGCGGTCCGCCTGCCCTCGGACCAGCACCAGCCGGCCGTCTCGACCCCGCGCAGCAGGTTTCCGGCGGCGAAATACGCCGGGTCGGACAGGCGCCCCCAGCAGTCGATGGCCGGCCCGCCCGATCCCTGATCAACCTCCAGATGGCTGCCCTGCAACAGGGCGACATCGGGGCGGAATCCTCCCGTAACGATCACCCCGTCGGCGCGCATCTCTTCGCTGCCCAAAGGCGTGGCAAGGGTCACGCCTTCGACCTGCGAACGACCGTGTATCGCCGTGATCCCGGTTCGCAGGCGCACCGGCACCCCCATCAGGCGGGCCAGCCAGATGGCCGGGCTTCGCGCGGTGATCCGCTCGCCCGGTTCGATCATCGCCAGCGGCCGGATGCCGGCATGGCGGCAGGTCAGCAGTGCCGAAAAGGCGACGAGTTCCGTACCAAGAATAACCGGGCGCTGGAACGGGCATTGCCGGTTGAGGTAGACCATGCCCTGCAAGGCACCGGTGGACAGGACGCCGCCGGGCTTTTCGCCGCCGATCAGTCGCGCCGCGCGACTGATCTCGCGCACGCCGGTGGCCAGCAGCACGGCCCTGGCCGAAAGCGTTGCCGGTCCATCTTCGTCGGTGATCTCGACAACGCCACCCCGCTGAAGGGCCGTGACGGAGGTGCGGGTGCGGATCGTGACACCTGCGGACACGGCCGCCTGTCGCAGGCGTGCGGCATATTCCGGACCCCGGAGAAGGCGGTGAAACTCGCGCATCCCGAAGGGGTAGTGGCCACAGTGCCGGGGGATGCCGCCCGGCTCTGCCTCGCGCTCCAGCACTGTCACCTTGCGTCCGGCCCGGGCAAGGTCGGTCGCGGCCGCAAGGCCTGCCGGACCGCTGCCAACAACAAGGATTCCGGCGTCAGTCATGGCCCGGCCCCAGCATCGGTTGCGCCAGCCGGCCTTCGGTCAACCGGGCAAGCCCGGCCGAGCAGTAAAAGCCCTGGCAGCGCCCCATGGTGACACGGGTGCGGCGCTTCAGCCCCGCAAGGCTTCCTGCCGCCATGGGGCCGGCAAGGGCGGCCTCGACCTCACGCCGTGTGACCAGCTCGCAATGACAGACGATGCCGCCGTGTCCGGCGCTTTGCCAGTCGCGCTGTCCGTCGACCGAAATGTTGGGCATCTTCGGCCAGACCGGATCGGCCAGGACCGTCCCGCTGCAACCGGCCAGCCGGACGACATGGGCCGCAATGCCGAGCGCTGCCGACAGGCCGGTGGACCGGATGCCGCCCACACAGATATAGCCCGGCGCAAGATCGCTGCGGATGCGATAGTGCTTTTCCTCGGTCGCCGGACGCAGGCCTGCATAGACTGCCGTCACTTCGTGACCTGCCAGTGCGGGCAGGATCTCGGCCCCGCGCTTCATCAAGGCCTCCAGCGTCTTGCGATCAAGCGTGGCATGCTCACGGTCCTGCTGCTCCTCGGCGGTCGGACCGACGAGAAGGTTGCCGAAGGCGGTGCGGCAGACCACGACACCTTTGGTCAGTCCGGTCGGCACTGGCAGCAGGATATGTCCTGTCAGCCCGGCAGCGGTCTTGTCATAGACGACGAACTGCCCCTTGCGCGGCTTTATGGTGAACCAGCTTTCGCCCGTGAAACGGCGATCCACCTCGTCGCCCCAGAGGCCCGCCGCGTTGATGACAAGGTCCGCTGTCAGCGCGCCGGCGGTCGTTGCCAGATGCCAGCGCCCGTCAACATGATGTCCGGCCAGAACCTCGGCCTGACGCATCAGGATTGCGCCGTTCGCCAGAGCCTGCAGAAGATAGCCATGCGCCGCCGACCAGGGGTCGATCAGGTGTTCGCCCGGCACCCGGAACCCGGCAATCACGCGGTCCGAAAGCTGCGGCTCCAGCGCCCGCGCTTCGGTGCCGGTCAGGGGTTCAATGTCGGTCACCCCGTTTGCGACCGACTGGGCCATGAGGGCTGGCAGACGCTGAACCTCTTCATCGGTCCAGGCAAGGACCATCGCACCGGAGCGGACCAGAGGCAGGCCCAGCCTCTCCCGCACCTCGTGATAAAGCGCATGGCCTTCGCGGATGCAGGCCAGTTCCAGGGACCCCCCGGGTGCGTCAAAGCCTGTGTGAAGGATGGCGCTGTTGGCCTTCGAGGCCCCGTCGAGAACATCGGCGGCCTTTTCAAGGACGACCACGCGCGCCCCCGCAAGGGTGAACGCCCGCGCAAGCGCACAGCCGACAACCCCGGCGCCGATGACCGCCACGTCAAAGCTGGTCGGGCGGGATGCGGGTTCGGCCGTCTGCATCAAACTAACCTTGTGGTTTACAACACGTATTGACTATTCGGTCATTCCTGTCAACCTGCGCCAGGGGACGGGGCTGGAATTTTCACCGTCCGGTCAAGAATATTGTTGACCTGCCTCATTCGGCAGGGTCGGCTGGAACCGGGGAAGCTTTATGAAGCCGCACGAGCGACAACCTCAGATCGAGGCGATCATCCGGCGCGAAGGGGAAATCTCGGTCGAGATGCTTGCAAGACGCTTTGACGTTTCGCCCGAGACGATCCGGCGGGACCTGGGGTATCTGGCCGAACATGGCCGGGTTCAGAAGGTGCATGGCGGGGCCCGCAGGCCGCACCTGGTTCGTGAGCCAAGTCACGAAGAACGCGCAACAACCGCCGCCGACGCGAAGGCTGCGATCGGTCGGCGTCTGGCCGACGCCGTATCCCCGGGTGAAACGCTGTTTGTCGATACCGGTTCAACCACGCTGGCTGCGGCCGAGGCGCTGGCGGCGATTGCGGACCTGACGGTCATCACCAATTCCTGCCGCCTGGCCGAACGGCTTGCCCGGGCCAGCCGCGATGCGACCATTCACCTTCTTGGCGGGCGCTACGGGATCGACAACGCCCAGACGACAGGGATCGCGGTGATCGATCAGTTGCAGGCCTTTCGCGCCGACCGTGCCATCCTGACCGTCGCCGCGCTTGATCCGCAGGAAGGCGCGATGGATGCAAGCCTTGAAGAAGCACAGATTGCCCGCGCAATGATCAGGAATGCCCGATCGGTCACCATTCTCGCCGATGCAGGCAAGTTCGGGCGGCAGGCGGCCTATGCGGTCTGTGGGACGGGTGACATCGATCTGATCATCAGCGACAGTCAACTGGACAAGGCGCACAGGGATGCGATGCGCGACAGGGGGATAGAACTTTGGACATGACACAGGGGGCGGTCGCGACATGCCGCATCTGATCCGCACCTATGTCCGGGTCGTGGACAAGATCTCGGACTGTACAGGCTATCTTGCCGCATCGCTTATCTTTGTGATGGGCGCGACGCTGCTGACGGATGCCGTCACGCGGAACATCCTGAACGTTCCCGTTCACTGGGCGATCGAGTTCACACAGTTCACCCTGGCAGCCTATTACTTCCTGGGCGGCCCGATCACGCTGAAGAACAACGAACATGTCCGCATGGACCTTTGGTACGCCAACCTGTCCGACCGTGGAAAGGCAAAGCTGGACCTGTTAACGGTCTGGTGCATGATCTTCTACCTTGGGGTCATGCTGGCCGGGTCGATCTCGTCGCTGCAATACGCCATCGAGACGAACGAGCGGCGCTTCTCGATATGGAACCCCTCGGTCATCCCGATCAAGGCCCTTCTGACCCTCTGTCTTGTCCTCATGCTGTTCCAGGCCTTTGCGCTGGTGTTCAAGCACATCGCAACGCTGCGCGGAGAGCGACTTTAGATGTCCTACGAACTGATCGCCCTTCTGATGTTCGCCACGATGGCACTCCTGCTGATAACCGGGCAGCGCGTCTTTGCCGCGATCGGCTTTGTCGCCGCCGGGGCTGCGCTTCTGCTTTACGGGAACGGGGCAATCGAGTTGCCCTACAACCAGGTTTTCAAGCTCTTCAACTGGTACGCCTTGCTGACGCTGCCCATGTTCATCTACATGGGCTACATCCTGGCCGAGAGCGGGATCGCCGAAGACCTTTACAAGATGATGCATGTCTGGTTCGGCCGCTTGCCCGGGGGTCTGGCCGTGGGCACGATCCTTGTCATGGTCATCATTTCGGCGATGAACGGGCTGTCAGTCGCAGGCATGGCGATCGGCGCGACCATCGCACTGCCCGAGATGATCCGGCGCGGTTATGACAAGGTGCTGATCTCGGGCGTGGTGCAGGGTGGCTCGTCGCTGGGCATCCTGATCCCGCCCTCGGTCGTGCTGGTCCTTTACGGGATGATCGCGCGGCAGCCGGTATCGCAACTGTGGTTCGCGGGCGTCATGCCGGGACTGCTGATGGCAGCGATGTTCATCGCCTACATCATGATCCGCGCAAAGCTGAACCCCAGGCTTGCCCCCCCGGTCCCGGCCGAAGAGCTTGCCATGCCATTGCGCGACAAGCTGGCGCTGGCCAAGGCCGGGATCATCCCGTTCCTGATCTTCTTCACCATGACCGGCCTTTTCGTGGGCGGGGTCACCAGCCTTGTGGAAAGCTCGGCCGTCGGGGCCACGGCGGCCACGCTGGCGGCCTGGGCCAAGGGCCGGTTCAGCTGGCGCGTGGTGCGCGAAACCTCAATGAAGACGCTTGCCGTCAGCTGCATGTTCATGTGGCTGATCCTGGCGGCGCTGGCCTTTGGCGCGGTCTTCGATGGGCTGGGGGCGGTCAAGGCGATCGAGAACCTGTTCCTGACCCGGTGGGAGCTCAGCCCATGGATGATCATCATCATGATGCAGTTGAGCTTCCTGCTTCTGGGGATGTTCCTTGACGACACCGCGATGCTGGTGATCGTGGCCCCGCTTTACATCCCGCTGGTCGCCAGCCTGGACCTTGGCTTCGACAACCAGCTGATCTGGTACGGCATCCTTTACACCATCACCTGCCAGATTGCCTACATCACGCCGCCCTTCGGCTATAATCTGTTCCTTATGCGGTCCCTCGCGCCCAGAGAGATCAGCCTGGGCGACATCTACCGCTCCGTCTGGCCCTTTGCGGCGATCATGGCACTGACCATCGTGATCTTGATGATTTTCCCGCAGATTGCCCTCTGGCTGCCCGAGCAGCTGAAAAGCGTGCGCGGCTGACCAAACGACCACCCGGGCCATCAGAGCCCACAGCAACAGGAGAAGGACATGACCGAAAAGAAACCGTTCAGCCCGTCCGAGGCGATCCTCGCCTCGCGCCGGAACTTCCTGCGCCAATCGGTGGTGGGGGCCGGAGCCGTTGCCGGTGCCACGCTTGCGGCACCCTACGTCAACGCACAAAGCGGGCCGATCAAGTGGCGGCTGCAGACCTATTCCGGAGCCCCCCTTGGCGCGCATGTGATCAAGCCGCAGATCGACGCCTTCAACGCTGCCGCCAACGGCGAAATGCAGATCGAGCTCTTCTACGCAGATCAGCTGGTGCCGACGGCCGACCTCTTCCGCGCGCTGCAGAACGGCACGCTTGACGCTGTTCAGTCGGACGAGGCGACGATGGCCTCGCCGGTCGACATCTCGGTCTTCGGGGGGTACTTCCCCTTTGCCACCCGCTTCAGCCTCGATGTGGCGGCGCTGTTCCGCTACTACGGCCTGAAGGAGATCTGGGAAGAAGCCTATTCGGAAGTCGAAGGGGTCACCTGGCTTTCGACCGGCGCCTGGGACCCGCTGCACATCTTCACCGTAGACAAGCCGATCCGCAGCCTGGCCGACATGCAGGGCCTGCGCGTCTTTGGGGTGCCGACCGCAGGCAAGTTCCTGTCGCGCTACGGCCTGATCCCGGTGACAATCCCTTGGGACAATGTCGAGGTGGCGATGCAGACCGGCGAGCTGGACGGGGTTGCATGGTGCGGCTTCACCGAAGCCTACGAAGTCGGCTGGGCCGATGTGTGCCAGTATGCCTTGACCAACTCGGTCACCGGCGCATGGTTTGGCAGCTACTTTGCCAACACCGCGAGCTGGCAAAAGGTGCCGCCGCACCTGCAGGAGCTTTTCCGCATCACCATCGACCAGTCGCATTACTACCGGAACGTCTGGTACTGGGGCGGCGAGGCCAGGCTGCGCGTCGAAGGCGAGAAGATGGAACTGACCTCTCTTCCCGAGGCCGAATGGGCACAGGTGCTTGCGGACTCGAAGGGCTTCTGGGATGAAGTCGCCGCGTCCTCGCCAAGGTCGGCAAAGGTGGTGGAAGCCTTCAAGAAGTACGCCGAAACCATGGAAAAGGCGGGCTACCCCTACCGCTGACCGCAAGAAGGCAGCCCTGCCAGGCAGTTGGCGCGGGGGGAACTCCCGCGCCAATCGCCCGGCGCTTGGCCCCATGGCCTCATCCCCAAGCTGGTGGGGATGGACGTGGTCTACAACCTTCTCTTGTGGGTGCCGCCTGGTTTGCCGGGAATTCCTGATCTTCTGGGTTTGTGGTCGGGTGCGTCTTTTGTCAGGCCTGATTGTGCGGCCGACTGGCACCTCTGGCCGGGATGGTGAACTGGCAGGACTGCAACAAGGCGCTGTCGAGGCGCTCAGGGCCGGAGTGACACAGGAGTACTGCCGATACTCTCGGGGCGACTACGGAACCCGCAGAGCGCGAAGCTCGCTTTCAAGGTCGGAGCAATCAGCCGACGCAGTAACGGTGATCGGCGGCATCGAACGATGAACCAAGATGAACAGCCCGGACAAGCATCTCTCCGATGGCCTTTGCGATCCTATCTGCAGGTTGGCTTCCAGGGGGCCCTGTTACACAAATCCACATCGGGGGTTCGTGTCGTGAATCCAGCGTGATAGCCGGAGGGCATGAGCAGACCGACACCCCCGGCCTGCAAAACCACGAACTGGCCCAGCTACAACGACGCGCTCAAGCGCCGCGGCTCGCTGACGATCTGGTTCGATCCCGTGATGACCAGGGCGGCCGCGCCAGTCGGCAAGCCATGAAAACCTGACACCGCCGGGGATGTCGCGCGCAGCCAGATCCTGCGGACATCGACGCGTGTGGGCCGAACCATCTGGCGACGATGGAGCGGCTGCCACCGCCGAAGCCGCGCTGAAACCAGGATGCATTGTGTGAAACTGCCGGGTCAGCGCCTCATGGCGCGGGATTTCGACCGTCAGGCGTCAGAGTCCCAAGTCCGTGTCGCCGTCCTCAACGGGTCCACCGCCCCCGGCACGCCCGTCACAGACGGGGGGCGGGGTAACTCTGCCCGGGGAAAGGGGACGCCCGACCATCACCTGATTTGTGCAACAGAGCCTGGGCTGAGGCATCCTTCGGGGCGTAAGTCCACAAGAACACTGCCGTCTGGCGACCGTCTGCCTTGCCCGCGAAAAGAGAAATGGAACTAGATACAAATCAATATTCATGCTAACGATCAGCGGGTGGGTGTGTTGACCGGAGACGAATCCCTGTGTCAGTTCGGGTAAATCGATGGCGATTTTTTCTATATTTGGCCTTTGCGATTTCTCCGTCAGGCGCTTGTGCATCTGATTGGTCCGTTGACTGCGAGGGCGATGCCTGCGTGGTCGCCCAAAGTGCCGCCGCAGAGGATCGAACCTGGCTTGCGACAGTTCTGATCGAACCCTTGGATGAAGGCGCGGCCCAGGCACAACTTTTTGTGCCTGCTGGCGTGCATTTGGCTTCTGGGCTCTTTGTTGGCGTAAAGGACCGCCCCTTGCGCACAGAATTCATCGATTGTGACGCCATGTCCTGCCGGGCCAGCTTGCAGCTGAACCGTGCCGATCTGACAGGCTGGAAAAAAGCGCGAGAGGCTGAGGTCCGATATCGCCCCAGCCTCGGCGGGCCCGTCATCAGCTTTCCACTCTCCCTGATGGGCCTGACGGCGGCTCTTCGCAGTCTTGAGGGTCCGAAGTGAAATACTTCGTCCATCTGTTCTTGGTCGTTCTTGCGTCGATGTGCTCCTCGTTGGCTTCGGCGCAGACCTTCACGCTGAAGGGCGTCACCTTCGGTGACTCCATGTATCTTGAGGAGGAAGAACTCCAAGCGGCAGCGGCCCCTTACCTTAACCGCCCGATCCGGTTCGAAGATGTTCAACAGATGCTGGCGGATGTGAACCGCCTCTATGCCGCATCCGGAATTCCGACAGCCGAGGCTGTTTTGCTGCCCCAAGAGGTGCCAGACGGAATCCTGAAGATTGATCTGATCGAGGCGACAATCGGGGCGGTGACCGTCGCGGGGCCAACACGGGCCAGCGAAGGCTTTGTGCGTCGGAACGTCAGTCTGCGCGAAGGCGAGCGTCCCGATTACGCGCAGCTGGAGCGTGACCTTCGGATATTTGGCATCGCCCACGACTACGTGCCGACCTTGACCTTTGGTCTGGGCGCGGCCAGCGGAACGGTTGACGCCATCATTGGCGGCGAAGCGCCAGAAGGCTTGAGCTGGACAGCCTCGCTTGACAATTTCGGGACCGAAGAGACAGGTCGCTCGCGTGTGGGCATTAGCGCGCGTTGGTCGAACGTGACGGGCGTGCGGGACGCGCTCTCGATGCAACTGCTCCTCTCCGAAGGCAGCGGCGCACTGTCCTTGGGATATTCGCGGCCTTTCGGTGGCTGGCAAGGCGGCCGCATCTTCGGCACGGCCTATGTCACAAATGCAGACGTCATCCAGGCCTCGTTCGCTCCGCTCGATATCCTTTCGGACACGATCCAGTTCTCGACCGGCTACCGCGTGCCGTTCCGTGTTCGCCCCGACAGCCACTTCATCTTCGAAGCTGTGGTGACCCGGGAATCCACAGACTCCAGCATCCTCGGCCTGTTACTCCAGTCGACGGTCATCACCGAATTCGCCCCGCAGATTTCGTGGCAAAAGCAATGGCCACGCCAGAACCTTGCGTCATCCTTGGGGTTCAAACTGGGCAGTGCCGACACGCAGGCGGTGTCTGGAACAGAGGGCACCTATGGGCTGCTCTTTGCGGCCGCAGATTACGCGCGCCTTTTGTCCGACGATTGGGTGCTCAACCTGTCGGCGTCGATGCAATATGCCAAAGGCCAAAACCTTCCCGTAGCACGCCTGCTCAGCGCGGGCGGCGTCTCGACGGTCCGCGGGTATCCGAACAACGTCCGCAGCGGGGATTCCGGCATCATCCTGCGCACTCAACCGGAACGTCGCACACCATGGACGGTCGGGCAGCGCACCGAACTTTTTCCGTTCGGTTTCTTCGATGCGGCATTGGTCGTTCCCTTTCGCATAGATGGGTCCGTCAACAGCGATCAGGATGTTCTTGCCAGCATCGGCGCGGGTCTGCGCGCGAACATGGGCGGCAAGGTGAATGGTCTGCTGATGGTGGGCGTCCCCCTGCGCGAAACCCTTGGATTTGACGATGTTGGGCGAGCAAGTGTGTTCGCCGGCCTGGACTATCGCTTCTAAACTGGAGAGACACGTGAAGAACTTGATTAGGACGTCGCTCATGATCGTCGGCATTCTCGCGGGCAGCCTTGCGAATGCACAAGAGGCAGCAGAGGGTGACGAAACCGTCGCCGCCGACGGCGCGACGACTGCGGTTTCGACGAATGAAGGCGAAATTGCCAATAACACGGCGTTTGGCGACTGGGTCGTGCAGTGCGAGGCGGTCACTGTGTCCAGCACCGTCTGCCGTCTGGTTCAGGAACTGACGCGGACAGATGACAATACGCTAGTTGTGCGTTTCATCGCCTTGCCGTCAGGGACAGACGAAGCAATCCTCCTGGCGCAGGTTCCAATCGGTGCCTACCTGCCCGGCGGGGCTGTTTATCGGCTGGACAATCTCGACGAGGCAACCAGCGAAGGTGATCCGTCCGAACAGCGCGAAATGATCTGGCAGCGCTGCCTTGGCGATCTTTGCGAGGCGGCGATTGCCGTATCCGCCGCCGAAATGGCGGAGTTCACTGCCGAGACTGGCATCTTGTTCGGCTACAGGCCTGATGTCGAGGCCGATCCCCTGATTGTGCGGGCCGATGTAGCCCGCTTTGCCGAGGCGATCGACGCCATCCGCACCAGCCGACCGAACTGATATGCGGGCCCGGCACCGTGAAGGCCGGGCCCGACCATAACCGACCCGCCCGACGTTAGTGGAGACCGCAATGTCCAGACACAGCAAGACCCTTTCAAAGGTGACCGCCTTCGTGTCCTCCTTTGCTGTGGCACTTGGGCCCACGTCCGCTGCCTTTGCCGATGTGGTCGCACTGACCGGACCGGACGGGATGGGAACGCAGGTCATCACCTCGGGCACGGTAAGCGATGTCATCTCTGGCACCACCCGGAACGGGGTGGCGTTCAACTCATTCTCGCAGTTCAATGTCGGTCAGAGCAATACGGTCAACCTTTACCAGCCGTCAGGAACGAATGCGCTGGTCAACGTGATCCTGTCGCCGGGCGGCGCGCCAAGCATGATCGACGGCACGCTGAACACACGTGTCGGCGCGCCTGATGCTTATGCCGATGGCGGACGGGTGTTCATGGTGGACCCGAACGGCTTTGTCGTCAGCGGGACAGGTATCATCAACGCCGGTCAATTGACGATGTCCACGGCGACGCAGGATTTCGCACGCCAGATCATCGCCGAGGGCAATGGCGGGGATACGGATGCCGTCGCCACGCTTTTTGCGGGCAACGAACCGCTTTCTGCTGCTGATATCGAGGTGTACGGTCGCATAAACGCCTCGCGGCTTGATCTGCGGGCCGGCGCGCGGATGGTGCTGAACGGGCAACTCAACATCATCGACAACGCTGCATCCGGCCGGCAATCGGTGGCCAACATGTCTGACATCCAGCAAGCAGCGGGTGTCTCGACCGAAGGGGGCGTACTGCGCTTTACGGCTGGCTCCAACCCAAGATCTTCGGGCAGCAATGCCAGCAGCATCGGCGGAACGATCACCGCAAGACGCGGCACGGACGGCGGCACGGCGGTCGGTTTCATTGACGAAGGGTCGCCCGATACCAGCATCGGCGGCACAGTCGATCTGAACGGGGCCAATGGCGGCTCTTTCCTTCTGTTCACCGAAAGCAGCGCACTTTTGCAGCCAGCGGTGCAAATCCGCGCGAACGGCACCACGGGAACCGGCGGTTTCGTTTATGTGCGCTCCAACGCCGAAGGCGGCAGCATCGACATCGCAGCAGGCACCGTGACGGCGCCTACGATCCGGTTACAGGGCACCGTCGGCACCTTCGGCGGGGCCGGAAACGGCACCTCGGTGTTCGAAGGTGAGACGATCCAGATCGCTGGCAACCTGTTCACATCAGGTGGCAATCTTGGCCTGATCGCTGAAAAAGGCATTGTGCAAGAGGGCGTCGCGGTCAACTCCATGAACGCGGCGATCAACCGTGGCGGGGATATTCTGTATTCCGCCCCAATCATCATCGCAAAACAGGGTGCGTTGATCGTTGCAAGCGCCCCGGGCCTGCCGAATGCGGGTCTGGTGGCGCTTGTGGCGCGGGCCGAAAGCGACAGCACCTCGTGGAACATCAACCCCGACAACCGCCAGACCGCCCTTGTCCGCCTGGACAGCACGACGATCCGGGCGGGGGCCGTGGTCATCAGCGCAACGGCGATCAATTCCAACGTCGTCGACAGTTCCGCCAGCGGCGAAGAGGCGGATGTGTCCGCCTATACGAACCAGCAGTCGGCCGTCGAGGCACAGCTGACCGGGTTTGTGGATACCGTCGAAGGACTTGTCAGCGAGACGCTGACAGGCGCTGTCGATACACTGAAAGTCAAACTGCCCGTGCAGGTGCAGGTGATGACGGCGGACGCCCGGGTCGAGATAACCAACTCCTCCATCATAACCGATGCGTCATGGTCGGGCCGCACGGCCACCGTTGCCACCGACTTCACCGGCGACGCCGAGGCGCGGGGCGTGTTTTCGGCAGACGGTCTGCTCGAAGGTGAACTGACGCTGTTCGGCGTTACGGGACCAGAGCGCAAGGTCGTGTTGCCCACCGCCTTTGACCCGTCTAGCGACTCTGTCTTCATCCAGTCACATGCCAAGACGGATGTGCAGATCGCACCCAAGGCCTTCCTGCTGGGGGTTGGCGTCGCTGTCACAAATACGGATTCCCGCGTGGTGATCAGCGGTGCGCAAAACCGGATCGAGGCCGTCGCGGCGACAGGCCGTCCGTCCGGGGTAAAGATCCGCAGCACCGCGACCGAGAACCTGAATATCGCTATCGCGCCCAGCCAGATCGCGGGCATCTCGGTCGGTGTGATCGTTGCAGTCCATTCCTTGCGGAATCAGGCGCTTGTGCGTGACGGAGTGGTTATCGCGGGTGGCGCGCTGGAGATTTCGGCGCTGACATCAAAGGCGCATTCGCTCTCGGTCACCTCAAACGGGGGCAAGGACGGCAAAGGTGCCGTCGCACTGAACGTCGATGTGGGCAACAGCATCACCGAAGCGGCGGCCGGTGGAACGCTGCGGTCGGGCGGGGTCTTCGGGTTGAACGCCGAAACGCTGTATTTCGAAAAGTCGCATGCGACATCGTCGACGCTGGGCCTTGCAGACCCGCTGAAGACCGCCATCAACGGGCTTCCCGTCATCTCGACCCTGAAATCCAAGGTCACCGAGGTCACCAACAAGATCAAGGAAACCATCTCGGGCAAAAAGGACGACGCCAAGGTCAAGAAACCCGGTTTCGCCTTTGGCCTGTCTTTCGATCTGCAACTGGACGACGACGATACTTATGCGACGCTTGGCGGCATCTATCGCGATCTGACCAGTGAGCGCGCGCCGGTGCAACTTGGCCTGACAGAGGTTACGGCGACCGGCGGTCTTGTGGTGAACGCCGCCCTGCGGTTTGCCACCCCGGATGAGGGCGGGTCCGAAATCAGCCGTTCGGTGGACAGCTCGATGGGCTTTCTGGACCGCTTGGCCGAGGCCGAACTGAACCGCTTGAACCAGGCGCTGGTTGAAGCCGGGCTAGAACCGGTCACCAAGGAAGACCTGTTTGGACAATTCGGCTACGCCGTGTTCCTGAACGCATCCATTGCGCTGATGCAGGGCGAGACGATTGCCGAAATCGGCAGCAATGCCCGCATCACCGCAACGCGGTCCGTGGACGTGGACGCAAGCACCGTCTATCCTGAATTCGCCCGCTTCACCGAAGTGCGGGATGACTTCCTCGACTTCATCAACGAGGCCTCCGAGTTCAAGCTTGTCGAAGGCTCTGTCGGCGAAGGGGTCGAGGTGAACGCGCCGCCCGCCCTGCCTAATGTGCTGGGCTATCTTGATCTGAGCAATTATCTCACGACCTACGCCGGCGCCTATGCCGAACAAAACCAGCTGGAAAACGAGGGCGCGAATTCACAAAACCTTGCGGTCGCGATCTCGGTCAATGCCTTCAACACCGACAACGCAACCCGCGCCGTCATCCGTGACGGGGCGATCCTGACCGATCAGGGTCACGCATCGACGGTCGACTCTACCCTGACCGTGACGGCAGAGCAGGTGGGTTTCTTCACCCACATGCAAAACTTTCCGACCGATATCCGCATCGTGACGGACCCGATCGGATCGAATGACAATCTAAGGAACCTGATCGGCGGCGCCGTCACAGTGGCGCGCACCAAGAGCCTTGTCGAAGCGATCGTCGAAGGCAATGCCAACCTGGCAATGGATGCGGTAACGCTGGACGCGCATAACCGTGCCGTCGTGTTCAACTTCGTCTATGCGGGCGGCGCGGCCGAAAACATCGCGATCAATGCCGCGATCGGGGCGCAGGCGGTCGAAAACACCACGGTGGCGCGGCTCTCCGACCTTGCGATGGTTACGGCCAAGTCAGTGAACATAAAGGCGCTGGACGACAGCATCGTGATCGGTGTGGCCGGTGCCTTTGCAGGCTCGGATGGATCGGTCAGCGTCGGGGCCTCTGGGACCGTGAACTTCGTCAAACGCGAAGTCTATGCCGGAATCGGCCCATCGCTCGCAGGCTCGGCTCTGTCGGGCACACCAGCCCAAACCCGCATCACTGCCCAAACCCTGACCATCGAGGCACTGAACGAAGCGCTCACGATCGGCACTGCGGTTGCCGGTTCGCGTGTAAGCGGCAAGCCCGCCCAACCGCCCGGCGGCGGCGGCGGCACGCCGCCCGAAGAAGAGAATACCGAAGACACGCTGATCCCTTCGTGGCTGTTCAATCAAGACGAAAATGACGCCCTGACCGCGCAGAACACCAAACAAACGCCCGCCGGATCGGATGGCAGCAAGCAATCCTCGGGCTGGGCGGTGGCCGGTGCCGCGACCGTCAACCTGATGTTGCGCAACACCACCACAGCCGAGGTGGCGACCAACGCAACCATTGACCTGACCGGCGACTTCAAACTGAAGGCATCGAACCTCTCGCGTGCGATCACCGGGGCGGGGGCTGTTTCCGTCGGCCTCGGATCGACGCAAAAGAACAATGCGCTGGCGGGCTCTTTCGCCATCACGGTTGATGAACGCGACGTTCTCGCCCTTGTGCGTGGCGTGACCCTTCGCGCGCGCACCATCGACATCGACGCAGAGGACAAGTCGCTTGTCGTCAGTGTGGCCGTTGGCGGCGCAGGCTCGAAAAACGGCAAGGTGACACTGGCCGGGTCCTTCGCGGCAAGCGCCCTGACGGGCGAAACCCGCACCAGGGTGCAATCCGCCAGCCTGAGCGCAGAGGAAGATCTGACGATTGACGCCAAGGATGAATCGCTCGCGGTGTCGGTCGGCGGGGCTGTGTCCGTGAACCTGTCGCAGAGCGAAGGCGCGGGCGTCGGGGTCGGCGTAGCGGTAAACGTGCAAGATCGCGGCGTCCGGACCGAGGTCTTGGGTGCCACGACCCTTGACGCCGAGAAGATCGCGCTCGGGGCTGAAAGCGGCGTGCGGATCTACGGGTTCGGTGTTTCGGTGGGTGTCGGCAAAACCGGCGTCGCAGGCAGCATCGCGGTCAACACCATCACTGGCGGCGCCAAGCTGGCCGTCGGGCAGACAGCAACCCCGATCACCATCAAGACCGCCAAATTTGACGCAACCGTGACGGAAGCGAACAAGATCTGGTCGCTGGCAGGTGCTCTGACCGGTGGGCGCACAACCGCTGTGGGCGGGGCGCTGACGGCGAATGTCATCGTCACGCGTTCGGGGGCGGAAATCACGAATGTTGACATCAGCCGCCGGGATCTTCCAGCAGGCTGGGTTGGCGGGGACCCCGAACCGCAGCTGGGGGCGGTCAAAATCACCTCGGACGCTACCAGCAACATCGAAACGCTCGCGGCAGCCGGTGCTGCCGCGTTGGAAGGCAACGCGATCGGCGTGGGCCTTTCCGGAAATACGATCGACGCGCAGCTCACGGCGCTCTTGGAAGACAGCAGTGTCACCGATGCCGCCAGTGTCGAACTGAGCGCCAGCAATAAGCGCGTCATCCGCAGCCTTGGCGGCGGCATCGCAGGCTCCGGCAAGGGCGCGGGCGGCTTTGCAGCGACCGTGAACATCCTGAATTCCAACCTGACGCAAAGCAGCCTTAACGGATCGACGCTGACGGTCGGCCTTGGCGGTGTAAAGGCCGAGGCCGTGGCCGATGGCAGGATCGAGACCATTGCTGCCGCCGTTACAGCCTCTGGCCAAAGCTCCATCGGCGGCGCGGCCACGGTCAACGTATCCACCGGTCTGACCGAGGTTTCGGCCGATGGTGCGGATGTAACCACCGACGGGGCGATCCGGCTTTCCGCCAGCGATACCCAGACGATCCGCAGCCTTTCGGGGGGCGTTGCCCTGTCAGCGGGCGGAACCGGCGTCGGTGGCGCGCTTTCGGCCAATGTCATCACGAACCGCACGATCACCTCGACCCAAGACGCAAGCCTTGCGACAAAGGGGCAGGACATCGATCTGCTGGCGCGAAACCAATCCACCATCGAGAGTCTTGCGGTCGGCTTCGGTGCGACAGCCGGGAACACGGCGGTTTCAGGCTCTATCGCCATCGGCTACATCGGCAATGAGACGACTGTGACCGCAGTGAACACAGCGCTGAAGGCCGGCAACGAAGCCACCGTGACCGACCCCGAGACGCGCGGCAAGATCAGTCTTCAGGCGGACAAGGACAGCAAAATCAACATCCTCTCTGGCGCGGCGGCAGTCTCCTCCAGCACGGCCGTCGGCGGCGCGCTGAGTGTGGCGGTCATCCTTGACAGCGTAAGCGCAGATATGGTCGCGTCTGGCGACATCTATGGTGCCAATCTTGCCGTGGAGGCGCGGGGCTCATCAGCCATCGACGCTATTGCCGTGTCCGGCGCGGCATCGGGCAATGTGGCTGCGGCCCCCTCTCTGGTCTATACACAGATCGGCGTAAAGGGTGCAGCGACACCCGAAGTTCCCGCAACCAGCCGCCCCGCCAATCCCGAGGATGGCGAAGATGATCCTGCCACATCCGGCAGGAACGAAGTTCTGGCCGCGCAGTCGGCCAGCCTCACCAGCCTCACCACAAGGACAGGCGTGGCCGCAACAGTGCCAACCATCGGCGGCACCACGGGTGCCCGTTTGGCGCTGTCCGGCGGCACGACCGACGTGACCGGCATCACGGTATCGGCCACCGAACGCGCGGGCGATGCAGACAATCCGGGCATTCGGTCTCTGGCAGGCGGCATAGCGGGCAGCGGCACGGCTGGCGTGGGCGCAGGTGTAGCCCTGAACCTGATTTTGGGGCGGACAGAGGCGATCCTTGAACTAGGTGAAGGCGCGAATGTTTCGACCGGGGGGACCGGCCTCTCTGTGCTGGCCGATCAACAGGGCCGGATCGAGACCCTGGGCTTCGCCGGTGGCGGAGCGGGTACCTTTGGCGGTGCCGGTTCGATCGTTGTCAATATCATGGACCGCACAACAAGCGCCCGCATCCGCGCCACAGACAGCGATCAAAGCGGATCGGTCACGGCAGCGACTCTGACAACGCTTGGAGGGGACGTGACCCTGCGCGCAACGCAATCGGGCAGCGTCAAGGCATTGGGCGGCGCGGCAGGCATCGGCGGTGTCGCCGGTGTAGGCGGTGCCTTTGCCGTCACCGTTCTGTCGGATGATGTCGAGGCGCTGATCGACAACGTGACACTCGACACGGCATCCAGCACCGGGCAGGTGGACCGCCCGCTGCTGGATGCCGGCGCGCTGACGCTCGCGGCGCAGCGTACGACGGATATCGAAACGCTTGTCATCGCAGCGGCCGTCGGCGGCAAGGGCGCCTTTGGCGGCAGCTTCGCCATCAACGTGGCCGAAGGCTCTGTGACAGCTGCGCTGCGGAACGCCACGGTGCGCGCCTCGTCGCTCGATATCAGTGCCATAACAGAAGGCGACATGACGGCGAGAGCCGGGGTTCTGGCGGGATCTGGCTTTGCCAGCGCCGGTCTGGGCATCGCGACCAACGTCTCGCGCGTGGGCGTAACGGTTGACCTCGCCTCGGCTCTTGTGCGGGCCGACGGCAATGTAAAGCTTCTGGCCCGCGCCGAAACCGGCTTCACGGGCTTTGCAATGGGCGCAGCCGCGTCGGGCGGGGTGTCATTCACCGGCACCGCGTTTGCGAACCGTGCGCTGAACACGGTCCGGGTGACTGTGCGCGATGCAGGGGGCCGCCCTGCAAACGCGGCTACGGTGCCGACCGACGTGCTGGCACGCGGCAGCGTGCTCGTTTCTGCACGGTCATTGACGACAAGCCGGTTCGGCACCAGCGCGGATACGGACGAACTGGCAGATGATTTCGTTCCAGATATCAACCTGAACTTCTCTGTCGGATCGGCAGGTATCGGTGCCGCCGTATCGGTAAACGATTTTTCGAATACCGCAGAAGTGGAAATCAACGGACAGTCCAGCGTGGTGGGTCTGGGTCAATCGGGTATCGTGGGCGCAGCCATCGCCGACGGGACCCGCACCTTTAACGGCGTGGCCATCGACGCCTTCGCCCGAAGCCGCGCCAACAGCCTGACCGTCACCGCTGCTGCTGGTGGAACCGCCCTCTCCGGCGTCTTTGGCTTTGCCATCCTGTCGGATACGGCGCGTGTGCGCCTTGGTGACGGAACGACCGCAGGGGCAGGGCAGGTCAACGTCAACTCGTCGGAAGAAATCGGCTTTACCACGGCAAATGCGGCACAGGAATCGATCCTCTCCGCCCAAACCGAAAGCCTTATCCGCACCTTCAACGTGGCGGCGACCATTTCTACCAGCCTGTCGGTCGGTGCGGCAGCCGGAACGAACATCTCGGGCAGCCAGTCCGAAATCATTTTGGATTTCTCGGCGGTCAGGGCGGCAAGAAACATCGACCTGAACACGAAATCACGCACCGATCTGGAAAACTGGGTCGTGTCAGCGGCAGGCGGCTATTTCAGCGCGGCTGGTGCCGTGGCGGTGAATGTCGTCAACTCGGCTTCGCGGATCGACCTGCGCGGATCGACCTTGGTGGCCGACGGGGCACTGCGGATCAGGTCCGATATCGACAACCGGCTTCGCGCACGGGTGGGCGGTCTGGGGGCCGCAAATATTGCGCTGGCCGGTGGGCTGATCGTCAACGTGTTGCAATCCACCTCCGAAGTCCGCACCTCCAGTCTGACTTATATCGAGCAGGACGCGGTCGCGACTACAACGGCGGTGACATCGCTTTTGGGCCTCACCGGTGTGACGATCGATGCCGCAACGAACAACACCACCGATCTGGTGGCGGTCAGTGCGGGTTTAGGCTTTTCCGGCGCCATCGCCATCGCGGCGAACGTCAATGTCGTGAAAACCACCACCCGTGTTGCGATCGGCTCGCGCAGCACCATCGTGGCCGGTGTCGATCCCGATGCTCCGGTGCGGGGGCTGCTCATCATGCGGGCAACCGAAATAACCGATCTGACAGGGCGGAGCGGTTCACTGGGTGCCGCCGCAGGCTTGGGTGTCGGCGCAACCTTGGATGTCGCAAGCTTTGCTGCGACGAGCTCAGTCGCAGTAGGTGAAAGTGCTGTTCTGCGGGCAACCCAGGGCGTGCTGATGAACGCCTCGGCCGACCGCCAGGTTTCAAGCTCGGTCGCGGCGCTTTCCGCAGGCATCGGCGGGATTTCGGGCGCTGTTTCTGTCGTTGACATGGGCGGCAGAACCGACACTTCGGCAGAGCGGCGCGACGAACTCCTCGCACAAGTCCAGACCGCATTGGGCGATGACCAATCCGGGTCCGTCGACTCTTCGCGCGGAAGCGCGGCCGAGGTCGCCAGCTTCGCTGGGGGCGGCTCTGCACGCAACTCCGCTGTTGCCGTGCGGCAGGGCGTCAACGTGACAGGTGCGCCCGGAACAGACCAGATCGGCGTTCTGGTGGGCGAAAACGCGCTGATCAGCGGAGATCTTGGCATCGAGATGCAAAGCCGCGCCCAGCTCGGCGTCACGCAACGTGTCGGAGCCCTTGCGGTAGGCGGCATTGGCCTGACCGCAGCTGTCGCCACAGCAACAGTCTCAACCGCAAGCGAAATCCGCATCGGGCGCAACAGCCGCCTGCTTTCAGATGGCAGCATCGAATTGCTGGCGCTTGTGGCGGGCCGCGACAACCAGATCGCAGTGGACAGCGAAGTGGCTGCACTGGCGGCATCGACGGGCGCAAGCATCAATGCCGGTGTGTCGGTGGTCCGGCTGAACTCTACCAGCCGCACGGCGCTTGGCGAAGGCGTGGCAATCGGAGGGATTCGCAGTGTCAATTCGAATCTCGTGACCCTTCGCGCAGGTCGCATCGACACGGCCACGGCACGTGTCAGGGGCGCGGCGGTCTCGGGCGTCGCGGGTATCGGCGCAGCCGTAGCCGACGCGCAAAGCACGGGCCTTACCTCGGTCGTCATAGGCGGCGCGGCGGATGACACGCGGATCGACGCCTTCGGCTTCCTCGCCTCCGCAATCGACAACAGCAGCGTCAGCGCCACGGCAGAGGGCGTCGCAGGTGGGATCGTCGCCGGAAACGGCTCGGTCGCGACAGCGAGAAACGCCGGTCGGTCAGAGATCATGTCCGAACGCTTGATCCTCAGCGCGCGGTCAATCCGGCTGTCGAACATCTCGACCGCCGTGGCAAATGCCAACGCGAGGGGCGTTTCGGTGGGCGCGCTGGCCGTGGGTGCCTCTGTCGCGACAAGCTCGCTTGCTTCGACCCTCGTGACAAGCGTCAAGGGCGGCACCTTGGCGGGTGCCACGATCCTGATCCAAACCGAACTGCGCAAAACCGGATCGTTCAATGTGCAAGCGCAGGCAGAGTCTTCGTCGGGCGCGCTCGTTGCGGGCAACGGTTCAGATGCGCGAACCTTCATGGACCACGATCTGACAGTCGCCTTCGACGGCGCCACCGTCGCGGCGGATGACATGACGGTTCAGGCGAATGCCAGCCAAGCCGCAGCGAAAGCGACGGCCACGGGCCGCGTTTTCGGGCTTGCCGCAGTCGGCGCCACGCTGGCCAGCAGCGGTCAATCGGCAGGGCAGACATCCACCGTGCGGGCGATTGTTGAAGGTGGAACATTCGCCATCCGGCGCAACCTGACCATCGCCTCGGTGAACGGTGCCTCTTACGCGGCCGAGGTCACCTCGGGACAGGGCGGTCTGGTGACGGGCGCTGGAGGTGCGACAACGGTGGCGACGCGGTCGAACACGATCACCAGGATCGGGGCTGCAAACCGCACGACGGCCATCAGTTCCGGATTGGTCGATCTTGCAGGCCGGATGGATATTTCGGCCGCAGGCAACACGACGGTCGGCAGCACGATCGACAATACCAGCGGGGCACTGATCGGTGCATCGGGTGCGCGAAGCACAACCACTGTCGATGACACGGTGCAGACGCTGTTCGCCGGTGACATGATGCTGCTTGCCCCCAACCTGGACCTCCGCGCCGCAACGACGGTAACGCGCCCGACCGGCGAGTATAACGTCAAGTCGGCGTCGGGCGGCGTGATCGATGTGGCGGCCATCGTGTCCACCGTGACAGTGAACGCCGTGACGAACCTGAACATCGGCAATGGCGTGAAGGTCATCCAATCGGGAAGCAAGGCAAACCCTGGCGACTTCCTTGTCGGCATCACCACGAACATGAAAGTGGCAGACAAGCTGCGGCTGGATGCCGGGGGTGCGGTGGCAGTGCCGGTCGGGGATTCGACCGTGACAGTGGGCCGCAACGACGCGATCCTGTCGGTCGGCAGCGCGCTGATCCAGGGTCTGGGCGAAGTGGTGCTTTACAATGGCGGCAACGCCAATGTTCTGTCGGATGTCAATTCAAATTCCTACGGTCTTGCCGGGGCAGCGACGTCCATTGCACGGGCGACCTATAACGCCCGTAACGAAATCAGGCTCGGTGCCGGGTCGCTGGTCACCTCGCTCGAGGATGTAAGGCTCGTCGCTGGCGGGTTCCGGTCCGGCGTGCAGTCTGTCGTGACCCGGTCCGAAGCGCGCGCCTATAACAAAACGGCGTTCCCGATCAATGTGCCGCCGGTCGCGGATGCCAAGGCGGATACCGTTTCACGCATCCAGATCGACGCAGGCGCACGGGTAACTTCGGTGCGCGACATCTATCTTCTGTCCGAGGCAGGCAGCCGGTCCATCGTCGGATACGGCCGCGGCAAGGATCTTTACCGCGAAGTGCTGGCCGAAATCGGCAGTGCCATCTCGCAGGCCTTCGGCGGTGATCCGGTCAGTCTGGATATCGAAACGGGAAGCGCCACCGATCTGTCGGATGACGGGATCATCGTAAACGGCAGCGTCCGGTCGGGCGACCGCAGTCAGCAGGTCCTGATCCTTGACGAGCGGAACGTCAATGGCATCCGAACCTATGTGAATGTCAACGAGAGCGAAGGCTTCAGCATCGACCTCGCCCGCGACATCACATTCACGGCCCTTCTGAATGTGCAGCCCGCGCAAGACCTGCAAGACCGGATCAATGTCCTGAACAGCTATCTGAGCAATACGGCGCTTGTGACCGCCGACCCGGCAGCAAGAACCGCCTGGGAGGCAGAGCGCGACACTCTCATCCTGCGTCAGGCTGCGCTTGGCGCCGTCTCTGTCGACGAAATCCGTGTCGGCCCGATCACAGCCGCCGAAGGGAACATCATAATGCGCGCCGACTGGGTCGAAGGCGCTGCAACGGGCGAGCTTTACGCCCCGGGTGAAGCGCGCGTAACCCTTTGGGTCAAGAACGGTGCATGGCTGCGAACCTCGGATATCGAAATCGTCAACCGTGAAGGCGGACGCATCAGCCTGAACGATGTTTCGGTGTCTACGGCGGCTGATCTTCAGCGGCTCTCCAAGTTCCGCGTCGCGCCCTATGCGCTTTCTGTCGTGGCCGATGACAAGGATACCGAACCCAAGATCGAGATCGTGACCTTCACGCCCGATTTGCTGGCTGGCGGCACGCCGCGGGGTGATGGCACCATCATCCTTAATGGCGACGTCGTAAACCTGCGCGGCACGGCTCTGGTCAATTCCAACGAAGGATCGGTGGATATCCGCGGTGACGTGTCGGCGCGCACAATCGATATCTCGGCGCAGAACGATGTTGTGATCGGCTATGTGCCCGGTGTCCGCAACGTTGGTGGCGATCCGGTCGGCCAATACGCCGATTATTTCGCGGCCAACCAGAACTCCATGCGGTTCTGGCTGCAACTCTTCGGCAACAATCCCCAGACCTATCAAGTCGGCAGCAACGGCTTCTTGGGCCCGGTCCTGCCCGCCTTCAACATCGCTCAGGCCACGACAGGGCTCCGCGCTGGCCGGAATGTCTATATCTCGGCCGATACGCTGAATGTGAACGGGCTGATTCAGGCCGGCACGGGCAATTTCGAAGTCACTCTGCTGGCAAGCCTGGAGACAGAGCTTGAAGCACTGCGCCAGGCTGGGGGTACGGGGCGGAGACTTCTGTTCGACACGGCCTTCCCCGCACGCAGCGATTTCACGAATGCTGGCGGCATTTCGGCCAACACCAACGTCAAGGTCTATTACAACTTCGAAACCAACCAGGTCGAAATCGCCGATATGTTCGTTCGCGGCGGCGAGGTGGTCATTACCGGAAACCTCATCTCAACCGGCGCCGGTCGGATAGAGGCGCTCGACGGTTTCGGGCGCATCAAGATCGTCAGCGGGATCACCACTGACCTTGTCCTGAAGCGGATCGATCTGGGTGCCGAAAGCGACGGATCGAGCGGGCTGGAGGGACTTGTCCGCATCACGGATACGGCGAAATCTTATGTCCTGAACGGAGTGCGGGTGCCTCTGGTTACTGAATTCCGGCGCAGCGGGTCGGTGATGCGGGTGTTCGACAACGTCAACGGAGCCGAGTCCACGCAAACGGTTGTGATCGGGACTAACCCCGACGGCTCAGACCGGACAATCAGCGTCGTCCGCCCGACCAGACTGGTGGGCGAATTCACCGACAATGACGGTCGCTCTGCAAGTTATGCGCCGCTGGCCGACCGTGACCTGATCATCGTCACGGCGGAACAGACCACCACGACCATCCAGCGCCGCCGCGAAGAACTGATCATCATCGGGATCACCGGCTCGAAGACCGACAAGGTCGTCAATGTTACTGTCAACACGACGGCAACAACCGAATCCTTGGGCATCGCTCCCTATGTCGGTGCATCTCGTCCGGAGTCGGATTACGGTTATCTTGTCACGGGCCTCTCTGTCCGTAGCAGCTTTACCCGAACGGATGATGTCAAAACCCACGATTCCGTCAGATGGTGGAAAGTGGGCTCTGGCTGGAGGCATTTCGAATGGACAGAAACAGTCGTCACCAACCAGTACTACCAGCACCGTCTGAAAGCGGATTACGCCATCGAGGTCTTCTTCAACGGCTTTGATTCACCCGATATCGACATCTCCAGCGTGGGCAACGTGATCTTCTCGAACACGGTGCTGAACCAGCTTGGCAAGACA
Source organism: Rhodobacter sp. (assembly GCA_020251025.1). GTDB lineage: Bacteria > Pseudomonadota > Alphaproteobacteria > Rhodobacterales > Rhodobacteraceae > Aliitabrizicola. Next base: position 4,815 of record JADCDI010000076.1, on the reverse strand, counting down.
TCGGTAACATCAGCCGCCGGGTCCATCCTGACGGCAAGCCCAGATGTTGTGCTGACCACGGGGAACCTAAGCCTTGAGGCCGCCCAAGACATTCGCGGCGCGACGGGGGAACTGCGCATCGACCAGACTGCGACATCGCAGCTCAGCCTGGTTGCCGGAAACCGCATCGATGTGCGCGAGATCAATGGCGACATGCGCCTTGCTGCGGCAGAGACGATTCAGCGCCCCGGATCGGCAGAGACAGCAAAGGCCGGTTCCATACGGCTGGTCGCGAAGAACAACCTCATCCAGATCAACGACTCGCGCGTGATCGGCTCGAACATCGCCCTGCGCGCCGAAGATGGCAGCATCGGTACCGAAGCCACGCCCTTCCGCATCGACACCCAGAACGGGAACCTGACTGCCTATGCAGGCCAGAACGTGACGGTCGAAGAGATGACGGGCGACCTTGGCCTCGTCGAAGTGCGGGCCGTCGCGGGCAACGCGACCGTGATTGCAAATGACGGCAGCATCCTTGACCGCAACAACGTGGAACGCCGCGACATCCGCACCTTGGAAGAGCTGCGCACGCTTTGGACCGGTGATCTTGGGCTGAATGGGGCCAAGGTGGCCGAACGCCGCGCAACCGAAATCGCGCGCATCGAGACAGAACGCACGGGCCTTTATCACGCCTACTGGCGCCAGCGCGGCACCGGCACCAGCGCGACCTATGTGATCGATCCCGATCTGCAAGCAGCCCTGTTGCGCGACACGGTCCTGACAGACGGCACGGTGATACCTGGCTGGACCCAAGCCCGCATCGACGCCTATGTGGCTGAACGGCAGGCGCTTTTCGATCAGTGGAACGCCGAAGCAACCTATGACACGACGCGCGTCATCACGCTCTCCCCCGCGGAAATCGCCGCGCTGGAACAGCCAGGCGGTGCGCTCGAAGGTCTGGTCTGGACAGACCGCGAACTGACCCGCGCCCTGCGGTCGGATCTGGTGCGTCGGACCTCGGACACTACGATCCGCGTCGAAGACCCCAATGTCATCGCCCAAGGCGACATCATCCTGCGCGCTAAAGGCCGCGTGGGCGAGGAACTGCCCGATCAGGTGATCGCAAGCGGTGCCGAACTGACCGAAACCGATCTTGCGGTTCTGTTCAGCGCAGAGCGGGACGACATCACAATCGGGGCTGACAGCACTCTGCGCATCCGGCGGGCCGAAGACGTGAATTTCCTGTTCACCTCGATCAATGCCCAAGGCAACGCAACGGGCGCGCTGCGCGTGATTTCGGCGGAATCCGAAATCTTCATCGGCTCCGAAAGTGCCGCCGCATTGGCCGAGGTCGTCGGCTCCGGTCGCGTGACGATCCGCACAGATGGCAACATCACCGACGTGTCCAGCGGGGTCCCTGCCACCATCAGCGGCGGCATCCTTGTTCTGGAAGCCGGAACCCGTGGCGGCATCGGTGCGGCCGACCGTCCGCTGACGGTTGCAGTGGCCCCCGCCGGCAACCTTACGGCGCGGGCCGAGAACGGCATTTTTATCACGGCACCCGCCGGCGACCTGCCCCTGCGCGAGGTTTTCGCGCGCGGTCGGGTGGCATTGCGGGCTCCAAATGGCGCGATTCTTGATGTCGTCGGCACGGATGTGGCGCGCGTGATCGCGACTTCTGTCCTGCTTTCGGGTCAATCAGTGGGAACGGCGGCGGCCTCTGTCGGGGTGGAAACATCTGATCCACTTGGCACGTTGGCCGTCACGGCAACATCCGGCAATGCCTTTGTCAAGGGCTTCACCGCCCTGCGGCTGGAAAGCGCGCGCATCGCACGGGGTGGCTCGCTCGTGATGGCCAAGGGCAGGCTGCTGTCACTTGTCGGGGCCGATACGATAATCTTCGGGGCGGACAGCACCTTTGTGCAGGTCACCCCCTCGGGGATCGACGTGGCTGGCTCCACCGGCACCGATATCGCAGGCGGTCGGCTGGAGGTAACGACCGGCGGCGCCTATGGCAGCCCGTCAAAACGGCTTGTGTCCACGATCACCACTCTGGACTACCGCTCTGACGATCTGGGCTCACCGATTGCCAACCCGACGGCCAACACCGCGCTCTGGTTGCAAGATGACGGCGACCTGCGGATCGACAATTTGGTGATGAACCTGTCAGCGATTTCGGTGACCGATGTTATCGTGACCCGTGACCTGTCATTGGGGCTGGCGCAGTCCATCGCAAGCGCCCGCTTCGAGGTTGGTCGCGACATGACCGAAGGTCGGATCATCGCAGAACGTGCCGATCTGCTGGCCGGGCGTGACCTGGGCGGCACCTCTCAGCGCATCGACATCACTGCTGGCGCGCTCATGGCCAATGCGGTCGCGGGCAGCACCTATCTGTTGCTGCGTGACCGTGACATCACGATCAACAGCATCAGCACCGGCCCCACCGGCAAACTGGTCGATGTAGTGGCACAGACTGCCGCTATCGATCTGCAATCGGGCGGCATATTCGGCGCGACAGGTGTTCGGATGCGGGTCGAGGATGCGATCCTGCGCGGCTCTGTCCTGTCGGCGACGGGCGATGTCGATGCCCTGTTCGACGGCGATCTTGAGACTACCGACGGGATTAAAGTCGAAACGCAACCGGGCACGGTGCGTTTTGTCGTCACCGGCGACGCGGCTTTTGGCGATGCAAACAGCATCGTCACCGGCAATGCGACCGACGCAGCGCTCTATCTTGGCGTGGCGGGCGAACTCTCGGTCGGCGCGCAGCCAAAGGTCCTGCTGAATGCGAATGCGGCAGGCGCGCTGACCACGCTCCGCATTGGCAGCATCCGCAACACGGGACCGACGGGCGTTCGGGTCGATCTGGACCGCATCGACAGCATTGTGGCCAACGGCGACACGCATCTGCGCGAAGATTCGGGCATCACGGTCGAACAGATCATCTCATCCAACGGGAACGTCGATCTCTACACAAAGGGTGACACGGTGCTCAAACGTGTCACCGCATCGGGCGGGACGGTCGTGATCGGGTCGGGCGGATCTCTGACGGGTGACGCGGTCCGCGTTGACGGGCGTCTGCTCAAACTGTTCGCCTTTGGCGGGCGTCTCGGTGGGATGGCCGAAGCCGATGCGATGCGTGTCGATACCGAATCCAACGCCGAAGTCTGGCTTCTGGCCCGCGACCGGCTTGCCCTGACCGAGTTCGCGGGCGATCTGCGGGTGGCTGCTGCCATCTCGCAGCTTGGCGATACGGTCCTGACCGTCGAGTCCGGCATCCTGACAGCCGGTCTGCTGGGCGCGGGCGGCAGCATGGAAGTCACGGCTGTTGGTCGGCTGGACATAAACGTGATCGGCCGCAGTTCCATCGATATCGCGGACGAAATCGGCCTCCGGCTGGTCGATGACGCGCCGACGCGCTACGGCACCTATGTCGCATCCAGCCCCCGTAACCTGCGTCTGCAAGCGACCGGCGCTGGTTCGGTGGCAACGGTTGGCCTTGCCAATGTCGGCGATCGGATCAGCGTCTTCGCAGACAGTGTGATCGACACCCTTCTTTATGACGTAACGCCAGGCGATGGTTTGCGTCTGGTGGTGGCCGGGCATGACGGGCAGTCGGCAGCACAAGTCGGGCTCCACTCTATAGGGGATGGCCCTGAAGTCGCGCTGACCGATCCGTTCCGCGATGTTAGGCCCCTGCTCGCAGATCGGCTGATCGCCAAGACGCGGCCGGAAAACCCGCGCCTGTCAACGGCCTCCGGCATCCTGATGATCGAATTCGCCCGCCTCTCGGGCGGAGAGATCACCCATGCCGGGCCCGCGCTAATCGGGCAAGACATCACGATCTCTTCCGATGTCTGGTTCCGGCAGCGCACCTTCGACCTGCTGGCAGTCCATACCTACCGCACGCTTGAAACCAAGGCAGATGCCCAGCTTCTGGCAATGCGCTTCGTCAACGGTCAGCCCGTGATTGGGGAATTGTCCTTCCTGCTAGAGAACGAAATTGACCTCGCCACTCCAAACAGCTTCGGGCTTAACCGAAAGCTTGGTGGCGTAGGGTTCAACGGTGGGCAGGGCTTTGTCTTCAGCGTTGGTGCCGAGACTCAGGTCATGGTGAACTCATTCCTGCGGAACTTCGGCACCCCTGGGATAATCGCGCCGCTCTTTGAAGGCGCGATCCCTGTGGGTGGCCCGACTGCCGACGACGATCAATTCGCTCCGCGCCTGCCGTTGGTTCGCGCGTCGCTATGATGGGTCTGGGTTTGCGATCATCGTTTTGGACACACCCCTATCTTTGTGTCCACGACGCTGGACTGTGGCTGGGTCCGGACGAATGTTCAGCCGTCCTCGCGTCGTCATGGCCGCGTCAGGTCAAAAGGACCTGTTCGCGCCGCCCTTGCATTCCGCAACCGTCTGGCCTGACCGCTCTGCCGGTTCTGCTGCGTAGAGGATAGCGTCCACTATCGGATAATGGACACTATCGGGGTGGTTTGTGACGAAGCGTGGGAAGCGTCGGGTCTGGTGTCGCGTTGCCCCTAGATTCAAGATACGGAAATCAATGAAATCAACGGGGCGTCGTTGCCCGTAAATCGTAAGCGTCCGGCCTGACCGCTATCCGCGCCAGTTCCAAGGCAGCAGGTCGTCGACCTTGGTGATCTTGTAGTCGGGGATACGGGCGAGGGTGTCGGCGAGCCAGGCCTGTGGATCGACGGCGTTCAGTTTGGCTGTTTCGATCAAGGTGTATGCGATGGCGGCGGCCTTTCCACCTGCCTCGGAACCGACGAAGAGGTAGTTCTTCCGGCCAAGGGCTATGGCGCGCATGCCGCGTTCGGCGGC
>JADCDI010000075.1 GCA_020251025.1 Rhodobacter sp. | reverse complement strand
GGAAGGCCCGGGCGACACAGAGGCCAGCGCCCGCCGGGGGCGGGGCGGGCGCTGGCCGGGGGCTTTGGCCCCCGGCCGGTCCTGATCCCGGCGCAGCGCTGTGGCAGGGGCGATGGCCCCTGCCGGGATGCGCAAGGCACCTGCGGGCGCGGCAGCTTCCCGCCTTTCGGTCAGGCAGACCCTGCGACCGGCACCTCTTCAGCCCCCGGTCAGTGGGCCACGGGCGCCGCGGGCGTTTCCGCCTTGACCAGCCGGGCCGCTGCCGCGGCTTCTTCCGCGGCCTCGTCCCATTCCACCGGCTCGGGCGCGCGGACCAGGGCGTGCTTCAGAACTTCGCGCACATTGCTGACCGGAATGATGGTCAGTCCCTGCTGCACGTTGTCGGGGATCTCGGTCAGGTCCTTTTCATTCTCGGCCGGGATCATCACGGTTTTGATGCCGCCGCGCAGGGCCGCAAGCAGCTTTTCCTTCAATCCGCCGATGGGCAGGACATTGCCGCGCAGGGTCACCTCACCGGTCATGGCGATGTCCTTGCGCACCGCAATGCCCGTCAGCACCGACACGATGGACGTGACCATGGCAATCCCCGCGCTTGGGCCGTCCTTGGGCGTTGCCCCTTCCGGCACATGCACATGGATGTCGACCGATTCGAACTTCGGCGGCTTGATGCCAAGCTCGGGGCTGATCGAGCGCACGAAGCTGCTGGCGGCTTCGATCGATTCCTTCATCACATCGCCCAGCTTGCCGGTGGTCTTCATCCGGCCCTTGCCCGGCAGGCGCAGCGCCTCGATCGACAAAAGCTCGCCCCCGACACTGGTCCAGGCAAGGCCGGTGACGACCCCCACCTGATCCTCGGCCTCGGCCAGGCCATAGCGAAAGCGCTTGACCCCCAGATAGCCTTCCAGCTTGTCCGGCGTGATCACCACCTTGCGGGCCCTGGTCTTGACGATTTCGGTCACGGCCTTGCGCGCGAGCTTTGCGATTTCCCGTTCCAGGTTCCGCACGCCCGCTTCCCGCGTATAGGTGCGGATGATCTCGGTCAGCGCGTCATCGGTGATCTCGAACTCGCCCTTTTTCAGGCCGTGGTTCCTGATCTGCTTGTCCAGGAGGTGACCCTTGGCAATCTCGCGCTTTTCATCTTCGGTGTAGCCCGCCAGCGGAATGATCTCCATCCGGTCCAGCAGCGGCCCCGGCATGTTGTAGGAGTTCGCCGTGGTGATGAACATCACGTTCGAAAGGTCATACTCCACCTCCAGATAGTGGTCGATGAAGGTGTTGTTCTGTTCGGGGTCCAGCACCTCAAGAAGCGCCGACGCCGGATCACCGCGGAAGTCCTGGCCCATCTTGTCGATTTCATCCAGAAGTATCAGCGGGTTGCTGGTTTTTGCCTTTTTCAGCGCCTGGATGATCTTGCCCGGCATGGACCCGATATAGGTGCGCCGGTGGCCGCGGATTTCGGATTCGTCGCGCACCCCGCCCAGCGAGATGCGGATGAACTCGCGCCCCGTGGCCCTGGCGACCGACCGCCCGAGCGAGGTCTTGCCAACGCCGGGGGGGCCGACAAGGCACATGATCGGCCCCTTCAGCTTGGCGCTGCGGGCCTGCACCGCCAGGTATTCGACGATGCGTTCCTTGACCTTGTCCAGACCGTAGTGGTCGGCATCCAGCACCGCCTGCGCCTTGGTCAGGTCTTTCTTGACGCGGCTTTTCACGTCCCAGGGCACGCCCAGCAGCCAGTCCAGATAGTTGCGCACGACCGTGGCCTCGGCGCTCATCGGCGACATGGACTTGAGCTTTTTCAGCTCGGCCTCCGCCTTGTCGCGCGCTTCCCTGGAAAAGCGGGTCTTGCGGATGCGCTCTTCCAGTTCGGCCACCTCGTTCTGGCCGTCTTCGCCATCGCCGAGTTCCTTCTGGATCGCCTTCATCTGCTCGTTCAGGTAATACTCGCGCTGCGTGCGTTCCATCTGCGTCTTCACGCGCGACTTGATCTTCTTTTCAACCTGCAGAACGCTCATCTCGCCCTGCATCAGGCCATAGACCTTCTCCAGCCGCTCGGCCACGTCCAGCGTCTCCAGCAGGCCCTGTTTCTGGCCCACCTCGATGCCCAGATGACCCGCAACAAGGTCAGCCAGCTTTGCGGGTTCGCGGGTCTCGGACACGGCGGACAAGGCTTCTTCGGGGATGTTCTTCTTGATCTTGGCGTAGCGTTCAAACTCTTCGGAGACAGAACGGATCAGGGCCTCGACAGCGGTCGGATCGCCGGGCGTCTCGAACAGTTCCTCGGCCTGCGCCTCGAAAAAGCGGTCATTGGCGACAAATCCGGTGATCCGGACGCGCATCTTGCCTTCGACCAGCACCTTCACGGTGCCATCGGGCAGCTTCAGCAGCTGCAGGACATTGGCAAGAACGCCCGTCTTGTAGATGCCTTCGGCGGTGGGATCATCCACCGACGGGTCGATCTGGCTGGACAGCAGGATCTGCTTGTCATCGGCCATCACGTCTTCCAGGGCCCGCACGGACTTTTCGCGCCCCACGAACAGCGGCACGATCATGTGGGGAAACACAACGATGTCGCGCAAGGGCAGCACCGGATAGCTGGAGGAAAGGGATTTCGTCATATTGTTTCCTTCGTCTGGCAGAAAAGCCGCGCCCCGGTCATCGGCAGCCCCGGCCTTCCCCTGTCATGGTCATTCACTTGGGTGCGGGACGGCGAAGTTTCAACTCGGTTGTCACAATCCCGCCCACAGGTGCCCCACAAGGATGACGCCAGCGCGGCCCGGGGGCAAGGGCAGTTCTTGCAGCCGTTGCGTTTGCCGGGCGGCGCGTCGGGGCTTGCCGTCACAGCGGTTCGATATCGCCTTCGGCACGCAGGGCATGAAACCCTGCCGTGAACGCCGCAAGCCGCCGTTCGCCAATCGCCCGGCGCAGCCCTGCCATCAGGTCCTGGTAATACTGCAGGTTATGCCAGGTCAGCAGCATCGAGGCGATGATCTCGCCTGACCGGAAGACATGGTGCAGATAGGCGCGGGAATACCCGGCACAAGCTGGACAGGGGCAGGCTTCGTCCAGCGGGCGCGGATCGTCCATGTGGCGGGCGTTCCTGATGTTCACCGGACCGCGCCGGGTAAAGGCCTGGCCTGTGCGCCCTGACCGCGACGGCAGCACGCAATCCATCATGTCGATGCCGCGTTCCACCGCGCCTACGATATCATCGGGCTTGCCCACGCCCATCAGATAGCGCGGCCGGTCGGCGGGCAGCATGCCGGGGGCGTAATCAAGCACGCCGAACATCGCCTGCTGCCCCTCGCCCACGGCCAGCCCGCCCACCGCATAGCCATCAAAGCCGATCCGGCACAGCGCCGCCGCACTTTCCGCGCGCAAATCCTGCGTGACGCCGCCCTGCTGAATGCCGAACAGCGCGTGGCCCGGCCGGTCGCCGAAGGCATCTCGGGACCGCTGCGCCCAGCGCATCGACAGGCGCATCGACGCGGCCACCTCGGCCTCGGTGGCGGGAAGGGCGGGGCATTCATCGAAACACATCACGATGTCGCTGCCCAGAAGGCGCTGGATTTCCATGCTGCGTTCCGGCGTCAGCCAGTGTTCCGACCCGTCGACATGGCTTTTGAAACGGACACCCTCTTCGGTCAGCTTGCGCAGGCCCGACAGGCTCATCACCTGAAACCCGCCCGAATCGGTCAGGATGGGCCGCTGCCAGTTCATGAAACGGTGCAGCCCGCCCAGCCGGTCGATCCGCTCGGCCGTCGGGCGCAGCATCAGGTGATAGGTGTTGCCCAGCAGGATGTCGGCCCCGGTTTCGCGCACCGACCCCGGCAGCATCGCCTTGACCGTGGCCGCCGTGCCCACGGGCATGAAGGCGGGCGTGCGGATTTCGCCGCGCGGGGTCTTGATGGTGCCGGTGCGCGCGGCCCCGTCGGTTGCGGACAGATGAAAGGAAAACGCCGTCATGATCGCCCCGCTGATCCGTCCCGCCTTTTGGGCCTTCTGGCGGCGGTGCCAAGGCCCCGCGACCCGGACCGCCCTTGCACAAGGTCCCGCCTGCGACAGGTTTTCGGCCCCACTGGACCCCGCCGGACCATTTCCTTATATAAACGCTCAAGTAACCGCGAGGCGACCATGACCAGCCAAAGCCCGGACCGCATCGAAGGCGCGCCGCTGATCCGCCCTTCCACCACGGACCATCCGCTTTACGACGATGTCGTCGGGGCCTGCCGCACCGTCTTCGACCCGGAGATTCCGGTGAACATCTTTGATCTGGGGCTGGTTTACACCATCGAGATCACGCCGGACAATGCGGTCGAAATCATGATGACCCTGACCGCGCCGGGCTGCCCCGTGGCGGGCGAGATGCCAGGCTGGGTGGCCGATGCCGTGGAACCGCTGCCCGGTGTCAGGCAGGTCAATGTCCGCATGACCTTCGACCCCCCCTGGGGGATGGAGATGATGTCGGACGAGGCGAAGCTGGAGCTTGGCTTTATGTGACGGAACCGGGGCACTTGCGTCCGGACGCACATAATGCGGATTGCAGGGCGCGCCATCGCGCGGTTGCAGGCGGTGCCCGACGCGCCGGAGGCGGTGGCACCATGCGCGACCGGTCTGCAACGGGCCGGTTCCTGGCGCTGACGTCCTGGTCGCTGCCGGGGCGGTGGCCCCGAAGACTGTCGGCCAAGGGGCGGTGCCGGCGGACAACCCGGTCCGAAGCCTTGACCGACCCCGCGGCCTGACAATCTGCCGCCTTGAGATTGCGCCCGCCACGTCTTACCTTCACGCTCTGTGATCAGGAGCTTTCCCATGTTCGGCATTCCCGGCAAACAGGCCGTCACCCTTACGCCCGCCGCAGTACGCCAGATCGTGCGGCTGATGGAACGGCAGGGGGCCAGCGGTTTGCGCATCGGCGTCAGAAAGGGCGGCTGTGCGGGCATGGAATACACGATGGAAGTCGCCCAAGGCATCAATCCGATGGACGAGCTGGTGGAACAGGACGGTGCCCGCGTGATGATCGCACCGATGGCGCAGATGTTTCTGTTCGGCACCGAGATCGACTATGAAACCTCGCTGCTGGCGGCCGGGTTCAAGTTCAACAACCCCAACGTGTCCGAGGCCTGCGGCTGCGGCGAATCAATCAAGTTCAGGGATCAGTCCGCCCCGGACCCCGCCCGCGCCTGACCCCGGTTTCCTTGGCGCGCGCCATCGCGTAAGTCTGGCCCCAGCCGAGTCCTGGGGGAAACCGCGATGCGCAAACTTGCTGCCGGAAACTGGAAGATGAACGGGCTCTCTGCCCAGCTCGCCGAAGTGGCCGCGCTGATCGCCGCCCATCCGCAGCCGCGATCCGAGGTGTTGCTGTGCCCGCCTGCCACGCTGCTGGCCCCGATGGCGCAGGCGGCTGCGGGCCGGATCGCGCTGGGCGGGCAGGACTGCCACCCGAATTCCTCCGGTGCCCATACGGGCGATATCTCGGCGGCGATGCTGGCCGATGCGGGGGCCGCCTTTGTGATCCTGGGCCATTCCGAACGCCGGGCCGATCATGGCGAAACCGACGCGCTGGTGCGCGCCAAGGCCGGGGCGGCGGCAAAGGCCGGCCTTGTGGCGATCATCTGCGTGGGGGAAACCGAAGCGCAGCGCGACGCGGGCGAAACCCTGGCCGTGATTGCAGGCCAGCTTGCCGGTTCGGTTCCGGATGCCGCATCCCCGCAGACGACCGTCATCGCCTACGAGCCGGTCTGGGCCATCGGCACGGGCCGCACCCCGACCCTGCCCGAGATTGCCGAAGTTCATGCCGATATCCGCGCCCGCCTGACGGCCCGTTTCGGTGCGGCGGCTTCGGGGTTCCGCCTGCTTTACGGCGGGTCGGTGAAACCTTCGAACGCCGCCGCGATCTTTGCGCTGCCCGATGTCGATGGTGCCCTGGTGGGCGGGGCCAGCCTGAAGGCGGCGGATTTCGGCGCAATCATTGCCGCCCTGGACGCCGCCTGAGGACGGGCGCGTGTCGCTGGCGGACGGTCAGGCCACCGCCGCGCACCGCAAGAATGGCATCACCCGGGGATTGATCCGATGACCGATGCCGCTTCGCCTTCACCTTCGGCGCTGACAGCCAATGCGCTGTGCCTTCTGTCGATGATCACCTGGGCGGCGGGGCTGCCCGCGCTGGGCCATCTGGTACAGGTCGTTCCGCCGATGCCATTGACGGCCTTTCGCGTGGGTCTGGCCGGTCTTGTCCTCGTCATCGCCTGGATGCTGTGGGAAGGCACGGGGCCGGTGCTGCGCGCGCCGTGGATCCGCGGCATCGGGGTGGGATTCGTCGTGATGGGCGTGGGGGCCGTTCTGGTGGCCGTCGCGCTGAAGCTGACCGATGCGGTAACGGTCGCCATCATCACCGCGATGATGCCGGTGATCGGGATATCGCTTGAATGCCTTCTGGACGGGCGGCGGCTGACGGTGGCGCTGGTGCTGGGGCTGGTCCTGTCGCTGGCGGGCGGGATGGTGGCGCTGGACCTTGGGGCGGCGAGGCCAGGCCTTGGTCTTGGGGCGCTGGCCGCTTTCGGGTCGGTCTTTGCCTTTACCTGGGGCTCGCGCGCCACCGTGACCGCCTTTGCGGACCTGACCCCGCTGGGCCGCACGGCCATCACCGTGGCCGGTGCGGGCATCAGCATGTCGGTGCTGGCGCTGGCTTATGCCTGGGCCGGCGGGGCCGCCGTGAACTGGGACAGCATCGGCCTGACAGAGGTGGCCGCGCTTGTCGCGGCTTCGGTCGGGTCGATCGCGGTCAGCCAGACGCTGTGGATCGTCTCGGTCGGCCTGTTGGGCATCGGCATCGCCAGCCTGCACATGAACGCGGTGCCCTTCTATGTCATGCTGATCACCTTCGCGCTGGGCGGCAGCTGGAACTGGGCGCAGGCGGCGGGGGCGGCCATCGTGGTGCTGGGTGTGGCCGTGGCCCAAGGGGTCCTGCCCCGGCGGCGGGCCTGATCATGGAGCGCCTGCACCAGTCACCCACCGATCCGGAGTTTGTTCAGAACCCCTACCCTTTCTATGACCGCGCGCGGGCGGCGGGGCCGTTCTTTTTCTGGGAAGATTACGGCCTTATCTGTTGCGCCTCTGCGACCGGGGTTGCTGCCATCCTGCGCGACCGCCGTTTCGGGCGCGAGGTGCCGCCGGAAAAGCGCGCGCCGGTGCCTGCGCATCTTGCCCCCTTTTACGCGGTCGAAGCCCATTCGATGCTGGAACTGGAACCGCCGCGCCACACCCGCCTGCGCGGCCTGGTGCTGCGCGCCTTCACCTCGCGCCGGATCGCGGCGCTGGAACCCGAGATTGCCGCGCTTTGCGACGATCTGATCGCGGCGCTGCCGCAGGGGCCGTTCGACCTGCTGCGCCACTTCGGACAGAAGCTGCCGGTCATCGTCATCGCCCGGCTCCTGGGCGTGCCAGAGGCGATGTCGGATGACCTGCTGGGCTGGTCCAACGCCATGGTGGGCATGTATATGGCCGGCCGCACGCGCGAGACGGAAGACCGCGCGGTGGCCGCCACCGAAAGCTTTGTGGCTTTCCTGCGCGATTATGTGCGCGACCGCCGCGCCCGACCGGGCGATGATCTGATCACCCATCTGATCGCCGCCGGATCCGACGGCGAGCGTCTGACCACGGACGAGCTGATCAGCACCTGCATCCTGCTGCTGAATGCCGGCCACGAGGCCACCGTGCACAGCCTGGGCAACGGGGTAAAGACCCTGCTGGAAACCCGGACCCCGCCCGCCGCCCTGTCCCCGGACCGGATCGCGGGCACGGTCGAGGAACTGCTGCGCTTTGATCCGCCTTTGCACCTGTTCACGCGGCACACCTATGCGCCGGTCGATGTGCTGGGCCACGGCTTTGACCGGGGCGACGAGGTCGGTCTGCTGCTGGCGGCCGCCAACCGCGACCCGCGCGCCTGGGACAGGCCGGCGCGGTTCGATCCGGCGCGGCCGGAAAAGGTCAACCTGGCCTTTGGCGGGGGCCTGCATTTCTGCGTCGGGGCACCACTGGCCCGGCTGGAGCTGCAGATCGCCCTGCCCCGCCTGTTCGCGCGCCTGCCAAAGCTGCGGCTGGCCGGGCCGCCACGCTATGCGGATGTGTTCCATTTCCACGGGCTGGAGCGTCTGATGGTCCGCGCCGACTGACCGCCTTGCGTTTCTTTTCGGCCCAAATGCCCCGGGGCAGCGCCGCGGGTGGCGTCACAGGGGCAACATCGTGGTCGCCTTGATTTCTTCCATGCTGAGCAGCGCCGTGACGTTGTAGATGCGCACTTCGGCGATCAGCGCCTGATAAAAGGTGTCATAGGCCCTCGCATTGGCGACGCGGACCTTCAGGATATAGTCGATGTCACCGGCCAGCCGGTGCGCCTCCAGCACCTCGGGGCGGTCGCGCAGCACCTGCAGGAAGCGGCGTTGCCAGTCAGCCTCGTGTTCGCTGGTGCGGATCAGCACGAAGAAGCAGGCCTCCAGACCCAGCGCCTCGGCATCCAGCAGCGCGGTCTGGCGCAGGATCACCCCGGCCTCTTTCATCCGGCGGATCCGGTTCCAGACCGGGGTCTTGGACGAGCCGACCCTGCGGGCGATTTCCTCCAGCGACCGGTCTGCATCTTCCTGCAGTTCCGCAAGAATTTTCCTGTCCATCTCGTCCAGCCGGGCTGCCATTCGCCGATTTCCCCTGTTTGCGGAACTCCGTTCCAAACATGCGCAGAATGGGAACAAACATCCTTATCTGCAAGGGCCACTGGCGCAGATCAGGGAAAATGTCCTATTCTCTACCGGTATTTTCCCCCTGCAGCCGGACCCGCCGCGATGTTCGATCTTGCCGCTTCTTCCCATTGCGCCGCCGCACCCGGACAGGTGACCTTTGTCGGGGCCGGTCCGGGCGACCCGGATCATCTGACGCTGAAGGCGCTGCGGGCGCTTCAGCAGGCGGATGTCGTGATTCACGACAGGCTGGTCGGGGCGGGCGTTCTGGCGCTGGCCAACCCGGCGGCGGTGCTTGTGGATGTGGGCAAGACCGGGTTCGGGCCCGCAACCGCACAGAAAGACATCAATGCGCTGATCGTGGCAGAAGCGCGGCGGGGGCGGCGCGTGGTGCGCCTGAAGGGCGGCGATTGCGGCATTTTCGGCCGGCTGGATGAAGAGATCGAGGCGCTGGACCGCGCCGGCCTTGGCTGGTCGATCGTGCCCGGCCTGACGGCTGCCGTCGCGGCGGCCGCCGTGATCGGACAAAGCCTGACGCGCCGGGGACGCAATGCGTCCGTCCGGATCGTGACCGGGCACGACATGGCCGGCTTCGCCGAACAGGACTGGCGCGGCATGGCCCGCCGGGGAGAGGTTGCGGCGATCTACATGGGCAAGAAATCTGCCCGTTTCCTGCAGGGCCGCCTGATGATGCACGGGGCGGCAGCGGATACGCCCATCACCATCGTGGAAAATGCCTCGCGCGCCGACGAGCGCACCGTGGCCACATCACTGGCCGATTTGCCCAAAGCGCTGGGCGACATTGCGGGGCCTGCCGTTCTGCTTTACGGTCTGGCACCGCGGCGTGCCGCTGCAACCCTGTCCCGGTTGAAGGAAGCCCGGTCATGAAGGGCCGGTTCACACCAAAGGTCGTCACGGCAAACGACCTGCGCCTGGGCGATGTCGTCTATCTGACGCCCGATGACCGCTGGTCGCGCCTGCACCACGAGGCAGAGCTGATCGCCGACGAGGCCGGGGCACAATTGCGCCTGCATTTTGCCGCCGCACAGAAGCTGACCGTGGTCGGGGCCTATCTGGCCGATGCCAAGGCCGGGCCACACGGGCCCGAGCCGGTGCATTTCCGCGAGGCCTTCCGCGCGCGCGGGCCGTCGAACTACCGGCACGGCAAGCAGGCCGACCCGGCCTGACCTGACCTGACGATCCCCCCCTTGGCAAATCCCCTCAGTCCGAAAGCCGGCCGCCATGTACGATTACACAGACTTCGATGATGCCTTCGTGCGGGCCCGGGTGGCGCAGTTCGCAGGACAGGTCGCGCGGCGGCTTGACGGATCACTCACCGAAGAGGAATTCCGGCCTCTGCGGCTGATGAACGGCCTTTATCTGCAACTGCACGCCTATATGCTGCGCGTGGCCATTCCCTACGGCACGCTGAACCCGCGCCAGATGCGCCAGTTGGGCATGATCGCCGACCGCTGGGACAAGGGATACGGGCATTTCACCACGCGCCAGAACATCCAGTTCAACTGGCCAAAGCTGGAAGATGTGCCCGCCATCCTGTCGGCCCTGGCCGATGTGGGGATGCACGCCATCCAGACCAGCGGCAACTGCGTGCGCAACGTGACGGCAGATCATTTCGCCGGGGCCGCAGCAGATGAAATCGAAGACCCGCGCCCGGTGGCCGAACTGCTGCGGCAATGGTCCACCGACCATCCGGAATTCCAGTTTCTGCCGCGCAAGTTCAAGATCGCCATCACCGGAAGCCCGAATGACCGTGCGGTGACGCGCGCCCATGACATCGGCCTGCGCATGGTGCGCGATGCCGCCGGGATGCCGGGGTTCGAGGTGATCGTGGGCGGCGGGCTGGGCCGCACCCCGATGATCGGCCACAAGGTGCGCGATTTCCTGCCGAAGGCGGACCTTCTGCCTTATGTCGAGGCGATCCTGAGCGTTTACAACATGCTGGGACGGCGCGACAACAAGTACAAGGCGCGCATCAAGATCACCGTCCACGAGACGGGGGTCGAGGAAATCACCCGGCTGATCGAAGAGCGCTTCGCGCAGATCCGCCCCCGGTTCGGCGGTCATGATCAGGCGCTTCTGGCCGAAATCGAAGCCGCCTTTGCGCCGCCCGCATTCCGCGATGCGCCCAGCGATGCCTATGATGCCTTCCGCGCCGCCGATCCGGTGTTCCGCGCCTGGGCCGACACCAACCTGGCGCTGCACCGCAACCCGCAATACGCGATCGTCACGGTCAGCCTGAAAGCCCATGGCGAAACCCCCGGCGATGCCACGGGCGACCAGATGCGCCTTCTGGCCGATCTGGCCGAACGCTATGGTCATTCCGAGCTGCGCATCAGCCACGAGCAGAACGTGATCCTGCCGCATGTCCACAAATCCGACCTGCCCGCGCTGCATGCGGCGCTGGTGCAGGCCGGGCTGGGTACGGCCAATGTCGGGCTGATCTCGGACATCATCGCCTGCCCCGGCATGGATTACTGCGCCCTGGCAACAGCGCGGTCCATTCCGGTGGCCCAGGACATCGCCCGGCATTTCGACGCGCTGAAGCTCGAGCATGACATCGGCCCGCTGAAGATCAAGATCAGCGGCTGCATCAATGCCTGCGGGCATCATCACGTCGGGCATATCGGCATTCTCGGGCTGGACCGGGCCGGGGTGGAAAGCTACCAGATCACCCTGGGCGGCGACGGCACCGAAACCGCCGTGATCGGCGAACGGGCAGGGCCGGGCTTTGCCTATGATCAGATCCTGCCCGCGATCGAACGGATCATCACCGCCTATCTGGCGATACGCCAGTCGCCGCATGAGACCTTCCTGGAAACCTTCCGCCGCACCGGCATGGGCCCCTTCAAGGCGGCCCTTTACCCCGATGAAGGGGCGCAGGATGCCGCTTGATCCGGTCTTCCCGGGCCTGTCCGACAGGGTTGCCCAGCTGAACGACCGCTACAGGTATCATGCGGCGGTGTCGGTGCTGGAACATGCCCTGGGGGACCCCGACGTGGGGCGCACCGCGCTGGTGTCGTCCTTCGGGGCGGAATCGGTGGTGCTGTTGCACATGATCGCGGTGATCGAGCGCACCACGCCGGTGCTGTTCATCGACACCCAGATGCTGTTTGCCGAAACCCTGGCCTATCAGGCCGATGTGGCGGACCGGCTGGGGCTGACCAATATCGTCACGGTCAGGGCCGACCCGGCGCGGCTGGCCTTTGAAGACCCGGACAACACCCTGCACCAGTTCAACACGGATGCCTGCTGCGCCCTGCGCAAGACCGAACCGCTGGAGCGGGCGCTGCAGGGCTATGATGCCTGGATCACCGGGCGCAAGCGGTTCCAGGGCAGCACACGGGCGACGGTGGAGTTCTTTGAGGCCGGGGGTGATCTGCGGATCAAGGTCAATCCGCTGGCGCATTGGGGCCGCGAGGATCTGCAGGACTACATGATCAACAACCGCCTGCCGCGGCACCCGCTGGTAGCCAGGGGCTATCCTTCCATCGGCTGCGCGCCCTGTACCAGCCCGGTCGCCCCCGGCGAAGACCCGCGTGCAGGTCGCTGGCGCGGCAGCGCCAAGACCGAATGCGGCATACATTTCATCGGCGGGCGCGCGGTGCGCGGCCCCCTTGCGCAAGGAACCGCCACATGACCGCGTCCGTCATCGTCACCGACACCGGTTTTGCCGCCGATGACTGGCAGGGCGGATTCGTGCCGCTGGCCGACAGCGCGGCCGGCGATGGCAGGGGTATCGATCTGGCCAATACCGATGATCCGGCGCGGCTGTCCAACCGCCTGGCAGAGATTGCGATGATCCGCATCGCCTTTCCGGTCTTCTCGGACGGGCGCGGATTTACCCTGGCGCGCCGCCTGCGCGAGATGGGCTTTGCCGGGCGTCTGCGCGCACAGGGCCATGTCATTGCCGACCAATATGCCATGGCCCGCCGCTGCGGGTTTGACGAGGTCGAGATTTCCGCAGACCTGGCCGCGCGCCAGCCCGAAGATCAGTGGCGTTTCCGCGCCGACTGGCGTGCCCATGACTATCAGACGCGGCTGCAGGCCTGAAAACGGGGTTCCCCTGCTGGCGCGTCTGGCGTATTGCGAAGGCCGATTGACATGACCGAAGTCGCCGCCATGACCCAGACCGCCGCCCTGACGGCCCGCCTGCCCGATGCCCAGACCGTAACGGCGGTACGCCACTGGACCGACCGCCTTTTTTCCTTTCGCGTGACGCGGCCCAAGAGCCTGCGCTTCCGGTCCGGGGAATTCGTGATGATCGGGCTGATGGGTGACACCGGCAAACCCGTGCTGCGCGCCTATTCCATCGCCTCGCCCGCCTGGGATGAGGAGCTGGAGTTCTATTCCATCAAGGTGCCCGACGGCCCCCTGACATCGAAGTTGCAGCATATCCGGCCGGGCGACGAGATCATCCTGCGCCCCAAGGCGGTGGGCACGCTGGTGCTGGATGCGCTGCTGCCGGGCAAGCGGCTGTGGTTTCTGGCCACCGGCACCGGCATTGCACCCTTTGCCAGCCTGATGCGCGACCCGGAAACCTATGAGCGCTACGATCAGGTCATCATGATGCACACCTGCCGCGAAACGGCAGAACTGGCCTATGGCCGCACGCTGGTCGAAGGGCTGAAGGACGATCCGCTGATCGGCGACATGGTGGGGGGCAGGCTTCTGTACTATCCCACCACCACGCGCGAACCCTCTGCGCAGATGGGCCGGATCACCGAAAACCTGACCTCTGGCAAGGTCTTTGCCGATCTGGGTCTGCCGCCGATGGACCCGGCGCAGGACCGCGCGATGGTCTGCGGATCCCTGGCCTTCAACCTTGATGTCAAGGCGGTGCTGGAAGGGTTCGGTCTGCGCGAAGGCGCCAATTCCGAACCGCTGGACTATGTCGTCGAAAAGGCCTTTGTCGGCGACGGAATCTGACGCTGCGGGCGGCAGCCGTGCGGCGGGCCGGGCAGGCCCCCGGACTGGCAGCACAGGCCCCGCCCGACAAGGGCCGGACACACCCTAACGGCAGGCGCGTTGCGGATGCCTGGCCCCGGCTGCGGCCGGCGCTGCCGGGGCAGGGACGGATCAAAGACCCATGGCCTGCTTGAGCTGGTCCAGCACGCCCTGAACGGCAGCGGGGCTGTCCTTCACCGAATTGTAGGTCGCCGTCAGCGTGTCCTTGACCGACTGGCTGACGGGGGCCGCAGCAATGCGTGCGGTGATCTCTTCTGCGCTGAGCTTGGTTGCATCCCAGACCCAGGTCGCGGCATCGCCCACGGCATCAGCGGCACCTGTTGCCGCATCGGTGACGGCATCTGCGGCCTTGGTGGCGGCCCCGGTTGCGGTGGCGGCTGCGTCTTCGGCGGCTTTGGCTGCGGCGGCAGCGGCCTCTTCTGCGGCCTTGGCGGCGGCGGCGGCTTCGGCGGCCGCTTTTTCCTCGGCGGCCTTGGCGGCGGCGGCGGCTTCGGCGGCCGCCTTTTCCTCGGCGGCCCTGGCTTCGGCAGCGGCGGCTTCGGCGGCTGCTGCGGCTTCCTGCGCGGCGCGCTGGGCCGGAACATAGCTGAACTGATAATAGGCGCCGATCACGACGATGGCGGCAATGACGACAAGCCAGACTTTCTTCATGTGGTTTCCCCCATTTCCCAGGGATTGTTCCCTGCGGCGCATATGGCAGTTGTGGCGGAACTTTGAAAGACCGCAACGCGGTGCCGCAAAGGCCCGAAAAGCCGGTTGAAAGCCGCGCCAGCGGGGGCTATTCTGCCACCCGCTGAACGGAAATGATCAAAGGAACGACACCATAGCTCGCAGACCCCACAACGCCCCGCCGCAACGCGAAACGGGCCCCCGTGTGAATGACCGCATCCGATCTGCCGAAATCCGTCTGATAGGTGCCGATGGCGAAAACATCGGCATCGTGACGCCCGCCCGCGCCATGGCCATGGCCGTTGATGCCGGGCTGGATCTGGTGGAAATCTCTCCGAATGCCGAACCGCCGGTCTGCAAGATCATGGACTTCGGCAAGTTCAAATACGAACAGCAAAAGCGCGAGGCCGAAGCCCGCAAGAAGCAGAAGATCATCGAGATCAAGGAAATCAAGTTCCGCCCCGGAACCGATACCCATGACTATGATGTCAAGATGCGTTCGGTGCTGAAGTTCCTTGATGAGGGCGACAAGGTGAAGGTCACCTTGCGCTTTCGCGGGCGCGAGATGGCCCACCAGGACCTTGGCCTTGAATTGCTGAACCGGGTCGCCGGTGATGTCGGCGACGCCGGCAAGGTCGAAAGCATGCCGCGCCTTGAGGGGCGCCAGATGGTCATGATGATCGGCCCCAAATGACGGCGGTCAGACCGGGGGTTTCACACCCCGTCGCCGGTTGGTCCTGGGACCAATGGCGTACCAACCGGCGACCCCCGTGGGATATTTGTGAACAGAAAATTCAATCAGGAAACGGGCCGGGCGCACAACCGCGCCCAGTGGTTCCTTGCAGCCTGGACCGGGCTTCAGGCCTGCCCCGCATCGGGGTGGACCGGAAAGAGGCCGGTGCCGCTTTTCATCGCAGGAAGATTGCGCATCCTGTCCAGCCATGATTGCAACGGCGGTGTTGGTTCAACCCCGGCCTCGGCAAGCCACTGCGCATAGCCCCAGACGGCGCAATCCCCGATTCCGGGTGTTTCGCCATGCAGGAAGGCCGCATCGCCCAGCAGCAGCCCGAAGCGGCGGCAATCAGCCTCAAAACGCATCCGCAGCCAGTCCACCGCGCCAGGCGGAAAGCCCTTTCCCCGGGTTCGGCGCGCCTCTTTCAACTGCGGCAGGCACATGCCGATGCGGTTGGCTTCCCACATCAGAATCTCGCGCCCCCGCCGGATCCCGGCAGGCGATTCCCCGCCCAGGCAGCGAAACCGGCAGGCAATTTCCAGCAGGATCGCACCGGACTGCACATGGGGGTCCCCGTCAATTGTGAGCACCGGCACCTCGGCAAAGGGGCTAAGGCGGCGAAAATCTGCGGGTCTGGATGCCGGATCAGCCCAGATGTCGATCCACACCGCCCGGTATGGCAGACCGGCAAGCGACAGGGCCAGCGCAACCTTGCAGGCGTGACCGGAGTCCGGATGTCCGTAGAGAACAAGATCAACCATGCGCCGTACGCCCCTGTTGCGCTTCGCGCGGCTGGGGGCGCACCGCAATTTCCTTCAGCAGGCCGCCCACGCCCATCGCCGCAATGTCATCATCCGTCAGGGTCAGCCCGCAGGCAAGCCGTTCCAGCACCCAATCCGCCCCGTTGAGCGCCAGAGAGCGGGCACATCCGGGCAGGCCGATCACCGGGCGGCTGCCAAGGTGGCCGTGAAACAGCAGGTTGCCCGGATCAACCGGCATGCCAAAACGCAGGACCGTCCCGCCCGCCGCCCGCACCGCCTGCGGGGCGGTATCACCAGGATCGGAGGTGGCCGACCCGGTCAGGATCAGCAGCATCTCGCCCGGCAGGTCCGCCAGTGCCCTGGCCATGATATCGATCTCGTGCGGGACAGTGGCAACACCGGCCAGGGTCATGCCCAGCGCACGCAGCCGCGCCTCTACCGCCCGGCGCCCCTTGGCGATCAGCCTGTCCTGCTGGCCCGGCACATCCGTCATCAACAGGCCGGCACTGCGCCGGACAACCGGCTGCATCCGGATCGCCCGCTGCGCCAGCGCCTCGGCCTGCGCGAGGGCAGCCTGCGGCACGGCATAGGTGATGATCTTGACCGTGCCCACCAGCGTTCCGGCCGACACGCGGGCAAAGGGGGCCAGCGTGGCAAGGGTGATCGCCGGATCGATCCGGTTAAGCGCATGGATGGCCGCCGGGTCAAGCAGGACAATACCGGGGGCAACCGCATTCAGATTGACCCGTCCCGTAAAGGGATCGGTCAGCACCAGCCCCGCCGCCGCCGGATCAGGCACAAGCGCCGCCGCCAGCCGCGCCGCTGCGGCATCCTCGGGCACATCGTCCGGGCCGGGCCGGGCGGCGACCACCTGGGCGATCCCGGCGGCGCGCAGGCTTGCGATATCGTCCGGGCCAAGCACCAGCCCCTTGCGCAGGCGCTGGCCGTTCAGCATGACCGAATGCGCCAGAATCGCCCCTTGCGCCTGATCTGTGGCGACCGGGCCGAACTCCATCATCCCTGCCTCAGAACCTGGGTGATCTGGGCCAGGATCGACAGGGCAATCTCGGCGGGGCTTTTTGCGCCGATGTTCAGCCCGACCGGGGCGTGAATGCGGGCGATCCGGTCTTCGCCGAACCCTTGGGCGCGCAGCCGTTCAACCCTTTTCGCATGGGTGCGGGCAGAACCGAGGCAGCCGAGGTAGAAGACCGGCGCGTTCAGCGCCACGCGGATTGCCGGATCGTCCAGCTTGGGGTCATGCGTCAGCGTCACGACGGCGGTGCGCGCATCGGGGGCAAGGGCCGCCATCGCCTCATCCGGCCAGTCGGCGATGATGGTTTCGCCCGGAAAGCGCGCGGCAGAACCGAAGGCATCGCGCGGATCGATCACCACCGGATCATAACCGCAGGCACGCGCCATCTGCAGCAGCGGCTGGGCAATGTGGACGGCCCCGACAACGATCATCCGCAAGGGCGGGTTGTGAACACCGATGAAGAGGCCGCCGTCTTCCATCCCGGACCGGTCAGAGCGGAACCGGGCCTGCACGGCGGCCTCGCCTGCGCCGTCGGTCAGCCGGTGCGCCCAGGTCGCGGTATCGGTCACAAGGGCGGCAGGCAGGCGGGCGGCGCGGGCCGCCACAAGACCGGCCAGCATCGCTTCGCTCAGCTGCGCCCCCACCGGCACCACCATGACGCGGATGGTCCCGCCGCAGGCCAGTCCGACGGCAAAGGCGGCCTCGTCGCTGACGCCATAGGTCAGCAGACGCGGGCGGCCGTCCGCCAGGGCATCGATCGCCTCGGCCACGACCGCGCCTTCAACACAGCCGCCCGAGACCGACCCCATCATGTCCCCGTCACCGGCAATCACAAGCTGGCTGCCCACCGGGCGCGGGGCGGAACCCCAGGTTTCCACCACCGTGGCCAGGGCAGCGCCGCGCCCGGCCCGGTGCCAGGCAAGGGCGGTTTCGGGAATGCTGTCATGGTCGGCGCGCGGCATCGGTCATCTCCCCCTGCGGCGACTATGATCTGCCCGATGGACCGGTGCCAGTGCAATTTTGCCCCGCCTGCCTGCCCGCCGCAGAAGGCCGCAGAACCGGATTGATGCCGGTTGCCGTCCTGTTCCGGCATTCCGGCCTTTGGACGCGTGGCGGCCTTGCGCGGTGCAACGGGCCGCAGCGGGACAGCGGCAAAGGTCACGGCAAGCGCTGCCCACCCCCCCGTGATCCGGCCAACCCGGCGCGCCCGCCCCGGTCCCATCCGCAGGCCCCGGCAATAAGAACTGAGAAACTACCCAAAGCTGTACGCTCTACAGGGCGGACGGTCGCCGGGCCACACGCATCGGGCACCATCCCTTGGCCGGTCAGCAACAGACCGCAAACCGAGGTTCCGCCGTCACCACCGCCCTATTCGGCCTGAAGCCGGCTGACGACCACGGTCACTTCCGGCTTCTTGCCGATCTCTTCCATGCTGACCTGGCGCACGATCCGGCGAATCGCCTCGTCCAGCTTGTCGTCATCGCGCCGCACCCTGTCTTCGATGCGCAACAGGAAATCGTTCAGCTCGGTCTCGATGGTTTGCGCCAGCGCGGCCCCGGTCTTGCCGGCCTCGGGCAGGCCCATCAGCTCGGCCCAGGCCTCGCCCAGCGGCTCGTCGTTTTCATCCAGCAGCAGCGTGACCATGACATGGCCGTTCAGCGCCATGCGGATCCGGTCGCGCACCACACCGCCCAGCGCCGGGACCATGACCGATCCGTCCAGGTAAAGCCGCCCCGTTTCGATGTATTCGGCCACTTCGGGCGCATTGCCGCCAAGGTCGATCATCATGCCGTTGGTCGCGATTTCCGCCTTGATGCCGCGCGCCTCTGCCAGCCTGGCGTGGGCGCGCAGATGCCGGTGTTCGCCATGCATCGGAATCAGGAAGGCCGGCTTCAGAATTCCGTGCACAATTTCAAGATCGGGCCGGTTGGCGTGGCCCGACACATGGTAAAGGCCGTTTGTGTCGTCAATCACATCCACGCCCATTTCGGACAGCGCGTTCATGATGCGCAGCACATCGCGCTCGTTGCCGGGAATGGTCTTGGACGAAAACAGGAACATGTCCCCTTCCTTCATCTGAACCCCCAGGTACTTGCCGCGGGAAAGCTGGGCCGAGGCTGCGCGCCGTTCGCCCTGGCTGCCGGTCACGATCAGCATCAGGCTGTTGCGCGGCACCTCCAGCGCATCCTCGACGGACAGGGTGTTGGGAAAGTCGGTCAGCACACCGGCCTCCTGCGCGGCCGCGACCATCTTCTTCATGGCCCGGCCCAGCAGGCAGATCGACCGGCCCGCGGCCTGCGCCGCTTCGGCCAGGGTGCGCAGCCGCGCCACGTTCGAGGCAAAGGTGGTGGCCACGACCATGCCCGTTGCACCTGCGATCAGCTCGCGGATCGGCTCGCGCAGCGTGCTTTCCGACCGGCCGGGATGCAGTGAAAAAACATTGGTGCTGTCGCACATCAGCGCCTTCACCGGGCGTTCGGCGGCGATTTCACGGAAAAGATCAGGGTTCCAGCCTTCGCCCACCAGCGGCGTTTCATCCAGCTTGAAATCGCCCGAATGCACAATCCGCCCGGCGGGCGTGTCGATGACCAGCGCGGCACTTTCGGGTATCGAATGGGCGACAGGCACGAACTGAACGCGGAACGGGCCCGCCTCGACCGTTTCGGGACGCGGGCGCACCACGGTGATCGTGTTGCCCGGATAGCCGTTTTCCTCAAGCTTCAGCTTGCCAAGCAGGGCGGTGAAGCGGCGCGCATAGACCGGCACCTTCAGGCGCGGCCACAAAAGGCCAAGTGCGCCGATATGATCTTCGTGGGCATGGGTGATGAAGATTGCATCGATCCGGTCGCGGCGCTCTTCCAGCCAGGTGATATCTGCCATGATCAGATCAACGCCCGGGGTTGAATCCATGTCCGGAAAGGTCACGCCCAGATCGACGACGATCAGCCGTTCCCCGTCTTCCGGCCCATAGCCGTAGACATAGCAGTTCATCCCGATCTCCCCCGCGCCGCCAAGGGGAAGATAGATCAGGCGGTTCACAGTCATTGCGTTTCCAGTTCCTTGTTGTGGCGGCTGATCAGGACAAGACCAAGCATGGTCAGATCGTCCTCGACCGCATCAAATAGATCAAAACCCTGGGCGAACAGGCTGGCCAGGCCCCCCGTCGCGATGACCTTCATCGGGCTGTCCCGCTCCAGCCTGATCTGTCGCACGATGCCCTCAACCAGGCCGATGTAGCCCCAATACACGCCCGATTGCATGCAGGCCACCGTATTCGTGCCGATCGCCCTGGCCGGGCGGGCAACATCGATATGCGGCAATGCGGCGGCGGCCATGGCCAATGCCTCCAGTGACAGGTTGACGCCCGGGGCGATCACCCCCCCGATATAGGCGCCATCCGTATCCACAACGTCAAAGGTCGTGGCGGTTCCGAAATCCACGATGATCAGGTTTCCGCCGTGCCGGTCGAACCCTGCCACGCTGTTCACCAGCCGGTCCGGGCCCACCGTGGTGCCCCGGTCAACGCGCGGCGGCACCGGCAGGCGGCACTCGGGCCTGCCCACCACAAGCGGGCGGCAATCGAAATAGCGGTTGCACAGGACGCGCAGGTTGAAAACCACCCGCGGCACGGTGGATGAAATGACAGCCTGCGTCACGGTGGCTTCGGTTTTCGTCAGCATCATCAGCGACGACAGCCAGACGAAGTATTCATCTGCCGTACGCTTGTGATCGGTTGCAATCCGCC
The DNA here is from genome assembly GCA_020251025.1 of Rhodobacter sp. Lineage (GTDB taxonomy): Bacteria > Pseudomonadota > Alphaproteobacteria > Rhodobacterales > Rhodobacteraceae > Aliitabrizicola. The sequence continues at coordinate 86,490 of JADCDI010000075.1, read as the reverse complement.
AGGTCGCCAGAAACCGGGTTCCGTCCCAGATCGAAAACACCGTGTTGGTATTGCCGCAATCGATGGCAAGAAGCATGGAACAGCGCCCCTTCGGTTCAAATCCCGGTTCAGAAAAAGACGTCGGCCGCCGGAATGGCAAGCCGGGCGGCCGGCGTGCGCAGAACCAGCGCGCCGGTGGCATCAATCGTCTCGAAAATCCCTTCCCGCACCGATGCGCCCGTGCGGGCCACAACGGGCTGGCCAAGGCGGGCGGCATGGGCCAGCCAGTCCTGACGCAGCGGGGCAAATCCCTGCGCGCAGAAGGTGCTTTCCCGCCGCGCATAGGCCGGGGCCAAAGCCGCCAGAAAGCGGTCCGGCACAACCCGGATGCCGGTCTCTGCCAGCAGGCTTGCGGGGCGCAGCGCGCCGGGTTCCACCAGTTCGGGGTCCGGGGCCGCGATCAGGTTCACACCAAAGCCGATGGCCAGATGCGACAGGCCGCTGCCCTGTCCGGCCCCTTCCAGCAGGATGCCCGCCAGCTTTCCACCGTTCAGCAGAAGGTCATTCGGCCATTTCAGGGTAAAGGCCTGCGGCAGGCCGGTCAGCGCCACGCAGGCATCGCGCAGCGCCAGCGCCGCCACAAAGGACCGCAACGCCACCAGATCGGGCGTCCCGGCGGGATGCAGGAGCAGGGTCGCATGAAAATTGCCGCGCGGGCTGGACCAGGGCCTGCCCCGGCGGCCCCGGCCCCCGGTCTGCTCTTGGGCCATGATCCAAAGGGGCGACGTCCCCCCGGCCGCCCGCCGGGCGGCTTCGGCATTGGTGCTGTCGACACGGTCAAGCACCATGCGCCGGACGCCATCGGGCCAGCGGTCAGCGGACAAGCGTCTGGGCCGCAACCGCTGCGGTCGCCTCGATGCCGAAAAGATTGACGATCCCGATCAGCATCACGGCAGCGGACCCGACCAGCAGAACCCATTGCACGGCCGGCATCGGCCCGTCGAGCCGGTCGCCGTCCTTGCCGAAATACATGTAGAACACGATCCGCAGATAGTAGAACGCACCGATCACCGATGCGACCACACCCAGAACGGCAAGCCAGGCCATGCCGCCATCGACGGCAGCTTTCAGAACGTAGAGTTTTCCGAAGAACCCGACGGTCGGCGGCACACCGGCCAGGCTGAACATCAGCACCAGCATCGCCAGCGCCCGCAAGGGCTCGCGCCGGGAATACATGTTCAGGCTGTCGATCGAGGTGACTGGACGGCCGTCCTTTTCCATCGACAGGATGAAGGCGAAGGTGCCGATGTTCATGGTGACATAGATTGCCATGTAGATCAGCATCGCCTGCACGCCCCCGGCCGTGCCCGCAGCCAGGCCCAGCAGCGCAAAGCCCATGTGCGAGATCGAGGAATAGGCCATCAGACGCTTGATGTCGCGCTGGCCGATCGCGGCCACAGCGCCCAGAAACATCGAGACAACCGCAAGGGCCGCCACGACCTGCCCCCAGTCACCGGGGATCGCGCCGAAGGCGTCATGCACAACGCGCCCGAACAGGGCCATCGCCGCCACCTTCGGCGCGGTCGCCAGAAAGGCGGTGACGGGCGTGGGGGCCCCTTCGTAGACATCCGGGGTCCACATGTGGAAGGGCGCGGCAGAGATCTTGAACGCCAGCCCCGACAGCACGAAGACAAGCCCGAACAGCAGCCCAAGGGGAACCTCGCCCGACAGCGTCGACAGGATGCCGGAAAACAGCGTGGTTCCGGCAAAGCCGTAGACCAAAGACGCCCCGTACAGCAGCATCCCCGAAGACAGCGCCCCCAGCATGAAGTATTTCAGGCCCGCCTCGGTGGATTTCACGCTGTCGCGGCGCAGCGCGGCGATGACGTAAAGCGCCAGCGATTGCAGTTCCAGCCCCATGTACAGCGTCATGAGATCGCCGGCCGAGACCATCAGCATCATGCCCACGACCGCCAGCGCCACCAGCACGGGATATTCAAAGCGCAGAAGATCGCGGCGCTGCATGTAATCGCGGCCCATCGCCAGAACGGCCGCCGCCGACAGCAGGATCGTGACCTTGGCAAAGCGCGCAAAGGGGTCGTCAATGAACATGCCGCCAAAGGCCGATCGCACGCCATCGCCCCCTGCCCCGATCCATGCCGCCATCAGAACGAACAGGCCGCAGGTGATCCACAGCAGAAGGGATGCGGTCTTGTCCTTGCCGGTGGTGACGCCAAACATCAGGGCCGCCATCGCACAGACGGCCAGGATCACCTCGGGCAGGACGATCTGGAAATCGGAAATCATGGCGCGTCCCTTACTGCAAGGCAATCTGCGCGGCCGTCACGGCGGGCAGCGCAGCCTGATACCCGGTGACAAGGTTTTCCACCGACGGTCCGGTGATATCGGTGACCAGGCTTGGATAGATGCCAAGCAGAAGGGTCATCGCAATCAGCGGCGCGAAAATGGCCTTCTCGCGGGCGGACATGTCTGTGATCGAGCGCAGGCTTTCCTTGATCAGCTCGCCGAAGACGACGCGGCGGTACAGCCACAGCGCATAGGCCGCCGACAGGATCACGCCCGAGGTCGCAACGGCGGCAACCCAGGTGTTGACCTGAAAGATGCCTGCCAGCGTCAGGAATTCGCCGATGAAGCCCGACGTGCCGGGCAGGCCGACATTGGCCATGGTGAAGAACATGAACACCAGCGCATAGGCGGGCATCCGGTTGACCAGACCGCCATAGGCATCGATCTCGCGCGTGTGCAGCCGGTCATAGATGACGCCGACGCACAGAAACAGCGCCCCCGAGATGAAGCCATGCGACAGCATCTGGAAAATGGCCCCCTCCACCCCCTGCCGGTTCGCCGCAAAGATGCCCATGGTCACATAGCCCATATGCGCCACCGACGAATAGGCGATCAGCTTTTTCATGTCGTTCTGCGCCAGTGCCACCAGGCTGGTGTAGACGATGGCAATCGCACTCAGCCAGAACACCAGCGGTGCCAGCATGTCAGAGGCGACCGGGAACATCGGCAGGCTGAAGCGCAGAAAGCCGTAGCCCCCCATCTTCAGCAGGATCGCGGCCAGCACCACCGATCCGGCGGTCGGTGCCTGGACATGGGCATCGGGCAACCAGGTATGCACCGGCCACATCGGCATCTTCACCGCAAAGCTGGCGAAGAAGGCGACAAACAGCAGCGTCTGCAGCCCGCCCAGCACCTGGAACCCGGCGATGTTCAGCGTCTCGGAAGCAAAATTGTGCCGCAGAAGCTGGGTGATGTCGGTGGTGCCGGCATCAAGATACATGGCGATCATCGCCACCAGCATCAGCACCGATCCCAGGAAGGTGTACAGAAAGAACTTGAACGCGGCATAGATGCGTTCCTTGCCGCCCCAGATGCCGATGATCAGGAACATCGGGATCAGGCCCGCCTCGAAGAACAGGTAGAACAGCACCAGATCCAGCGCGCAGAACACGCCCAGCATCAGCGTTTCCAGCACCAGAAAGGCGATCATGTATTCCTTGACGCGCACCTCGACATCCCAGCAGGCGGCGATGGTGACGGGCATCAGGAAAGTGGTCAGCAAGACGAACAGCACCGAAATGCCGTCCACGCCCATCTTGTATTGCAGGCCCAGGATCCAGTCATACTCTTCGACAAACTGAAAGCCGGTGTCGGCAGGATCGAACCCGGTCAGCAGGAACAGCGAGATCAGGAAGGTGGCCGATGTGGCCAGCAGCGCCAGCCACTTGGCGTTGCGCCGCGCGGCCCCGTCATCGCCGCGCAGAAACAGCGCAAGGATCGCTGCCGCAACAAGCGGAAGGAAGGTGATGATCGACAGAAGGTTTTCCATGGTGCCTTTCGTCCCCTACTCTGCGCCGCCCGACAGGGTCATCCAGGTGACAAGGACCGCAATTCCAAGAACCATGGCAAAGGCATAGGTAAAGACGTAGCCGGTCTGCGCCCGCCCGGCGAGACGGGTGAAGAAGGGCACGATGCCCAGGGCCACGCCATTGATCGACCCGTCGATCACCGCGCCATCGCCCCGCTTCCACAGAAACCCGCCCAGCCATTTCGCCGACCGCACGAAAAGGAAATCAAAGACCTCGTCGAAGTACCATTTGTTCAAAAGGAAAAGGTACAGCGGGCGCTGGTTTGCAGCCAGCCTGCCCGGCAGATCGGGGCGGCGGATGTAGAACTGGAACGCCAGCGCCAGGCCGAGGATCATCGCGGCAAAGGGGCTGAGCCTGACCCAGTCGGGCACGCCATGCGCCTTGTGGATCATGTGGTTGTCCGGGCCGAGGAAAAGCGCCCCCTGAACCGGCGCAGGGCCGGCCTGCCCGGCGGCGGAAACCGCCGTGGCCGCCGTCGTGGCCGCGTGGTCTCCGGCCGCAGCCTCATCCCCGCCCGCTGTCGTGGCCGCGTGGTCATCTGCCACCGCTTCGCCCCCGCCCGCCGTGGTCGCCGCGTGGTCGCCGGGCGCAGCTTCGCCCGCGGGTCCATGCCCGCCCCCGGCATGCTCAATGCCCGCAGGCATGCCGAACCAGCTTCGCACCTTCGCCTCGTCTCCGAAGAACACCTTGTACCACAGCATGCCCGAGAAAACCGCGCCCAGCGCCAGCACAGCCAGCGGGATCAGCATCATCTTCGGGCTTTCATGGGCGTGGTCATGCGCATGGTGATCCCCGCGCGGGGCACCGAAAAAGGTCATGAACATCAGCCGCCAGGAATAGAAGGATGTCATGAAGGCCGCGATCACCAGCAACCAGAAGGCATACTGACTGCCCACATAGGCGCTTTCGATCACGGCATCCTTCGACAGAAAGCCCGCGAACCCGATATGCGTCAGCGGAATGCCGACCCCGGTGATCGCCAGCGTGCCGATCATCATCGCCCAGAAGGTCAGCGGAACCTTCTTGCGCAGGCCGCCGTAGTTCCGCATGTCCTGCTCGTGGTGCATGGCATGAATGACCGAACCGGCCCCAAGAAACAGCATCGCCTTGAAGAAGGCATGGGTGAAGAGGTGGAACATCGCCACGGAATAAACGCCCACCCCGGCGGCCACGAACATATAGCCCAGCTGTGAACAGGTCGAATAGGCGATCACGCGCTTGATGTCGTTCTGCACCAGCCCGACGGTGGCCGCAAAGAAGGCGGTGGTTGCCCCGATGACGACGATCATCGTCCTGGCGTCGGGCGCATATTCAAAGACGGGCGACATGCGGCAGACCAGAAAGACGCCCGCCGTCACCATGGTGGCGGCATGGATCAGCGCCGAAACCGGGGTCGGGCCTTCCATCGCATCGGGCAACCAGGTGTGCAGGAACAACTGCGCCGATTTGCCCATCGCCCCGATGAACAAAAGCACGCCAATCAGGTTGGCCGCGTTCCAGTCGGCCCACAGAAAGCGCACACTGGTTTCCGCCAGCACCGGACCGGCGGCAAACACATCGTCAAAGCGCGCCGAATCCACCAGAAAGAACAGCGCGAAAATGCCTAAGGCAAAGCCGAAATCGCCCACCCGGTTGACGATGAAGGCCTTCATCGCGGCGGCATTGGCGCTGGGCTTGCGATAGTAAAAGCCGATCAGCAGATAGGAAGCGACCCCCACCCCTTCCCAGCCGAAGAACATCTGCACCAGGTTGTCCGCCGTCACCAGCATCAGCATGGCAAAGGTGAAGAACGACAGGTACGCAAAAAAGCGTGCCTTGTAATGCTCGGCATGCTTCCAGTTGTCGTCATGCGCCATGTAGCCAAAGCTGTAAAGGTGCACGAGCGCCGAAACGGTGTTCACGACAACCAGCATGATCGCCGTCAGCCGGTCCAGCCGGATCGCCCATTCCGCGCCGAGGCTGCCGGAATCGATCCAGCGCATCAGAACGATCTGCTGCGTTTCCCCGTCAAAGGTCAGAAAGATGATCCAGCTCAGGATTGCCGCCAGAAACACAAGGCCCGTGGCGATGACCTGCCCCGCCGTCTCGCCGATCAGACGCCAGCCGAAGCCGCAGATCAGCGCACCGATCAGCGGCGCGAAAAGGATGATCGTGGTCATGCGCGCCTAGCCCCTGTGCCCGTGTCGGTTCTGCCCGGTCATTGCGTAGCCCCCGGGCTTTCGGGATAAAGCACCTTGCAGCCGGTGAATGGGTTGTAGACGTTCTTCTTCTTCTTCACCGCAAGGACCTTCTGCAGGTCAGTGTCGTACTCATAGCCTTCGGCAGCCGAGATCGCCGCCAACTCTGCCACGGTCACCGATCTGGTAAGGCGGATTTTTCCGTGCGGTGGGTAGAGTCTGAATATTTCAGGGGATGAATAATATTCATGAACCATGGCTTCAGGATCCGGAAGCCCTTCAATCACAATCGTCTCAAGGGAAATGCAATCCACGACCAGAAGATACTCAACGAAGTCACAAGGGCCGGCGAAGGTGATCCTTTGTCCAATCTTTCCCCTTCCGATATCTACGGGGGCTTTTCCGGATATGCTGCTGAGGGAACTCTCCTCCGCCTTATTGAAGGACCCGTCCGACAGGATGTTGATCGGCTTGTCGCGCCAGAACGCGGGCTCAGTAAATGTACACGCCTGCGACGGCACGCTCCCTAGCAGCGACAGGAAACAAGCTGCCATCCAAAACACGGTCCGCATCATGACTTACCCCTTCATCACGTTGACGTCTTCAACATCGATGGTGCCCCGGTTGCGGAAGAAGCAGACGAGGATGGCAAGGCCGATGGCAGCCTCGGCGGCGGCGACGGTCAGCACGAACATGGTAAAGACCTGCCCCACCAGATCGCCCAGGAAGGACGAGAAGGCGACAAAGTTGATGTTGACCGCCAGCAGCATCAGCTCGATCGACATCAGGATCACGATGACATTCTTCCGGTTCAGGAAGATGCCGAAAATCCCGATGACAAACAGCGCACCCGCCACTGTCAGGTAATGTTCAAGTCCCACCGTCGCCATCTTTGGTTCCTTGTCAGGCTGTCGCCCTCTGTCATGGTCCGGCCTGGCCGGAAGCGTCTGTTATCCCGGCGCAGGCCGGGATTTCATTTCTGTGCGCCGGGGCTGTCGGGGTAAAGGCGCTTGCAGCCGCACAGAAGATCGAAGCGATCTTTCCGGCCAACGGCCACCCTCCCTTCACGCGCGCGAAACCGGGAGAAATAGTCGTTCGGGTCGATCTCAGCTATGCCCTTCGCGGCGGCAAGGTCGACAAGTTCGTGCAGGTTCGCTCCAACAGACAAAGACATTGGTGCGTCATCACCCGTCACAGGGCCGTAAGAGTAAAACCTGCCACAGGACGTTTCCGTATACTCGGTCTCGGCTCCCCGCAGGATGGTGACTTCGCGTGTATTGCAATCCGCGAGAAGAACACGAGACTTGTCGGGTTCGTTCAGAACTTGCTGAACACGCCCATCACCAAGATCAGTTGCCGGACCCAGTGACAGCTCGTCATAGATGCCGGCATTGATGGTCCTGCACTGCCGGTCGACCGCTACGGGTTTGCTTTGAGCTACCATCTGGGACTTCGTGACACCTTCCCAGATGAAAGTGCAGGCGCTTACAGCACTGGTCATCGCATACAAAGCGACGATTGAAGCGGTGAGTGTAGAAAGTCGCATCACAACCCCTGCCCCGGCTTCACATCCACCAGTTCCATCGCCTTGGCCGGGTCGCGGTACATCTGGGCCAGCACGTTCTGGCGCTTGATGTCCTTGCGGTGGCGCAGGGTCAGAACGATGGCCCCGATCATCGCCACCAGCAGGATCAGGCCCGCCGTCTGGAACAGCAGGATGTATTTGTCATAGATCAGCAGGCCCAGGGCGCGGGTGTTTTCCACCTGCGCCATGTCGGGCGTCACCGCCTGACGCAGGCCGGGTGCCCCGTCTGCCTGCACCCAGGCCCCGAAGGCCAGCGAAAACTGCATCAGCAGGATCACCCCGATCAGCCCGGCCAGCGGCATGTAGCGGGCCATTTCGCCCTTCAACTCGGCAAAGTCGATGTCCAGCATCATGACAACAAACAAAAACAGCACCGCCACCGCGCCGACATAGACGATGACCAGCAGCATCGCCACGAATTCCGCCCCCAGCAGCACGAACAGCCCGGCGGCATTCAGAAAGGCCAGGATCAGCCACAGCACCGAATGCACCGGGTTGCGCGCCACCGTCATCAGCAGCCCCGCAGTGACCAGCACGACGGCAAAGCCGTAAAAGGCATAATCGGCGATGGTCATTCGCTTTTCTCCGAGGTTTCGGCAAAGACGCCCTGCGCGGTCTCCAGCGCCCTGGTCATGGCGGGAAGGCCGCCGAACAGGCTCATCTGCCAGATGACCTCGGCAATCTCGCGCTGGGTTGCCCCCGCTTCCAGCGCGTGGCGGATGGTCAGGCGCAACTGGGGTTCCGCCTGCGCGCCCAGCACCGTCAGCGCGGCGATGGTCACCAGAAGCCGGGTCTTGGCATCCAGCCCCTCGCGGTTGAAGGTCTTGCCGAACCACAGTTCCATCATGTCCCTGGACATGGTCGGAAACATCGCCTCCAGCCCCTTGACCTGGAACGTCTCGAGGCCGGGGTTGAAGGTGCGGACCATGTCCTGGCCCTGCTCCACCATGGTCTTGAACATCCGGGCGAATTCGTCGGTCATCTGTAGGGCGCATCCAGTTCAAGATTGCGGGCAATCTCGGTTTCCCAGCGCGCGCCGTTGTCCAGAAGCTTTTCCTTGGTGTAGAAAAGCTCTTCGCGCGTCTCGGTCGAGAATTCGAAATTCGGCCCCTCGACAATGGCATCCACCGGGCAGGCTTCCTGACAGAAACCGCAGTAGATGCATTTGGTCATGTCGATGTCATAGCGCGTGGTGCGGCGGCTGCCGTCCTCGCGCGGTTCGGCATCGATGGTGATGGCCTGGGCGGGGCAGATCGCCTCGCACAGCTTGCAGGCGATGCAGCGTTCCTCGCCATTGGGATAGCGGCGCAGCGCATGTTCCCCCCGGAACCGGGGCGACAGCGGCCCTTTTTCATGCGGATAGTTCAGCGTGGCCTTTGGCGCGAAGAAATACTTCATCCCAAGGCCAAAGCCCTTGATGAAGTCGAACAGCAGAAAATACTTGCCCGCGCGGGTCCAGTCGATGCTGCTCATTCGCCGCCTCCCAGCTTCCGTTCCAGCCGCTCGACACGCTGGTCGATCTGTCCGATGACGGTTGCCAAGCCGAAAAGCATCGTCTGTTGGCCAAGAAGATCACTGCGCACATCCGAGAATTCGGTGCGGACTTCCTCCTTGAACGCGTCGAGGTCGCCTTTCAAACCGCCGATATCCAGTCGGATCAGCCGAAGCTGCTCAAGCACCAGGTTTTCAACGTTTTCGTTCATCCCCTCAGCCCCCCACGGCCCAGCGCGCCCAGAAGCCGCCCGCAACCTCGAACTTCGCAAGGAACGCCACCAGCACCACCCAGCCCAGAGACATCGGCAGGAACACCTTCCAGCCGATCCGCATCAACTGGTCATAGCGGTAGCGCGGCACGATGGCCTTCACCATGGCGAACAGGAAAAAGAAGAATGCCATTTTCAGCACCATCCACAGCGCGCCGTCCGGCAGGCCGGGAATGGGCGACAGCCAGCCGCCGAAGAACAGCAGGCTCATCAGCGCGCACATCAGGAAGATGGCGATGTATTCCCCCGCCATGAACAGAAGATAAGGGGTCGAGGAATATTCCACCATGAACCCCGCCACCAGTTCCGATTCCGCTTCCGGCAGATCGAAGGGCGGGCGGTTGGTTTCGGCCAGCGCCGAGATGAAGAACAAAACCACCATCGGCAGATGCGGCAGCCAGTACCAGTTCAAAAGGCCAAGGTTGCCGTCCTGCGCGGCGACGATGGCCCCGAAGTTCATCGATCCGGTCGAGATGATGATGCCGATGATGATCAGCCCCAGCGACACCTCGTAGGAAATCATCTGCGCCGCAGACCGCAGCGAGCCAAGGAACGGGTATTTGGAGTTGGACGCCCAGCCCCCCATGATCACGCCGTAAACCTCCAGCGAGGACACGGCAAAGACGAACAGGATCGCCACATTGATGTCCGACAGGACCCAGGTTTCGTTGAACGGGATCACCGCCCATGCCAGGATCGCCAGCACGAAGCTGAGCATCGGGGCCAGAAAGAACACCGGGCGGTCGGCCCCGGCGGGCACCACGATTTCCTTGACGACATATTTCAGGGCATCGGCCACCGATTGCAGCAGGCCAAAAGCCCCCACCACATTCGGCCCGCGCCGCATCTGGACCGCCGCCCAGATCTTGCGGTCGCCGTAAACCAGAAACAGCAACGAAATCATCACAAAGCCTACGACCAGCAGGCATTGCCCCGCAATCAGCAGGGCAATGCCCGGCCCGGTTTGCAAGAAGTCACTCATGGCGCCCCATTTTCCCAAGCGTCATCACAGCGTCTTTGCCCCCTCCGCCGCGGCTGCGGCCCGCCACCCCGGGGCCATGCAACGGACACGGGCGCGGGGACTGCCGCCGCGCCGCTGTAAAGCGCATCTGCGGACGAAACACCACCCATCCCCGACAGTTTGCCGCGAAATCAGCGCCACGGCCCTACTCCGCCGCCAGCGGGGCCGTTGCCCGTGCCAGAGCGCCCGCCGAAAGTTCGGCCATCAGCACAGAGGCCCGCGCAATCGGGTTGGTCAGGTAGAAATCCGTCACCGCCGTGCGGAAATCGGCCGGGGACGGTTCGCGCAGCGCCAGCGGCTGCCAGTCGTTCCGGGGCACCTCGTCGATCCGGCCCAGATGCGGCACGGCGGCCACCAGCGCGCGGCGCAGTTGCGCCAGGCTGTCCCAGGGCTGGGTCACCCCAAGTTCTGCCGACAGCGCCCGCAGGATCGCCCAGTTTTCCTTGGCCTCGCCCGGCGCAAATCCGGCGCGCAAGGCCAGTTGCGGACGGCCTTCGGTGTTCACGAACAGCCCGTTTTCTTCCGTATAGGCCGCCCCGGGCAGGATCAGGTCGGCGCGGTGTGCGCCCCGGTCACCGTGGCTGCCCTGATAGATCACGAAATGGCCCGCCGCGATGTCAACCTCGTCCGCGCCAAGGTTGTAGATCACTTCGGCCCCGTCCGTTGCCGCGCGCAAGCCGCCCTCGGTGGTGCATCCCACATCCAGCGCGCCCACGCGCGCCGCCGCCGTGTGCAGGATCAGCAGCCCCGCGCCCTGGGTCTGCGCCAGTGCCATCGCCTGCGACAGCACCGCCTCGCCATCGGCCCCGGTCAAGGCACCCTGCCCGACAATCACGATCCCCGGCTTGTCCAGCGGCCTTGCCTCGGCCACCAGCCGCATCAGCGCCGCGCGCCCGGGCCCGGCATGGCTGACCTCATAGGTCAGGTCCGCCGTCGGCCCCACCAGCGTCACCTGCGCCCCCAGGGTCCAGGCCCTGCGGATGCGCGCGTTCAGCACCGGCGATTCCAGACGCGGGTTGGTGCCGATCAGGACAATCGACCTGGCCGCATCGATATCTTCAATCCGCGCGGTGCCGACATAGGCCGACCGGTTGCCTGCGGGCAGCTTGGCGCCATCGACGCGCGCCTCGACCTTGCCGCCCAGCCCTTCGACCAGCTGCCGCAGGGCAAAGGCCGCCTCGACCGGCACCAGATCGCCCACCAGCCCGGCCAGGGTCTTGCCCCGCATCGCTGTTGCCGCCGCCGCCAGCGCCTCGGGCCAGGTCACCGGCTTCAGCTTGCCCGCAACCCGCAGGTAAGGCCGGTCCAGCCGCTGCCGCCGCAGCCCGTCCCAGACAAAGCGGGTCTTGTCGGAAATCCATTCCTCGTTCACGCCGTCATGGTTGCGCGGCAGGATGCGCATCACCTCGCGCCCCTTGGTATCGACGCGGATATTGGCCCCGAGGGCATCCATCACATCGATGGTTTCGGTCTTGGACAATTCCCACGGCCGGGCGGTAAACGCATAGGGCTTTGACGTCAGCGCCCCCACCGGGCACAGATCGATGATATTGCCCTGCAAGTTGGATTCGAGCGTCTGATTGAGGTACGAGGTGATCTCGGCATCCTCGCCCCGCCCGGTCTGGCCCATCTGGGTGATCCCGGCCACTTCGGTGGTAAAGCGCACACAGCGCGTGCAGGAAATGCAGCGCGTCATCTTGGTGGCCACCAGCGGCCCCAGATCCAGATCGTCGCTGGCGCGTTTGGGTTCGCGGTAACGGCTGAAATCCACGCCGTAAGCCATGGCCTGATCCTGCAGGTCGCATTCGCCGCCCTGATCGCAGATCGGGCAATCCAGCGGATGGTTGATCAGCAGGAATTCCATCACGCCCTCGCGGGCCTTTTTCACCATGGGCGAATTGGTCTTGACCAGCGGCGGCTCGCCATTGGGTCCGGGGCGCAGGTCGCGCACCTGCATGGCGCAGGACGCGGCAGGCTTGGGCGGGCCACCGACCACTTCCACCAGACACATCCGGCAGTTTCCGGCAATCGTCAGCCTTTCGTGGTAGCAAAAGCGCGGAATCTCCACGCCCGCAACCTCGGCGGCCTGAATGATGGTCATCGCCGGATCAACATGAACCACGATGCCGTCGATCGAAATCGCCTTGAGATCAGACATGCGCCTTGTCCTTCCGGTTCAGCCGCGCCAGCGCGGCGCGCAGCCATGAGACCGGCCCGAAGGCAGGTCCGCTTGCAGGTGCAGGGTCAGCAATGCCTTGCAAAGAAATACCCTTATTACCCTGTAAATAAACATTTCCGAGGCGCGCCTCGGTTTCGCGTATCGCATATCCGGGGTCAAGATTTCCGTAACACATGCCAATCACTCCGCCGCCATCGGGTTGCATTGGTGCTGCCGGTAGAGCCGCGCCTCTTTCAGCCAGGACCAGCCGAAGGCGTGGTCGCTGTCCCCATGCGCCCGCATGTGATCCAGCCGCGCCAGGCCTTCGTCCAGCGTTGGCCGATGCCCGGCAGGCACCCGCCACATCACGAAATGCATCTTTCCAAGCACCTCGAACCATTCGGCCCGGCGTTCGTAGAAGGCGCGGTGCACGGTGTTCCAGACGAAATTCTCCAGCGTCTCCACGCTTTCCCACACCGTCAGGTTCGAGACGAATTGCGGATCGCCGCCGATCTTTGTCGCGGTATTGCCGGTGCCCGGTTCACCCGAACCTTCCATCATCCACACGAAGCCCGGCATCCTTTTGCCCAGGCCATTCACCCGGTCCAGCGCGCCCATGAATCCGGCCACGCGCGGATCGTCGGTGGGGGCCAGCAGCCGCCCGATGTTCAGCTCGGCCAGATGCAACCCTGTCATGTGCAAACCCCGTCAAAAACCCAGGTCCCCGCCCCTTCATAGCGGCCCAGCACCGCCCGGTTGAAGGTGCCGCCTGCCGCGTTGCAGCCCTTTTCGGCGGCTGCCTTGGCGATGCGCCCTTCGCTGTTGGCAAGGTCCGCCCCGTCGGCCCGGCGCACGATCACACCCAGACCAGCCGTCGGCACCGCCCCCATCGGGGTCAGCCGCTCGCCCGGCGGGCCTTCACGCAGGTCGGTCGTGAATTCGATGCCTTCCACCATCACCTTCTCGCGGGCCGGAGTCATCGGTTGAAGCGCCGCCTCCGGCCCCTTGCCACAGCCGGACAGGGCCAGCATTGCGGCCATGCAGATCACCGCCGCCCGCGTCATCGTCACTCCGCCGCCACAGCGCCCGGGCAAAGGAATGGGCCGGGTGGTCACATCGGTCATGGCCGGGAACCCCGCACACCCATCATGCCGCCCGGCGCAGGCGAAAGGCGACAGTCAGGCTCATCGCCGCGGCAAGGGGGGCCGACACGACCAGAGACAACACAAGTGCGCCCGCCATCACGCCGTCAAGCGACCACCCCGGGGTCAGGATTTCAAGAACCACCGTTGCGGGGGCCAAGGCAGCGGCCACACAGGCGGCCCGCCACAGCCCCGCCAGATCATGCTGCGGTGCCATCATCGACAAGGCCGAAAGCACGATCCCCAGGCACAGAAACGGCAAGCTGATGAGCAATTGCTCGAAGAACATCCCCGGTCACTCCGCCGCCATCGCACCCATGCGACCGGACTTGCGGGCCTTGATCCGGTCCTCGATCTCTTCCCGGAACGCCCGCACCAGCCCCTGAATCGGCCAGGCCGCCGCATCGCCAAGGGCGCAGATCGTGTGCCCTTCCACCTGTTTGGTGACGGAAACCAGCATGTCGATCTCTTCCACTTCGGCCTCGCCGCGCACCAGGCGGTCCATCACCCGCATCATCCACCCCGTGCCCTCGCGGCAGGGCGTGCACTGGCCACAGGATTCATGCTTGTAGAACTTCGACAGCCGCCAGATCGCCTTGATGACATCCGTGGACTGATCCATCACGATCACCGCCGCCGTGCCCAGACCCGAACGCTGTTCGCGCAGCCAGTCGAAATCCATCAGCGCATCGTCGCATTGCGCCTGCGTCAGCAGCGGCACCGATGACCCGCCGGGGATCACCGCCTTGATGTTCTTCCAGCCGCCGCGCACGCCGCCGCAGTGCCGGTCCAGCAATTCGCGCAGCGGGATCGACATCGCCTCTTCCACCACGCAGGGCGCGTTGACATGGCCGGAAATGGCGAAAATCTTCGTGCCCGTATTGTTCGGCCGCCCGAAGCTGGCGAACCAGTCGGCCCCGCGCCGCAGGATGGTCGGCACCACCGCAATCGATTCCACATTGTTCACCGTGGTGGGGCAGCCATACAGGCCCGACCCCGCCGGAAAGGGCGGCTTCATGCGCGGCATGCCCTTTTTGCCTTCCAGGCTTTCCAGCAGCGCCGTTTCCTCGCCACAGATATAGGCCCCGGCCCCATGGTGCAGATACAGGTCGAAATCCCAGCCCGAGCCTGCGGCATTCCGGCCCAGCAGGCCCGCATCATAGCATTCGTCCAGCGCCGCCTGCAGCGCCTCACGCTCGCGGATATATTCGCCCCGGATATAGATGTAGCCGGTATTGGCCCCCATGGCGAAACCGGCAATCAGGCAACCCTCGATCAGGGTGTGCGGATCATGGCGCATGATCTCGCGGTCCTTGCAGGTGCCGGGTTCGGATTCGTCGGCATTGACCACCAGATAGGCCGGCCGCCCATCCGACACCTTCGGCATGAAGGACCACTTCAGGCCGGTGGGAAAGCCCGCCCCACCGCGCCCGCGCAAGCCGCTGGCCTTGACCTGATCGATGATCCGGTCCCGCCCCTGCGCCAGGATCGCGGCGGTTCCGTTCCACTGCCCCCGCGTCTTCGCCCCCGCCAGGCTGCGGTCATGCATGCCGTAAAGGTTGGTGAAGATGCGGTCCTGATCCTTCAGCATCGTTTGGTCCTCAATTGCTCCGGCGCGCGCGCCAGATGCGGGTGGTCACGACCAGCGCCCAGACGAACGCGGCCAAAGCGGCAAGATCGAACAGAAACACGAACCGGGAGGACCAGCCCAATCTGCCGCCCAAAAGCTGCGCCCCCATCCACAGCACCATGGTTGCCGCGATGACGATCGCGACACGCCGCGCCTGCCCGGCCAGGTGACGGTCCTGCGGACCGGCCATCAGTACACATCGCCCTTGTCGACCCGGCCGGAAAACTCCGTGGTGCCGCCCGCCGCCAGAATGCGCGCCTGCGCGACCCAGTCATCCCGCGTCACCCGTCCCTTGAAGCCTTCAAGGTTCTCGTCCACCCAGGCAATCTCATCGTCCGTCCAGGCGGCGATCTGATCGAAGTGATAAAAGCCCAGGCTGTGGCACAGCTGTTCAAGCTTCGGCCCGACCCCCTTGATGCGCTTCAGGTCATCGGCAGCCCCGCCGCGCGCGCCGGTCAACCCGGCAGGACGGCGCGGCACAAGCGCCGCGCCGGACGCCGCCGCGGCAGCGGGCGCATGATGCGCCACGCCGGCAGGCAGCGGCGGCAAATCCGCAGGGCGCATGCCGGTATCCACCGGTGCGCCGGTTGCGACCTGAACGCGCCCCGGCAGGCCAAGGATCAGCCCGACGACCGCGAAGATCAGCGCGCCGACAAAGCAGCACTGCAGGGGGCTCAGGCCCACGACGACATAGGACACGCCTGCAGCCACAAGGCCGGCGGCTGCGCCAATCGCCCAGCCTGCAAGCAGGGGGGTCTGTTTGCTTTCTGCAATCATCGGTCGTCTCCTTCCCTTTGGCCCGCCTTGGCCGGTTCCGGTTCAGTCCTTCGTCGTCTTTGCCGCCGCCTTTGCCTTGCGCGGGGCCCTGGTTCTGGCAGGGGCTGCGGCCTGGCCCAGCCAGGGCGTCCGCAGCGGCACTTCGGTGCCGTCGATCCGCCGGACGGTGTCCTTCAGATCGACCGCCGCCTGGGCCGAGGCATTGTACTGCGTGCGGCCCGAATCGAATTCCTTCAGAGAGGTCAGCCCTGTGACCGGCTCACTGGCATAGCGGCCGTTCTGCGGCCCCGGCACCGGCACCTCGCCGGCGGCAAAACGGTCAATCAGCGCGCGCAGCTTTTCGGCCGTCAGGTCTTCGTAGTAATCCTTGCCGATCTGGGCCATGGGCGCATTGGCGCAGGCCCCCATGCATTCCACCTCTTCCCACGTGAAGCGGCCGTCGGGCGAAAGCTGGTGCGCCTTGGGCGCGATCTTTTCGCGGCAGACGGCAATCAGCTCTTCCGCGCCGCAGATCATGCAGGATGTGGCGCCGCAGACCTGCACATGCGCCACCGACCCCACCGGCGAAAGCTGGAACATGAAGTAGAACGTCGCCACTTCCAGCGCGCGGATATAGGCCATGCCCAGCATGTCGGCGACATATTCGATGGCGGGGCGGGTCAGCCAGCCCTCCTGCTCCTGCGCGCGCCACAGCAGCGGAATGATGGCACTGGCCTGACGGCCCTCGGGGTATTTGGTGATCTGCCCCTGTGCCCAGGCCAGATTGGCCGGGGTGAAGGCAAAGGACGCAGGCTGGTCATGGTGAAGGCGGCGGAGCATCAGGCGGTCTTTCTCTTGCTGGCGGCCTGCGCTTCGGCCTTCAGCCGAAGCGCTTGGGCGCAAAAATCTGCCCCGTTCGCCCAGCCGACTCCGCCGCCATTGTTGATCAGGGCCAGGTCCTCGAACACTTCCCGCGCCGCCAGCATGCGCAGGAGTGGATGGCGGTGCAGCGAATCAGAGACGTCAACGTCCATCGTCACGCCATCGTCCCAGGTCAGGGTCAGCAACCCTGGGTAGGATGGCGTTACGGCAGTCAGGCGCAAGAGCTTGCTCAACGGCTGTACTCCTCCCAAAGGCCCCAAAGCCGGTCAACATTCGCCTTTGCCCAGTCGCGCGCTTCCGCTTCGGCGCGGCGATCCACACTGCCCTCGATGACCTCGAACGTGCGCAGATCCATGACCGCGCCCATGTCCGGCGTGTCGATGTGGAAATGCGGCGGGTTGTGATCGTCGAAGTACATGTGAATCACGCAGTATTGCAGGCGCACGACAACTGGCATTTCATCGACCCGCTTCCAACTCGAACCCCTTCGCCCAAGCCAGGTTTTCCGGCGCGGCGGCAAATGTGGCGGGCTGTTGGTGGGCAAGTCGGCGCGGCATCAGCTCTTCCTCAAAGTCGGACGCGCACGATTGCTTGAAGGCCTTTGAAGCACTTAAGCCAAAAGGGAGCAACTCCTGACGCCGAGTACAACCAGCGTCGTCAGGGAAACAAGCTTCTGCATGGGTCGCAAGACGGCTTACGGCGCTTTGCGGATTCTCCGGTTCAGACACCGCTCCAGGCCCTGCAGCCAGGTTAAGAAACTCCCCCTGACACCAGAAATCATTGATGATTTCATCTTGGCGCTTCTTCGATGGCGGGTCGGAAACACCGGCAGAAGGCAAGAATACAAGCGAAGCGGTGTCGAGACAACTCCGCAACACAAACGGGCCGCCAGTTGCGGCCAACGACGGCGACCCAAGCGTGATCATCGCGGCAGTCGGGATGACCTGGTGGCTCCTCACCGGTCGATCTCCCCGAACACCACATCCATCGTGCCGATGATCGCACTCACATCGGCCAGCTGATGCCCCTTGCAGATATGGTCCATCGCCTGCAGGTGCAGGAACCCCGGTGCGCGCAGTTTGGCGCGGTAGGGGCGGTTGGTGCCGTCGGCCACCAGATAGACGCCGAATTCGCCCTTCGGGGCCTCCACCGCCGCATAAACCTCGCCCGCCGGAACATGGAAACCTTCGGTGTAAAGCTTGAAGTGATGGATCAGCGCCTCCATCGAGGTTTTCATCTCACCCCGCTTCGGCGGGGTGATCTTGCCGCGCGCCAGCACATCGCCCTTTTCCACCCGCAGCCTGGCAATCGCCTGCCGGATGATCGAGGTCGACTCGCGCATCTCGGCCATCCGGCACAGATAGCGGTCATAGCAGTCGCCGTTCTTGCCCACCGGAATTTTGAAGTCGAATTCGTCGTAGCATTCATAGGGCTGCGCGCGCCGCAGGTCCCAGGCAAGGCCCGATCCGCGCACCATGACGCCGGAAAAGCCCCAGGCCTGGATATCCTCTTCCGTCACCACGCCGATATCGGCATTGCGCTGTTTGAAGATGCGGTTATCGGTCAAAAGCCCGTCGATATCGTCCAGCACGCGCGGAAATTCCGCTGCCCATTGGTCGATATCCTCCAGCAGCTTCGGCGTCAGGTCCTGATGCACGCCGCCTGGGCGGAAATAGGCGGCATGAAGCCGGGCACCGGATGCCCGCTCATAGAACACCATCAGCTTTTCGCGTTCCTCAAAGCCCCACAGCGGTGGCGTCAGCGCGCCCACATCCATCGCCTGGGTGGTCACGTTCAGCAGGTGGTTCAGCACCCGCCCGATCTCGCAGAACAAAACGCGGATCAGGCTGGCCCGGCGCGGCACGACCACCCCCGTCAGCTTTTCGATGGCCAGACACCAGGCATGTTCCTGGTTCATCGGTGCCACGTAATCCAGCCGGTCGAAATAGGGCAGGTTCTGCAGGTAGGTGCGGCTTTCCATCAGCTTTTCGGTGCCACGGTGCAGCAGCCCGATATGGGGATCGCAGCGTTCGACAATCTCGCCGTCCAATTCCAGCACAAGGCGCAAAACACCATGGGCCGCAGGGTGTTGCGGCCCGAAGTTCAGGTTGAAGTTGCGGATCTTCTGCTCGCCCGTCAGCGCGTCGTCAAAGCTTCCGTCCATCATGCGCTCACTTCGCCTTGTCGTCGCCGGGAAGGATATGCGGCGCACCCTCCCAGGGCGACATGAAATCGAACTGCCGGTATTCCTGCACCAGCTTCACCGGCTCGTAGACCACGCGCTTGCGCGCCTCGTCATAGCGCACCTCGGTATAGCCCGTGGTCGGGAAATCCTTGCGCAGCGGGTGGCCGCGAAAGCCATAGTCGGTCAGGATGCGCCGCAGGTCCGGGTGGCCCGAGAAAAGGATTCCGAACATGTCGAAAACCTCGCGTTCAAACCAGTTGGCCGATGGGTGAACGCCGGTGACCGAAGGCACCATGTCGCTTTCCTGCACCGCCACCTTCAGCCGGATGCGGTGGTTCTGGTACATCGACAGCAGGTGATAGACCAGATCGAAGCGCGCGGCGCGGTCAGGATGGTCAATGGCCGTGATATCGACCAGCGTGGAAAAGCGGCAGCCCTGATCGGCCTTCAAGAATTCGACAAGCTGCACAAGACCCGTCAGCGGCACATGCAGGGTCAGCTCACCCCGGGCAATCACGCTGCGCGCCACGGCACCGGGGCGGCGGACCTCGATATGCGCGGCAAGCTCTGACAGCGCCTCAAGTGACCGGGCGCTGCGCTCGCCGGCGATGGACAGGTCGGCTTCGGCCATGGCAGCCCTCCTAGCGGGTGATGGTGCCGGTGCGGCGGATCTTGCGCTGCAACTGCAGGATGCCATAGAGCAGCGCCTCGGCCGTGGGCGGACAGCCGGGAACATAAATGTCAACCGGCACGATCCGGTCGCAGCCGCGCACCACGGAATAGCTGTAATGGTAATAACCCCCGCCATTGGCGCAGGACCCCATGCTGATCACATAGCGCGGCTCCGGCATCTGGTCGTAGACCTTGCGCAGGGCCGGGGCCATCTTGTTGGTCAGGGTTCCGGCAACGATCATCACGTCGGATTGGCGCGGGCTGGCGCGCGGTGCCACGCCGTAGCGTTCGACATCATAGCGCGGCATCGAGGTATGCATCATCTCGACCGCACAGCAGGCCAGGCCAAAGGTCATCCAGTGCAGCGACCCGGTCCGCGCCCAGTTGATGATGTCTTCGGACGAGGTCAGAAGAAACCCCTTGTCCTGCAACCCGGCGTTCAGCGCCTGGGTTGCCGCCTCTGCCGCCACGGGGGGCGGAACCGCGCCAGACATCACTCCCATTCAAGTGCCCCCTTTTTCCATTCATAGGCAAATCCGACCGTCAGGATGCCCAGGAACACCATCATCGACCAGAAACCCAGCATCGACACATCTTGGAACGCCACCGCCCAGGGGAACAGGAAGGCCACCTCAAGGTCAAAGATGATGAACAGGATCGAGACCAGGTAGAACCGCACGTCGAACTTCATCCGCGCGTCGTCAAAGGCGTTGAAGCCGCATTCATAGGCCGAGACCTTTTCAGGGTCCGGGTTGCGCACGGCCAGGACGGCGGCCGCCAGGATCAGCACAAGCCCCAGCCCGACAGCCACCGCCAGCAGGATCAGGATCGGCAGGTACTCTCGAAGAGATGCGTCCACAGGAAGGCTCCCTCGGCTGGCAAAAGGCGGCGGGGCGCGCGTTCGGCTGCGCTTTTCCGGCCTGCGATCCCTTTACTCTGCCCCCCGGCCCGGGTCAACCGAAGGCCACCCGGGAAACACCTGAAATCGCAAGGATCGTCATGACCCTGCACGGGAAAGCGGCGTTTCGCGGCCCTGTGTCGCAGCCGGTGCGGCGCTGCGGCATTGCCCTGTGGCGCAGGCCGCCGGGCGCGCTCTGCGGCCCCGCTGCGCGGGGTGCGCAGGCAGCGCGGCAGGCGGGCGCAACAGGCGGCGGGCACAGGGACAGGCCTGCCGGTCAGTCGCCAAGCGGCAGGTCTGCGGGCACCTCTTCGGCCCCCTGGAAGACCGCGCTCACCTCGGCCCTTACGATCCGCCCGATCAGCCCCGCGTCGTCCGGCGTGAAGGTCAGCGGCAGGCGCATGTCGATCAGCCCGGCCAGCACCCGGTCGGTGCGGGGCAGCGGCGTCGGCCTGGCATAGCGCCAGTGATCATAGCGCGAGGTGAAGGCCACCGGATCAGCCGCGCCGAACCACTTCAGTTCCACGCCCCGCGCGGCACAGCGCGCAATGACGCTGCCGATCCGCAGCGGCTGCCAGTCCTTCAGCAGGAACTGGAACGATGATCCCACGAAATGCTCGTCCGCGTGCCGGGGGATCAGCGTCAGGCCGGGGGTTCCGGCAAGCTCTGCCTCAAGCCGGCGGTACAGCGTTGCCCACCGCCCCACCCGGTCGTCCAGCGTGGCAAGCTGCGGGCGCAGGATCGCGGCCCGCAGATTGTCCATCCGGCCCGAGATGTTCGGAACGTCGAACCGCAGCGCCTCAAAGGCTTCGGGCGGGGGGGCGGCCCGGTGACGGGCATAAAGCATGTAGCTGCCCGACAGCAGAATCGCCCGCGCCATCGCCTGGGCGTCATCCGACACCAGAAAGCCGCCCTCGCCGGAATTGGCATGCTTGTAGGTCTGCGTCGAATAGCACCCCATCCGCCCGTGCCGCCCCGACGGCACGCCGCGGAACCGCGCGCCCATGGTATGGGCGCAATCCTCGATCACCGTCACGCCGGCGGCATCGCAGATCGCCATCAGCCGGTCCATGTCGCAGATATGGCCGCGCATATGGCTCAGCAGCAGCACCCGCGCGCCCGGGGCGGCGATTTTCGCCGCCAGATCATCAAGGTCGATCGTCAGCTCTTCCGTCACCTCCACAAACACCGGCCGCGCGCCGACGGCGGCAATGGCACCGGGCACCGGGGCCAGGGTAAAGCCGTTCGACAGAACGGCATCGTCGTGACCGACACCCAGCGCGCGCAGGGCCGTTGCCATGGCATAGCCGCCCGAGGCCACGGCCAGACAGTATTTCGCCCCCACCAGACGCGCGAAGTCTTCTTCCAGGGCGGCCGTTTCGGCGATTTCGCCGGGTGCCGTATTGTAGCGGTGCAGCCGCCCGTGGCGCAGCACGGCCAGCGCCGCTGCGATGCCCTCGTCGGGAATCGGCTCTTGCTGGGTGAAACTGCCTTTGAAGACGTCCATCAATCCGCTCCCCGGGTCCGGTCCTGCGAATGCGCCCGCGCCGTCGCCACGAACAGCGCCAGGGCCAGCACCAGCACCGCCGCCGCCACATACATCGCCACATCCGGTGACTGGATGAACGCATCCGGCTGCATGAAATGCCCGAAGATCTGCGAAAACACCACCGTCCCCAGCAGCATGGCGATGTTCATGACCGATGACAGCCCGCCCTGCAATTCGCCTTGGGCATCTTCCGGCACGGCCCTGGACAGCATGGCGGTCAGCATCGGATGCACAAATCCTTCCGGCCCATGGATCACCAGCAGGATCAGCACCCCGGCCAGCGTGCCCACCAGCCCGTAGCCCGCCGCCGAGACCGCCGCGATGATCAGCCCGAACAGCGCCACGCGGTACTCGCCAAAGCGGGCCACCAGCGGGCCGGTCAGCACGCCCTGGAAGAACGCGGTGATCAGGCCAAAGGCCGCCAGCGACACCCCCACCATGGCCACGCTCCAGTCGAATTTCGCCATGCCCCAGAAGGGCCAGATCGCCGGATAGACCGAGCTGGCGAAGAAGTAGATGAACAGCACCCCGCACAGCGGCAGCACACCGTTATAGCGGCGGAACACGGCCAGCGTGCCGAAGGGGTTGGCGCGGCGCCACTCAAAGGCGCGGCGCTTGTGCGGGGCAAGCGTTTCCGGCAGCACGAACCAGCCATAGGCAAGGTTGCAGGCGGCCAGTCCGGCGGCGACGAAGAACGGCACCCGCGTGCCGAATTCGCCCAGAAGCCCGCCGATCGCCGGACCAAGGACGAACCCCACGCCAAAGGCCGCCCCCATCAGCCCATAGGCCTTTGCCCGCCCCTCGGGCGGCGTCACATCGGCGATATAGGCATTGGCAATGACATAGGATGACCCGAACAGCCCCGCCACGACCCGCCCGACGAACAGCCAGAAGACCGACGGGGCAAAGGCGGAAAACAGGTAATCCACAAACAGCCCGAAAATCGACAGCAGCAGCAGGGGCCGGCGCCCGAACCGGTCGCTCAGGTTGCCCATCAGCGGGCTGAAGGCAAATTGCATGATGGAAAAGGCGAAAAGCATCCAGCCGCCGATCACGGCGGCATCCGCCAGGCCCACGCCCTGCACCTCTTCGATCAGCCCGGGCAGCACGGGCATGATCAGGCCGAAGCCCACCATGTCCAAAAGCACGGTGATCAGAACGAAGGTCACCGCATGACGGGACGGGGCCGGGGCCTGCATGGGACTGTCCGCTGTTGGGCTGCCGCAAGGGGTCTAACAAGCGGCGCAGGAAGTGCCAAGTGCCCGGGCTGCCGGAACGGAAGGCAGGAACCCCGTCCGCACGCGCCGCACGGTCAGGCCGGGGCCACCGTTCCGGCGCTGGGGGACCGGCCCCCATGCGGCGGTGGTCCCTGACCTGCGGTGAACCGGGCCGGAAAAGGCGGGCCGCTGCCCGGCCCGCAGAAAACGGCAAGCCCTTTTGCCGCAATGCGGAGATCCTCCGGCCCGGAAGGCGGCCGGACTGCATGTCAGCACCCTGTCAGGCCTCTGCAACAGGGCGGGTGATCCACAGGCCGTACCGCAGACAATCCCTATTCCGCCGCCTTCACCGCAGCGGGATTGTTCGGATGTTCCGTCCAGTTTCCGTACCCTGTCACCTTGCGCCCCGTGCGCGGGTCCAGCGCGCCCAGCGGCAGTTCTTCCATGGTGATGCAACCCTCCACCGGGCAGACGTTGACGCACAGGTTGCAGGCCACGCATTCGGCATCGATCACCTCGAACACGCGGCCCGGCTTCATGGCGATGGCCTGGTGGCTGGTGTCTTCGCAGGCAGCATAGCAGCGGCCGCAGCCGATGCAGGCATCGGGATCGATCCGCGCCTTGGTCACGTAGTTCAGGTTCAGATCCTGCCATTCGACGAAATTCGGCACCGCGCGCCCGATCAGGTCGGACAGGGCCATGTCCTTTTCATCCAGGTACTGCGACAGGCCGGAAATCATTTCCTGCACGATCTTGAAGCCATAGGTCATTGCCGCCGTGCAGACCTGCACATTGCCCGCCCCCAGCGCCAGGAATTCCGCCGCATCGCGCCAGGTCGTGACGCCGCCGATGCCGGAAATGGGCAGGGCGCGGGTTTCCGGGTTGCGGGCAATCTCGGCCACCATGTTCAGCGCGATGGGCTTCACCGCCGGGCCGCAATAGCCGCCGTGGCTGCCCTTGCCGTCGATCATCGGGAAGGGCGAGAAGGCATCAAGATCGACATTGGTGATCGACTTGACCGTGTTGATCAGCGACACGGCATCGGCCCCGCCGCGATGCGCCGCCATGGCCGGCGGCAGGATCGAGGTGACGTTGGGCGTCAGCTTTACAATGCAGGGCATGCGGGAATACTGCTTGACCCAGCGCGTCACCATTTCGATGTATTCGGGCACCTGCCCCACGGCAGACCCCATGCCGCGTTCGGCCATGCCGTGCGGGCAGCCAAAGTTCAGCTCCACTCCGTCGGCCCCGGTATCTTCGATGCGCGTCAGGATGTCTTTCCACGACTCCTCGTCGCAGGGCACCATCAGGCTGATGATCATCGCACGGTCGGGCCAGTCGCGCTTGACCGCCTTGATCTCGCGCAGGTTCACCTCCAGCGGGCGGTCGGTGATCAGTTCGATGTTGTTCAGGCCCAGCAGGCGGCGGTCGGCCCCCCAGACAGCGCCATAGCGCGGCCCGTTGACGTTGACGATGGGCGGGCCTGCGGAGCCAAGCGTTTTCCAAACCACGCCGCCCCAGCCGGCCTCGAACGCACGGCGGACGTTGTATTCCTTGTCCGTCGGCGGGGCCGAGGCCAGCCAGAAGGGGTTGGGGGATTTGATGCCAATGAAGTCGGAACGCAGATCGGCCATGGAAGCCTCCTATGACAGGCGACGCGCGCGCCGCCGGGGGGCGGCGCAGGTGCGGATCGGGGATGCAGACAGGCAAGACGGGGGTGTCAGGCGCCGAACAGCGACCAGATCCAGCCGATGATCAGGCCGCCCACCTCGCCGGTTTTCGGCACGATGAAGGCCCAGGCCACGGACCCGGTCACGTTGAAAAGCTGGAACCACCAGAACGGCATCGCGGCCATGCCGCACATCAGAAAGACCACGGGGCGCAGCGGGCCGAAGAAATGCCCGATGATGATCGCCAGGGGACCCCATTTCGCAAAACTGTCCCGACCGCGTTCCACCAGATCGGGATGATCGCGCAGCGGCCAGAGCGACAGGATACGGTCGCCATAGCGCAGGCCCAGCCACCACGAGAAGGTAGAGCCGATGACCGCACCAAGCGCCGCCCCGAGGAAGATCGGGGCAAAGCCAAGCGCGCCCGTGGCCACCAGCGCGCCTACGCCCACCAGAATGGCGGTTGAAGGAATGGCGATGGACAGAAAGGCGGTATTCTCTGCCGCCGCAAAGACCAGGGCGATCCAGAAGGCCCAGTCCCGGTTGGCTTCGAGAAACCCGATCAATCGGTCGATGAGCGCGTCCATGCAATGACCCTGGCGATGACACCCCGCTGCCTAGCGGCCCTGCGGCAAAGCTGCAAGCGGCTGCGGTCATGGTGCGTCCATCAGCGCTGCATGGATATCTTCCGCCGCATCGCGGCCTTCGGCAACGGCCGTCACGGTCAGGTCATTGCCGCCCGCCGCACAGTCCCCACCCGCCCAGACGCCGGGCAGCGTTGTCCGCCCGGCCCCGGTGACGGCGATCTTGCCGCCGTCCAGCCGCAGCGCCGCCGGCGCGCCGCGCAGGGTCTGGCCAATCGCCTTGAAGACCTGATCGGCCTTGAGCACAAAGGTCTCAGGCGTCAGGCGCAGGCCATCGGGGCCATCGGCGGTATAGGCGAATTCCACGCCCGTCACCGCGCCGTTGCCCAGCACCCGCAGCGGTGCCGCCCCGGTGATGATCCGCACGCCCCTTGAGGTGGCATGGGATTGCTCATGCCCCGACGCGCTCATCTGATCCTGCCCGCGGCGATAGACGATCGTCACCGTCTCGGCCCCCAGAAGCTTTGACTGCACCGCCGCGTCAACCGCCGTCATGCCGCCGCCGATCACCACCACGTCACGGCCGATGGGCAGGCTGGCCTTGTCTTCGCACTGGCGCAGGGTGGCGATGAAATCGACGGCGTCCTGAACATGGCTGCGGTCTTCGCCTTCGGCGCGCAGGGCATTGACGCCCGCAAGGCCGATGCCCAGAAACACCGCGTCGAAAGACGCCCGCAGATCATCCAGCGTCAGGTCGTGCCCCAGCGCGCGGCCGGTTTCCACGCGGATGCCCCCGATGGACAAAAGCCAGTTCACCTCGGCCTGGGCAAAGCCGTCGGGGGACTTGTAGGCGGCGATGCCATATTCGTTCAGCCCGCCCGCCTTTGGCCGGGCGTCATAAAGCGTGACCTCATGGCCATGCAGGGCCAGCCGGTGGG
The DNA here is from genome assembly GCA_020251025.1 of Rhodobacter sp. GTDB lineage: Bacteria > Pseudomonadota > Alphaproteobacteria > Rhodobacterales > Rhodobacteraceae > Aliitabrizicola. The sequence goes on along the minus strand of JADCDI010000075.1, from coordinate 59,788 downwards.
CCGCAGAAAGACCGGCCGGGCCCGCACCGACAACGGCCACCCGCTTGCCGGTGGGGGCGCTGCGGGCAAAGGGGTGCACGCCCTGAGCCATCAGACTGTCGGTGGCAAAGCGCTGCAACCGGCCGATTTCCACAGGCTTGCCTTCGGCGGCCTCGCGCACGCAGGCTTCTTCGCAAAGCTGTTCCGTCGGACAGACGCGGGCGCACATGCCGCCCAGGATATTCTGCGCGAAGATCGTGCGCGCCGCCGCCTCGGGCGTGCCCGTGGCGATCTGGCGGATGAACAAGGGAATGTCGATCGAGGTGGGACAGGCCGTGATGCAGGGCGCATCATGGCAGAAATAGCAGCGGTCCGCCGCAACATGGGCCTCATGCCGGTCAAGGGCAGGCTCCTTGTCGGCGAAGTTTGCGCGGTAGCTTGCGGCGGGCAGGCGCCCCGGCACCACGCCGGGCGTAAGCGGGCTGTTGGACAAGATGCACCCCCAATGGCAATGGCCTTTGCCCGAAAGGCTGCCACAGGCAGGTTTTTTTATCAAACGGTAAATTTTCCGCAGCCGGGGGTGCCCCCGCTTTTGATGGGATCTGCCCGGGATTCAGGCAGTTTCCCCCCTTCGGCCGCCCTGCAACTGGCGCTTTTCACCCCGGACGCCGTCGCGTATAAGCTTGCCATCCATGGCTTCGCCCTGCCTGCGGGGACCGTGCAGGACCAAACACCGAAAGCCAGCAAAAGAACCCCTCAGAGGACGGCATGAGCAAACAATCCACCGACGCGGACGTCGCCTTTATCCAGGCGCTTGCCGAGTTGCTGAACAAGAACGGTCTGACCGAGCTTTCGGTAAAGCGCGAATATGGCGAGGATGACAGCCTTGATGTCCGGGTGGTCAAGCAGGCGAATATCGTCGCCACCCATTCGGCCGCCCATGCCCCGCTGCCCCAGGCACCCGCGCCCCATGCACCCGCGCCATATGCCCCCGGGCCGGCGGCGGCCCCCGCTGCGCCCGGAACCGATGATCCGGCACAGCATCCGGGTGCCGTCACCTCGCCGATGGTGGGCACGGTCTATCTGTCTGCCGAACCGGGGGCGACGCCCTTTGTGGCCATTGGCACGCAGGTAAGCGAAGGCCAGACGGTTCTGATCATCGAGGCGATGAAGACCATGAATCATATCCCGGCGCCACGCGCGGGAACGGTGCGCCGCATCGTCGTCGAGGATGGCAGCCCTGTGGAATACGGCGCCCCGCTGATGATCATCGAATGAGCGCGGCAAAGGACAGGGCCCCGATGTTCGACAAGATCCTGATCGCCAATCGCGGCGAGATCGCGCTGCGCGTGATCCGTGCCTGCCGCGAAATGGGCATCACCTCGGTCGCGGTGCATTCCACGGCCGATGCCGATGCCATGCATGTGCGTATGGCTGACGAAAGCGTGTGTATCGGACCTGCCCCTTCCGCAGAAAGCTATCTGAACAAGGCCGCAATCATTTCCGCCTGCGAGATCACCGGGGCGGACGCGGTCCATCCGGGATATGGCTTTCTGAGCGAAAACGCGGCCTTCGCCCAGGCGCTGGAAGATCATGACATCGTCTTCATCGGCCCCTCGGCCGAACATATCCGCATCATGGGCGACAAGATCACCGCCAAGGAGACCGCAAAGGCCCTTGGCATTCCGGTCGTGCCGGGATCGGACGGCGGGGTTGCGGATTTCGAAAGTGCCAGCGCGATTGCGGCGTCCATCGGCTATCCGGTGATCATCAAGGCCACGGCGGGCGGCGGCGGGCGCGGCATGAAGGTGGCGCAGACGGCGTCAGATCTGGAAATTGCCTTCCGCACCGCCCGGTCCGAAGCCAAGGCGGCCTTTGGCAATGACGAGGTCTATATCGAGAAATACCTGCAGCGCCCGCGTCACATCGAGATCCAGGTCTTCGGCGACGGCAAGGGAAATGCGGTGCACCTGGGCGAGCGCGACTGTTCCCTGCAGCGCCGCCACCAGAAGGTGTTCGAAGAAGCGCCGGGGCCGGCGATCACCGGTGCGATGCGCGCGCGGATCGGCAAGGTCTGTGCCGATGCGGTCGCCCGGATCAACTACATCGGGGCGGGCACTGTCGAATTCCTGTTCGAGGATGGCCAGTTCTACTTCATCGAGATGAACACGCGCCTGCAGGTCGAGCATCCGGTGACAGAGGCGGTCTTTGGCGTTGATCTGGTGCGCGAGCAGATCCGTGTCGCCGCAGGCCTGCCGATGTCGTTCACGCAAGACGAACTGGAAATCAGCGGCCATGCCATAGAAGTGCGGATCAACGCCGAAAAGCTGCCGAACTTCGCGCCCTGTCCCGGCAGGGTGAAGGTGTTTCACGCACCGGGGGGCCTGGGGGTGCGGATGGATTCGGCACTCTACGGCGGCTATTCGATTCCGCCCTATTACGACAGCCTGATCGGCAAGCTGATTGTCCACGGGCGCGACCGGCCCGAAGCGCTGGCACGGTTGCGCCGGGCGCTGGGCGAGCTGATCGTGGACGGTGTCGAAACCACGGTGCCGCTGTTCCATGCCCTGCTGGCAGAGCCGGACATCCAGAACGGGGATTACAACATCCACTGGCTGGAAAAATGGCTGGCAAGGCAGCTTGGCTGACCGGGACGGGCATCATCGCCGGGCGGTCCGGACCGGGCCGCCCCCCGGCATGACAGGCCCGGCGATCACGCCCGATATCCTGCTGCGGGCCTATGCGGCCGGCATCTTTCCCATGGCGGAAAGCCGCGACGATCCGTCGATCCGCTGGATCGACCCGAAGCGGCGCGGCGTCATTCCCCTGGACCGGTTCCACATTTCCCGGTCCCTGCGGCGTCGCCTGCTGCGTGCGGATTATGCAATCCGGACCGACAGCGACTTTGCCGGCGTGGTTCAGGGCTGTGCCGGGCGGGACGAAACCTGGATCAACGACGACATCTTTTCGCTTTACCTTGCCCTGCACAGGGCCGGTTATGCCCATTCGCTGGAGGTCTGGGACGCGGATGCGCTGATCGGCGGCGTCTACGGCGTGGCGCTGGGTGCCGCATTTTTCGGTGAAAGCATGTTCTCGCGCCGCAGGGATGCGTCAAAACTGGCCCTTGCCTGGCTGGTGGACCGGTTGCGCGCGGGCGGCTTCATGCTGTTTGACACGCAGTTCCTGACCGCGCATCTGGCATCCCTTGGCGCGGTCGAGATCAGCCGCGCCGAATACCGCACCCTTTTGGCTGCGGCGCTGCGCCAGACGGCAACCTTTGATCCGCCCGGCTATTCGCCCACGGCCGTATCGGTATCGCAGCGCAATATCCACACGTCATAGCGCGGATGGTCCATCGCGCTCAGCGCCGGACTGCTGGCAATCATCCAGCCGGAAAAGACGGGCGTGTTCTGGTTCAGGCTGTCAACCACGGTCAGATGGGCATAGGCATTCGATGCCGGGTCGTCATAGGGATAGCGGCATTCGTCAAGCTGGATGGTCAGCCTGCCCTTGACCACGCTTTGACCCCGGGCCAGGTCGATGTCCGCCAGATCGCCCGACACCTTGTCAAGCCAGCGCACAACACCGCCCGGGGCCTGGGCAATGGCCGTTGTCTGCGCGAGGGCCGGCTGGGCCAGAACGCACAGCAAAAGGGCAAGGCGCGTCATTCGGCGGGTGCGGGGGTTTGCGACCCTGATCCGCCGACGAATTTCATCAGCAGGGCAATCACGCTGACGGCCCCTTGCGTGTCCTCGATCTCGTCGCCCGGACCAAGGTTTTCCAGGGACCCGCCCGGCTGCAATTCGATAAAGCTGCCCCCCAGCAAACCCTCGGACGAGACCAGAACGGTGCTGTCATCGGGGATCAGCACGTCATTGCGCACCGAAATCGTGGCATCGGCAAAGAAGGTTTGCGGATTAAGCTCCAGCGCCGTCACGGTGCCCACCTTGACGCCGGCAAGACGCACATCGGTGCCCACCATCACCCCATCGACCGAACGGAAGCTGGCGACCAGCGGATAACTGGCGGCATTGCCGGTAAAGCCGGTGCTTTGCCCGGCATAAACCAGAAAACCGGCGGCTGCGGCCAGAACCGCAGCGCCTGCAATGACTTCTGACAGATTCTCGGCCATTATTCCGGTTGCCATGCCTCGTAATCGCGCCGCGCCACCGGATCGGGCCTGCGGATCGAACCGGGGGGCGCATAGGCGGCCACCGTTCCGGTCAGATTTTCCTGATGGGGCTTTTCCCAGGCCTTCTTTTTCGGCGGCGCTTCGACAGGTGTCTGATCCCGGGTGAAGTGCAGCCAGCCATGCCAATCGGCGCTGACGCGGCTTGCTTCCATTTCACCGTTGTAGATGACCCAGCGCTTCCTGTCGTCTGACGTCCGGTAATAGATGTTGCCCTGCGCGTCTTCGCCCACCTTCACGCCGCGACGCGCCGTGAAAATCTGGGTGCCCAGCGTCTGGCTGTTCCACCATGTCAGCAGGCGTTTGAGAAAGGACATGGCGCGGTCTCCGGATGTTTGCCCTGATATGGCCGAAGGCGGTGGCAAGGTCTAGGGGGAAGAACCGGCACTGGCGGCGCAAGGCCCGGTCTGTCGGTGTTTCGCCAGGGCACAGTCCCGGACCGGCCTGCGGCGCGACCCCGGCAGATGGCCGATGTCCTGATCGCGCACAAACCCCGGACAGATCATCTTGCCGAGGCTTTTTCCTTGCTTTTCGACGTTTCGGTGAAAATCAGCAGCGGCTTCACCCCGCTTTTGACGGCTTCTTCGTTCACGACCACCTCTTCCACGCCGTCCCGTCCGGGCAGTTCGAACATGGTGTCCAGCAGGATATCCTCCATGATCGACCGCAGGCCCCGCGCGCCTGTCTTGCGCTTGATCGCGCGCTTGGCGATGGCGATAAGGGCATCGGCAGTGAAGGTCAGCTTGACACCCTCGATCTCGAACAGGCGCTGGTACTGTTTGACCAGGGCATTCTTCGGCTCGGTCAGGATCGTCACCAGGGCCGCCTCATCAAGGTCGGTCAGCGTCGCGATCACCGGCAGGCGGCCGACGAATTCGGGGATCAGGCCGAATTTCAGCAGATCTTCCGGTTCCAGTTCCATGAACAGCTCGCCCGCCCCCCGCGCATCGGGGTCCTTCACATCGGCACCAAAGCCGATGCCGGAGCCCTTGTTGCGCTGTGCGATGATCTTTTCCAGCCCGGCAAAGGCACCGCCGCAGATGAACAGGATATTGGTCGTATCCACCTGCAGGAATTCCTGCTGCGGATGCTTGCGCCCGCCCTGCGGCGGCACCGAGGCGATGGTGCCTTCCATGATCTTCAAAAGCGCCTGCTGCACGCCTTCGCCCGACACATCGCGGGTGATCGACGGGTTGTCGGACTTGCGGGTAATCTTGTCGACCTCGTCAATATAGACGATGCCGCGCTGTGCGCGTTCGACATTGTATTCGCTGGCCTGCAAAAGCTTGAGGATGATGTTTTCAACATCTTCCCCCACGTAACCGGCTTCGGTCAGGGTGGTGGCATCGGCCATGGTGAAGGGAACATCCAGAATCCGCGCCAGCGTCTGGGCAAGCAGCGTCTTGCCGCAGCCGGTCGGGCCGATCAGCAGGATGTTGGATTTCGACAGTTCGATATCGGTCTTGGACGAATGGTTCAGGCGTTTGTAATGGTTGTGCACCGCCACCGACAGCACGCGCTTGGCATGGATCTGGCCGATCACATAGTCATCCAGAACCTTGCAGATCTCGCGCGGGGTCGGCACCCCGTCCGAAGATTTCAGGCCCGAGGTTTTCGTTTCCTCGCGGATGATGTCCATGCAAAGCTCGACACATTCGTCGCAGATGAACACGGTCGGACCCGCAATCAGCTTGCGCACCTCGTGCTGGCTTTTGCCGCAGAACGAGCAGTAAAGGGTATTCTTGCTGTCGCTGCCCGAGTTGTTCGCCATCGTAACCTCTGCCATCTTTCGTATCGGGCCGACGGGCCACATGCGCCTTGCGGGAAAGCTTAGGGCAGACCCTTCGCCTTCACAATGTCAAATCATGCACCGCCCATTTACGGGGCGGGCGGCATTCACCCTTTCGAAGCATCATCCGCCTTGCCGCGGCTTTCCAGAATATCGTCGATCAGGCCCCAGGCCCTGGCATCTTCGGCGGACATGAAGTTGTCCCGCTCCAGCGCGGCCTCGACCGCTTCGATGGGCTGCCCGGTATGGCGGACATAGATTTCGTTCAGGCGGTCCTTCAGCTTCTGCGTCTCGCGCGCGTGGATCATGATGTCCGTCGCCTGTCCCTGATAGCCGCCGGACGGCTGGTGGACCATGACGCGGCTGTTGGGCAGGGAAAAGCGCATGCCCGGATGCCCGGCCGTCAGCAAAAGAGAGCCCATCGAGGCCGCCTGCCCGATCACCAGCGTCGACACCTTCGGCTTGATATACTGCATCGTGTCGTAGATCGACAGGCCACTGGTGACAACGCCGCCGGGCGAGTTGATGTACATCGAAATCTCTTTTGACGGATTTTCCGATTCCAGGAACAGAAGCTGCGCACAGATCAGCGACGACATGCCGTCATGCACAGGACCGGACAGGAAGATGATCCGTTCCTTGAGCATGCGCGAATAGATGTCATAGGCGCGCTCGCCGCGGCTGGTCTGTTCGACCACCATCGGGACAAGCATGTTCATATAGGTGTCGATCGGATCTCTCATCTTGGCCTGCCTCGCGTCCCTGATCTGTGCCGTCGCCGTCTTGCCCGACTCTTAGTTGTGCCCGCAGGGGGCCGCAAGGGGCTGCCCCCCCGCCCCGGACAGCCGCCTTGCCCGCCTGCGTCGCGCGCAGACTATTGCGGCTTTGGTTAAACAAGGATGACCCCTTCGCCCATTCCGCAAAAGGCCGCCCCGGCGTCACGGAAAAACCCGGGTCAGGGGGCGTCCCGGGCTGCGGCCGATGTCATGTGCCGCAGAAGGTGCGGAAGCCTTTGCTGAACGCAGGCGGCGGCGGCAGGGCAAGGTGTTCCTGCCCCGGCGCCCCGGCAAAGGGGGCCGACAGGGCTGACAGCAGCGCCACGAAGGGGGCCGCATCGCCGGCAACCGCCGCGTCCAGGGCCGCTTCGACGCTGTGGTTGCGCGGGATGACAGCCGGGTTGACGCTGTCCATCGCGGCTGCCCGTTGCGCAGGCGTGCCCGGCCCGCTTTCAACGCGGGCGCGCCAGTCTGCCAGCCAGCCGTCAAGGGCTTGGGGTTGCGAGAACTGCGCGCGCACCGCCCCTGGCACCCCGCGCAGGGCATCTGACAGCCGCCGGAAGGTCAGGGTCCAGTCCGCCGCCTGCGCCTCCATCAGCGCCAGAAGGCGCTGCACCAGCAGGGCATCTTCCCGGTCATCGCGCACAAGGCCAAGCTTTGCCCGCAGGATGGATTGAAACCGCGCCTCGTACCTGGGTGCGTAGCTGCGCAGCACCTCGGTTGCCGCCGCAATCGCCCTGTCCGCATCGCTGTCGATCAGCGGCACCAGGGTTTCCGCCAGCCGCGCCAGATTCCACTGCCCGATGGCAGGCTGGTTGCCATAGGCATACCGCCCCGTCTGGTCGATGGAACTGAACACGGTGTCCGGCGCACAGGCATCCATGAAGGCGCAGGGCCCGTAATCGATGGTCTCGCCGGACAGCGTCATGTTGTCGGTGTTCATCACGCCATGAATGAACCCCACGCTCATCCATCCGGCAATCAGCGCGGCCTGCGCCCCGACCACGGCGTCCAGCAGGGCAAGCGCCGGGTTTGGGTCATCTGCCAGATGCGGGTAGTGCCGCGCCAGGGTATAGCCGGTCAGCAGGCGCAGGCGGTCCACATCGCCCCGCGCCGCGAAGAACTGGAAGGTGCCGACGCGGATGTGACTGGCGGCGACGCGGGCAAGCACCGCCCCCGGCAGGGCCGTCTCACGCTGCACCGTCTCGCCCGTGGTCACGGCGGCAAGCGCGCGCGTGGTGGGGATGCCCAGCGCGTGCATGGCCTCGCCGATCAGGTATTCCCGCAGCACGGGGCCCAGGGTGGCCTTGCCGTCGCCCCGCCGGGAAAACGGCGTCTGTCCGGACCCTTTCAGCGCAATGTCGCGCCGCAGGCCGTCGCGGTCGGTGACCTCGCCAAGCAGCAGGGCGCGGCCGTCGCCAAGCTGCGGAGAAAATCCGCCGAACTGGTGCCCCGCATAGGCCTGCGCCACCGGCCGGGCATCCGCCGGCATAAGGTTGCCGCTGAAAATCCCGGCACCCGGCGCGCCGTCCAGCAGGTCGGCGTCCAGACCCAGATCCAGGGCCAGCGCGCGGTTCAGCCGGAACAGGCGCGGCGCGGGCACCCGCGCCGCCGCCCAATCCACCGAAAACCCGGGCAGGTCGCGCGCATAGCTGTGGTCAAAGCCAAAGCGCGGTCCGCTGCCCCCTTCCGATCGTCCGTCCGGCATGGGATGACCCCTTCAGACGGGTTCAGGCGGCGTCCGTCGCCCGCCGTGGCAGTTTCCAGCCCGGGCGCGCGAAGTGGCAGGTGTAGCCGTTGGGAAAGCGTTCCAGATAATCCTGATGTTCCGGCTCCGCCTCCCAGAAGGGGCCCGCCGGGGCCACTTCGGTGACAACCCTTCCCGGCCACAGGCCCGACGCATTGACATCGGCGATGGTCCGTTCCGCTTCGGCCTTCTGTTCCTGCGACAGGAAATAGATGGCAGAACGGTAGGACAGGCCTCGGTCGTTGCCCTGCCTGTTAAGGGTGGTCGGATCATGAATCTGGAAAAAGAACTCCAGCAGGTCGCGGTAGCTGATGCGCGCGGGATCAAAGATGATCTCGATGCCCTCCGCATGGGTGCCGTGATTGCGGTAGGTCGCGTTGGCAACATCGCCGCCGGTGTAGCCGACGCGGGTCTTCACCACGCCCGGCAAGCGCCGGATCAGATCCTGCATGCCCCAAAAGCAGCCGCCCGCCAGAATCGCCGTCTCATGCCTGTCTGCCATGACCCTCTCCCTGTCCGTCTCCGGCTAACATGGCGGGGCTGCCCGCAAATGTCCAATGCCTGGCAGCAAAAGCCTTTACGCCCTTTGGCATCCGCGCGGCAAATCCGCATCGCCGGGGCATCGCAGCGGCAAGGCGGGTGGTTTGTTTGCGGACAATCCACTATGTAGACCGCTGACGCGGATACGGGGCCGCGCGGGGCCGCGCGTGCCTGCCCCGTCCGAAGTGCATGAGACGAGGTTTGCCGTCCGGAATGTTGTCGTTCATCCGATCAAGACTTGAAGCGGCCTTTCCCGCACTGAAGGAAAAACTGCTCTGGCGGCTGCTTCGGGAGAATTTGCACGAGCAGCGCAAGCTTTATGCGGTGTCCATCCTTGCGATGATCGTCGTTGCCGCAATGACATCCTCGGTCGCTTTGGTCATGCGCTATATCGTGGATGCGATGACGATCCCCGACAATCAGGGCATGGTCTTCATCGTGGCGGCGGCTGTCGCGCTGATCTTCACGATCAAGGGGATGGCCACCTATGTCCAGGTCGTCTCCTTGACCCGCGCCGGCAACCGGATTGTCGCGACCCAGCAGGTCCGGCTGTATGACAAGCTGCTGCGGCAGGGGGTTTCCTTTTTCAACCTGACCGAATCGTCAGACCTGCTGATGCGCGTCACGCAATCGGCCCAGATGGCGCGGATGATCATTGACATGATCGTCACCTCTTTTGTCCGCGACCTTCTGACCCTGATCGGCCTTGTGATCGTGATGTTCTACCAGCAGCCGGTCCTGTCTGCCATATCGCTGCTGATCGGTCCTGCGGCGATCTTCGGTATCCGGGTTCTGCTGCGCAAGGTGCGCAAGATCATGGAGATGGAGATGGCCTCGCTGGCCGAGATCATCAAGGTGATCCAGGAAACCTCGACCGGCATCCGGATTATCAAGGCCTTTGCGCTGGAAGAACGCATGTCAAGCCGCATGGTAAAGGCCGTGCGCGAAGTGGAAAAACGGTCGAATGCCATTTCGCGTCTGGAAGCGATCACCAGCCCGCTGATGGACACGCTGTCAGGTTTTGCCATTTCGGCGGTGGTCGCGTTAAGCGCCCTGCAGATATTCGGGGTGCAGGGCACCACGCCGGGGCAGCTGATGTCCTTTGTGACAGCGCTTCTGATGGCCTATGAACCGGCCAAGCGCCTGTCACGCATGCGCATCACGATTGAATCGGGAATGGTGGGCGTAAGGATGATGTTCACGCTGCTGGACCAGCCCGACACGCTGGCCGAACATCCCGATCCCGTCGCCATGCCGAAGGGTCCGGGCCGGATCGTGTTCGACAGGGTGCATTTCGGCTACGGCACCGGCAGGCCGGTGATCAGCGATCTGTCGCTTGTCTTCGAAGCGGGCAAGACGACGGCGCTGGTCGGCCCGTCGGGGGGCGGAAAATCCACGATCCTGAACCTGATCCTGCGGCTTTATGACCCCGGCGAGGGCACCGTGACGATCGACGGTCAGGACATCCGCATGGCCAGTTTCGCCACCCTGCGGGACCGGATTTCCTTTGTCGGACAGGATACCTTCCTGTTTTCGGCAAGCGTGTCGGACAATATCCGGTTCGGATCCCCCTCGGCGTCCGAAGATGCGGTGATCGCGGCCTGCAAGGCGGCAAATGCGCATGAGTTCATCGAACACCTGCCGCAGGGCTATCACACCCAGGTCGGCGAGAACGGGGCCTTTCTGTCGGGCGGTCAGAAACAGCGGCTGGCCATTGCGCGCGCCATCCTGCGCGATGCCCCGATCCTGCTGCTGGACGAGGCGACAAGCGCCCTGGACAGCCGGTCCGAGGCCCTGGTTCAGGAAGCGCTTCAGCGCCTGACGAAGGGCCGCACGACCATCGTCATCGCCCACCGGCTGTCCACCGTGCTGGGCGCCGACAAGATCTGCGTGATCGAAGCCGGCAGGCTGGCGGAAGAAGGCAGCGCCAAGGCGCTGCTTGCCCGGGGCGGGGCCTTCCGCAGCCTTTACGATCAGCAGTTCGGGGCGGCACAGGCCCGCAATACGGCCTGAACGCCGGCCTGCCCGCTGCGCAATGTCTTGCGGCACGATGCAGGCGAAGGATAGTCTTGGGGCAAAACGAAACGCAGGCCCGATGAGCAGACGCATTCTATTCGTGACCGGCACAAGGGCGGATTTCGGCAAGCTTGAACCGCTTGCGGCCGCCGTGCGCGACGCGGGCATGGCCGTGACCTTCTTTGTCACCGGCATGCACCTGATGGACCGCTACGGGCGCACCAAGCTGGAGGTGGGCCGCTTTGCCGGTGCCGATATCTTCGAATTCCAGAACCAGCGCGAGGGTGATCCCCAGGACATGATCCTGGCCAAGACCATCATGGGTTTTTCCGATTTCCTGACCGAACACCGCCCCGACCTGGCGGTGGTGCATGGCGACCGGATCGAGGCGCTGGCCTGCGCACTGGTCTGCGCCACCAATTATGTCCGCTCTGCCCATGTCGAAGGCGGCGAGGTTTCGGGCACGATCGACGAGGTGTTCCGCCACTGCAATTCCAAGCTGGCCACGCATCACTTCGTAAGCTCGGCCGAGGCGGCAAACCGCGTCATGGCCCTGGGCGAACCGAAGGGGTCGGTCCATGTCATCGGATCGCCCGAGCTGGATTTCCATTCACAGCCCTCGGGTGTGGACATCGGCGAGGTGAAGGCGCGCTATGGCATCGCCTTTGACGATTTCGGTATCTGCATCTTTCATCCGGTAACATCGGAAGCCACGATGATGGGCGTTCAGGCGCGGGCGCTGTTCGGGGCGCTGGACGCATCGGGGCGCAACTTCGTGGTGATCGCCCCGAACAATGATCCGGGGTCCGATGCCATATTCCGCGCCATCAGGGCGCTGCCCAAGGCCCGGTTCCGCCTGATCCCGTCGATGCGGTTTTCGCATTTCTCGGAACTGATGAAATCAGCCGCCGTGATGGTGGGCAATTCCAGTGCCGGCGTGCGCGAGGCCCCCTTCCTTGGCCTGCCGTCGCTGGATATCGGCACGCGGCAGACCAACCGGGCCAGGGCACCGTCCCTGTTCACCGCAGCCGCCGGGGACCGGCAGGCCATCGACGCTTTTCTGCGCAACCAGTGGGGCCGGGTGCATGCCAGCCACAGGGCCTTTGGCGAAGGGCGTGCGGCTGACCGGTTTGTCGCGGTGCTGCGCGACCCCGCCTTCTGGGCGCGCGACCTGCAAAAGCAGTTTTCCGATCATGGCTGACCCGGCCCCGACCGGCGCGGTGCTGCGCGCCTATCTGGCGGCAACGGCATGGTCCGCCCCGCTGGCACAGCGCCACCTGCAGGCCCGTCTGGCGCGGGGCAAGGAAAACCCCGACCGCTGGCGGGAAAAGCTGGGCGAAGCATCCCATCCCCGTCCCGGTGGCCCGCTGGTGTGGATGCATGCCGTGGGCCTGGGCGAAGTGCTGGCGCTGCGCGGCCTGATTGAAGAGATGCTGGGCGCGCGCGCGGACCTGCAGTTTCTGGTCACATCTTCGGCCCGCGCCTCGGGCGAGGTGTTTGACCGCAACCGGCCCCCCCGAACCCTGCACCAATACCTGCCCCTGGATGCGGGCCGCTTCGTGACACGGTTCCTGAACCATTGGCGGCCGGACCTGTCGGTCTGGGCGGAACAGGACCTGTGGCCGCGATTCGTGGTGGAAAGCCATGCAAGGGGCATTCCGCTGGCGATGATCAATGCGCGGATGAATGACCGCGCCCTGGCCTCCCGCCGCAGGGCGGGGCGATTGTATGGCGATCTTTATGCGCGCTTTGCCCTGCTGGCGGCGCAGGATGCGGCGACGGCGCGCAACATGCGGCTGCTGGCCCCTGCGGCTGCGGTCGCGGTGACGGGGTCGCTCAAGGCCGCCTGTGCCCCGCTGGCGGATGGTGCGGACCGCAGGCGGCTGGCCGTGGCGCTGGCCGGGCGCCGCCTGTGGTGTGCCGCGTCCACCCACCCGGCGGACGAGGCGGTGGTGCTGGCCGCACAGGCGCAGCGGTTTGCCGAAGACCCGGCGTCTCTGCTTGTTCTGGCCCCGCGCCTGCCGGACCGGCGCGACGGGATTGCGGCCCAGTGCGCCCGGCTTGGCCTGCGGTCTGTCCTGCGGTCCGCCGGGGATGTGCCCGGCCCGGCGGATGCCGTTTGGATTGCCGACAGCTATGGGGAAATGGGCCTGTGGTACCGGCTGTGCCCCGTGTCGGTCATCGGCGGGTCGTTCGGCGACACCGGCGGGCATAACCCCTGGGAAGCGGCCAGTCTGGGGTCGGCCATACTGCACGGACCAAGGACGGCGAATTTCGGTGATGATTATGCCGCCCTGGCGCTGGCCGAAGCGGCGCAGGACATTTCTTCCGCCGGGGCCCTGAATGCGGCGCTGACGGCGCCCGGATTGCGGGAAATGGCGGCACGCGCGCAGAAGGTCCAGGCCCGGTCGCGCCAGGGGATCCGCGACCTGCGCGACCGTCTGCTGGCGCTTCTGCGGGCATGACAGGCACCGGCCGCTTTCCGACACGCCGGGTGCGGCTGTTCCTGCTGGGCTATGGGCTGCTTTGGGCGGTGGCCCTGCCGCTGGTGCTGGCCTATCTGTGGTGGCGCGGGCGGCGCGACCGGCTTTACGCGCAGCACCTGGGCGAACGCTTTGGGTTCTACGCCAGCCACCCCTTGCCGGGCGCTGTCTGGGTGCATGCCGTCTCGCTGGGCGAGATGCGTTCTGCCGTCCCGCTGATCCGGGCGCTCTTGGACCGGGGCGACCGCGTCGTCACCACGCATTTCACCCCGGCGGGCCGGCGCGAGGCGATGGCGGTTTTTGCCGGTGACATTGCCGCGGGCCGGCTGTGCCCGGTCTGGGTGCCGCTGGAATTTGACTGGGTTTACCGCCGGTTCTTCCGCGCCTTCCGCCCGATTTGCGGGCTTGTGATGGAAATCGAGATCTGGCCGCGCATGATCGCCTCGGCCCGTCGCCGGGGCGTGCCGCTGTTCATGTGCAACGCGCAGTATCCGCTGAAAAGCCTGGAACGGGACCGCGCCCGCGCGCCGGTCCGGGCCGAACTGATGACGGGCTTTGCCGGGGCTTTCGTGAAGTCGGACCTGCAGGCGGCGCGCTTTGCCGGGGTGGGCGTGCCGGCCATCGAGGTGACGGGCGAGCTGCGCTTTGATCAGCCGGTCCCCCAAGCCCAGCTTCTGGCGGGCCGGTGCGCGCGGGCCTGGCTGGGTGCTGCGGCCCGCCCGGTGGTGGCGCTGGCCAGCGTTGTCGAGGGTGAGGACGCCCTGTTCATCGCGGCCATCGGCGCGGCGCGGGCCGCTTATGAAGCGGCGGGGCTGGCGCCGCCGCTGTTTGTCTATATCCCGCGCGCGCCGGAACGTTTCGGCGACGTCGCGCGGCTGCTGGCACAGGCGGGGCTGGCCACCCTGCGCCGCACGGACGGGTTCGATGCGGGCTTTGCCCCGGTCGGGATGCCGCCCCGCCCGCTGGATGTGCTTTTGGGCGATTCCCTGGGCGAGATGTACGCCTATCTGGCCCTGTCCGACCGGGTGGTGGTGGGCGGCGGATTTACCCCCAAGGGATCGCACAACATCTCCGAGGCGCTGTCGCTGGGCAAGGCGGTGATGACCGGGCCGGACATCCACACCATCGAGTATCCGGCGACAGAGGCGCTGGCAGCAGGCGTGCTGACCCGCCTGAAGGACGAGGCGGCGCTCAGGGCCGCCCTTGCACCCGATCATCCGCCAGACCCGCCAGCCGACCGGATCGCCACCTTCTTTGCCCTGCATTGCGGCGCGGTGGCAAAGACCCTTGCCGCGCTGGACCGCCGCCTTACCAGCCGCTGAAACCGCCATCGACGCTGACCAGTTGGCCCGTCATGTAACCGGCCTGCGCGGAACACAGGAACAGCATGGCATCGGCAATCTCATCGGGCTGCGCCATGCGGCCCGCCATGATCAGCGCCCCCACCCGGCGCTGGAATTCGTCGGAATGGCCGTTGAACACCGCCCCCGGCGCAATGGTGTTCACCGTCGCCTGCCGTTTGGCCCAATACCCCGCCAGCCACAGCGTCAGCCCGTGGATGCCCGCCTTGGTGGTCGAATAGGCCGAGAAGGACCTGAACGGCATCCCCTGGTAAATCTCGTGGTGCGGGCCGTTCAGCGCATACATCGAGGCCACGTTGACCAGCGTGGCGGGCCAGCGCCCGACAATGTCGCGGTCCATCTGGCGGGCGATCATGAAAGCCCCCGTCAGGTTGGTGCGCAAGGTCCGCTCCCAGTCGCTGACCGAGGTATTGGCGAAATCGGGAAAGGGCTTGCCCGCCCCCATCAGCAACTCTCCGGTAATGGCGGCGTTGTTCAGCACGACATTGGGGTGCCAGCCATCGGCGATGATCCGGGAAAAGATGGTTTCAACTTGCGATTCCTCTGCCACATCAAGGCTATAGAAGCGAAAGTTCGGGTTGCCCCCATGTGCGGCCATCAGCGCATCGGCCCGATGCCCGGGCAGATCCGACGCAATCACCCGCGCCCCTGCGGCCAGCATGCGCCGCACATAGGCAGACCCCAGAACGCCGCCCGATCCGGTGATGAAAACGGTCCGCCCCGCCAGTTGGTCAGACATGCGCCTGCTCCTCAAGCCGTTGCCGCATCAGAAACTCCACAAGCGTGAAATCGAAGGGGCTGTCGATATCCACGCAGCGTTCGGGCGGCATCAGATAGGGAATCACCCGCCCCTCCCACAGCCCGCCCGCCCGCCGCAGGTAATCGGGGGCCACCACATAGGTCGAGGCCGCATGTTCATAAACCACCGGGGCCTGCTGACGGGCCACAACGCCGCCCGGCAGCGGCTTGGACAGGTGCAAGGCACCGGTGGCATCGGGTTCCACCAGATTGAAATAGGGGTTCTTGCGCGCCTCGCAGCAGGACATGACCATGTCGGGCTGTGCTTCGGCGAACAGGATCAGCGCGTTCTCGATATCCTCGGGCAGGCGCAGCGGCGAGGTGCAGTCCAGGTCCACAAAGGCGGTGGCGGGGCCGGTGATCTGCACGGCCGCCGCAAGGGCATGCTGCCAGACCCCCCACTTGCCCGCCGTGTCGGTGGCCAGATGCGCCGGACGCAGCCCGATGGGCAGCGCACCGCGCGCCAGCGCATGGGCGTAGATCTGCTCGTCATCGGTCGACACCACGACAGCGTCGATCATCGGGCTGGCGAAAAGCTGGTCCAGTGACCAGTCGATCAGTGGCTTGCCGCAGATGGGCCGGAAGTTCTTGCCGGGAACCCCTTTTGACCCCTTTCGTACCCCGATATGGCCGATGATCATGCATAATCCCCCTCGATCTGCCCCGTGAACCGCCGCGCGCCCCACGCGCGGGCGATGGTGCGGCAGTTGCCTGCCACAAGATCAAGCCTTGGCAGATGCTCGACATCCGACACAGGGCGCCCCGCAACCAGATGCAGAAAATCGCGCATCGCGGCAAGGAACATCTCGTTGCGTTCGAAGGGAAAAGACAGATCCTGCGCCCCCCGCCCGCCGTGCAGCGCGTAGCGCCCCGCAATCAGATCAAAGTCCGCGACCATCCCTGTGCCGCGCAGCACGATCCGGCGGAAGCTGACGGGCGACAGGTAATCCATCGCCACCGTGCCAAGCTGCCCCGCCCCGGCCAGAGCGATTCGGGTGGCGAAATCCACGCCCGGAAAGGCGGCATGGCCCAGGCTGGCCACTTCGCCCAGCTCCAGGCCGGGCAGAAGCGTGCAGGCCATGTCCAGCTCGTGGCACAGATCCAAAAGAACGCCCCCGCCCTGCGGCTGCGCGGCATAGCTTGCGGCGAAACTCCAGTTCCGGCGCCACTGGCGCACGTCATGGCCGATGCCGAAGGCCGCATCGTAAACGCCCGACAGATCGCGCTGGGCCAGCGTGCGGAACGCCGGATGGTAGCGCATCATGAACCCCACCATGGATCGTGACGCCAGCGGGCCGGCCACATCCAGAATGCGGTCCAGGGTCGCGACGTCCGGCGACAGCGGCTTTTCGATGTAGAACGGCAGGCCAAGATCGCGGCACAGCTGCACCAGTTGCAGCCGGACCGGCGTTGCGGTGGCGATGACCACGGCATCGGCCCGCCGCGCGCGGAAGGCGTCGGCATCAAATCCGCGCCAGGACAGAAGATCGCTGCGCACGCCCAGCCTGCACAGGTTTTCGTGGTGCCGCCGCCCGGCAGACCCCGCGCCGATGACCGGAATATCCATGGCCCCTACCCCCCCAGCGCCACCGTCACAGCCACCAGCGCCGACCCCATCAACGGAATGATCCAGCGCATCAGGGGCCGCTCACCCTGCATCTGCTGATCCAGCCGCCAGCCGATGACAATCAGCATGCCCAGCGCAACCGCATTCGAAAGCCGCATCGCCAGAGGCACCGATTCGACCAGAACAAAGGGCAGGACCGGGGGAAAGGTGGCACCCGTCACCAGCAGGAACACCTGAAAGGCCGCCCGGAAATCCGCTTGCCGCAGCACCGGCCCCGCGTCCTGCGCGGGCGGGTTGTCCCGCATCCAGGCAAGGATCGTTCCCGCCTGCTCGTCGGTCATCGCCACGCCCGAATGTCCGGGCAAAAGCGCACGCAACTGCGCCTTTGCCTCGGGGTCCGGGGCGTTGCGGATCGCCCAGGACTGCGCGCGGCCCCGCGCGCGTTCGGTCGCCGTGGTCAGCAGATAGACGGCGGCATCCACGATGCCCCAGGCGATGTTGCAGCCCAGCGCCGCCAACAGGATGTCGCGCACCGTCGCACCGGCCCCCAGCGCCACGCTCATCGTGCCGGTGAAGGTCAGCGTCATCAGCAGGCCGAACATCACCTCGGACTGCCGGTCGATCGGGTCAAGCGGCCAGCGGTCTGTCTGTGTGCTCATCGCTGCCTCTCCGCGCTGCCGGCTACCGGTTTAGCCAAACGGGCCCCCAAGACAAGCGGCAGCAGCAGGCGGGAAGGACCTGTCGCACGAGGTTGACGACAGGTCTTGCGCAGGTGCCGGACGACTCCCCGCGGCTGCATCTGCCGCAGGCCCGCGTGTTCGGCCCGGCATGTCAAGGCCGGCTCAGGGCAGGCTTTCGCGCAATCACCGGGTTTTGCGGGTCGCTGGCCCTGCGGTTTCCGGCGCGGCCTTTCCCCAAAGCCTTGCCCGGCGCACCCTGTCCTTGCGCCATTCCGTTGCCGGGTGTCGCGCCATTGCGGTCCCCACATGCGGGTCCCCGGCCCGGGCGGGACTCACAGGCGGGCGGAAAGGGCCAGAAGCGCATCGATATCAAGATGCTGTTCCAGATGGTCGGCCAGTTCATCCAGCGTGCCCTGCACCAAAGCCCCATAGCCCAGCCCGGACGGGGCAAGGCCAAGGCCCGCCAGAAATGCGGCCCGAAAGCGGTCTTCGCAAAACAGCCCGTGCAGATAGGTGCCCATGACCCGCCCGTCGGCCGATACCGCCCCTTCCTGCGTGCCCCCGATGCTGGCAAAGGGGCGGGCGCGGGCCGGGCCGTCGCTGCGGCCCAGATGAATCTCATAGCCCGAGATGGCGCAGCCGGTCGCGGCATGGGTGCCCTGCACACGGGTCAGGCGTTTGTCGGCGGTCATCGTGGTGTCGATATCCAGCAGGCCCAGCCCCGGCGTGGTGCCGGGCGGCCCCTCGATCCCGCCGGGGTCGGAAATCGTGCGGCCCAGCATCTGGTAGCCGCCGCACAGCCCAAGGATGCGCCCGCCGCGCCGGTGGTGGGCCAGAAGGTCGATGTCCCAGCCCTGTGCCCGCAGAAAGGCCAGATCGGCGCGCGTCGCCTTTGACCCGGGCAGGATCACCAGACCGGCATCCCCCGGCAGCACCTCGCCCGCGCGCAGCATGGTCAGCGCAACACCCGGCTCTGCCGCCAGCGGATCAAGGTCATCGAAATTGGCAATGCGCGGGAATTGCAGGCAGACAATCCTCAGCCCGCCCCGGTGCCGCGTGTCGGCGATATCAAGCGCGTCTTCCGCAGGCAGGCGGTGCGCGCCCGCAAACCAGGGCACCACGCCCAGCCCGCGCCAGCCCGTAAGCCGTGCAATCAGCGCGTAACCGTCGTCGAACAGGCGCACATCACCGCGGAACCTGTTGATCACAAAGCCCCGGATCATCGCGGCATCGTCGGGGTCCAGCACCGCCCGGGTGCCGGCGATCTGCGCAATGACCCCGCCCCGGTCGATATCCCCCGCCAGCACAACGGGAACGCCCGCCGCACGGGCAAAGCCCATGTTGGCAATATCATTGACGCGCAGGTTGACCTCTGCCGGGCTTCCGGCCCCTTCGACCAGCACGATGTCGCACCGCGCGGCAAGGCGCTGGAAGCTGTCCAGCACCGGTGCCATAAGCTGCGGCTTGATCGCGGCATAGTCACGCGCCCTGGCGCTGCCCCAGCGCCGCCCCTGCACGATGATCTGCGACCCGGTCTCTGATTCCGGTTTCAGCAGCACGGGATTCATGTCGGTCAGCGGGGCCACGCCGCAGGCCAGGGCCTGCAGGGCCTGCGCGCGGCCGATCTCGCCGCCGTCTTCGGTCACGGCGGCATTGTTGGACATGTTCTGCGGCTTGAAGGGGCGCACCGCCAGCCCGCGCCGCAGCAGCGCCCGGCACAGTCCGGCCACCAGAAGCGATTTGCCGACATTGGACCCCGTCCCCTGGATCATCACCGCGCGCATCGCTGACCCATCGCAAAAGAACGATTTTTCTGCGAAAAATCCCGCCTGCGGCGGGGGTATCCGGGCCGAAAAGAAGCCAGGACGGCGCGCGCGGGCATGTTCAAAACTCCACGCCCGCCTGGGCCTTGATCCCGGCCTTGAACGGATGCTTCACCGCCGTCATCTCGGTGACTAGATCGGCAAGCTCCAGCAGTTCCGGCTTTGCATTGCGCCCGGTCAGGCAGACATGGGTCATGGGCGGCTTTTCGTCGCGCAGAAAGGCCACAACCTCGGCAATGTCCAGATAGTCATAGCGCAGCGCGATGTTGATTTCATCCAGCAGCACGAAGCGGATCGCAGGATCGCGGATCAGCGCCCTGGCCTGCGCCCAGCCCTCCGCCGCCGCCGCCCGGTCGCGCTGCAGGTCGCGGGTTTCCCAGGTGAAGCCCTCGCCGGCCACAACAAAGCGGCACTCGTCACGGAACCGGGTTTCCAGCAGCGTCCGTTCCCCGGTGGACCAGGCACCCTTGATGAACTGCACGACCGCGCAGGGCATGCCGTGGCCGATACAGCGCAGGATCATCCCGAACCCGGACGAGGATTTGCCCTTTCCGGGGCCGGTGTGAACGATGATCAGGCCCTTCTCGCCGGTCTTCTGTTCCATCATCCGGTCGCGCGCGGCCTTGATGGCGGTCATCCTGGCGCGGTGGCGGTCTTCTTCTTCGGTCATGGCCGGTCCTTTTGCCCCGGGGGCGGTGTGATCCCTTGCGCCGCTTGACTTTGCGCCGCTTGACTTAACGCCCGCATTCGCGCAGGGCTTGGGGGCTGGTGCCTGTCTATGACAGGTGAAAAGGGAATGCGCTAGGGCAAGGGTCCGAAGCGCAGCCGCCCCCGCGACCGTGACCGGAAAGGTTGCCCGATGCCACTGGCCCCGCCTGGGGCGCGGGAAGGCGGGCCGCCGACGGGGCCTTGCCCCGAAATCCGCAAGCCGGGAGACCTGCCAGCAGGACGACGACTGAACCGGACGGGGTGTTCCGGTGACGGATGGGCAGACATGCCCCTTCGCCCGATCCCCGCTGACCACAGAAGGATTGCGCGGCGTGAAGCGTGACGGTTTTTCGGAGACTGCGGTGATGGACGGCGCCGGCCCCTGCCCGGGCCCGGTCGATCTTCTGGTCTGCACCACCTGCCGCAGCGCTGGGGCGGACCTGCCGCCCGCGGCCGGGGGAACGCTGCGGGCCGGGGCGCGGCTGCTGGAGCTGCTTGGCGCGGCCGGTCTGCCGCAAAGCCTGCGCCTTGTGCCGGTGGAATGTCTGTCCAACTGCACGCGGGGCTGTACGGTTGCCCTGCGCGGCCCCGGCCGCTGGACCTATGTCTACGGAAATCTGGACCCCGCCCTGCACCTGGACACGCTGATCGACGGGGCTGCCCGCTTTGCCGCCGCGCCGGACGGTCTGGTGCCCTGGCGCGAGCGGCCCGACCATTTGCGCAAGAACTGTATCGCCCGCATTCCGCCGCTGGAGGCTTCTTATGTCTGAACTTGTCAAGATTCCCGTCACCGTGATCACCGGCTTTCTGGGCGCGGGCAAGACCACGCTGGTGCGCCACCTGTTGCAGAACCCGCAAGGCAAGCGGCTGGCCGTGATCGTGAACGAATTCGGCGATGTCGGGGTGGACGGCGAGATCCTGCGGTCCTGCGCCCTGCCCGGCTGCCCTGCCGAAAACATCATCGAACTGGCCAACGGCTGCATCTGCTGCACGGTCGCCGATGATTTCATCCCCACCATCGGGGCGCTGATGGCGCTGGTGCCGCGCCCCGACCATATCCTGATCGAAACCTCCGGTCTGGCCCTGCCGAAACCTTTGCTGAAGGCCTTCGACTGGCCCGACATCCGCTCGCGCATCACTGTGGACGGCGTCATTGCCGTGGCGGATGCCGAAGCGGTGGCGGCCGGGCGGTTTGCCCCCGATCCGGCGCGGCTTCAGGCGCAAAGACAGGCCGATGACAGCATCGATCACGAAACACCCCTGTCCGAGGTGTTCGAGGATCAGATCGCCTGTGCCGACCTTGTGCTGCTGAGCAAATCCGACCTTGCCGGGGCCGGCGGCGTCGCAGCCGCCCGTGCCGTGATTGCGGCCGAATCCCCGCGCCCGCTGCCGGTGATCGAGGTTCTGGAAGGCGTCGTCGATCCGCGCGTCATCCTGGGCCTGGGTGCGGCGGCGGAAGATGACATCGCCGCCCGCCCGTCGCACCACGACAGCGGCGAAGACCACGACCACGAAGATTTCGCTTCGGTCGTCATCGACATTGGCGAACAGACCGATCCCCAGGCGCTGGCCGCCCGGATCGGGGCGCTGGCCCATGACCGGCACATCCTGCGGGTCAAGGGCTATGCCGCCGTGGCGGGCAAGCCGATGCGCCTGCTGGTTCAGGCCGTGGGCGCACGGGTCAGGGTGCAATACGACCGGCCCTGGGGCGCGGACGAGCTGCGCCAGGGCCGCCTTGTCGTCATCGCGGAACATGACGACATCGACGCGGACCAGATCCGCCTGGCGCTTGGCGGATAATCGCGGATGCATGTCATCTTCCGCGAAAGCCACGGGCTGGACGAGACGGCCACCCCGACCGACCTGGGCCAAAGCCCGGCCGATCTGGTGGTGCTGTCGTTTTCGGACAGTGACCTTGGCGCCTTCGCGGCGGGGTGGCACCGGGCCGGGGGCAGCCTGCCCGGCCTGCGGCTGGCCAATCTGGCGGCCCTGAAACATCCGCTTTCGGTCGATACCTATCTGGATCGCACCCTGTCGGGGGCAAAGGGCATCCTGATCCGGCTGATCGGCGGGGTGCCCTATTGGTCCTACGGTCTGGCCCAGGTCGAGGCGCTGGCGCGGGCCAGGGGCATCGCCCTGGCGGTCCTGCCGGCAGACGGGCGGGCCGATGCGCGGCTGGATGCCGTCTCGACCCTGCCCGCCTCGACATTAAGGCGGCTGGCGCAGCTTTGCGATACCGGCGGGGCGGTGGCGGCCCAGGCGGCGCTGGCGCAGATGGCACTGGCGGCCGGGCTTTACGCCGGGCCGGTGGCGGGGGCCAAGGCCCTGCCCGAGGTCGGCGGCTGGACGCCGCAGGACGGGCTGACCTGCCCGGCGGCCTTTGCCGCCACCGCCACGCGGCCCCGCGTGCTGGTCATCTTCTACCGCGCCTGGCTGACGGCGCATGATCTGGACCCGGTTCAGGCGCTGGTCACGGCGCTGCGGGACCGGGGCTTTGACGTGCTGGGGCTGTTTGCCCCGTCGCTGAAGGCACAGGGGGCGGCGCGCTGGGTGGCGCGCTGGGTCAAGGCGCTGCACCCGGCGGCGATTGTGAATGCCACCGCCTTCTCGGCCCGGGGGGACAACGGGCAGACACCGCTGGACGGGGCCGGGGTTCCGGTGTTTCAGGTGGCGCTGTCCACCGCCACGCGGCAGGCCTGGGACGGGGCGGCGCGCGGCCTGTCGCCGTCGGACCTGGCCATGCATGTCGTCCTGCCCGAGGTGGACGGGCGGCTCTTTGCCGGCGTCGCCTCGTTCAAGGAACCCGGCACTGCGGACCCGGCGCTGCAATTCGCGCGCTTTGCCCACCGGGCCGATGCGGCCCGCGTGTCCGCCATCGCAGACCGGGTCGCAGGCTGGGTCCGGCTGGGGGCGACGGCGGCGGCAGACAGGCGGGTGGCGCTGGTGCTGTCCACCTATCCCGGCACGGCGCATCAGATGGCCCATGCCGTGGGGCTGGATGCGCTGGCCTCTGCCGAGGCGATGCTGGGCGATCTGAAAGATGCCGGATATCGGGTGATGCCGGGCAGGCCGCTGGCCGCAGCCCTGATGCAAGAGACGCTGGACTGGCCGCTGGCCGCTTATCACGCCGCCCTGCAGACCCTTCCGGCATCGCTGCGCGAGGCGGTGCAGACCGTCTGGGGGGAACCGCAAGACGATCCCGCCGTGACGGGGGGCGACAGGTTCCGCTTTGCCGCCCTGCGGCGCGGCAATGTTCTGGTCGCACTGCAACCCGAACGCGGGCAGGTCGCGGACCGCGACAGCACCTATCACGACCTTTCCCGCACCCCGCGCCATGGTTACATTGCCTTTTACCTGTGGCTGCGGCAGCAATCCGGCGCGCAGGCGCTGGTGCATATCGGTGCGCATGGCACGCTGGAATGGCTGCCGGGCAAGGCGGTGGCGCTGTCCGATGCCTGCTGGCCCGAGGCGCTGACGCGCGATTTGCCGGTCATCTACCCCTTCATCGTCAACGATCCCGGCGAGGCCGCGCAGGCCAAGCGCCGGATCGGGGCGCTGACGCTGGGCCATATCCCGCCCGCCCTGCGCCAGGGGGGCACGCCCGAACGGCTGGCGCGGCTGGAAGGGCTGCTCGACGAGTTTTCCAACGCCGACGGTCTTGATCCGCGCCGCCGCGACCGCCTGCAGGGCGATATCCGCGCCGAGGCGGCGGCGGCGGGGGTAGAGGCCGATCTGGGGCTGGATACGGCCCTTTCCCTGGCCGAGGCGATCACCCGGATCGACCGCTTCGTCTGCGATGTGAAGGAAAGCCAGTTCGGCGACGGGCTGCACATCTTCGGGCGGGTGCCGCCCTGCGCCACGCCCCAGGCCGTGGCCAGCGCCCATGCCGAACGCGCCGGCCTGCTGGATGCCCTGGCCGGGCGGCGCATTGCCCCCGGCCCCTCGGGGTCGCCCTATCGCGGACGCGGGGATGTGCTGCCGACGGGGCGCAACCTTTTTTCCACCGACCCGCGTGCAGTGCCATCGCGCGCCGCCCATGCCCAGGGCGTGACGCTGGCCGAAGAGCTGGTGCGCCGGCATCTGCAGGACCAGGGCGACTGGCCGCGCGGTCTGGTGGTTGACCTGTGGGGATCGGCCACGATGCGCACGGCGGGCGAGGAATTTGCCATGGCCCTGCATCTTCTGGGGGCAAAACCGGTCTGGGACGACGGATCAGACCGGGTGTCGGGGGTGGAAATCCTGCCCCTGGCCCTGATGGAGCGCCCCCGGATCGACGTGACGCTGCGCGTCTCCGGCCTGTTCCGCGATGTTTTTCCCGGCCTGTGCACCCTGTTCGGCCAGGCGGTGCGCGCGCTGGCCGCGCGGGACGAGGCTGCCGACTGGAACCCCTACGCCGGGCAGGCGGCGGCGGCGCGCGTCTATGGACCGGAACCGGGAACCTATGGTCTGGGCCTGGGTGCCGGGGCGGAAGACTACAGCGAAGGGGGCCGCGACAGGGCCGGTGCCGCCTGGCTGGCCGCCAGCGCCTGGGCGCTGGACGGGGCCGAGCCGGTGCAGGACCGGGCCGGCATCGCGGCCCGCGTCGCCGCCGCCGACAGCTTTGTCCATCTGCAGGACCTGCCGGAAACCGATCTGCTGCTGGCCGCCGACTACGCCGCGCATGAGGCGGGATTTGCGGCCGCGCGGGCGGTGACCGGCGGGCAGGCCGCGCTTTATCACCTTGACGTCACCGACCCCGCCCGCCCCCGCGCCCGCACCTTGCGCGAAGAGATCGCCCGCGTCGTGCGCGGGCGCGCCGCCAATCCCGGCTGGCTGGCCGGCATGATGCGCCACGGCTTCCGCGGCGGGGCGGAAATTGCGGCAACGCTGGATCATCTGGCGGCCTTTGCCCATCTGGCCGGTGTGGTGGAGCCGCACCTGTTCGACCTTTATCATGATGCAACCCTGGGCGACGACGCCGTGCGTGCCTTTCTGGCCCGCGAGAATCCCGGCGCGCTGGCCGCCATGCAAGACCGCTTCGCAGCCCTGAATGCGGCAGGTCTGTGGCAGACACGGCGCAATTCCATCCTTGCCACCTTGGGGGCACGGGCATGACCCGGCGCCCCGCCGCCCGGGGCTGGTGCCCCGGCGCCTACCGCCCGATGGCATCGGGCGACGGGCTGATCGTGCGGGTGCGCCCGCTGCTGGCGCGGCTGACGGCTGACCAGGCGCTGGGGCTGTGCGCGGCGGCGTGCGCCCATGGGTCTGGCCTGATCGATCTGACCAGCCGGGCGAACCTGCAACTGCGCGGCGTCGGCGCGGACAGCCATCAGGCGCTGACAGGCGATCTTTGGGCACTGGGGCTTCTCGATGCAGATCCGGCCCTGGAAGGGCGGCGCAACATTCTGGTCGACCCGTGCTGGCAGGACGGCGACGACACGCAGCGGATTGCGGCCGCCCTTGTCGCCCGGCTGGCAGACCTGCCGCCCCTGCCCGCCAAGTTCGGCTTCGCCATCGACGCCGGACCGGCACCGGTCCTGGGCCGCGCGCCCGCCGATCTCCGGGTGGAACGCGGGGTGTCGGGCGGGCTGATCCTGCGGGCGGACGGGTCTGATCTGGGCTGCGCCACGACCGCAAACGAAGCCGCCGGGGCGATCCTCGCGCTGGCGCGGTGGTTTGCCGAAACCGGGGGGGCCGAAGCGGGCCGCATGGCGCGGCATCTGGCCGACCACGCGGTCCCCGATGCCTTCCGCCCCGCCGAACCGCCCGCAGCACCCGGCACCCTGCCCCGCCCCGGCGACAGGCTGCCCGGCCCGGTCTATGGCGCGGCCTTTGGCCGGATCGACGCGGGCGCGCTGGCGCGGCTGATATCCGGCAGCGGTGCCGGGGCGCTGCGGGTCACCCCGGCCCGCAGCTTTGTTCTTGAAGGGGGCACGCCCGTTCCCGCCGGGGATTTCATCACAGGGCCAGATGACCCCTTGCTGCGCGCCGATGCCTGCCCGGGGGCACCGTTCTGCACCTCGGCCACCGTGGAAACCCGCGACCTTGCCCGGCGGCTGGCGCCACTGGTCAGGGGCAGCCTGCATGTCTCGGGCTGTGCCAAGGGCTGCGCCCGCGCGGGGGCGGCCGATGTCACGCTGACCGGGCGCGATGGCGCATTCGATCTTGTGCGCGGCGGTACCGCGTGGGATGCCCCCACCGTTGCCGGCCTTGCGCCCGCCCGCCTGCCCGACGTTCTTGGAGCACTCTGATGCACCGGTATGAAACCGATGGTGCCGCGATCTATCGCCAGTCCTTCGCCATGATCCGCGCCGAGGCCGATCTGGCCCGCTTTGACCCCGACGAGGAACCGCTGGCCGTGCGCATGATCCATGCCGCCGGCATGGTCGGGCTGGAGGCGCATCTGCGCTTCTCGCCCGGTTTCGTCCCGGCCGCCCGCAGCGCGCTGGAGGCGGGCGCGCCGATCCTGTGCGATGCGCGCATGGTCAGCGAAGGCATCACCCGGCACCGCCTGCCTGCGGGCAATGACGTGTTGTGCACGCTGCACGACCCGGCGGTGCCCGGGCTTGCCCACGCCATGGGCAACACCCGGTCGGCAGCGGCGCTGGAGCTGTGGCGCCCGCATCTGGCCGGTGCGGTGGTGGCCATCGGCAATGCGCCGACCGCGCTGTTCCATTTGTTGAACATGCTGCAAGACCCGGCCTGCCCGCGCCCCGCCGCGATCATCGGCTGTCCGGTCGGCTTCGTCGGGGCGGCCGAATCCAAAGAGGCGCTGTGGGCCGACCAACCGGTGCCCGCCTGCATCGTCGCCGGGCGGCTGGGCGGCAGTGCCATCACGGTCGCCGCCGTCAACGCGATCGCGAGCCGGACCGAATGACCAAAGGCACGATCTTCGGCCTTGGCCTTGGCCCGGGCGAGCCGGACCTGATGAGCGTGCGCGCCGACCGCCTGCTGCGGCACGCCCGGCACATCGCCTATTTCCGCAAGGCGGGCAAACCGGGGCAGGCGCGGCAGATCGTGGCGGGGATGCTGGCCGAGGATGTCGTCGAATATCCCATGGAATACCCGGTCACCACCGAAATTCCGCTGGATGACCCCGCCTATAACAACGCGCTTGGCCCGTTCTACACCGCCTGTGCCCGCCATCTGGCCGGGATGTCGGACCGGGGCTGCGACGTGGTCGTGCTGTGCGAGGGGGATCCGTTCTTCTACGGATCGTTCATGCATCTTTATGCCCGCCTGCGCGACACCCACCCGGTCCAGGTCGTCCCCGCGATCACAGGCATGTCGGGGGCCTGGACGGCCACCGGCCTGCCGATCACCTGGGGCGATGATGTGCTGACCGTGCTGACGGGCACCCTGCCCGAGGCGGACCTCGCCCGTCACATGGCCGACAGCGATGCGCTGGTGGTCATGAAGATCGGCCGCAACATCGACAAGGTCCGCCGTGCGCTGGAAACCGCAGGGCGGATGGACCGGGCCTGGCTGGTGGAATACGCGACCATGCCTTGCCAGAAGGTGATGCGACTGGCCGAGGTCGAGGGGCGCATCACGCCCTATTTCTCGATCGTGCTGGTGCATGGCCAGGGACGTCGGCCATGACGCAGGCCATGACGCAAGCCGGAACGCAGGCCGGGGCACCGGGCGGCTGGGTGGCGGTGGCCGGTCTTGGGCCGGGGTCGGCCGCGCTGATCACGCCCGAGGTGACGGCGGCCCTGGCGGCGGCGACCGACGTCGTCGGATACAGCCCATATGTCGCCCGCGTCGCCCCGCGCGCCGGGCTGACGCTGCATCCCAGCGACAACCGGGTCGAGATGGACCGCGCCCGCCACGCGCTTGACATGGCCCGCGCCGGGGGCCGCGTGGTGGTGGTGTCGTCCGGCGATCCCGGTGTCTTCGCCATGGCCGCCGCCCTGTTCGAGGCGCTGGAGGCCGAACCCGCAGACCGGCGCGGCACAGAGATCCGGGTTCTGCCCGGCATCACCGCCATGCTGGCCGCCGCCGCGCGGGCCGGGGCACCCCTGGGCCACGACTTCTGCGCCATCAACCTCAGCGACAACCTGAAGCCCTGGAGCCTGATCGAACGCCGCCTGCGGCTGGCGGCGCAGGCGGATTTCGCCATGGCTTTCTACAACCCGCGCTCCCGCTCGCGGCCCGATGGCTTTGCCCGCACGCTGGCAGTGCTGAAAGACGCCTGCGGCGATGCCCGGCCGGTGATCTTTGCGCGCAACGTCTCGCTGCCTGACGAGACGATCCGCGTCGTGCCGCTGACGCAAGCGACGCCGGACATGGCCGACATGCGCACGGTCGTCCTTGTCGGGTCCAGCCGGACGCGGATCATCGCGCGCGACGGCGCGCCGATCGTCTACACGCCGCGTTCGGTGCTGCCGTGATCCAGCCAGTCAATCACCTGGGCCACCGTCTGCACCTCGGGCCGGGGCGGCAGGGGGGGGCGGTCGATCATCAGCACGGGCAGACCAAGCCCGCGGGCGGCGGCCAGCTTGGCCGAGGCACCCGTGCCGCCGGCGTTCTTTGCAACCACCAGATCGGCGCGATGCGCCTTCAGCAGCGCCCTGTCGCCCGCCGGATCGAAGGGGCCGCGTGCCACGATGACCGTGTGATGCGGCAGGGGCGGGGCCAAGGTCGGCGCATCAACAAGACGCAGGATGTAATGGTGCTGCGGCCGGGCTGCGAAGGCGGCAAGATGCAGGCGGCCCAGCGCCAGGAAGATCCGCCGGGCCGGGCCGGCCAGTGCCGCAACCGCAGCCGGAATGTCGGGCACGAACCGCCAGTCGTCGCCGGGCACAGGGTGCCAGGGGGCACGGCTGAGCGCGATCAGAGGCGTGCCGGTGGTTTGCGCCGCAAGAACGGCGTTCCCGCTGATCTGCGCGGCAAAAGGATGTGTGGCGTCAACAAGATGCGTGACGTTGTTCACACGGATGTAGTCCGCCAGCCCCGCCGCGCCGCCAAAGCCGCCGACCCGGGTTTCCACCGGCTGCGGCTTGGGGTCTTCCACCCGCCCGGCATAGGACAGCACGGCGGTTTCACGACGTTCGGCCAGTCTGGCCGCAAGGATGCCCGCCTCGGTGGTGCCGCCCAGGATCAGGATCTTGCGCATGTCTGAAGCCCCCCCCTGGCTGACGATCCTCGGGCTGGGCGAGGATGGACCGGATGGCCTGCCGCCCGCAAGCCATGCCGCGCTGGCGGCGGCAGAGGTGGTGATGGGGGCCCCACGGCACCTGGCCCTGCTGCCCGGACTGACCGCAGAGTGCATCGAATGGCCCGTGCCCTTTGCCGATGGCCTTCCCCGGCTTCTGGCGCTGCGCGGGCGGCGGGTGGTGATGCTGACCTCGGGCGATCCGTTCTGGTTCGGCGCGGGCACATCGGTGACGCGCCACCTTGCGCCGGGCGAATGGCGTGCCCTGCCCGCGCCTTCGACCTTTTCGCGCGCCGCCGCCCGGCTGGGCTGGCCGCTGGAAGACACCCTTTGCCTGGGGCTGCATGCCGCGCCCCTGACCCGGCTGCGCCCGCATCTTGACCCCGGCATGCGCCTGATCGTCCTTTTGCGCGATGGTGCGGCGGTGTCCGAGCTTGCCACCTGTCTTGTGGCGCAAGGCGCCGGGGCCACGCGGATGACAGTGATGGAGGCTTTGGGCGGCCCGCGCGAACGGGTCCGGGTGACGCGGGCAGACGGATTCGCCCTGACGGACATCGCCCATCCCGTGGCGGTCGCCCTGGAACCGGCCGGCACCGCGGCGGTGCCGCACCGCGCCTCGGGGCAGCCCGACAGCCTGTTCGACCATGACGGGCAGATCACCAAACGCCCCCTGCGCGCCCTGACCCTGTCGGCGCTGGCCCCGCGCCCCGGTGAGCGGCTGTGGGACATTGGCGCGGGGTCCGGTTCCGTCGCCATCGAATGGCTGCTGGCGCATCCCGCCTGTCAGGCCGTTGCCATCGAGGCGGACGCAGGCCGGGCCGACCGGCTGCGCGCCAATGCCGACCGGCTGGGGATGGACCGGCTGGGGCTGGTGCGCGGCCGCGCGCCCGGGGCTTTGGCCGGGCTTCCTGCACCCGATGCCGTCTTCATCGGCGGCGGGCTGTGCGCCGCCCTGCTTTCGGC
Organism: Rhodobacter sp.; assembly: GCA_020251025.1. Taxonomy (GTDB): domain Bacteria; phylum Pseudomonadota; class Alphaproteobacteria; order Rhodobacterales; family Rhodobacteraceae; genus Aliitabrizicola. Next base: position 29,233 of record JADCDI010000075.1, on the reverse strand, counting down.
CCTGTGGCCGGTCTTGCCGCCCGGATGCCGCCTGGTCGCCAATGCCGTCACGCTGGAATCCGAGGCAGTGCTGACGCAGGCGCAGGCGACCCATGGCGGCAGCCTGCTGCGCATCGAACTGGCCGAGGCCGCGCCGCTGGGCAGCAAACGCGGCTGGAAATCGTCCTATCCGGTTGTGCAATGGAGTGTTCTGCGATGATCGTCGCCGGTTTCGGCTTTCGTCAGGCCGCAACGGTCGAGTCGCTGCTGGATGCGCTGGACAAGGCGCGGGGCACGCAGATGCCGTCCCGTCTTGCCACCGCCGAAGACAAGGCCCAGGCACCCGTCTTTCAAGCATTGGCAGCCCGCCTGGGCCTTCCGGGCGATGCGATAGCGCCCGAGGCGCTGGCGGTGACCGAAACCCCCACCCGGTCTGCCAGGGTCCGCGCCCTGCACGGCAGCGGCAGCCTGGCCGAAGCCGCAGCCCTGGTCGCCGCCGGACCGGGCGCGTCGCTTCTGGGGCCGCGCGCCATCTCGGACGACCGTATGGCTGCCTGCGCGCTTGCGACAAGGACCGTTCCATGACCGTTCACTTCATCGGCGCCGGTCCCGGCGCGCCAGATCTTCTGACGCTGCGCGGACGCGACCTGATCGCGCAAAGCCCGGTCTGCCTTTATGCAGGCTCTCTGGTGCCGCAAGAGGTTCTGGGCCACTGCCCGCCCGGGGCACGCATCATCAACACCGCCCCGATGGACCTTGACGCGATCATGGCCGAGATTCTGGCCGCCCATCGGGCGGGTCAGGATGTGGCACGGCTGCATTCGGGGGATCTGTCGGTCTGGTCGGCGATGGGCGAACAGTTGCGCCGCCTGCGCGCCCTGGGCATTGCCTTTACGGTGACGCCGGGTGTTCCGTCTTTTGCCGCCGCCGCTGCCGCGCTGCAGACGGAACTCACCCTGCCGGGACTGGCGCAATCGGTGGTGCTGACGCGCACGCCGGGGCGCGCCTCTGCCATGCCTGCGGGCGAAACGCTGGCCAATTTCGCCCGCACCGGGGCCACGCTGGCCGTGCATCTGTCGATCCACAACCTGGCACAGGTGGTGGCCGACCTGACCCCCGATTATGGTGCGGACTGCCCGGTGGCGGTGGTTTACCGCGCCAGCTGGCCGGATCAGCGGATCGTGTGCGCCACGCTGTCCACCATCGCGGCCGCCATGGGCGAGGGGGTGGAGCGCACCGCGCTGATCCTGGTCGGCCCTGCGCTTGCTGCCGAGGGTTTCGAAGAAAGCCGCCTTTATTCCACCGGCTACGACCGGCGGTTCCGCCCCGGGGGCGCGCGCGGACGCGCCGATGGCTGATCTGCCGCCCGGCCTTATGATCTCGGCCCCGGCCTCGGGCACGGGAAAGACCACGGTCATGCTGGGGCTGCTGCGGGCCCTGTCCGAGGATGGTCTGGCCGTGCAGCCGTTCAAAAGCGGGCCGGATTACATCGACCCCGCCTTTCACCGCGCGGCCGCCGGGCGCGCCAGCTTCAACCTGGACACCTGGGCGATGGACGGGGGTCTCCTCGATGCGATTGCGGCCGGGGCACGGGGGGCGGACATCTGCATCGCCGAAGGGTCGATGGGGCTTTACGACGGCGTGGCCCTGCGCGGGGCCAGCGGCACCGGGGCCAGCGCCGAAGTGGCGGCACGGATGGGCTGGCCCGTGGTGCTGGTGATTGACGCGGGCGGGCAGGCGCAATCGGCTGCCGCCGTGGCGCTGGGATTTGCGCGCTACCGGCCCGACGTGCCCTTTGCCGGCGTGATCCTGAACCGGGTCGCCAGCGCCCGGCATGAACGGCTGGCGCGGCTGGGGATGGAGGCGGCGGGCATCACCCTTCTGGGGGCGCTGCCGCGTCGCGGCGACCTGACCCTGCCCGAACGCCACCTGGGCCTGGTGCAGGCGGCCGAACACCCCGATCTTGAAACGGCGATCACGGCCTATGCCGCCTTTTTGCGCACGCATGTCGATCTGGCGGCGCTGCGCGGCTGTGCCGGGGCCACGCGCCCTGTGCTGCCCGGCCCCCTGCCGCGCCCGCCCGCGCAGCGCATCGCGCTGGCGCAGGATGCCGCGTTTTCCTTCACCTATCCGCATCTGCTGGCCGGATGGCGCGCGGGCGGGGCGGCCATTCTGCCCTTCTCGCCCCTGGCAGATCAGGCCCCCGATCCGTCGGCAGAGCTGTGCTGGCTGCCGGGCGGATACCCCGAACTGCACGCGGGCACCCTGGCTGCCGCCGACCGGTTTCGCCAGGGGCTGCGCCGCTTTGCCGAAACGCGACCCGTACACGGCGAATGCGGCGGCTACATGGCGCTGGGACAGGCGCTGATCGACAAGGACGGCAGGCGGCACCGGATGGCGGGGCTTTTGGGGCTGGTGACCAGCTACCAGACGCGGCGGATGCACCTGGGCTACCGGCGCGCCGAGCTGCTGTCAGCGCTTCCCGGCGCGGCGGCGGGCACTGCGCTGCGCGGGCATGAGTTTCACTATTCCACGATCCTGGAGCAGCCCGATGCCCCCCTTGCCCGCGTGACCGATGCCGACGGCGCCCCGGTGCCCGAGACCGGATCGCATCGCGGCCAGGTCAGCGGCACCTTCTTTCACCTCATCGCAGAGGCGCCATGACCGGCTTTGTCTCTTTCGTCGGCTCGGGTCCGGGGGACCCCGAACTTCTGACGCTGAAGGCGGTGAACCGCCTCAAGGCGGCGGATGCGGTGCTTTATGACGATCTGTCGTCCGGCCCGATCCTGGAACATGCCCGCGCCGGGGCAGATCTGGTGGCGGTGGGCAAGCGCGCAGGCCGCCCCTCGCCCCGGCAGGATCATGTCAGCCGCCTTCTGGTGGACTATGCCAAGGCCGGTGCCCGGGTGGTGCGGCTGAAATCCGGGGACCCGGCCATCTTCGGGCGGCTGGAGGAAGAGATGACAGCCCTGCGCACCGCCGCCATTCCGTTCGAGGTGATCCCCGGCGTCACCTCGGCCACCGCCGCCGCCGCCGCCGCCCTGATTCCGCTGACGCGCCGGCTGACCGCACGGCGGCTGCAGTTCGTCACCGGCCATGACGTGACCGGCGCGCTGCCGGCCGATCTGAACCTGACGGCCCTGGCAGACCCCCTTGCCACGACCGCAGTCTTCATGCCCAAGCGCACCTTCCCGGCCCTGGTGGCGGCCCTGATCGCCCATGGCCTGCCGGCCGGGACGCCCTGCCTTCTGGCGGAAAACGTCAGCCACCCCGACCAGCGCCTGAGCCGCGACACCATCGGCGGCCTTGCGGCAGTCCTGGCTGCGCAGGCCTCGGCCGCGCCGGCGCTGATCCTCTACGGGCCGCTGGCAGATGGCGAAATGTCGTGAACCGCGATTGACGCCTTGCCGCAGCATGTTAACAAGAAGGGGTTCGACGGTGTCCCCCGGCTGATCCCGGGGGATGAAACGGGAAGCCGGTCCGGTGCCTGGGGCATCAAATCCGGCGCTGCCCCCGCAACGGTAGGCGAGTGAAGGCCCCCCATCGTGCCACTGCGCGGCCATGCGCGGGAAGGCGGGGCGGCCCGGGACCATCCCGCTCGCAAGCCCGGAGACCGGCCCGAGAACGGCAACCGGGGCCTCTGCCCCACCTTTCATCCATGCCGCTGCACGGGGTGTATGCGGTGCAAGGAGACGCTGACATGCACATCGAACCAGGATTGGTCGACAGCACCAAGATCGTTCTGTCCTATGCCACGGCCGCGACCGGTGCCGCCTTTGCGGCCAAACTGGCCTTTGAGCATGTCCGCGTCGATGGCCTGCCGTCGCTGATCCTGCGCGGTGCCATTGCCACGGTTCTGGTCTTTGTCTTCTTCGAGGTTTTTCCGCACGTGCCCGTCGGCGTGTCCGAGGTGCACCTGATCCTCGGCTCGTCGCTTTTCCTGATCTTCGGGGCGGCACCGACGGCAATCGGCCTGGTCGCGGGCCTGATGATCCAGTCGTTTTTCGTATCGCCTGCCGACCTGCCACAGCTTGGCATGAATGTGACCACGCTGCTGGCCGCCCTGTTCGCGATGCGGGAAGTGGCGCGGCGCGTCATTCCGGCGGACCTTGCCTATGTCGATCTGTCCTATGCGCATGTCTTCAGGCTGTCGCTGGTGTTCCAGGGGTCTATCGTATCCTGGGTCGCGTTCTGGACAATCTATGGCCAGGGTCTTTCCGCAGCGACGCTGCAGTCGGTCGCAACCTTTGGCGCGGCCTATATGACGGTCCTGCTGCTGGAGCCGTTGATCGACATGGCCGTTCTGGCCGGGGCCAAGGCCCTGCGCGGGCGTCCGGGAACGGCGCTGCTTGCCACCCGCCGCCTTTACGCCTGATCCTTGAACAGAACCCACCGCCGGGCGTGCCCCTGCCGGGCGCGCCCCACCGGCGGCCCTGACCCAATATGATTGACCTTGCCCTGATCGGGATCGGGACGGGCAATCCCGATCATCTGACGTTGCAGGCGGTCAGCGTTTTGCAGACCTGCGACCTTGTGCTGCTGCCGCGCAAGGGCGCGGACAAAAGCGACCTGGCAGAGTTGCGGCGGCAGATCTGCAACCGCCATGCCGGTGCCGCAACGCAGATCGTCGAATTTGATCTGCCGGTCAGGGACGCCGCCACCCCGGCCTATCTGGACGGTGTGAATGCCTGGCATAATGCCATTGCCACCTTGTGGACCGGCCTTTTGCTGCGCCACCTGCCGCAGGGCGGGCGTGCGGCGCTTTTGGTCTGGGGCGATCCGTCGCTGTATGATTCCAGCCTGCGCATCGCCGCGCGGGTCCAATCGGGCGGTATCGACCTTGGCATTACCGTCATCCCCGGCCTGACCAGCCTGCAGCTTCTGACGGCTGTTCACGCCATTCCCCTTACCCAGCCGGGAGCCCCGGCCGTGATCACCACGGGCCGCAATCTGCGCGAAAAGGGCTGGCCTGCCGGGGCGGAATCGGTCGCTGTCATGCTGGACAGCGGCGGGGCCTTTGATGCTGTCAACCCGCAGGGCATAACCATCTACTGGGCGGCCTACCTCGGGATGCCCCACCAGATTCTGCATGCAGGCCCGCTGTTGCAAACCGGCCCGCGCATCCTGCACGACAGGGCGGCGGCGCGGGCGCGGCACGGCTGGATCATGGACATCTATCTGTTGCGGCGCGAACCGGACGGTGACTGACGCAAGCGCAAACTCTGCCGCGCCGCGCCGCGCGGCCTGTGCTGTGGCGGTGCCTGCGGCGATGCGCCCCCGCAGCCGTCAGGCGGCGCGGCGGAACAGGAAGGCATAGCGATAGGCCAGGGCCACCCCGCCCGCCCCGCCGACGATATTGCCAAGGCTGACCCAGATCAGGTTCCGCGCAACCGCAGCGCCGCCGATGTCGGCACCGGCCAGAATACCGGCGGGCAGCAGATACATATTGGCGACACTGTGTTCCAACCCCAGCAGCACAAAGGCGGAAACCGGCCAGAGCAGGGCAAGGATCCGGTCCGTCGTGGACCGCGCGGAAAAGCTGAGCCAGACCGCAAGACAGACCAGCGCATTGCACAGCGCCCCGCGGACCACAGCCTCGGCCGGCCCAAGGGCGACCTTGCCCTGGGCAATCCTCTGGGCGGTCGTCCCGAAGGGCGCATCCAGCAGGCCCGACAGGGCAAAGGCCACGGCCAGTGCCACGGCCCCGATCAGGTTGCCCAGATAGACCGCCGTCCAGTTGCGCAACAGCGCGGCAAGGGTGATCTTGCCGTCAACAAAAGCCATCGTCATCAGGGCATTGCCGGTGAAGAGCTCTGCCCCGCCCACCAGCACAAGGATCAGGCCCAGCGAAAACACCACCCCGCCCAAGAGGCGCGCCGGGCCAAAGGCCAAATCAGCCCCGGTCATGACCATGGTATAGGCTGCGGCCCCGAAGCCAATGAAAGCCCCCGCCAGAATCGCCAGCGCCAGCATCTGCCCCAGGGGCAGGGCGGCCTTGGCGACACCGACCGTTTCAATCAGGTCCGCGATCTGCGCGGGCTTGTAGGCGTCGTTGCCCGAATCCATGGCCCTTTCCCCCGTCCGGTGCGGCACTGTCCTTTCGGGCCACCCTACCTTCTTTGCGCCTGTTGCCAAGACGGCCCGGCGGGGGAATTGCACCCGGCGGCAAGGCATTTCCCACCGCTCTGGCACCCGGGGCCAGCCTGCGGCGCAAACGCCCGGTCCGGGCCCGCCTGTCCGGGGACCGTGACGGGGGGTGCCGGAGATATGCCGCATCTTGCGGTTTCCCGCCGCTGACCCGGGCCGCAGGCGCAGCCCCGGACAGTGCCGGGCGAACCCCGGATCAGAACCTTGCGATCAGGTTGATCTCGGCCCCCCGATCATCGGCGACAAGATCCGTCAGATCATCCGAGAAACTGCCGAAGTTATAGGACCCGCCAATCATCACCGCTTGTCCCACCTGCCTGTAGACGCCGACCAAAGCCCCGAAGTTTGCGGTATCGGCCTGAATTGCCGTCAGATTCCGGGCTTCCAGCAGCATGTCCCATTCATTGACGATGTGATAGCGCGCCGTGGCAACCGCCAGCCAGGCATCATTCGACGCGAAGGGGTTGTCCGCATCCACAGCGCTTTGCGTCAGCCGTCCCCCCAGCTTTGCCCCCAGCGTCCAGCGCGGCGAGACATCGAATTCGGCATCAAGGCTGAAGACGTGGCTGCGCTGAAGCGGACCTGCGCCAAGGTCGCCATCCACCGCCTGGCCGAACATGTCATCCAGATACTGATACCGCACCAGAAGGTTCACCTGATCATCCAGGATGGGCCGGAACGCATAGCCGATGACAAGATCGCTGTAGTCGCCTTTTGGCAGCGCCTCGGACCCGGCATCGTTGAACATCGCGTCCAGATCGGCCACGATCCGGGACTGATCGCTGAATTCATAGCGCAGAAGACCCGACAACAGCAGTGTGTTGACCCTGCCGTCGGGGCCGTCGTCATTGATGACTTCGATGCGCGCCCGGGTGTTCACCGCTTCCCCGTCGTCATAGCGCAGGCCCAGCGACAGGGCGGTGCGTTCCACATCCCCGTCCGGCGCACCGCTGACGACGCCGGATTCGATGGCCCCGCTGTAGACCATGCGCTGTGACCGGGCATATTCGATGCCATAGGCCGATGTCAGCGACCGCTGTTGCCCGAACAGATCATAGGTATTCTCGGCAAAGGCCGTGACCTTGTCGCTGTAGCGCCGCCGCCCGCCCGCCACGAACTGCCCACGGTCGCGCCCCGTCAGCACCACGTCGTCAACGGTGCGGTCGGGGTCCAGCGTATAGCCGAAATAGACATTGGATTGCTCGTCCCTGTCCTGTCCCAGCAGCAGGCGCCCGCCGGGGCCGGTGGCCCCGTCCGACACTTCGCCCCGGATCGACCACGACCCGTCAAGCAGGACCTCGCCCCCGATCCCGGCGCGGTCGGCCCTTTCCAGATCGCCGGTCACGTTCAGCGACCCCTGGCCGAAGACGTACCATTCGGACATCTCCGAAGGGGTCAGGATCAGCCGTGCCGCCAGATCGTCCCGCGTGCCGGTGCCGTCCGTATCGCCGGGGTCGGTGCTGTCGATACGGCCGTAGCCCAGCTCAACCGCCACCCGGTCATTGATCCGGTGGTCGAGCAGAATCTGCGCCCGGTCCTGCGCCGCATCCGGGTCCTGATCGGAATGGTCATAGCTCAGCGTCAGGCCGGTGGCCGCCGACAGGGGCACCTCCGCGCTGAGGCCCCACAGGGTTTGCGGTTCCGTCACCTGCCGGTCAAGCGAGGAGAACCCCGCCCCAAATCTTTGCACATAGACCCCGACCGTCCCGGCGCCCCCGGCCCAGAGTTCGTCCAGCGCGGCCTGTGCGGTCAGCGAATAGGCCGTGCCGCTGCCATCCGGCGGGGCGGTTTCATTGCCGGTCAGGCCGCCGTTCAAAGAGGTGACATAGCCAAAGCCCGGTCCGTCCGTGCGCGCGACCTCGGCCTTCAGAAAGGTGCGGTCGCTTTTCGTCCAGGCCAGATCCACCCCATAGGCCGTCTGATCTGCGGTGCCGGAATCGTCGCTTTGTGCGGTTGCGCCGATCTGCAGGTTGTCGGCAATCCCCGAGGTCAGCCGCGCGCCATAGGCATAGCCCTCGATATCGCCCAGAACGGGGCGCCATTCATACTGCGCGACCAGGCTCAGCGTCTCGTCGCCGTTGGGGTTGGACGACAACAGCCCCCCCCCGGTGCCATAGCCCGACAGCGGGCTGTAAAGGGTGACGACACCTTGCGTGTAGTTGATGTCGTAATCCTTGCCCTGAACCAGGGTGGTGCGCGAAATCACCCGCCGGGTATCGGCATCGCGCAATTCAACCGCCAGCGTTTCCGACCCCGGCAGGATGTCCTGGCGCGACAGGAAATAGACAGACCCGCCGGTGCCGCGCAGCACGTCGCGCTGGGGAAGCTGGTCGGGCTGGGCCGCATAGCCTTCGAAACGCAGGCGCGGCGCGCCATCGCCGTTCACGCCTGCGGTCTGCAGCACGGTCTGCGCCCCGTACAGCGTGCGTTCGTTGCGCAGAAGGTCCGTGCCCGGCGTGACCGACTTGAAATCGCCCCACAGGCCGAAATTGCCGTCCTTTTCCACCTTCAGATAGAACCCGCCCGAAGTCGGGGCGTCGATGACCAGCGTGGAATCGTCGCCATAGGTCGGATAGGACAGATCGGGGTCCAGCCGGTCCAGGATCGAATCCGGGTCCTTGTTCAGGATGTTGCTGAAAAGATCATCAAGATCGTCTTCGCCGCTGTCGGCCTGCAGCGTGACCGTCGCCCCGGATGCGGTCGTGCCCTTGGCATAGCCCGACAGCCGCCCGGTGCCATAGCTGTCGCCCCCGCCGTTGTCCCCGCCATTGGTCTTGCGCCCAAAGGCCAGGTCGGCCACACCGACATAGAACCATTCGGATGCGGGAATGGTCACGGCGCGGCGGATGGTCTGCCCCGACCCGTCTGGACGCACCACGCGCACGTCGATCCCGCGCGCGCCGGGCGGCAGAACGCGCTGGATCACGGCCTTGCCGGACGGATCTGCCGTTACCACGGTGCCCAGCGTCTCTACCCTGCTTCCCGGTGCCAGGTTCTGCACAAAGACCGTGACCGCCCCGCCCCGCACCGGGATACGCCGGATCGCGGCCGCGTCCGTGCCCTGTTCTTCGCTGGCCAGATCGGTCAGTCCCCGGTCCTGCGAGGTGCCCAGCAGCACGGGGCGCGTTTCATCAAAGCGCCGGTTCCGGTCCATGACACGGTAAACATAGGCCAGCGTGCGCCCCTGCGGCAGGGTCGCCGTCACCTCGGCATTCGGGGCAAGCGGCAGCACGGACAGCGTTCTGGCCCCGCCCGGCGCGTCCAGGTCCAGGATGCGCAGCTCGCCCCCGGTCACAAAGGCGGGGTAATTCATCCGGCTGCGGAAGGTCACCCTCTGGCCGGGGGCAAAGGGCCCCTCGCCCAGCGTCTGCACATCCAGACGGGGCCTGATGCCCAGCCCGTCAAAGCGCAGGTCAACATCGTCCTCGCCCAGGGCGATGTCTGCCTGCCGCTGCCGGTCGGCAAAGCCGGGTGCGCCCTGCAGCGGCTCACCTTCGATGCTGATCGAAAAGCCGGGGCCACCCATGGGATCGGGCGGAAGGCTGGTGATGCCTTCGCTATTCGCCCCGGCATCCACCGTCAGCACGCAGTTGGACATCGCCACACAGTCCTGCGCGGCGGATTGCCCTGCGGCCAGCGCCAGCGCCGAACAGGCCAGCGCGGCAAGGCGGGCCGCCCCGCCTGCGGGGGATGGGCGGCGCGTCATGGCGCGTCCCCGCTGCGCTGCAATGTGCGTTCAACCCGCAGCCGCGTGCCCTGATCCTGCCAGGCGCTGCGCACCAGCGCCTCGACCCGGTCCAGCCGCCTCAGCGCGACGGCATCGCTTTCCCCGGAAAGTCGGTAGTTCAGCCGCAGCACCGAAGGCTCTGCCTGAAGCTGTGCGACCAGGCCCGCGATGCCCTGCTGAAGCGCCGCCGTCGGCTGCCCTTCGGCGGTAAAGGCCGGGGCCGACAGATCGATGCGCACCACGCGTGACAGGCTGACGCCGAAATTCACCTTGGCCATCTTGCCCGGTGTCACGCGGACCGTGCGCGGGTTTTCGGTGGTCAGCCGGTAGCCCGCGGGCAAGGACCGCGTGTCCAGCTTGAGGGTGAAATTCGACCCCATCTCACGCGGCAGCTCGGCGCAGGGCACGTGGAAGCGTCCGAATTCATCGGTGGTGATGACATAACCGCGCGTTGTCACCACGCGCACCGCCGGCAGGCCGGGCTCTGTCGCCCCTGATCCGTCCGGCGCATCCTGGGTGCCGTTGCGGTTGCGGTCGTCAAAGACCTTGCCGATAATATCGGCACAGTCAAAGACCGCTTCCGGCTCGCGCACAATGGTTGCGGTGGCGGTGTTGGAAAACCGCGCGCCGCTGCTGCCTTCCAGCCAGGTCCGGTTTTCCAGCCTGCCCCAGGGCGCGGCCCCGGTCACGCGCACGCCCAGCCTGACGGTCAGCGACTGTTTCGGGCCGATGGTCTGGCCGGCCCAGCGCAGGGTCCGCCCGGTCACCTGCGGCTCCATCGCCAGGCCGTCCACCGTGGCGGTTCCGGGGGTATAGACAAGGCCCGGGGGCAGCACGTCGATCACCGTGACATTGCGCAGCGTGCCGAGGCTGTTGGAGGCAAAGGTCAGCGTGTAGGTCACCCGGTCGCCGATGATCACGCGGTCGGTGCTGGCGGTCTTGGTGGCGGTCACGTCGGGGGCGTAGGTCAGCGGCACCACGGTCGGGCTGTTGTTGGTCAGGCTGGTGCCTGACAGGCCGGTCACCGGCGGGCCGGTCGGCGGGTTGCCTGTGACCGTAGCCTGGTTCACCACCTGTTCGGCCTGAATATCGGCCTGGGTTACGGCATAGGTGCCGGTAAAGGTGGTGGTATCGGTGACGCCGGGGGCCAGGGCCGCGATCGGCCCGCCGGTCAGGGTCAGGCCCGGCAGCGGATCGGCCAGCGTCACATCCGTCAGTGTGACATTGCCGGTGTTGGTCACGGCAAAGCGGTAGATGATGACGTCGCCCGGCTGCGTCGGCGTCGTCATCTGGCTGATGTCCGCCGTCTTGACCACGGCAATGGCCGCAGCGGACGGCAGACCGACCTCGGTCGGGTCGTCATTGTCCACGGCGGTGCCCGAGGTGTCCGTTACCGTGTCCGCCCCGCCGGTGGGGGTGGTAAAGGTGCCCGTGATCTTGGCCGAATTGCTGACCCGGCCCAGGTCCAGATCGGCCTGGGTCAGGGCATAGGCCCCGGTAAAGGTGGTGGAATCCACCGCGCCGGGGGCAAGGCTTGCAATCGGCCCGCCCGAAATCACCATGCCCGGCAGGCTGTCGGCCAGCGTCACATCGCGCAGCGTCAGCCCGCCGGTGTTGGTGACGCTGAAGGCATAGGTCAGCACCTCGCCCGCCTGCGCGGGCGTTGACAGCCCCGCAGTGCTGACGGTCTTGACCAGCGCAATCGCCGGGGGGGCGTTCTGTGTTACGGTGACCGTCCCCGAGGCGCTGTTGTTGGCCAGGTTCTGGTCACCCGATGTTGTCGTGACCGCAGCCGTGTTGACAAAGCTCTGCGGGCTGGAGGTGACGGCCTGCACCCGAACCGGCACCACCACGTCCACGATCCCGCCCGCCGACATCGTCCCGAAATTGCAGGTGAAACCGGCGTCAGCCCCCGTCACCGCGCAGCCCAGCGCGGTGGTTGTCCCGTTCACCACCGTGGCACCGGGCACGCCCGCCATGACCATGCCGGCGGGCAAGGTATCGCCAAGCACGACATTGTCCGCCTCGGACAGCATCGGCCCCGCAAGATTGGTCACGCGGATCGTAAAGGTAAAGGTCTCGCCGATCACCGGGGCGGGCGTGCTGGGCACCTTGCCTGTCACCTCCACATCCACGCGGCTGCGGACGGTGGTATTCTGACTGGCCGTGTTGTTGAGCGGCTGGATGTCGAACTCGTCAGACCCGTCGGCAGAAACCTCGACAGCGTTGACCGCAACGCCCCGCGCCACACCGCGCATCGTCACCGCGATATCCCGGATCTCGTCCGCCGCAAGAAAGGGAAAGGAACAGCTCAGCGTTCCGCCGACCTCACCGCTTGTCGCGGCAACCACGCAGGTCGCTCCGGGCGGTTCCGTCAGGGATTGAAAGCTCAGCAAAGCTGCCGGAAGTGTATCAACGACCGAAACACCTTCGGCTGCGGATGGGCCGCGGTTCTGGACCCGAATGGTATAGACGGTGTCATCGCCCACGGTGACAGGGTCCACACTGTCGGTCTTGCCGACCAGAAGATCAAAGCGCGGGTCGATGACCGGGGTCGTGACAGAGGCACGGTTGTTCAGCGTATCCGTCTCGGTGGTCGAGGTGGTCACGTCAACCGTGTTTGTCAGGCTGGTGCCGCGGAAACTCTGGTTTGGCCGCAGCGTGACGGTCACGGTTTGCTGGGTGCCGTTGTTGAGGTTGCCCAGATTGCATTCGATGCGGTTGTTGTTTGTGGCCGCACCGGTCACGCTGCCGGGTGTCGGCGTGCGGGTACAGGGCCCGCCCTGAGAGGCAACGGCGGACAGGAACGTCAGATCGTCCGCAAGGATGTCCGTGATCGTGACATTGCCGGCAGCACTCAGCCCGTTCGCCTTGTTCTTGGCGGTGATCACATAGATCAGGTTCTGCCCGGCGCGAACGGGTGAGGGCGTGGCGGTCTTTTCCACCGTCACATCCGCGCGCGGGATGACTGTGAAACTGGCTGTGGCAGAGTTGTTCGTCCGGATGGGGTCGGCCGTAACGGAAGAATCCACGGTGGCGGTGTTCGTCCGGGATCCGCCATTGCCCCCCGGTCTGACCGTGATCGCCAGGGTGGGGCAATCGACGTTCACCGTGCAGACCGGCAGGGTGGCGATGTTGCAGGTTTGCCGCACCGCCTGCCCGACCGGAGCGACGGAACAGGTCATCCCCAAGGCCTGTCCCGGCGTGACCACCGTTGAGACATAGCCGGCATTCGGCCCGGAGGTATTGGTGTTGATCAGTCTGGTCAGATCATCGATCAACGTCACCGAGGCAGAGGCGCTTGGGCCGCTGTTGACGATCTGCAGGTCATAGACCTGCTCTTCACCCGCATTCACGGTCGCATTCCGCGCCGTCTTCAGGACAGTGATATCAGCCGCGTCCCCCGGATTGCTGCCACCGACACCGAACTGGGTCTCGTCATTCTCCGGAACAAGGTCCGGCAGATTGCCCCCGATGGCGGTCACCCGCGCACCGTTGTTGATGGTGCCACTTTTCGTGACCGTCGCTGTCACGGTGATGCCGGGCTGCGTCGTGGCATTCGGTGCCAGCGGATTGGCCTGCGTGTAGACCCGCAGGCAGGGGATTGTGGCCGGTCCGGCAAGCGGAAGGGCAGCGGGGGGCGTGCAGGTCCAGCTCGGCCCCCCGCTGATCGCGGTGACCGTCAGGCCATCGGGAATCAACTCCTCGATCTGGACCGTGCCGTAGAAACCCACGGTTCCCAGATTCTGCGCGCTGAGCTGGAAGTTGTAGCTGTTTCCCACGACGACCAGCGGCGGGTTCGGGCCTGTCTTGCGGATGGCAAGGTCTATGGACTCTATCAGCGGCGGCTGGATTGTGGCACCGCCATCGGTCGCCCGATTGTTGGTCAGATCCGGATCAAATGGCTGGGCGGACGCGATCACCACCTCGTTCACGGGGGTGCCTTGCGCAACGACCCTGGCCTCCAGCGTCACGACCCCCAGCGGAACATTCAGCCCCGCCACCGACCCCGACGGCTTGTCGCAGGTGACGGTCTGCCCGGCTGTTTCACAGGTCCAGCCGCTGCCGGGCGCAGGTGTGACTGCGACCAGCGCGTAGTTTTCCGGCAGCGTGTCTTCCATCGTCAGGCCGTTCGGCACGTCGCCGCTGTAGCTTGGGGTCAGCGTGAAGGTCACGGTCTGCCCCACGGTCAGTATTCCGGACGGGGCGCGGGATTTGGTGACCTTGACGTCGCTGCCCGCCGTCACGGCGGTATTCTTGACCGCACTGTCATTACCGGAATTGGGGTCAAGCGGCGTACTGTCTGTAAGGCTGGCCGACAGCGTGACGGTCGAGAAGGACTCAACGCCCAGCGTCCCGCTGAAGGCGAACGTGCGCGACAGGTTCGGGGCCAGCGCCACCCCGGAGCAGAAATAGCTGCTTCCCGACAGCGTGCATCCCGGCGGCGGGGCAATCGCGCCGAGTCCGGTCGGAACCGGGAAATCAAACTCGAAGCTGTCCGCATCATAGGGACCAGAATTCTGCACCGTGATCGCATAGCTGACCCTGCTTCCCGCCGCCGCCGTGTCCGGGCCGGTGATGGACAGCCCGATGTCGGCGCCTTTGGTGATCGTCGTCGTCACCGTCTCGGTGTTGTTGACCGGGTCGGCGTCGGGTGCCGGAATGGTCGGCGTCACCGCGATCACACCCTCTTCGACGGTCGCAAACCGGATCACCATGCCCGCGCGCGAGGCCGGGGCCAGCGCCGGCACCGTGCAGCTTACGACGCCGGCCGAAACCGCGCAGCCCGTGATCGCGCCGGTGGCGCCGGCAAAGGTCGTTGTGGCGGGGACAGGGATATTGATGACCGTGGCTGGCGCGGAAGTGCCCGGCTCGTTATCCACGGTGACAACATACGCCGCCAGACTGCCCGCAGGCAGGACGTTGGACCCTTCGTTCTCGACGTTGACCACCCAGTCATGCGCGGGCAGCCCCTGTGACAGCACAGGCGTTGCCAGCCCGACAAGCGCGGAGGCAACAAGAATTGCACGTCGGAGCATTTTCTCACCGCAGCAGGCCGACACCGTACGGGTGTTTCCACCCCGCCTTGGCGTTCGCGCCTAGTCGGTCCCTGCACGCGGTTCAAACACCAAGCATGGTTAATACTTTCGAAATTTCCGGAACACGCGGCGCTGTGGCAAGGTTGCACCAGTGGCCGGATGGGACACAATCCTGGGTCCCGGACGATCAACTTGGGCATGTCACGCCGGGGGGGGCAACCGCAGGCCCGGGGCGCACCGCGAACTGCTGATTCGAAGGCCGCGAATCATCCCTTCCTTGCACCGGGTCGGGGCGGCGCAGTGGCTGCGCCCCGACCGACAGGGACCCTGCAGCCAAAGGGGGGGGGCCGGGGGACAGGGCTGTGCCCATGCGCCTTTGTGTTTTCGGGGGGTGTCCGGGGGCCGCCGCAAGGGCGGACTTCGGCAAGGACATCAGACCGGGCAGCCACGATCCGGGATGACGGAGGCCCCGGCGCGGCGCGTTCTTGCGGGCCTGTCCCGTCCGGGAACGGCCCGGTCCGCAAGCCGCCGCGCAGCGGAAGTGTGCCCCCTGATATCAGTGCCCGCGCCCCGCGCCGCAGCCCTGCCTACCAGCGGCCAGTGATCGCCGCCCGGACCAGTCCGCCCCTGCGGGCAAATTCGGACAGGCCCATCCTGCCTTCGGCCACCCGGCGCGGGTCGGCCAGCACCTGGCGCAACAGCGCCTCGGTCTGCCAGCCGGACAGGAACGCCGCCCGGGCACCCTTCGGCACCCGCCCCCGCGCCTGCCTTGCGCCGGCCAGCCGTGCCAGCCCGTCCCGGGCCAGTCCGGCCACGGCATCGGGCCGCGTGTCGGCCAGGGGCCGCCGCCCGCGCGCCTCCAGCTCCGGCACGGCGCGCAGGAAGGCGGCAAGACCCGCCGCCCAGCCCGCCGCACGGGCCGCAGGCTCGACCTCTGCCGGGGCGCCAAGGGCGGATGCGGCCAGCCACATCAGCCCCGCCCCGGTGTCCTCCAGATAGGCATCAAAGGCAGCCCGGTCTTCGAAAGGGTCGCGGCAGATGTCCCAGCGCCGGGCCCCGATCAACCGGTCGATGACCGCCAGCGGCAGACGCCGGGCGCGCACCACTTCGGCCAGCGGGGTTGCCACCTCATGGGCGCGCACAGGCCCCGGCCCTGCCATGGCCGCGACCGTGTCGCGCCACCATTGCAGCCGCATCTCGGCGATCATCGCCTCTTGCGTCACCCAGGGGGCGCGGGCCACCTCGAGGTTGAAGGCATAAAGCACAAGAAGCGGTTCCCGCGCCGCCACCGGGGCCGCCATCACCGCAAGAAACCGGTCCGGATCGCCACGCGCGACCAGCGCGGCGCAGGCGGCCACGGTCACGCGGGCAGCTCCACCGGCCGGCCCACGTCGCGGATCAGTTTCCACTGGATCGCATCAAGCAGCGCCTCAAAGCTGGCGTCCACGATATTGGCCGAAACCCCCACGGTGGACCAGCGCCGCCCCGCGCTGTCTTCGGAATCGATGATCACCCGTGTCACCGCCTCGGTGCCGCCCTGGGTAATCCGCACCTTGAAGTCGACCAGCCTCAGATCATCGATCACCGCCTGGTAAGGCCCCAGGTCCTTGGCCAGCGCCTTGGCCAGCGCGTTGACCGGCCCGCGGTCGGTGCCTGCCTCGTCCATGCTTTCGCTGACCGACAGCATCTTGGCGGAGCCGATCTTCACCACAACCACCGCCTCGGACAGGCTGACCATGCGGTCATACTTGTTCTTGCGCCGCTCCACCGTCACGCGGTAGCGCTTGACCTCGAAGAAGGTCGGCAGCAGGCCCAGTTCGGCGCGCGCCACCAGTTCGAAACTGGCCTGCGCGCCGTCATAGGCATAGCCCTGATCCTCGCGTTCCTTGACCACCTCCAGGATGCGTCCCAGGCGCGGGTCGTTCGGATCAGCCTTGATTCCGGCGGCAAGCAGGCGCGCGCGCAGGTTGGATTGCCCGGCCTGATTGCTCATCGGGATCACGCGGGCATTGCCGACCAGGTCGGGGGCAACATGCTCGTAGGTCGCCGGGTCTTTCAGGATGGCCGAGGCATGCAGCCCCGCCTTGTGCGCAAAGGCCGAAGCCCCGACATAAGGCGCGGCCCGCTGCGGCACCCGGTTGAGCACATCGTCCAGCATCCGGCTGATGCGCGTCAGACCGGCCAGCGCCGCAGGCGTCACGCCGCTTTCGAACCGGCTGGCATAGGGTTCCTTCAGCAGCAGCGTCGGGATCAGCGTGGTCAGGTTCGCGTTGCCGCAGCGTTCGCCCAGGCCGTTCAGCGTGCCCTGAATCTGGCGTGCGCCCGCATCCACCGCCGCCAGCGAATTGGCCACGGCATTGCCGGTGTCGTCATGGCAGTGGATGCCCAGCCGGTCGCCGGGCACGCCCGCCGCCACCACTTCGGCGGTGATGCGCCCCACCTCGGCGGGCAGGGTGCCGCCGTTGGTATCGCACAAAACAACCCAGCGCGCGCCTTCGTCCAGGGCCGCGCGCAGGCAGGCCACGGCATAGGCGGGATTGGCCCGGTAACCGTCGAAGAAATGTTCTGCATCCAGGATCGCCTCGCGCCCCTTGGCGCGCAGATGCGCGAAAGAGGTGCGGATCGCGGCCAGATTCTCGTCCAGCGTGACGCCCAGCGCGGTCGTCACATGAAAATCATGCGCCTTGCCCACCAGACAGACGGCAGGGGTACCCGCATCCAGCACGGCGGCCAGAACATCGTCGTTTTCCGCCGACCGGCCGACGCGCCGGGTCATGCCGAAGGCGGTCATCGTGGCACGGGTCCGGGGCGCCCCGGCAAAGAATTCACTGTCGGTCGGGTTGGCCCCGGGCCAGCCGCCTTCGATGTAATCGACCCCCAGCGCATCCAGCGCCGCCGCGATCTGACGCTTTTCGGCGGTGGAGAACTGCACCCCTTGCGTCTGCTGCCCGTCGCGCAGGGTGGTGTCGAAAAGGAAGAGTCGCTCGCGGATCATGGCAGTGTCCACGCTGGGCAAGATTCCGGTGTCAGGGATTTCAAGGGGTTGCAAGGGGGCGTCAGGGTGGCCTTAACGTTTCGAGTCAATGAGGCGACCGCGCCCCGGATCAAGTCCGGGGCGGGGAGTTCCGGGGTCACTGGAGCGCCTCCAGTTTGGCGGGGTCGAAGTCGTCCAAGACTTCACCAAAGGTGGTCCCAGCAAACACAATGACTTTTACTCCGGCTGCTTCGATCCCCTTCCTCAGTGCGTCGGCTGCATCGTAGTTCTTCTCAGTTCTTAACTCGGTCAACCTGGTCAAGAGCAAGAAAAGCGTGTCGATCTTTGGCTCGACGCTGCCGCTATAAGAGATTCCCGGATATCTGCTTTGGCTTTTGCGAAACCAATCGACCGCTTCGGCAGGAGGAAACCCGAGAAGTGACATTCCAGCTTTCAGGCTTCCTGCGCTGTGATCCGAACTCGAGTTCGACCATGTGCGCAATTCTTCAAGCGCAGCGTGGGTGTTCAGGTCATTGCTCAACGCCCTCTCAACGTATCCTATAAGGCTGTAATCAGGTTCCACGCCATCGGTTTTCGAATACCAGTCGACCAGTGTCTGGCGTGCCTGCCGCACCTTCTCTGCCGTCCAGTCCATCGGCTTCGAATAATGCGTACCCAGCAGAACGAACCTTATCACCTCGCCCGGTATCCCCCGATCCAGCAAATCCCGCACGGTGAAGAAGTTGCCCAAGGACTTGGACATCTTCTTGCCCTCGACCTGCAGCATCTCGTTGTGCAGCCAGAACCGGGCGAACTTGTTTCGTCCCAGAGGATCATCCGGTGTGGCAAGCGCGCAGCAGGACTGCGCGATCTCGTTCTCATGGTGCGGGAATTGCAGGTCAATGCCCCCGCCATGAATATCAAACTGCTCGCCCAGAAGGGCCAGGCTCATCGCCGAGCATTCGATATGCCAGCCGGGCCGCCCCCGGCCCCAGGGGCTGTCCCAACCCGGAAGACTCGCGTCAGAAGGCTTCCAGAGAACGAAATCCGCCGGGTTTCGTTTGTAAGGAGCAACCTCGACCCGCGCGCCTGCAATCATGTCCTCAACCGAACGGCCGGACAGTTTGCCATAATCCCCGTAAGTTTCGACAGCGAACAGCGCATGCTCCTGCGCTGCCTTTTCCCGGTCCATCAGAACAAACTCTGCCGGAGGATCGTTCGACGGATCGCGAACGGTATAGGCATAGCCCCTGTCGATCAGCGTGGCGATCATCGCCTTCATCTGTTCAATGTATTCCGTCGCGCGCGGTTCGAATGTGGGTGGCAGGGCACCCAGCGCGCCCATGTCGGCATGATACCAGGCGATGGTTTCTTCGGTGCGGTCATGGATCAGCTCTTCGAGCGTGCCCGCAGCCCCGGCCTTTTTGCGCCGCAGCGCCTCGGCGTTGATCTTGTCATCCACATCCGTGATGTTGCGCACATAGGTCACATGATCCGGCCCATAGACGTGCCGCAGCAGGCGAAAGAGCACATCGAACACCACCACCGGGCGGGCGTTGCCCAGATGCGCGCGGTCATAAACGGTGGGGCCGCAGACATACATGCGCACATTCGCAGGGTCGATGGGCACGAAGTCTTCCTTGCGGCGCGTCTTGGTATTGTGCAGCCTGATCGTTGTCATCGTCCCGTCCCCTTGCGCAAGCGGTGCCGTTCGGCGCGTGCCGGGAGGGCTTAGCAACTTCGTTCCGGTTTGGAAACGAAAAGACCGGCCTGCCCGACGGATGTCAGCAGGGAATGCCGCTCATCTGGATGCGTCCGGTCGCCATGCGCGCCGTCTGGAGCCTCGCCTGCGCCTGGCCAAGTCCTTTGTGGCATTCCGGCAGGGCAGCGTCAGCCGCCCGCCCTTTCTTCCAGCGCCAGCCAGTCCTCTTCGGCCAGCGCAAGCGCCGCCTGGCGTTCGGCCATCAGATCGGCGGCGCGGCGGGCTTTTTGGGGTTCGCGCAGGAAGATGCCGTCCTGCGACAGAAAGGCGGTCAGTCTTGCGATTTCGCCTTCCAGGCGGGCGATCTCGGCGGGCAGCGCCTTCAGCCTGTTGCGCTCGGCAAAGCTCAGCGGGTCCGCGCGCCTGCGCCCCGCAGGCCGGGGGCCGCCGGGCGGGGCGGCGGGCGCAGGCGCAGCCGGGCGGGCATCGGGTTCGGCGGCGGCGGCGACACCGCGCTGGGCGGCATAGTCGGACCAGCCGCCCGGATAGGTGGTGGCACGCCCCTGCCCTTCCAGCGCCACGGTGGCGGTGGCGACGCGGTCGATGAAATCACGGTCATGGCTGACCAGCAGAACGGTGCCAGCGTAGTCGCCCAGCACATCCTGCAGCAGGTCCAGTGTTTCCACATCCAGATCGTTGGTCGGTTCATCCAGGATCAGCAGGTTGGAGTCCCGCGCCATGATCCGCGCCAGCAGCAGCCGCGCCTTTTCACCCCCCGACAGCGAGCGGACCGGCGCACGCGCCTGGCGTTCGTCGAACAGGAAATCCTTGAGATAGCCCACCACATGGCGCGGGGTGCCGCGCACCATCACCTGATCGGCCCGGCCCGGGACGCGCATTGCAGGATCCCCGGTCAGATTGTCCCAAAGGCTGGCATCGGGATCAAGCTGGGCGCGGGTCTGGTCGAAGACCGCGATCTGGAGGTTGGTTCCAGGTTGGACCGTGCCCGAATCGGGCGGGATTTCCCCGGTCAGCATCTTCAGCAGGGTTGTCTTGCCGACCCCGTTCGGGCCGACAAAAGCCACACGGTCGCCGCGCAGCACCCGCAGGCTGAAATCCCTGACGATGGTCAGGCCGCCGAAAGCCTTGGTCAGCCCTTTCGCCTCGATCACGCGTTTGCCCGATTGCGGGCCTGCGTCCAGTTCCATCGCCGCCGTGCCCTGACGGCGGATCTGGGATGCGCGTTCCTGGCGCAGGGCGGCCAGGGCGCGCACCCGGCCCTGGTTGCGCTTGCGCCGGGCGCTGATGCCTTCGACAGCCCATTTCGCTTCGGCCCTGATCCTGCGGTCCAGCTTGTGGCGGGCGTCATCCTCTTGCTGCCAGACGGTTTCGCGCCACTCTTCAAACCCCTCAAAGCCTGCGTCCCGGCGGCGGACCTGGCCGCGGTCGATCCAGAGGGTCGCCTTCGAAAGTGCCCGCAGGAAGGCGCGGTCATGGCTGATCAGCACGAAGGCCGCGCGGGTGTCGCGCAACTGCGCCTCCAGCCATTCTATGGCCTCGATGTCGAGGTGGTTGGTCGGCTCGTCCAGCAGCATCAGGTCGGGGGCTTCGGCCAGCAGCCTGGCCAGCGCCGCGCGGCGCCTTTCGCCGCCCGAGGCATGGGATACCGGGGTTCCGGGGCGGAACTTCAGGCCTTCGGCCGCCATCGAGAGCCTGTAATTCTCGCCCTCGCCCAGGCCGCTGGCGGCATAACCGCCCAGCGTGGCAAAGCCCGACAGGTCGGGGTCCTGTTCCATATAGCCCACGCTGACGCCGGCCGGCACCACACGCTCACCCCGGTCCGGCTCGACGAGGCCCGCCATTACCTTCATCAGGGTAGACTTGCCCGACCCGTTGCGCCCGACCAGCGCAATCCGGTCGCCCGGCTGGATCACCAGGGCAAGATCGCCGAACAGCGGCTCGCCGCCGAAGGTCAGCGAGACACCGGAAAGCTGAAGAAGGGGGGGCCGTGCCATGGGGGGCAGCTATCCGGCCAGGCGGAAAAGGTCAACGCCCCGCCGTGCCCGAAGGCGTGCCGCGCAGGGTGCAAAGACAGGATCCGCGCCGCTTGCCGACGGGGAAAATCATCCTGATCGGTCGGAAAGGCTGCGTGGTATTGCAGGCGGGACCCGGGAACGCGCCGTATCTCCCCCGCCCGTGCGCGACGGTGCCCTGCAGACCGGCAGGTCCGGGAGGGACAGAGGCCAGCGCCCGCCGTGGGCGGGGCGGGCGCTGGCCGGGGGCTTTGGCCCCCGGCGGGACAAGGGGCAGCCTGACACCGGCAGGGGCGTTGGCCCCTGCCAGGATGCCCAAGGCTCAGGCAGGTGCAAGAGTTTCCCGCTTTCCGGTCAGGCAACCCATGCGACCGGCGCTGTTCAGCACCCCCGCGGAATCCCGTTCAATCGAAACCATGATATCAAAGCCCCAAATGCGCGCCCCCTGCACCGAACCCGCCCGTCGGCGCGGACGGCGGACAGCACCGGCGCGTCGCCGACCCGCCGTCCGGGGCAGGGTTACGGCACCGCGCAGATCACCGGCCCGCTTTTTCGGGTTGCGCCGCCCCGCCGATGCCCCCTTCCTTGGTCGCATTCCCGCGCGCCACGGCTTGACCCCGCGCTGCGGCATCGCCACCATCGGCCCATGGGGGGGCCGCCTTGAAAACCATCGCATCCATCGACGCCGTCCAGCAGCTTCTGGCCGGGGAACGCTATGTCTGCGGCAGGCCGCTGGCGACGGTCGTCTTTCTGGCGCTTCGGCTGGGGCGACCGCTGTTTCTGGAAGGCGAGGCGGGCACCGGCAAGACCGAAATCGCCAAGGCGCTGGCTGCGGCGCTTGGCCGCCGCCTGATCCGGCTGCAGTGCTATGAGGGGCTTGATGCCTCTTCCGCCGTCTGCGAGTGGAACTTTGCCGAGCAGATGATCGCGATCCGCACCGCCGAAGCGGCAGGCGGGGCGGACCGTCACGCGCTGAAGACAGAGCTGTTCACCGAAGAGTATCTTATCGAACGCCCCCTGCTGCAGGCGATGCGCCCGCAGGCGGGCGGCGCGCCGGTTCTGCTGATTGACGAGCTGGACCGCACGGATGAACCTTTCGAGGCCTTCCTGCTGGAAGCGCTGTCGGATTTCCAGGTGACGATCCCCGAGCTTGGGACCATCGTCGCCCCCGAGCCGCCCATCGTCATCCTGACCTCGAACCGCACGCGCGAGGTGCATGACGCGCTCAAGCGCCGCTGCCTGTACCACTGGGTCGATTACCCCAGCTTCGCGCGGGAGATGGAGATCCTTCAGGCCCGCGCACCTGAAACCTCGGCCAGGCTCAGCGCCGAGGTTGTGGCCTTCGTGCAGCGCCTGCGCGGTGAGGACCTGTTCAAGAAACCCGGTGTGGCCGAAACCATCGACTGGGCGAAATGCCTGCTGGCGCTCGATGTGATCGCCCTTTCGCCCGAGGTGATTGCCGACACGCTGGGCGCGATCCTCAAGTATCAGGACGACATCCAGAAGATTCAGGGCTCCGGGGCAAAACGCCTGCTGGACGAGGTGCGCCAGACGATGACCGTCGCATGACCGGCCTGACGGCGCATGTCCGGGTGCTGCAGCCGCATCCGGGCCTCTTGGCCTTCTACGATGGCCGGATCAAGGGTCAGAGGTTTGCCGCAGGTCCGAACTGGGTCGATGACGGGGCGCTGTCGCTGGGCATCGCGTCTTACGCGCTGGTCGATGATGAGGCGGCACTGGTCTATGATACCCATGTCTCGCTGCCCCATGCCCGGCTGATCCGCCGCACTCTGGAAGAGTTGGGGGTGCGCCGGTTCACGGTCGTGCTCAGCCATTGCCACCTGGACCACGTGGCCGGAACCGGCGTCTTTGCCGATTGCGAGATCATAGCCAACCGCCGCACCTTCCAGCATCTGACGCGGGACCGTGCAGCGATCGAGGCCGGAATGCTGAGCGGGGCGCCCGTGATTGCGCCCCTGATCCTGCCGACATGGGTGTTCGAAGACGTGCTGGACCTGCAGATCGGCCGACGGTCGGTGCGGCTGATCGAGGCCAATATCCACAGCGATGACGTCACCGTCGTCTGGCTGGCCGACAGCGGCATCCTTCTGGCTGGCGATACGGTTGAAGATACCGTCACCTATGTCGGAGATCCTCTGAGCTTTGGCGTGCATCTGTCGGATATGGATAGGCTTTCCGAACTTGTGCCGCAGTCTGTTCTGCCAAATCACGGCGCGCCCGAGGTTATCGCGGCGGGCGGTTACGCCGCCTCACTTCTGCCTGCGACCGCCGCCTATATCCGCTGGCTGATGCGGCTGCGCACCGAGCCGGGCCTGGCGGACAGAACCCTGGATCAGGTGATTGCCCCGCAGCTGGCCGACGGATCGCTGCGCTGGTTCGCGCCCTATGCGGCGATCCACCGCCAGAACGTGGCCCGGACCCTTGCGGCATATGGCCATGGCTGACGCGCCCGCCCTTGATCTGCCCGCCGACGGCAAGCTGGCTCACAACATCGCCCACTTTGCCCGTGCGCTGCGCAAGGCGGGCCTGCCCATTGGCCCCGGCCGGGTGCTGGACGCGATCCGCGCGGTTGAGGCCGCAGGCTTTTCCGAACGGGTCGATTTCTACTGGACGCTGCACGCCTGCTTTGTCAGCCGCCCCGAGCACCGTCCGGTCTTTGCCCAGGTCTTCCGCCTGTTCTGGCGCGACCCGCGCTATCTGGAACAGATGATGAGCCTGATGCTTCCGGCGGTGCGCGGCGTGCAGGATGACCGCGCGGCGGCCCCGGCCGAAAAGCGCGCGGCAGAGGCCCTGCTGGACGGGGCGCTGCGCGACGTGCCCGGGGCCGGGGACCGGGACCTTCCCCCCGAAGAGATCGAGATCGATGCGCGCTTCACCCTTTCGCCCGAAGAACGCCTGCGGACCCTGGATTTCGAACAGATGAGCACGGCGGAAATGGCCGGGGCGCGGCGGATGCTGGCGCGTCTGTCGCTGCCTGTGCGCCCCTTGCCCTCGCGCCGGACGGTGGCCGATGCCCTTGGGTCACGCCCCGACTGGCGCGGCACCTTGCGCGCCTCGCTGCGCCAGGGCGGAGAGGTTGCGCGCATCCTGCGCAAGTCCCCCCGCCAGCGCTGGCCGAACCTGATCGTGATCTGCGACATCTCGGGCTCCATGGCGCAGTATTCGCGGATGGTGCTGCACTTCATCCATGCCGTTGCCAACCGCAAGGGGCAGGGCTGGGCACGGGTTCATGCCTTTACCTTTGGCACCCGGCTGACCAATGTCACCCGCCACCTGCGCCAGCGCGATGTCGATGCGGCGCTGGCCGCCGCCGGGTCCGAGGCGCAGGACTGGTCGGGCGGCACCCGGATTGCCGCCTGCCTGCATGCCTTCAACCGCGACTGGGCGCGGCGCGTGCTGGGGCAGGGGGCGGTGGTGCTGCTGATCACCGACGGGCTGGACCGCGACGAGGGCGGCGATCTGGGGCGGGAAATGGAGCGGCTGCACCTGTCTTCCCGCCGCCTGATCTGGATCAACCCCCTGCTGCGCTGGGATGGTTTTGCGCCGAAAGCGGGCGGCATCCGCGCCATGCTGCCCCATGTCGACAGCTTCCGCGCCGGGCATTCCATCGCCTCGCTGGAGGCGCTGGCCGATGCGGTATCGGCGGCGCGCGACAGCGGTGAAAAGGACCGGCTTATGCGGATGATCGCGGCGTAACGCGCGTAAGGTCAGATCACGATGCCACAGGGCTGTCGCGCAGCCCGTTTCCCCGCAAGGGCAGATGACCCGGGGCAATCGCCCGAAGCCTGTCGGGATTGCCGGTCCGGCATCCGCGTGAGTCATGAAAGACCGCAATCGCGCAGGGTTTCCGGTATCCCGCCGGCTGCGTCCTGACCGGTTTGCGGCATTTGTTGACCCGCGTCAGCCCGGCAAGGTGGCGAAGCGAGACCGAATGCCGCGAAATCAGCGCCATGCTTGCGCTTTGGAACGGCTCCGCCTGACCGGCGCGCTTTTCCTTCTGGATGCGATGGGGGCGCAGTTGACGGTCGCCGGGTCCTTCCCGGCGCGCGGGCGGGGATGTCTTTCGGCGCCCGGGGGCAACAGGTGACCCATCGTTGGGAAGGCGGCCCTTTTCCCTGACGGCCCCGGGCGGCACAGGTCCGCCCGTTTGAAGACCGCCGCTGCCGGCCACGGGTGCATGAAGGACCGCCTGCAGCGGGGGCGCTGCACGGTCTTGCGCGACGAAGGGATGCGCCCGCGCAGCGTCTGGGGGCGAGGACACATCTTCATGAAGCACATAGTCCTGAACCCGGTCCGAAGCCCGGTCAGAAGCCCGGTCGGAAAGCAAAGCCTTCAGGTCCGCAGCAGTATCGCCGCCGGGCACCATGACCCTTTCAAGGGCATTATCACAGGGCCCGCCCATTGGCCTTCAGGCGACTGCCCCGGCACCGGGCGGTTCCGCCTGCCTTGGCTCAGGGACCGGTGTCTCCGCCATCCCCGCCATTGCCCCCCGACAGCCGCTTTGCCAGATCGGCCAGACCTGCAAAGGGCTTGGGATCGGCATCGCCCAGCGGCATGGCCCCCGGCGGGGCCACGGCGACCCCGCCATAGACCGCGCCGGGCGCGCGCGGATAATCGGGCAGCGCCAGGGCCAGCGCCTCTGTCATCACGGCACCGGGATCGATGCTGTCGGGCAGGGGTTCGTCGGTGTCATCTTGCGGCATTTCGGCCCCGTCCTCTGCGGGCTGGACATAGTCGCGCAGATACCTGCGCAGCACGGGTGCCCCGATCCTGGTCGTCACCGGGGCCAGGCTGATCACGCAGGGCTGGATCACGGTTGCGTCAAGGCGCGCCTCCAGCACAAGGTCGGACCGTCCAAGCGGGCGCAGCTCGCCCTTGAAGCGCAGTGCCGCAATGGCACTGATCCCCAGAAGCAGCGCCAGCGCCTTGCGCTGCGCGGCGTCGGGTCGCAGATCGAACCGGACAGGCTTGCGGCCGCCAAGGGTGGCCGTGCGCAGCGGCACCGAAACGGGAAGAGGGTCAGCCATCGGATGCTCCTTTCGCATGGCCCGGGGCCGCGCGTTCCTTTCTTGAACAGAAGTGCGACCTGTCGTAAGCCGGGGCACCGCCGGATAAGGGGCCCCGACCGGCAAGGCAAGCGGCAAGAGACGACCAGAGACGGCGGAAGGCGACAGGAGGCAGCGCATGCGACCCAAGGCAAGAAGGCCGGAAACAGCCCTGTTCCGGAAGGCCTTCCAGCGGGCCGCGATTGCCCTTTTCGGTCTTGGATTTCTGGTGCTTGCCGGATGCACGCCGCTGTACCGCGACCACGGCTTTGCGCCCACGGATGCCGAGCTTGCCGTCCTGACTGTCGGAAAGGACGACCGCGAGACCGTGACCAGGGCGGTGGGGCGCCCCAGTGCCCTGGGCCTGCTGGGCGATACCCGCTGGTATTACGTGCAAAGCCGCTACAGACAGCGCGGCCCCCTTGCCCCCGAAGAGGTCCGCCGCCAGGTTGTGGTCATCAGCTTCGCCGAAAGCGGGACCGTGTCGAACATCGAACGCTTCGGCCTGGAAGATGGCCAGGTTGTCGCCCTGTCGCGCCGCGTCACCGACAGCAACATCGAAGGAATCAGCTTCCTTGGCCAGCTGCTTGGCAACTTCGGCCGCGTGTCTGCCGGACAGGTGCTGCCTGGTGAGAACTGAGGGCAGCAGGGGCCGCCCTTTGCCGCAGCGGGCACAGCACCTGATCAGCCTGCCTTCGGCCTGAACCGCAGGGCGACACCGTTCATGCAATAGCGCAGCCCCGTGGGCGGGGGGCCGTCGGGAAAGACATGGCCCAGATGCGCGTCACAGCGCGCGCAGTGCACCTCGGTGCGCCGCATGAAGAAGCTGCGGTCTTCCGTCTCGCCCACCGCTTCGGGGTTCAGCGGCGCAAAAAAGCTGGGCCAGCCGGTGCCGCTTTCGAACTTTGCCGCCTGGTCGAACAGCGGCGCATCGCAGCAGATGCAATGGTACCTCCCGGCGACGTCCGGAAAGGCTTCGTGACTTCCCGCACGCTCTGTCCCGTGTCTGCGCGTGACCCTGTAGGCCAGGTCCGACAGCTGCGCGCGCCATTCGGCATCGGTCTTTTCGATCTTGTCCATCAAAAGAGGCGTTCCTTGCTTGCGTCGCAATGACGTCACGTTTCTGGTGTTTCCCTGCGCCCGCCTTTATGTAGAGGCGCACAACCATGTCGCAAGGCATCATGAGGCACCGATGCTTGCACTGCGCAAGGGCCGCTACATTGCGCGCCTCGCCGGGTCCGACGGCGATCTTCTGCGCGCCCGGCGGCTGCGCCACCTCAGTTTTGTACAAGCGCGGGGCCTTGCTGCACAGCGCGAACCGGCCGCGACACCGGGTGTGGACGCCGATGTCTTCGACGCCGCCTGCCGCCATGTGCTTGTGGAAGACATGGCCAGTGGCACGCTGGTGTGCTGCTACCGCCTGCTGCCGTTGATGAACGGTGCCGAGATCGGGCGCAGCTATTCGGCGCAGCATTACAACCTTTCGGCCTTGGCGCGGTTTGATCGCCCGATGGTGGAACTGGGCCGCTTCTGCATCCACCCCGAGCGGCGCGACCCCGACATCCTGCGCATTGCCTGGGGGGCCATGACCCGCTTTGTCGACGAGACGGGGGCCGAGATGCTGTTTGGCTGCTCGTCTTTCGAGGGCACCGAGGCGGCCGCCTATTACGATGCCTTTGCCGTGCTCAAGGATGCCCATCTGGCCCCCAAGCGCTGGCTGCCCCGGGTCAAGGCCCAGGACGTCTTCCGTTTTGCGCGGGCGCTGCGCCTTTTCCGTCCTGATGCCAGGCGCGCCATGCGCGCGATGCCGCCGTTGCTGAGAACCTATCTGCTGATGGGCGGCTGGGTCAGCGATCATGCCGTTGTGGATCGTGACCTGAACACACTGCATGTCTTTACCGGACTGGAGATCCGCACGATCCCCCCCGCGCGCGCGCGCCTTTTGCGCCTTGCCGCGGGCCAGGCACCGGAAGGACAGACCCGGGAAACCGGGCGTCCGCATCTGTCAGGGTGCTGAACAAGTGCCGATTGCATGGGTTGCCCGAACGATAAGGGGAAGCTCTTGAGGGCGCCCTCGCCGCTGGGGCCGGAACCATCGCCTTTGGCCCGGCACCGCGCCGGGATCAGGACCGGCCGCGGGCCAAAGCCCCCGGCCAGCGCCCGCCCCGCCCCTGGCGGGCGCGTCGCCCCCGCCGGGTCGGGCGCTGGCCTCTGTCCTTCCCGGACCTGCCGGTCTGCTGGGAACTGTCCCGCGCGGGCGGGGAAACGCGGGTCGCGTTTCCTTGTCCCGCCCGAACAGGCGAAGGCACTGCCCGGGGGGAATCGCATTGGGGGATCTGATACCGCTTTGTCGATTGAACTGGTGTCCAGGGGTGTCTCCCTGAGGAGGAGACGGGATGATTTCGCTCTTGACGATCTTGCGGGATGTGCCGGCCCCCCGGACGGGGAACGCGACGCGCCATGACCTTCCTGAGGTGCTGACGATTGCCGTCTCTGCCTCAATCTGTGGCTGTGATCCCTGTGCCAAACTGGCCGGACTTGCCGGGGACCGGGAGGCGCTGCCTTC
>JADCDI010000074.1 GCA_020251025.1 Rhodobacter sp. | reverse complement strand
GGTTGCCGAACTCCAGGTCCGCATAGGCGTCCTCAACGGCTACACCGCGCTCGGCATCCCCGTCACAGAGGCCGTGGGATAAGTCTGTCCGGGGAAAGGGGTACCTCGGTCGTCAGGTGATTTGCGCAACAGAGCCCCCTGAAGGCGCAATGCCGGGCCGTTCTGCACGCCGGTTTTAAGGTGCGGATCATTCCGGCCACCGATGTGGACGCTTTGACCCCCGGGATGATTCCCGGTGTCATGGCTCATGCCTCCGCATTGGCTGCCGGGAATGAGGAATGGGTGAAGACACGGACCACTTCTTCTGCTGGTGAGATCAAGTGCCGGTATGCCTGGACCTGCCTGATGTTCTTGCCGGACCGAAGGGATTGGCCCGACAGGTCGCCTGTCCTGATAGGCGGATGGCCACGGGCGATGAGACGTTCATCCTGGTCAGCCAAGCCTGCCAGGGGCGGGTCGGTTCCGTCTGCGGGTTGTGATGGCGCGGAACCCGGGGGGCAGGTGGTGTCGATCTTTCCCGGCATCCTGAAACCCCGAACCGCACTCCCGCCGGATTCTGCGCTGCTCTTGCCGCCCCGGTGGCACCGGCACCCCAGCGGCATCAGGGGCTGGTGCTGTCGGCGGTGCCCGGGATCGTGCAGGGCGCGTCGTTTGCCGCGACCCCGCAGCTGAACGCGGGCATGGGTGGGCGGTCGCTTGCGGCGGGGGCGCTGGCGCAGCCAGGCCATCCGGGCACTGCCGCCGGCACGCCGGTCCTGGCCGCGGTGACCGCAGCCTTCGGGCCGGCCGGAGTGGTGGGTTTTGCCGGCCCTCTGTGCCTGCCCGGGATCCTGGTGCCCAGCCTTCAGGCCGGGCGTCACCGGCGCGGCTGATGCCGCCGTGGGCATCTGCCCATAAACTTGCCTGCGTTCATTCTTTGTTCACATATTCCGGTTGGAGACTCGGGCGCGCTGGCCTATGTGTTTGCCTTGGGATCATGGGGGCTGGGCATGGCCGAGCAGAAATTCATCGAAGTGCGCGGCGCGCGCGAGCACAATCTGAAAAGCGTGGATGTCAGCATCCCGCGCGATCAGCTGGTTGTGATCACCGGCCTGTCCGGGTCGGGCAAGTCCAGCCTTGCCTTTGACACGATCTATGCCGAAGGCCAGCGGCGCTATGTGGAATCGCTGTCTGCCTATGCCCGGCAGTTCCTGGACATGATGGGCAAGCCCGATGTCGACCATATCTCGGGCCTGTCGCCCGCGATTTCCATCGAACAGAAGACCACCTCGAAAAACCCCCGCTCCACCGTCGGCACGGTGACCGAGATCTATGATTACCTGCGGCTTTTGTTCGCCCGCGTCGGCACGCCGTTTTCGCCCGCAACCGGCCTGCCCATCACCGCCCAGCAGGTGCAGGACATGGTTGATGCGGTCATGGCGATGCCCGAAGGCACCCGCGCCTATCTGCTGGCCCCGATCATCCGCGACCGCAAGGGCGAATACCGCAAGGAATTCCTCGATCTGCGCAAGCAGGGCTTCCAGCGCGTCAAGGTGGACGGCACCTTCCACGAGCTGGAAGACGCGCCTGCGCTGGACAAGAAGCTGCGCCATGACATCGATGTGGTGGTGGACCGGATCGTCGTGAAGGACGGCATCCAGACCCGGCTTGCCGACAGTTTCCGCACCGCGCTGGACCTGGCCGATGGCATCGCCATTGTGGAAACCGCCCCGGCCGAGGGCGGGGGCGCGCCTGTGCGCACCACCTTCTCGGAAAAGTTCGCCTGCCCAGTCAGCGGGTTCACCATTCCGGAAATCGAGCCGCGCCTCTTTTCCTTCAACGCGCCCTTCGGGGCCTGCCCGGTCTGCGACGGGCTGGGGATGGAGCTTTTCTTTGACGAACGCCTTGTGGTGCCCGATCAGGAGCTGACGCTGGGGCAGGGCGCACTGGCCCCCTGGGCCAAATCGAAATCGCCCTATTTCCAGCAGACCATCGAGGCGCTGTCGAAACACTACGCCTTTGACCGCAAGAAGAAGTGGAAGGACCTGCCCGCCCATGTCCATCAGGTGTTCCTGTTCGGATCAGGGCAAGAGGAAATCCAGTTCCGCTATGACGAGGGCGGGCGCATCTATCAGGTCAGCCGCGTCTTTGAAGGCGTCATCCCCAATATGGAACGCCGCTACCGCGAAACCGATTCCGCCTGGGTGCGCGAAGAGTTCGAGCGCTACCAGAACAACCGGCCCTGCGGCGCCTGCCAGGGCTACCGTCTGAAGCCCGAGGCGCTGGCAGTCAAGATCGCCGGGCTGCATGTGGGACAGCTGGTGCAGATGTCGATCGCCGAGGCCCATGCCTGGATCGGCACGGTGCCCGATACCCTGGGGCCGCAGAAGAACGAGATTGCCCGCGCCATCCTGAAGGAGATTCGCGAACGTCTGGGCTTTCTGGTGAATGTCGGGCTGAACTATCTGACGCTGGCGCGCAGTGCCGGCACGCTGTCGGGCGGGGAAT
The DNA here is from genome assembly GCA_020251025.1 of Rhodobacter sp. Taxonomy (GTDB): domain Bacteria; phylum Pseudomonadota; class Alphaproteobacteria; order Rhodobacterales; family Rhodobacteraceae; genus Aliitabrizicola. Next base: position 10,696 of record JADCDI010000074.1, on the reverse strand, counting down.
CGCAGCGCATCCGGCTGGCCAGCCAGATCGGCTCGGGTCTGACCGGCGTGCTTTATGTGCTGGACGAGCCGTCGATCGGCCTGCACCAGCGCGACAACGGTCGGCTGCTGACCACGCTGAAAAATCTGCGCGACCAGGGCAATACCGTTCTGGTCGTGGAACATGACGAGGATGCGATCCGCGAGGCGGACTACGTCTTTGACATGGGGCCGGGGGCGGGTGTGCATGGCGGGCAGGTGGTCAGCCACGGCACGCCGGCGCAGGTTGCGGCCGATCCGGCCAGCCTGACCGGCCAGTATCTTTCGGGCGGGCGCGAAATTGCCGTTCCCCGCAGCCGCCGCAAGGGCAACGGCAAGAAGGTGACCGTGGTGGGGGCCACCGGCAACAACCTGCAGAATGTCACCGCCGATTTCCCGCTGGGCAAATTCATTTGCGTCACCGGTGTTTCGGGCGGCGGAAAATCCACGCTGACCATCGAAACGCTGTTCAAGACCGCCGCCACGCGCCTGAACGGGGCGCGCGAAACCCCGGCACCTTGCGAAACCATCAAGGGGTTTGAACATCTGGACAAGGTCATCGACATCGATCAGCGCGCCATCGGCCGCACGCCGCGTTCGAACCCGGCGACCTATACCGGGGCCTTCACCCCGATCCGCGACTGGTTCGCGGGCCTGCCCGAGGCCAAGGCGCGCGGCTATCAGCCGGGACGATTCAGCTTCAACGTCAAGGGCGGGCGCTGCGAGGCGTGCCAGGGTGACGGCCTGATCAAGATCGAGATGCATTTCCTGCCCGATGTCTATGTGACCTGCGAGACCTGCAAAGGGGCGCGCTACAACCGCGAGACACTGGAAATAAAATTCAAGAACAAAAGTATAGCCGATGTTCTTGATATGACGGTTGAAGATGCGCAGGGCTTTTTTCAGGCCGTGCCCGCCATTCGCGAAAAGATGGATGCGCTGGTGCAGGTCGGTCTTGGCTATATCAAGGTGGGCCAGCAGGCGACAACTCTTTCGGGCGGCGAGGCGCAGCGGGTGAAACTGTCAAAAGAGCTGAGCCGCCGCGCCACGGGCCGGACGCTGTATATCCTGGACGAACCCACCACGGGGCTGCATTTCGAGGATGTGCGCAAGCTGCTGGATGTGCTGCACGAACTGGTCGAACAGGGCAACACCGTCGTTGTGATCGAACACAACCTTGATGTCATCAAGACGGCGGACTGGATCATCGATATCGGCCCCGAGGGCGGCGATGGCGGCGGCCGGATCGTGGCCACCGGAACCCCGGAAGATGTCGCAAAGGTTGAGGCCAGCCATACCGGGCGCTATCTTGCGGCGATGCTGAAACCGGGGCGCATGGCGGCGGAATAGCGCAGCGGGGCTGGCGCAGCCGCGACGGTTCTGCAACCGTATCGCGGGCGGGCAAGGTTGGGGCGCAGGGCATGGCGGGGCCGGAATCGGACAGGCGGCGCAGCGGGTGGCTGGTGCGTTCTGTGCAGGCGGTGGTGGTCCTGCCGTTTCTTGGCCTGCTGGCCATGGCGCTGTGGTTCCAGTTTTCCGGCCCCCTGCGCGCCGTTCTGCTTGGGGGCCTTGGCATCGTGCTGCCTGTTCTGGTCGGCCTGTGGTGGCGCGGGCAGGGTGGGACGGTCTGGCTTGGGTCCGGCGCAATCCTGATCGCGGCACTTGCCTGGTGGTCAACCATCCGGCCCGGCAATGACGGTATCTGGCAGCCGGATGTTGCCCATGGGGTAACGGCAAAGATCGCGGGAAACCGCGTTACCCTGAATAACGTGCGCAATTTCACATGGGTCAGCGACAGGAATTTCGCCCCGCCGCCCGTCTGGGAAACGCGCAGCTTTGATCTTGATGACCTGACGGGGGCTGATCTGTTCACATCGGTCTGGGGTGATCCGAACATTGCCCATGTGATGATCAGCTTCGGCTTTGCCGACGGGCGCCATGTGGTGTTTTCTGCGGAAACGCGCAAGCGGGTGGGGCAGGTCTATTCCACTTTCGGCGGGTTCTTCCGCCTTTATACCCTGGTGCTGATTGCCGCAGATGAACGCGATGTCATCGCCTGGCGCACCGATGCGCGGCAGAACCCGCCCGAGACCGTTTCAATCTTTCCGCTGGCGCTTGATGCCGCTCAGCGCCGCGCGCTGTTCCTGCAGTTTCTGGACATGGGCAATGATCTGGCGGAAAACCCCCGCTTTTACAACACCGCCACGGCCAATTGCACGACCGTGCCCTGGAAACTGGCACGCATGGTTGACCGGCGCCTGCCGCTGGACTGGCGCATCCTGCTGTCGGCGCATCTGCCGGAATACCTGCATGGCCTGGGGGTCATCCGCCCCGGCACCCCGCTGGATCAGGTGCTGGCCGAGGCCCGGCTGCGCCCCTTTGGCCCGGTCAGCGATGACAGCATCAGCTTTTCCCGCCGCCTGCGCGCCGGGGTGCCAGTGGCCGCGCCGTGACACCCCCTTCTGTCAGTCCATCGGGCGGAAGTTCAGGCTGGCCCCTTCCTTGATGCCGCTGGGCCAGCGCGAGGTGACCGTCTTGGTCCGCGTGTAAAAGCGGAAGCTGTCCGGCCCGTGCTGGTTCAGGTCGCCGAAGGCCGACTTCTTCCAGCCGCCGAAGGTGTGATAGGCCAGCGGCACCGGGATGGGCACGTTGATGCCGATCATCCCGATATTGATGCGGTGGGCAAAATCGCGCGCCGTGTCACCGTCGCGGGTGAAGATCGCGGTGCCGTTGCCATATTCATGGTCCATTGCCAGCCCCAGCGCCTCTTCATAGGTTTTGGCGCGCACGGTGGACAGAACGGGGCCGAAAATCTCTTTGCGGTAGATGTCCATATCGCGCGTTACATGGTCAAACAGGTGCGGACCCACGAAAAAGCCGTTCTCGTAGCCCTGCAATCTGAAGTCCCGCCCGTCAACCACCAGCTTCGCGCCCTGGGCCACGCCGGTTTCGACCAGCCGCAGGATGTTCGCCTTGGCCGCCGCCGTCACCACCGGGCCATAGTCCACGTCGTTGCCTGCCGTATAGGGGCCCACTTTCAGCTTTTCGATCCGCGGGATCAGCCGTTCGATCAGCGCATCCGCCGTGGCCTTGCCCACCGGCACGGCAACCGAAATCGCCATGCAGCGTTCGCCGGCCGCGCCATAGCCCGCGCCCACCAGCGCATCGGCGGCCTGATCAAGATCAGCGTCCGGCATGATGATCATGTGGTTCTTGGCCCCGCCAAAGCACTGCACGCGCTTGCCGTTGGAACAGCCGCGCCCGTAGATGTATTCGGCAATGGGGGTAGAGCCGACAAAGCCGATGGCGGCGATGGTTGGGTTGTCCAGAATGGCATCGACCGCGTCCTTGTCGCCGTTCACCACCTGCAGCACGCCGTCGGGCAGGCCCGCTTCCTGCATCAGTTCGGCCAGCATCAGCGGGACAGAGGGATCACGCTCGCTTGGCTTGAGAATAAAGGCGTTGCCGCAAACCAGGGCAGGCCCCATCTTCCACATCGGGATCATGGCGGGAAAGTTGAACGGGGTGATCCCGGCGGCCACGCCCAGAGGCTGGCGCAGCGAATACATGTCGATGCCGGGACCGGCACTGTCGGTGAATTCGCCTTTCAGCATCTGCGGCGCACCGATGCAGTATTCGATCACTTCCAGGCCGCGCTGGATGTCGCCCCTGGCGTCCGGAAGGGTCTTGCCGTGTTCGCGGCTCAGCGCCTGGGCCAGCTTGTCCATGTCGCGGTTCAGAAGGCGGACAAATTCCATCATCACCCGCGCCCGGCGCTGCGGGTTGGTGGCACCCCAGGGGACCTGCGCCCGCGCGGCTGCGGCCACGGCATGATCCAGCTCGTCCTTTGACGCCAGCGGCACGCGGGCCTGCACCTCGCCCGTGGCGGGGTTGAACACATCGGCAAAGCGCCCCGAGGTGCCCTTCACATGCGCGCCGTTGATCCAGTGGGTAAGTTCCTGCATCCGATCCTCCCGGAAAATCTCTGCCGGCAGGATAGGCTTGCGGAAATGCGCGGGGAAGAGGCAAGATTTCAAAAGCGTTTTGCAGTTTTGCAGGGGTGGCATGCCTGACTGGGACGATCTGCGCGTGTTTCTGGCGGTGGTCCGTACGGAAAGCCTGTCGGCTGCGGGCAAGGCGCTGCGCCTTGACCCGGCAACGGTGGGCCGGCGGATTGTCAAGCTGGAAGGGGCGCTTGGCGCGCGGCTGTTTGTGAAGGGCCCGCAGGGCTATGCCGCGACCGAGGCGGGGCTGCGCCTGCTGCCCCATGCCGAAGCCGCCGAGCAGGCGCTGCAGGCCGCCGCCGATGACCTGCGCGGCGGCGGCGGGGCAGGGGGGGTGTCGGGGCAGATCCGCATCGGTGCGCCGGACGGCTGTGCGAACTACCTTCTGCCCCGGATCGTCGCGGCGATCTGCGACGATAACCCCGGGCTGGAGGTGCAGATCGTGGCGCTGCCGCGCGTCATCAACCTGTCCCGGCGCGAGGCGGATATGGTGATTGCCGTCTCACCGCCCACGGCCGGTCGCCTGACCGTACAGCGCCTGACCGATTATCACCTGCACCTGGCGGCCAGCCGCGCCTATCTGGACCGCCACGGCACCCCGCAGCGGCGCGCGGACCTGGCCGGGCACCGGATTGTCGGCTACATCCCCGACATGATCTTTGACAAGGAACTGGATTATCTGGCCGAAATCGGGGTGTCCGAGGTGCGGCTTGCGTCGAATTCCGTGCCCGTGCAACTGAACTGGCTGCGCCACGGGGCGGGGATCGGGATGGTGCATGACTTTGCCCTGGCCTCTGCCCCGGAACTGGTCAAGGTTCTGCCCGCAGAGGTCAGCCTGACGCGCGCCTTCTGGCTGATCCGCCATGCCGACGACCGCCGGACCAGCCGGATGAACCGCTTCGCCGATCTGCTGGCCCAGGGTCTGCGGCGCGAGGTGTTGCGCCTGGAAGCGATGGCTTGACAGAAAGTGGCGCAGGCCGGACGCTGGCCGGATCATGGTGGAGGATGACATGCTGGTTCAACAGATCCTGACATCGAAGGCCGAAGGGGGCGTGGTCACGGTGGCACCCACGGCGACGCTTGCCGAAGCGGTGGCGGTTCTGGCCCAGCACCGCATCGGTGCCGTGGTTGTCTGCGAAGACGGGGCCGGGGTTGCGGGCATCCTGTCAGAGCGGGACGTGGTGCGCGAACTGGCCCGCCACGGCCCGTCCTGCATGGCCTTTCCGGTCGCGCGCGTCATGACGGCCAGGATCGTCACCTGCGCGCCGGGCGATCCGGTGACCGATGTGATGCAGAAGATGACCGATGGGCGTTTCCGTCACCTGCCGGTCATGGAGGGCGGGCGGATGACCGGGCTGATCTCGATCGGGGATGCCGTCAAGGCCCGTCTGTCCGAACTTTCGATGGAGAAGGACGCCCTTGAAGGCATGATCAAGGGCTTCTGAGCCTCCAGCCGTCCGGTTTGCTTTGGCGCTTGCATTGCCCTGCGCCCTGTTGTTGCCTGTGCGCGGGCAGGCAGGGGGGGCGTGATGCGCATCGGTCTTTACCCGGGAACCTTCGATCCGGTGACGCTGGGTCATACCGATATCATCCAGCGCGCCATGGCGCTGGTTGACCGTCTGGTGATCGGCGTTGCCATCAACCGCGACAAGGCCCCGCTCTTCAGCCTGGAAGAACGCGTCGCCATGGTCAAAGCCGAATCCGAGGATATCCTTGCCAGGACGGGGGGGGGCGAGATTGTCGTCCATCCCTTTGAAAACCTGCTGATCGACTGCGCCCGCGATGTCGGTGCCACGATCATCGTCCGGGGCCTTCGCGCGGTTGCCGATTTCGAATATGAGTTCCAGATGGTCGGCATGAACCGTGCCATGGACAGCAGCATCGAGACCGTCTTCCTGATGGCCGACGCCCGCCGTCAGGCGATTGCCTCGAAACTGGTCAAGGAAATCGCCCGGCTGGGGGGGGATGTGTCGAAATTCGTGCCGCCGCCCGTCTGCACGGCATTGATGCGCAAATACACCTGACCCGGCGGTGCCGTGACGGGTTCCTTGCGGACAGGGCTGCGGCCCGCCTTGCCGGGCGCAGCCGAAAGAACCCCCGGGTCAGGCGCGACGTCCGTAAGCATCCGCATGATCCGCTTCCGCCGTTGCCAAAGGCACGCCCGATCACGGGCGCAAGCTGCGGGTCTGCCGGGCAGGGCCGGCAAGCCCGGCCGTTTCGACGGCGGAATGATCATCCGTCCGGTGCCGGAACGCGACCCCTGATCCTTGCGCAGGACGCATCCACAGGATGCGCCCGCGCCGGCAGGCGGGTGGCGGCATGCTGCATGCGGGCCCCGCGCGGGGCCTTTGCCTACCCCTTGCGCCCGTCTTTGCCCGCCGCAGACGGCCGCCACCAGCGCGCCTTCCGGCGTGCCGGGGGGGTGGCGGCCAGCTCCTGCAGGTCGATCTTCACGCCGCGCCGTTCCGCACTTTGCCGTATCGCCTCGAGCAGCGCTTCATTGCGGTGCAGCAGGGCCAGGAAATGCACCTCGTCAAGCGTCAGCAGCGTGCAATGGGAAATTGCAGTGAACTGCACCTTGCGGGGCTTGCCCAGCACCACCGCGAGTTGACCGAACATCTCGCCCCGCCCCAGCAGGTGCTTTTGCCCCGCCTGCACCGCTTCCACCGCCCCCGAGGCGATGAACCACACCTTGCGCGGCATCTCTTCGCGCCGCAGCAGCACATCGCCGGGGGCGGCATAGACGGTGCGCAGCTGCCGCTCCAGCTGCAGGCGCTGCTCCCGGGGCATGCTCTCAAACAGCGGGAACAGTTGCACCAGCTCGCTTTTCTGGACGGCCAGATCCAGGTCCGGCCGGCCGTCCAGGTCCCGCCAGCGGCGGGACAGCCCCTTCATCAGGTCTGACCGCAATTCGGGTCCGATCAGCCCGTCCTGCGTCAACTGGTCGTATTCGGCCAGTTCAAGCTGCAGCGCGGTCCGCCGGATCACCCGTCGTTCCATCTCGTCGGCATAGCCGGGATATTGCAGCCGCAACGCCTCGAGTTCCTTCTGGACATCCTCGCCGCGGCGCACAAGCAGCTCGTGCAGCAGATCGGCCACGCGGCGACCGTGGATGCGCAGGATGCGGCTGTCGATGAATCCGTGCAACTGGCTCAGGATCAGGCGCAGGGCCACGATCATTTCAAACCGCTCTGCCGTCAGACGCTGCAACGGCCCCGACAGGCCCAGCCTGTTGTGCAGCACCACTGCGGCCCGGTGCAGGCGGCCCTGCCGCAGGGCGCTGCGCGACCTGGCCCTGTAGCCGCTGCGCCCGCCGGTACGGGTCGCTTCGATCATCCGGTCCGCTTCTGTCAGCATCCGGTCGGCCAGACGCGCCGGCATCAGACGCTCGCAGAAGGCATCCAGAATCAGGTCCCGTTCCTGCCCGGCCAGGGCAACCAGACCCAGCGCGACACGCTCTCTGTCCAGGATCGGCTCGCCTTCATCCGCCGCCGCCACCGCCCTGTCCAGACGTTCGGCAAACCGCTTTGCCTCGTCGCGCACGATGCTGCGCTGCAACCCGAAGTCGCGCGTCATGCCGGCCACCGTTTCGCGCACGGATTGCAGCGCCACGGCCACCACCTGGCTGGACAGTGCCCGGTCCAGGGGTGACAGCCGGTCAAGTCCCAGCCAGCCGATGACAAGGCGCAGTGTCGTGCCCTGCACCAGCAGCGTGAACAGTGTGAACCCCGTTGCCAGAATGCCGACCTGCCGTTTGACTTCCGGCGGGATTCCGGCGCTTTCCGTGACCGCCAGCGCAAGCGCCAGGGTGACCGCGCCGCGCAGCCCGCCCCACAGGATCGCCAGCCGGTAGGGCCGCTCCACCCGCGGCGAGACGCGCGCCAGCGTCAGCAGCGGCAGAAGCCCGAACAGGACCACCGCCCGCGCCGCCAGGGCCGCCAGCACCGTCACCAGGATGAGCCCGAAATCCGATCCCTGCAGTTCGGCCAGCAAGCGCGGAATCAGGATGGCCGCCAGCATGAAGATCAGCGAGCCAGACCAATAGGCCAGCAGATCCCAGGTGTCGGTCAGCTTGGCAAAGGCGGGCGGCGACATCCGCCCGGGGGCCGCCATGTTGACCGTCAGGCCCGCTGCGACCACGGCAATGACACCCGAGGCGCGGATCATCTCGTCCGCCAGGATGAACGCCGCATAAGGCACGGCCAGCGAAACGGAAATCTGCCCCAGAGGGTATTCCCCGAGCCGCGCCATCAGCGCCACCGCGCCGCGCGCCAGAGCCCATCCCAGCAGCGCGCCCGCAGCGACCAGCCAGGGAAAGGACGCAAGTGCACCGGCAAGGCTCGGGGGGTCCGCCCCGGCGGTGAGAAAGCCCACGAATATGCCGAACAGCGCGATGGCCGCCGCATCGTTCAGCAGGCTTTCCCCCTCGACGATGCGCGCGAGCCGCTGCGGCGCGGGGGTGGAGCGGAAGATGCTGACCACTGCCGAGGGGTCCGTCGTGGACACGATGGCACCGATCAGCAGGCAAGCCATCAGCGGCAGGCCCGCAAAGGGCAAAAGAGCCAGGCCGATCATCACCGTCGCCACACCCACCGCCACCACGGCCAGCACCAGAATCGGCACCCAGTCGTCCAGCATCCGGCGCAGATCGATGGTGAGCGAGACGTGGAAGATCAGCGTCGGCAGGAAGACCAGAAGGAAGACGTCGGAAGAAATCGGAAGCCGCAGGATCGCCAGCGCGACGGGGTTCAGCGCATCCGTAAGATCGGTGAACCAGAAAAAGCTGGCCGCCGCACCGATGGCGATGCCCGTAGCCGCCAGAATGACAGTCACGGGAAGCCGCAGCCATTCGGCCAGGGGGCCGCTGGATCCGATGAAGATGAACAGCGCTGCCAGAACGCCAAGAAGAACGGCCAGGTCCATCGTCAGACAATAGCCTGTCTTGCCCGGTGCCGAAACCACGCAGGGGCGTCCGGCCGGTCACTTCCTGTGACCGGCCTGAAATCTGTCGTCAGATCAGCTTGCCCATCGCCACGGCTGTATCCGCCATGCGGTTCGAAAAGCCCCATTCGTTGTCATACCACGACAGGATGCGCACCATCGTGCCTTCCATGACCTTGGTCTGGTCCATGTGAAAGACCGACGAATGCGGGTCATGGTTGAAGTCGGACGAGACATTCGGCAGGTCGGTATAGCCCAGAATGCCCTTCAGGCGACCGTCTGCGGCTGCACGGATCGCCGCGTTCACTTCGTCGGCCGTGGTGGGGCGGCTGGCTTCGAACACCAGGTCCACCACCGACACGTTGGGCGTCGGCACGCGGATGGCGACCCCGTCCAGCCTGCCCTTCAGTTCCGGCAGCACCAATCCCACCGCCTTGGCGGCACCCGTCGATGTCGGGATCATGCTGAGCGCCGCCGCACGGGCGCGGTACAGATCCTTGTGCATCGTATCGAGCGTCGGCTGATCGCCGGTGTAGCTGTGGATCGTGGTCATGAAGCCGCGCGTGATGCCGATGGCCTGATTGAGAACCTGCGCCACCGGTGCCAGGCAGTTGGTGGTGCAAGAGGCGTTGGAAACGACCAGATCATCCCTGGTCAGCGTGGTGTGGTTCACGCCGTAGACAATCGTCTTGTCCGCCCCCGCCGACGGGGCCGAGACCAGAACGCGGCTTGCGCCGTTTTCCAGGTGGACCTTCGCCTTGTCCTTGTCGGTGAAGATGCCGGTGCATTCCATCACGATATCGACATGGGCCCAGGGCAGGTCCGCCGGGTTCCTGATGGCCGTCACCTCCATCGGGCCGCGCCCGGCGTCAATCGTGGTGGCCGTGGTTGTGACCGTGCCGGGAAAGCGGCCATGCACGGAATCAAAGCGCAAAAGATGTGCGTTGGTTTCCACCGGACCCAGATCGTTGATCGCAACCACCTCGATATCGGTCCGGCCCGACTCGATGATGGCGCGCAGCACGTTCCGCCCGATCCGGCCAAAGCCGTTGATTGCCACCTTGACTGTCATCTCGTTCTCCTTGCTGGCCCGCGCCGCCCGTTTGGGCAGACTTGGGCATGGGTTTCGTTGCGCCGACACAGACGGGTGCGGGTTGAAATCCGGCGGGCGGCGCTGACCATAACGCCGCGAGGCGCGGGTTTCCACGGCCCGTGGTGTTTTTTTGGCCCCCCTGTGGCCCGCCCCGCGCCCCCCGTCAGCACAAAGGTGTTCCGCCCGCCCCCAAGCATCGGGCCTGCGGCTTGCCGGCGCGCCTGCCTGCGATACCCCGCCAGGATGCTGAAAGCGTGAAGACCGCATGGACTGCCGGCCGGAAATGAGGAAACCCTTGCGCAGGCGCGCCCCGCGCGGTCTGGCCGGGGCCATCGCCCCTGCCACAGGGCTGCGCCGGGCTGCGCCTTGCCCAGCCGGGGTCCAAAGCCCCCGGCCAGCGCCCGCCGGGTCGGGCGGTGGCCTCTGTGTCGCCCGGACCTGCCGGTCTGCAGGGCACCGTCGCGCAGGGGCGGGGGAAACGCCGGTCGCGTTTCCTGTTCCCGCCCAAACGGGCGAAAGCACTGCCCCCGCCTCAATGGCAGGGGCCGTCGCCCCTGCCACAGTGCTGCGCCGGGATCAGGACTGGCCGGGGGCCCAAAGCCCCCGGCCAGCGCCCGCCCCGCCACCGGCGGGCGCTTCGC
>JADCDI010000073.1 GCA_020251025.1 Rhodobacter sp. | reverse complement strand
GGCCAAAGCCCCCGGCCAGCGCCCGCCCCGCCGTCGGCGGGCGCTTTGCGCCCGCCGGGTCGGGCGCTGGCCTGCTGATGCGCCCGGACCTGCCGATCTACAGGGCACCGTCCCGCGCGGGCGGGGGAAACGCGATGCGTTTCCTGATCCCGCCCGAACGGGCGACAGCACCGCCCCCGCTTCAATAGCAGGGTCCATCGCCCCTGCCGCAGCGCCATGCTGGCCCGCTGTCCAGCCGGGGGGCAAAGCCCCCTGCCAGTCGCCGCCCCCGGCGGGCGCTGGCCTGTCTTTCGCTGGCACGACAAATCCTGTGGTACCATCATTCCCGACAGGGCGGCGAAATGCGCCGTGTTTCCTGACCCGTCCGGACCCCCCCCTTTGCCCGGATCAGGAGGATTTCCCCGGCCGGCAGACGGCGGGGATGTCTTGCGGCACCCGGCTAGACGGCGCTCACCGGGCAGTCGGCCAGCAGGCGCGCCACATCTTCGGGGCGGCACAGGTCGGTGGCCTCGGTCATCACCGCCGCCGCTGCCGCCGCCACGCCCTGTGCCAGGGCCTGCGCCGCATCCTGCCCCCGGGCCAGGGCCAGAACGAAGCCGCCGACGAAACTGTCCCCCGCCCCGACCTTGGAAACCACCGTCACCTTCGGGGCCCTGGCAAACAGACGCCGCCCGGCATCGGCCAGAACCGATCCGTCTGCCCCGCGCGCCACGATCACCTGCCGCGCGGCACCCCGCCGCACAAGGCTTTGCGCAAAATCGGCCGTCTCGCCCCGCGTGCCCAGCGGACGCCCCGCCAGCACCTCGGCCTCTTCCCCGTCCATGCGCAGAATCTCCAGCCCCGGCAGGGGCCGCTCGACCGCCTCGATCAGGGCAGAGCCGGAGGTGTCGAGCACGATGCGCATTCCGGCCATCGCCGCCGCCAGCCGCGCCGGGAAATCCACCGGCACGCCGGGGGGCTGGCTGCCCGAAATCACGGCAAAGCCGCCCGGCTTGCCCGCGGCACGCAGCAGGGTAAAGACGCGGCCCTGATCGGCCTGCCCCCAGACCGGTCCCGGCATCATGAAGCGGAACTGCCGCCCCGTCGCGGTTTCCGTCACCGTCAGGCTTTGCCGGGTTTCGCCCGGCCCCGAGATGCCCAGAAAGGTGATGCCGTCCGCACGCAGCAATTCCGCCAGCCGATCGCCCGTCAGCCCGCCCAGCGCCACCAGAGCAAGCGATTCGCCACCCAGCGCGTGAATGGCGCGCGCCACGTTGATCCCGCCGCCGCCCGGATCAAGGCTTGGGTCGGAACAGCGCAGCTTTTCATCCGGCACCATGCGCGGCACGTTGGTGGCCATGTCAAGCGCGGGGTTCAGTGTCAGGGTCAGGACCGGCACCTGGGGCGGCGGGTCGGGGAGCGTCGGGTCGGTCATGGCGCCTCCTGCGGCATAGGTCCGGGCGGCAGGATACGCGCCCTTGCTTGCCCTGCACAAGCGCACAGAGTATCTGCGCGGATCGGGACTGGTGCGCAGCGGCGCCGCACCTTACCTGCGGTCCCAAGCGTCACGCTTCCCAGCCTGAAGGAGACTTCCCTCATGACCGTCAAACTCGCCATCCTGTTTTATTCCACCTACGGCATCAACCAGACCATGGCGGAAATCGCCGCAGAGGCCGCCCGCGCCGCCGGTGCCGAAGTGCGCCTGCTGCGCATCGCCGAAACCGCCCCGGCAGAGGTCGTGAACAGTCAGGACGGCTGGAAAGCCCAGGTATCGCGCGCCTCGGCCCTGCCGGTTGCAACACCGGCCGACATGGAATGGGCCAACGCCTATCTCTTCTCGGCCCCCACCCGCTTTGGCGGCGTGGCCAGCCAGGTGCGGTCCTTTATCGACACATTGGGCGGCCAGTGGTTTACCGGCGCGCTGGCGAACAAGCCGGTCTCGGCCATGACCTCGGCCCAGAACCCGCATGGCGGGCAGGAGGCGACGCTTCTGTCGCTTTACACCACCTTTTTGCACTGGGGTTCGGTCATCGTGGCCCCGGGCTATACCGATGCCGCGATCTTCGCCACGGGCGGCAACCCCTATGGCTACAGCCACACCCAGGGTGCGCCGTTTGACGACAAGGCCAAGGCCTCGATCAGCCACCAGGCCAGGCGCCTGGTCGAAATGGCGGCAAAGCTCGCCGCCTGAGTCCTTTGTGCCGATCTGCCGGACGGGGGCGGTCACAGGGCCGCCCCCGTGCCCTTTGTCCGCGCCCGGCTATTCCCACCAGCGGTCGATGGCGGCGATGTCTGCGTCCGACCAGCCGAAATGATGCGCCAGTTCGTGCACCAGAACATGCGTCACCAGGTCGCCCAGCCCGATGTCGCCCCGGTCTGCCCATTCCTCAAGGATCGGGCGGCGGAACAGCCAGATCGTGTCGGGGCCGTGGGGTTGGTCCATCACCGATTTTTCGGTCAGGGGAATGCCGTCGTAGAGCCCCGTCAGTTCGAACGGATCGGTCAGGTCCATCCCGTCCAGCACATCCCCGGGTGCAAAGTCCGCGACCCGCAACTGCACCTGCGCCGCCGCCTGGCGGCAGTCAACGGGCAGGGCGGCAAGCGCGGCGAGGGCCAGCCGTTCGATGTCATCCAGTTCCGGCGCGGTGACCGGACCCCAGTCGGGCGCATTGCTGTCATCTGCGGCCATCATCACCCCGCCTGCCGTCTTCCTGTCCCTGATATGGACAAAACGCAGCCCTTGTGAAAGACCACACCGGCTGAGGAGACCGTCCGATGACAACCGTCACCCGTTTTGCCCCTTCGCCCACCGGCTACATCCATGTCGGCAACCTGCGAACGGCACTGATGAACTGGCTGATCAGCCGAAAGGCGGGCGGCACCTTCATCTTGCGTCTGGACGATACCGACCGGGAACGGTCAAGGCAGGAATATGCCGACGGCATCATGGAAGACCTCGACTGGCTGGGCCTGACCTGGGACCGGGTCGAAAGACAGTCCCTGCGGCTGGACCGCTATGCCGGGGCCGCCGATCAGCTTCGCGCCGACGGGCGGTTCTATGAATGCTTTGAATCGCCAACCGAACTGGATCTCAAGCGCAAGAAACTGCTGACGATGCACAGGCCCCCGGTCTATGACCGCGCGGCGCTGGCCCTGTCGCAGGCCGAAAAGGCCCGCCTGCGCGAAGACCGCGACGGCTACTGGCGGTTCTTGCTGAACCGGACGCGCATCGAATGGACCGACGGCATCCTTGGCCCGGTTTCCATCGATGCCGCCAGCCTGTCGGACCCGGTGCTGATCCGCGGCGACGGGCAGGTGCTTTACACCTTCGCCTCGTCGGTTGATGACATCGACATGGGGGTGACCAGCATCGTGCGCGGTGCCGACCATGTGACCAATACCGCCACCCAGATCCAGATCATGCAGGCGCTGGGCGGCATACCGCCCGCTTTTGCCCATCATTCCCTGCTGACCGGCCCGCAGGGCGAGGCGCTGTCAAAGCGGCTGGGCACGCTGTCGCTGCGCGATCTGCGCGCGCAGGGGGTGGAACCGATGGCGCTTCTGTCGCTGATGGCGCGGCTTGGATCGTCGCAGCCCGTCGAGCTGGCCCATTCCATGCAGGACCTGATCGATGGCTTCGATCTGTCCTCGTTCGGGGCGGCACCGACAAAATTTGATCCCAATGATCTTTTCCCGCTGACCCGCGCCCATAACCAGTCCCTGTCCTATGACGCGATGGCGGGCCACATCCGCGCCCTGGGCGTGCCGGATGATCTGGCCGGGCAGTTCTGGGCGGTGGCCAGGGACAACATCACCGTGAAGGCCGATCTTGCCCAGTGGTGGACGCTGTTCTCAGAAGGGGCCGAGCCGCTGATCGATCCCGAGGACGGCGAATTCGTCGCCAAGGCGATGGCCCTGCTGCCGCCGCGCCCCTGGACGGCCGAGACCTGGGGCCAGTGGACCACGGCCGTCGGGGATGCCACCGGGCGCAAGGGCAAGGCGCTGTTCCGCCCGCTGCGCCGCGCCCTGACCGGCCGCGACGCCGGCCCGGAAATGGCCGATGTGATGCCGCTGCTGCAAAAGCTGCGCGCTCCGGGCTGAGGTCGGATGCGGCATCGGGGCGGGGGGCTGTCTGCCCCCCACGCCGCTGCGCGGCGTTCCCCCCGAGGATATTTCCGAACAGGAAATGCAGTTACGGCACCGTGCCGGGGAAGAGTTCAGATCATGGCGCATCCCGGATCACAGGCGCGGTTCGTCGAAGGCAACCTGCTGCGGCATGTGACGGTCATGTCGCTGACCTCGTCGGTCGGGCTGATGGCGATTTTTTCCGTCGATTTCCTGAACATGATCTTCATCTCGATGCTGGGCCGGGCCGAACTTGCGGCGGCGGTCGGCTATGCCGGGGCGATCCTGTTCTTCACCACCTCTTTCGGGATCGGCATGGGCATTGGGGTTGGCGCGCTGACGGCGCGTGCGCTGGGCGCGCGCGATCCGGCCGGGGCGCGGACGCGGGCCACCAACGGGCTGATTCTGGGGGTGATCTTCGGGGCAGCCTTTGCCGCGCTGGTCTGGGCCGCGCTGTCGCCGCTGGTATCGCTTCTGGGGGCCACCGGCGAGACGCATGCGCTGGCCCTGCACTATCTGCAGATCGTCATTCCGTCGCAGCCGCTGCTGATGGTGGGGATGATCGGGGGGGCGATCCTGCGCAGCCACGGCGATGCGCGCCGTGCCATGCTGGCCACGGTCTTCGGCGGGCTGGCCAATGCGGTGCTCGACCCGATCCTGATCTTCGGCTTCGGGTGGGAGCTGACGGGCGCTGCCATATCCAGCGTCGTGGCGCGCATTGTCATTGCCGCAGTGGCGCTGCTGCCGGTCCTGCGCCATTACGGCGGCTTTGACCGCCCGCAGTGGGGCAGCGTCATGGCCGATCTGCGCCCGGTGTTCGCCATCGCCTTTCCCGCGATCCTGACCCAGATAGCCACCCCGATCGGCGCGGCCTTTGTCACCCGCGCCATGGCCGCGCATGGCGAGGCGGCGGTGGCCGGCATGGCGATCACCGGGCGGATGACGCCGGTGGCCTTTGGCGTGATCTTTGCGCTCTCCGGTGCCATCGGGCCCATTGTGGGCCAGAACTTCGGCGCGGGCCGGATGGATCGGGTGCGGCGGGCCTTCTTTGACGGGCTTTTGTTCACCGGGGCCGTCATCGTGCTGGTATCGGCGCTGCTTTTCGCGCTGCGCAGCCCGCTGGCTGATCTCTTTTCGGCAACCGGCGTCACCCGGGACCTGCTTTATCTTTTCTGCGGCCCGCTGACGCTGCTGTTCTTTTTCAATGGTGTGATCTTTGTCTCGAACGCGGTCTGCAACAATCTGGGCCGCCCGTTCTGGTCCACACTGGTCAACTGGGGTCGCCATACCTTGGGTACGGTTCCGCCGGTCCTTGGCCTGGGCCAGCTTTACGGCGCGCCGGGCGTGCTGGTGGGGCAGGCCCTGGGCGGCGTTATCTTTGGCGGCATTGCCTGGTGGCTGGCGCTGCGGGTCATCGCCAACCCCGCCGTGCGCCGCAGCCCGGTTCCGGCGGTGCAGACCGCCGCCCCGGCACCGGACGGATGATGCAGCCTTATGCTTGCCAGCGCCGCGGCAGAGCGGCTATCCAGAACATGTCAGCTTCGGGAAACCCCGCGCCCGCGCTGAAGGATCGGCCTGCCCGTCAAAGCTGCGGCCAAAGGGCAAAGGCCGGTCGTTGCGGAAGGTGCGGGATCCTTGCGGCCCAAGGGGGGATGCATGCGTGACGGGACACCTCTCAGGCACCTTGCCCTGAAGGACCTGCATCTGGCGCTGGGTGCGCGTCTGGTGCCATTCGCGGGCTATGCGATGCCGGTCCAGTACAGCGCCGGGGTCATGCAGGAACACCTGCATACCCGTGCGGCGGCAGGGCTGTTTGATGTCAGTCACATGGGCCAGGTGATTCTGTGGCCGAAGGTCGGCATGGACCGGCTGGCTTTGGCCTTTGAAGCGCTTTGTCCCGCTGATGTGGCCGGCCTTGGGGCCGGGCGGCAGCGCTATGGCCTTTTCACCGGCAAGCAGGGCGGGATTCTGGATGACCTGATGGTTGCCAACCGCCAGACCCATCTTCTTGTCGTCGTCAATGCCGCCTGCAAGGCCGCCGATCTTGCCCATATGCGCGCCCATCTGTCACCCGTGGCCGAGGTGATCGAGGTGACGGACCGCGCCCTTCTGGCCCTGCAGGGGCCGCTGTCCGAAGCGGCGCTGGCGCGGCTTCTTCCCGATGTTGCCAGGATGCGCTTCATGGATGTGACGACGCAGGTCTGGCAGGGGCAGGACATCTGGGTGTCCCGGTCGGGCTATTCCGGCGAGGACGGGTTTGAGCTGTCCCTGCCCGAGACGCATGCCCAGGCTTTTGCCGAAGCGCTGCTGGCGATGCCCGGGGTGGCGCCCGCAGGCCTTGGCGCGCGCGACAGCCTGCGGCTTGAGGCCGGGCTTTGCCTTTACGGCCATGACATCGACACGACCACCAGCCCGGTCGAGGCGGGGCTTGGCTGGGCGATCCAGCCGGTGCGCCGTGCGGGCGGGGCGCGGGCGGGCGGATTTCCGGGGGCGGAGCGCATCTTGCGCGAACTGGCCGATGGCCCGTCGCGCCTGCGTGTCGGCCTGCGCCCCGAAGGCCGCGCCCCGATGCGCGAAGGCACCGCGCTGTTTCACGGCGACACGCATGTCGGCACCGTCACCTCGGGCGGTTTCGGCCCCTCTGTCGGCGCGCCGATCGCCATGGGCTATGTGCCCCGCGCGCTTGCAGGTCCCGGTACGCTTGTGCAAGGCGAAGTCCGCGGCAGGCGCATGCCTGCGGCTGTCTCGGCTTTGCCCTTCCGCCCCACTGCCTACAAACGCTGAAAGAAAAGGACCCGCCGATGAAATACACCGAAGATCATGAATGGCTGCGCGTCGAGGGCGATCTGGTTGTCGTCGGCATCACCGAACATGCCGCCACCCAGTTGGGGGATGTGGTATTCGTCGAACTGCCCGAGGTCGAGGCGATGGTTGCGCGCGGCGACGAGGTGGTCGTGATCGAAAGCGTCAAGGCCGCCTCCGATATCCTTGCCCCGGTGGACGGCGAGATCGTCGAGGTGAACGAAGCGCTGGTCGACACCCCGCGTCTGGTGAATGACGATCCGCTGGGTGCCGGCTGGTTCTTCAAGATCAGGGTCGATGACCTGTCGGTGCTGGACGAATACATGGATGAAGACGAATACGAAGACATGATCGCCTAGGCAGGGTGCTGAAACGGCATCACCGCCGCTTGCCGGACGGCAAGGCCATGCTGATCCTGGGACGGGGCGGTTTACGTTCCGGGGGATATGGGAATTGCGCGGTGTTTGCCTGGCCCCCGCGCGGCGGTTCCGCGCAGACGGGCACCTCCTGCCACAACGCAGGCCAGCGCCCGGCACGGCGAGGGGGCGGGGGCTTTGGCCCCCGGCAGGCGTCGGACGTGCCGCGCAGCGCCTGGCCGGGGCGATACCCCTTGCAGGACCGCGCAGGTCGCCTGACGCAGAGTGTCCTTTTTTCCCGCCGGCGATCCGTGCGTTTGGCACATTTCCGCAGCCTGCCAAAGTCACCCCGGCGCGCCGCCCTGCCGGGGTCAGCAGGGCTGCGGCGGTGCCAGGGGCGGTGGAAGGGCACGGTCCCCGGTGTGACCGGCAGGGGCCGCAAGGCCGATCCGGCGTTTGCGCTGCCAGGGGTCGCGGAACAGCCGTTCCTGCCCGTGCCGGGGTTTTCGCGGCATCTCCCGCCCGTGCTTTTGCGCGAACGATGCGGCGGGCGGCGTTCCGTTCCGGGCCGCAGGGTTGGGGCAAGGCGGGGTCAGGTCGGCCGGTCTTGACATTCCCGCGACGGCCCCGGCTTGCCGCTGCGCGGCAGAGGGCGTATCAGACCCCTGTCGGCAACGGGGCGTGCCATGTCAGACGGGGCTTCCGCACGGGCAAGTCGGAACGGCAGCGGGCATGGCGTTGCGGGGAAGCTTCCCGTTCTGGTGCTTGGCTCTATCGGGGTCGTCTACGGCGACATCGGGACAAGCCCGCTTTACGCCATGCGCGAATCCCTGCGGGCCGCCGGTGAAGACGGGCTTTTGCGCGAAGATGTGGTTGGCATCGTCTCGCTGCTGCTGTGGACGCTGATCCTGATCGTCAGCGTGAAATACGTCCTTTTGGTCATGCGGGCCGACAACCAGGGCGAAGGCGGGACGCTGTCGCTTGTTGCGCTGATCCAGCAGGCCCTGCGCCGAAGGCCGGTCTGGTTGCTGGGGCTGGGCATGGCCGGAATATCGCTGTTCTTCGGGGATGCCGTGATTACCCCGGCAATGTCGGTTCTTTCGGCGGTGGAAGGCATGGCGCTGGTGGCACCGTCGTTCGGGCCCTTCGTGGTACCGGCGACACTGGTCATCATCACCGTCCTGTTTGTTGTGCAAAGGCATGGCACTGCGGCGGTCTCGATCCTGTTCGGTCCCATCATGGTTGTCTGGTTCTTGACCATGGCGGGCCTTGGCCTGCGGCACATCGGCGATGACTGGTCTATCCTGTCGGCGCTGAACCCGCTGCATGCCGCCGGCTTTCTGGTGACAAACGGCTATGCCTCGTTCATTGTCATGGGCTCGGTCTTTCTTGCCGTCACCGGCGGCGAGGCGCTTTACGCCGACATGGGGCATTTCGGCAGGTTGCCGATCCGGCTTGCCTGGGGCTTTCTGGTTTTTCCCGCCCTGACGCTGAGCTATCTTGGCCAGGGCGCGCTGGTGCTGTCGCATCCCGAAAAGGCATCGAACCCTTTCTTCCTGATGGCACCTGATTGGGCATTGCTGCCGCTGGTGATCCTTGCCACCTGCGCCACCGTCATTGCCAGCCAGGCGGTGATCTCGGGGGCCTTCTCGATGATGAAGCAGGCGGTCCGGATGGGTCTGTTGCCCCGGCTGGAGATCTTGCACACCTCTGAAAGCCAGGTCGGCCAGATTTACCTGCCCAAGGTCAACAGCATACTGGCCATTGGCGTCATGGGTCTGGTTGTGGCCTTCGGCTCGTCGGCGGATCTTGCGTCGGCCTATGGCATCGCGGTCACGGGCGACATGGTGATCACCTCGATCCTGGCGGCCGTGCTTTTGGTGAAGGGCTGGAAATGGTCGCGGCTGCTGACGGGCCTGGTGATCGGCCCGCTTCTTCTTGTCGAACTGATTTTCCTGGCGGCGAACGCGACAAAGCTGCTGGACGGCGGATATATTCCTGTGCTGATGGCCTGTGCCATGTGTCTGCTGATGTGGACCTGGCTGCGCGGTTCGGCCCATGTCCAGCGGCAATCGCGCCGCAATTCGGTGACCATCCAGTCCCTGACGCAGATGGTTGGCAAATCAACGCACCTGGTGGATGTCTCGGGCACGGCCGTCTTTCTGACCGCAGACCCCGAGGTGGCCCCGGCGGCACTGATGCACAACATCAAGCACAATCAGGTGCTGCATGCGCAGAACCTGATCGTGGGCGTCACGGTGGCAACCGTGCCCTATGTCCCCGAGGCAGAGCGGCTGGTGATCACCCCGGTCAACGACCGCTTCACCCGGATCGATCTGGTTTTCGGCTATATGGAAGAAACAAACGTTCCCAAGGCCCTGGCGCTGGCCCGCCGGCGCGGCATCAAGTTCGACATCATGTCGACGTCCTTCTTCCTGAATCGCCGGTCCTTCAAATCCGACCCCAGGCGGGGCCTGCCGGGCTGGCAGGAAAAGCTGTTCATCGCCCTGACCAGAAACGCGGCCGATGCCACCAGCTTCTACCACTTGCCGACAAACCGCGTGATCGAACTGGGCCAGCAGCTGGTGATCTGACCATCTGCCACCGGCCCGCGCGGTGCCTGGCACCCAAGGCTGCCGCCGCATTGCAAGGTCCGCAAACATGGCACTGGAAACCATTGCCTTTTTGGGCGATGGTGCCGCCCTGGGGGCCGGATGTGGCACCGCGATCGGGCAGAGCGGCGTCTTGCCGGATCGGTCGTGCCGGCCCGCGTTGCCAAGGTTGCGGCCCGGATCGTCGCGGCCAAACGGGCGCGGCACCCCGATTGTTCCCCGCCCGGCTTCCGGCCGGTTTGCAAAATGTCTGACCAAGGACCGCGTCCCATGTCTTCTGTTTTCCCGGCAAATCGTGTCACGGCGATGATTGTGCTTCTGGCCGCTGCGGCCTGGGTCGCCACCGGAGAGTTTTCGGCCGTGGGCAGCGAGCAGGCCGAAGATGCCGGCAAGACGGTGACACCAGCGCAGCCGCAGCCAGCGGCGGCTGTGCGGACCGTTGCCGCCGTGGTTCCGGTCCTGTCGGATTATGCCCGTGAAATCCGCGTATCCGGCGTGACCGAGGCCGACAAGACCGCCGTCCTGGCGGCCCGTGTCGATGGAATCGTCCAGACCCTGGGCGTGGTGCAGGGCCAGGTGATTGCGGCCGACGCCCTGGTGCTGCGTCTGGAAGGGGCAGAAATCGCAGCCGCCGTCCGCACCGCTGAGACATCCCTTGCGCGGGTCCGGCAGGAACTTGAGGTCGGCGAGACGCTGTATGCCAAGGGCAGCCTGCCCGAACTGTCGCTTCTGACGCGCCGCGCCGAAGCCTCGGCGGCGGAAGCGGCCCTCAGCCAGGCCCAGGCCGCGAACGACCGGCTGACCCTGCGCGCCCCCTTTGCGGGGACAGTTGATTCTGTCGATATCGAGGTGGGTGAATGGGTTCAGGCCGGAACCCCGATTGCCACGCTGCTGTCGCTGGACCCGATCGTGATCAAGGCCGAAATCGGCGAGCGGGACATTGCCAATGTAAAGGTGGGTTCCCCAGCCACTGTCAGGCTGGTCGACGGCACCGAATTGCCCGCCCAAATCCGGCATGTCGCCCGGCAGGCGACTGAAAAGACGCGGACCTTCGGCATCGACGTGGCGCTGCCCAACACGGATGGAAAGATTCCGGCGGGCATGACGGCGGCGGTCCGCCTTTTCGCCCCGCCCGTTCCGGCGGTGACCGTGCCCCGGTCGGTCCTGACATTGTCGGAGGATGGCAGGATCGGCCTGCGGGTGGTGGGCAAGGACAATATCGCACGCTTTGTCGCGGTAAAGATCATCGAGGATGGCGAAAAAGGGCTTGTGGTGGCCGGCATTCCCGAAGGTGTGCGCGTCATCGTGGCCGGTCAGGACCTGATCCGCGACGGTGACAGGGTGAATGTGGCGGACCTGTCCGCTGCGCAGGCCGCTGCGGTTTTGCAATGAACCTGGTCGAACGCGCCATCCGCAACGCCCGGCTGACCCTGTCGGTGCTGGTGTTCCTGATGGTTTCGGGTGCCCTTGCCTATGTCTCGATCCCGAAAGAGGCGGAGCCGGACATCCGGATTCCGATCATCTATGTCAGCATGGGGTATGACGGCATCTCGCCGGAAGACGCGGAACGGCTGTTGCTGCGCCCGATGGAAACGGCACTGAAATCGATCCAGGGCGTCAAGCAGATGACCGCGACCGCCTATCAGGGCGGGGGCAATGTGCTGCTGGAATTCCAGGCTGGGGCCGATCTGGACAGGGCGCTGAGTGATGTGCGCAACAGGGTCGATGACGCGCGCCGCGACCTGCCGTCAGAGGCCGACGAACCCACGGTGAACGAGGTCAACATCTCGGAGTTTCCGGTGCTTGTGGTGACCCTGTCGGGGGACGTGCCCGAACGGGTGCTGGCGGCCAGTGCGCGTGAGCTGCGCGACAGGATCGAAGAGATTCCGGGCGTTCTGGATGCCGCCCTGCAGGGCGTGCGGGATGATCTGGTGGAAGTGATCATCGATCCGGCAAAGCTGTCCTCCTATAACCTGCGTCCCGATACGATGATCGCAGCGGTCAATGCCAACAACCGCCTGATCGCGGCAGGCGCGATGGAAGGGTCGCAGGGGCGCTATGCCGTCAAGGTGCCCTCGCTGATCGAGACGATGGAAGATTTCGCCCGGCTGCCGGTGGTGGCTGATGGCAATGCCGTGGTGACGGTCGAGGATATTGCCACGATCCATCCGACGCTGAGGGACCCTGAAGCGGTGACGCGGCTGAACGGCAAGCCTGCGGTCGCCATCGAGGTGTCCAAGCGCACCGGGGCCAACCTGATCGAGACTGTGGATCAGGTCAAGGCGGTGACAGAGGCCCTGCAGGCGAAGATGCCCGAAGGTGTTGTCGTGTCCTTCAGCCAGGACAATTCCGTCACGATCCGGCAATTGCTGGGCGATTTGCAGAATTCGGTCCTGACGGCCGTGGTTCTGGTGTTCATCGTCATCCTCTATTCGCTGACGGTGCGCTCTTCGATCCTGATCGGCCTGGCGATTCCCGCGTCTTTCCTGATGGGCATTCTGGCGCTGCAGATGGCCGGGCTGACGGTGAACCTGGTGGTTCTGTTCAGCCTGATCCTGGCGGTGGGGATGCTGGTGGATGATGCGATCATCGTCGTGGAATACGCCGAACGTCGCATGGGCGAGGGCATGGACAAGCGCAGCGCCTTTGCCGATGCGTCGCACCGCATGGCAGGCCCGGTGATTGCATCGACCTTCACGCGGATCGCCGCCTTTTCGCCGCTGCTGTTCTGGCCGGGGATCGTCGGCGAATTCATGAAATACATGCCGATCACCCTGATCGCCACCCTGACGGCATCAATGGTCTATGCGCTGATCTTCGTGCCCACGCTGGGCGCGATGATCGCAAGACCCTTCAGGGAAGCGCCCCGGCACGAGGACGGTCTTTACATGCGCGTGGTGGACAAGGCGATCCGGCATCCGGTGATCGTCCTTTCTCTTGCCGCCGCTGCCCTGGTTGCCGTGCCCTATGCCTATGGAAAGATCGGCAATGGCGTGGAATTCTTTCCCGATGTCGAGCCGGATTACGGAATGCTTTACGTCAAGGCGCGCGGCAACCTGTCGATCCGGGAAATGGACCTTCTGGTGCGGCAGGCCGAAGACCGCATCCTGGGGCGGGCGGATCTGAAAAGCATCTATACCCGCGTCGGCGGTTCCGGCGGCGCGGGCGACGGTGCCCCGGCGGATGCCATCGGCACCATCCAGTTCGAGTTCACCGACTGGCGCGTGCGCAAGCCTGCGAACGAAATCCTGGCCGACCTGCGTGCGGCGACGGCCGGCCTGCCGGGCGTTGACATCGAAGTCTCGGTCCCCGATGCCGGGCCGGCCACGGGCAAGGCCATCCAGATCCGCCTGTCTGCCGATGATCCGGCGGGTCTGAACGATGCCGCGCGCAGCATCGCCGCCAGGCTTGCGCTGGTTCCGGATGTGATCGACATCGACAACGGATTGCCGCTGCCGGGCATCGACTGGGAATTGGACGTGGACCGGGCCAAGGCGGCCCGCTACGGCGCCTCGCCCGCCGCCGTCGGCGCCGTGGTGCAGATGGTCACGACCGGGCTCAAGCTGTCGGATTTCCGGCCCGCCGGATCAGAGGATGCGGTGGACATCGTGCTGCGCCTGCCGCCGGACCTGCGCACGATGTCGACGCTGGACCAGCTTCGGATCGAGACGGAAAGCGGGCCGGTTCCCATCTCGAACTTCGTCACCCGGGTGGCGACCCCCACCACCGGCACGCTGAGCCGGATCGACGGTGCGCGGACCGTCACCATTCAGGCCGGCATCCGCGAAGGCGTGCAGGCGCAGATCGTGCGCGACAGGGTGACGGACCTCCTGGATTCGGTCTTCGAGACGGAAGGTCTGACCGAAGCCGGCCTCAGCTGGGCCATGGCCGGCGAGGACGAGGAACAGGCCGCCGCAGGGGCCTTTCTGGCCAAGGCCTTCGGGGCGGCGATCTTCCTGATCTTTGTGGTGTTGCTGGCCCAGTTCAACAGGTTCATCTCGGTCGGGCTGGTGCTGTCCGCCGTTGTCATGTCGACGATCGGGGTATTCCTGGGCCTGATGATCATGGGCCAGCCCTTTGGCGTGGTCATGACAGGCATCGGCATCATCGCGCTGGCCGGGGTTGTCGTGAACAACAACATCGTCCTGATCGCAACCTATGACAGTTTGCGCGACGACGGCATGAACAAGACCGACGCCATCCTGCAGACCTGCCGCGAACGGGCCCGTCCCGTTGTTCTTACCGCCCTGACGGCGATTTTCGGCGTGCTGCCGATTGCCTTCGGTTTCAATCTGGAACTGATGAACCACGAAACCACGTTTGGCGCGCCATCGACGCAGTGGTGGATTTCCTTGTCCAGCGCCATTGTCTTCGGACTGGCCTTCGCCACCCTGCTGACGCTGATCGTAACGCCGTCGATGCTGATGCTGGTCAGTCGCGGCGACCGTCAGCCGCGTCGGCAGCGCCGCCGCTGGATCGGCCTTCGCAGAAGGGTTTCTGTCTGAGCAGGGGCAGGACCGGGCAGCTGCGAAACACGGCGCGGCATCTGCATCACCGGGAAGGCCGCCTTGCCGCGCCGTTCGGGCAGCCCACCGGTTTCAAGGATTGCCGCACCCGAAAGGGCACTTCGGCGCAGGCGCATCGGCAGGGGGGGCAGGGGCGGCCCAGTTTCAGGACGGCGGCTGGCCGGACACATGCCGGGCGGCGGCAAGCGCGGCCCTGTCTGCCGCCTCTGCAAGGCCTGCCCCCTGCAGCAGGGCTGCGGCAAGCGCGCCGATGAACGCATCTCCGGCCCCGTGGCTGCTGACGATCGGCACGGGCCTGGCCGGAATGCGAAAGGCCGTGCCATCCGGCCCGATACCGGCAAGTCCAAGCGCACCGGCGGTCACGATGACGCCGGCAAAGCGGTCTGCCAGCCGCCGTGCCGCAGCTTCGGCAGCGGGCAGGCTGTCCACCACCGGGGTGCCCATCATTTCGGCCTCGACGGCGTTCACCACCAGAACATCGATCAACGGGATCAGGGCGGCGGGCAGGGCGCGCGCCGGTGCCGCGTTCAGCACCGTTCTTACACCGCGCCGCCTTGCTTCACGGCAGGCGGCCAGATTGACACTTTCGGGAATTTCGTTCTGCAGCACCACAAGCCCGACATCGGCCCAGAGCGCATCCTGCGCCAGCACGGCGGGATCAATCCGCTGGTTTGCGCCCGAAACGATGGTGGCCGCATAGTCGCCCCCGGGGTCCACGATGGCCACGCTCATGCCCGATCCGGCATCGGGGATGGTGGCGACGCGGCGGTCGTCCACGCCCGCCGCGCGCAGCGCGCCGCGCAGAAAGCTGCCGAAATCATCGCGCCCCACGGCCCCCACCATGCGGCTGGGCGCACCGGCCCGGGCGGCCGCCACCGCCTGATTGCCGCCCTTTCCCCCGAACTTCGGGAACCAGGCCGTGCCGACGGCGGTCTCATCCCGGCGCGGCAGATGGGGTGCGGCCACCATGATGTCATAGTGCAGGCTGCCGACGGTCAGAACGGTTGTGCGGGTCATCGGGGCCTTGGCCTTCTGTTCGGGGGGTGTGGAACGGGCCGACCATGATGCCGATCCCGCCCGCTGGCAACAGCCGGACCGCGCGGCATCCTGCGGGCGCGGCGGATGGGGCTGTTGCGGCGCTGTGCCGCGACCCGCCTTCGGCTGCGGGTGCCGTGCCCGGGCGGTCAGGCGGCCGAAAGGCCCCAGATGCGCTGCGCATTTCCCGAAGCAAAGGCCAGACGTTCATCCTGCGATGCGCCTGCCGTCAAGGCATGGGTCGCCGCCACCCAGCGCTCCAGCGAGGCATGCAGGTTGCAGACCGGGCTGTCGGACCCCCAGACGACGCGGTTCCAGCCAAAGGCACCGATCACATGTTCGACATAAGGACGCAGGCTGTCCACGCTCCACCCGGCGGTGCCATAGGCGGTGATCCCCGAAATCTTCGCATTCACATGCGGTCGCCGGGCCAGATCGGTGATCATCGCCGCCCAGCCGGCAAAGTCACCCCCGGTGATCGCCGGCACACCGCAGTGATCCAGCACAAAGCTGGTGCCGGGGCAGGCATCCACCAAAGCCACCGCCAAAGGAAGCTGGCGCTGCAGCATGCAGATGTCAAAAGGCAGGCCCGCCGGGCCAAGCCGCGCCAGGTTCTCGCGGAACAGCGGCAGTTGCGAGATGCCGTCATCCACCACATGCAGAACCCGGCGGATGCCGCGCACCGTGCGGCGGTCCAGCCGCTCCAGCCAGGCGGCAAAGCCCGGTGATTCGGGGCGGGCGGCGGAAATGGCCCCGCGCAGCAGGCTGCCGGGCTCCGCCATTTGTCCGGCCACCCAGGCTGTCTCGGCGTCGATTTCCGCCCCGGCGACGTCCACCTCCATGTGCAGGGCACCGCTGATGCCCAGCCGTGCGGCCCGGTCTGCATAGTCGGCCAGCGTCCAGTCGCGGTCCAGCGCGGGCACCTCGGCAAGCCAAGGGTAGGACAGGCGCCGGCGGTCGATCAGATGCAGATGGGTGTCAAAGAGCATGGTCTCCTCCGCAGGTGGGGCCGCGGCCCGTGCCATCGGCCTTGCGCCCCGGTTCAGGTTTACCCTGCGCGACGGGATGCCCGCCAGTCCCTTTTGCGGGGCGGTCGGGATGCGGCCACTGCCTCGTGTCGGCAAAGCCCGCCAGCTTGCCCGGCGTCTGCGGCCCGGGGTCCGCAGCACCAAAGGCCCGGGCGATGCGGAACCGGGCCGCGATGCCGAAGATCATCTCCCCCGATTGTGCGGCCTGGCACCAAAGCCCTGCCGGTGGCCCGCCGCCCGGTCTCCGGCCGCGTGACGGCGGCCTCACCCGGACGGCAAGATCGCTGCCGTCGCGCCGGGGGGATGAGATCAGCCGTCACCGGCGCTGCCGGCCGCGTGACGCCGTCAGACGAGGCCGCCTCTCGGGTCATGCTGCGCCGTCCGGGCCGCATGCCAAGCCTGCCGCCGTCACAGCGGATGCGAGGCTGTCCACCCACCCGGCAGATGGATGTTTCGCGCCCGGCAACCCCGGGACCGGCTTCCGGAATGTCGGCGGTCGCCGCAGGGGCCGGGCAGACCGGCCACAGGGCACGGGCGGCAGGGGCGGCCCCCGGCGCAGGACCGTCAGGGATGTGAACCTGCACGTCATGCCGCAAGGGTCCTGGCACAGGCTTCCAGCTGCGTCGCCACCGTGCCCCAGCCGTCGAAAAAGCCCATGTCGCGATGGGCCTTGCAGGCCCCGGCAGAGCGGTGGCGGGCAATGGCCGTATAGGTGGTGCCCCCGCCGGGCGCATCGCCAGCAGCAGGACCGCGGTCATGAAAGGCTCTGGCACCGGTTTCCAGCCTTCGGTGCAGGTATCTGTGAACACGGGCTTTTCACCGGGAACCACCTCAAGGCAGATGCCCTTGTTGTCCATCACGGTGCCATCGACATCGAAGGTCGTGTTGAACCGCCCGCCGACCCGCAGGTCGATCTCCAGCGAAGTGACCCTGTTCGGGGCCGGTATGAAGAAAAGCGGGACATGCCGGGGCCGGGTCCAGCATTCCCGGATCAGCTGCCGTGGCACGGAAAGCCTTCGCGTGAAGCTGAGATCGGTGTTGGGATCAAGGTCCGGCATCATCGGGCATTCTCCTGCATCAGGGTCATCCTGTGGGCGTCCTGCAGGCCGCGCCGGTCTTGCCGAAGGTCGCGGCGGATGTGACAGGGTGCTGAAAAAGTGCCAGCCGCTTGACTGGCGGAAACTCTTTCCCGTCCGTGGAACGGGATCGCGCCAGAGGGCGGGATCAGGAAACGCGACCCGCGTTTCCCCCGCCCGCGCGCGACGGTGCCCTGTAGACCGGTCGGTCCGGGAGAAGCAGAGGCCAGCGCCCGACCCGGCGGGGGCGAAGCGCCCGCCGGGGGCGGGGCGGGCGCTGGCCGGGGGCTTTGGGCCCCCGGCTGGGCAAGGGGCAGTGCGGCGCTGTGGCAGGGGCGATGGCCCCTGCCATTGAGGCGGGGGCGTGGCTGTCGTCAGTTCGGGCGGGAAGGTGAAG
>JADCDI010000072.1 GCA_020251025.1 Rhodobacter sp. | reverse complement strand
TGGCAGGGGCGATGGCCCCTGCCATTGCAGCGGTGAAGGTGCCTTCGCCCATCCGGGCGGGAACAGGAAACGCATCGCGTTTCCCCGCCCCTGTGCGACGGCGCCCCGCACACCGGCAGGTCTTGGACCAACAGAGGCCAGCGCCCGACCCGGCGGGCGAGAAGCGCCCGCCGTGGGCGGGGCGGGCGCTGGCCGGTCCTGATCCCGGCGCAGCGCCGGGACAAGGGCGATGGCCCCTGCCGGGAGGCGCAAGGCGCGCAGGCGACAGAAACCCCTGCTTTCCGGGCAGGCAACCCATGCGGCCCGCAGTTTTTCAGCACCCTGTCAAGCCGGGCAGTCTTCGAAGTCACAAGGTACCGCAGGATGCCTGGGCCCGGCTTTCAGGTGCAACACCTGGTGCCTGCAAGCTGCGCGGAAATCGGGCGTTTCGCCGCACCGACAGGGCGCTGCGGCCATTGACGCGGGGCGCAAAACTGTCCGATAATACAAAGCCCCGCCAACGCACCGCACACTCAAGACGAACGGAACGCCCCCGGACATGTCCCTTGCCCTGATCGCAGCGCTGCCCTTTCTCGGTGCGCTCCTTCCCGGCCTGATGATCCGCGCCGGGCGAAACACCTGCGCGCTGACCTGCGGCTCCGTCACCGCGCTGGCGCTGCTGATGGTCGGTCTGCACATTCCTGCAGTGCTGCGCGGCGAGGTGATCCGCACCCGGATTGACTGGCTGCCGCAGCTTGGCCTGAACGCCAATTTCATGCTGGACGGCCTCGGTCTGCTGTTTGCGCTGCTGATCCTGGGGATCGGCCTTCTGATCATCCTTTATGCGCGGTTCTACCTGTCGTCTGCCGACCCGATGGGGCAGTTCTATACCTTCCTGCTGCTGTTCCAGGGTGCGATGCTGGGGATCGTGCTGTCGGACAACATCCTGCTGCTGCTGGTGTTCTGGGAGCTGACCTCGCTGTCGTCCTTTCTGCTGATCGGCTACTGGAAACACCTGCCCGAAGGGCGGCGGGGCGCGCGGATGGCCCTGGCCGTCACCGGGACCGGCGGGCTGGCGATGATCGCGGGCATGCTTATTCTGGGCAATCTCGCGGGAAGCTTTGATCTGTCGGTGATCCTGACGCAGAAAGAGGTGATCCAGGCGTCCGACTGGTACCTGCCGGCGCTGATCCTGATCCTGCTGGGTTGTTTCACCAAATCGGCACAGTTCCCCTTCCACTTCTGGCTGCCGCAGGCCATGGCCGCCCCCACCCCGGTTTCGGCCTATCTGCATTCCGCCACCATGGTGAAGGCGGGCCTGTTCCTGATGGCGCGGTTGTGGCCGGTCATGTCGGGCACGCCCGAATGGTTCTATATCGTCACCACGACCGGGCTGGTCACGATGCTGCTGGGCGCGGTTGTGGCCCTGTTCAAGGATGACCTGAAGGCGCTGCTGGCCTATTCGACGGTCAGCCACCTGGGGCTGATCACCATGCTGCTGGGCTTTGGCACGCCCGGGGCCGCCGTGGTGGCCGTGTTCCACATCCTGAACCACGCCGGTTTCAAGGCCGCCCTCTTCATGTCGGCCGGCATCGTGGACCACGAGGCGCATACCCGCGACATCCGCCGTCTGGGCGGGCTGCGCCACCTGATGCCGGTGACCTTCGCCATTTCCACCGTTGCCGCCCTGTCGATGGCGGGCATCCCGCCGCTGAACGGCTTTCTGTCCAAGGAAATGATGCTGGACCAGGCGGCGCAGACCGCATGGATGGGCAATCCCTGGCTGGTCGCGGCGCTGGCCGCGCTGGGGGCGACGCTTTCGGTCGCCTATTCTTTCCGCTTCATCGGGCATGTCTTTCTGGGCCCCCGGCGCGACGACTACCCGCATCTGCCTCATGATCCCGGCTTTGGCCTGTGGGCGGCCCCGGCCTTTCTGGCGGTGCTGGTCATTGC
The DNA here is from genome assembly GCA_020251025.1 of Rhodobacter sp. GTDB lineage: Bacteria > Pseudomonadota > Alphaproteobacteria > Rhodobacterales > Rhodobacteraceae > Aliitabrizicola. The sequence continues at coordinate 12,895 of JADCDI010000072.1, read as the reverse complement.
CGGCGGGCTGATGCCGATGACCCTGTCCGGCTGGCTGGTTGCGGCCGGTGCCGAGGCGGTGACGGCAGGCACGGCGCAGGTGAAGATCGTCCACTGGCACGGCTTTGTCACCGCGCTGTGGCTGTCGCTGGGGGCGCTTGCTGGCGGCTTTATCCTGGCCCGGCGTTACGCCCCGCTGAACCGCCTCTGGCTGGCCCTGCCGCGCCCGGATGCGACGGTGCTTTTCAACAGCGGCATCGCCGGGGCCTTTGCGCTGGCGCGGGGCATCACGGGGCGGCTGCACGACGGCTCTGCCACCCGCGCCCTGGCCATTGCCAGCGTCACGATGATCGCCGCAGGTCTTTGGGCCTTTCTGGGGGCCGGCCACAGCCCCGGCACCCGCAGCCTGACCCCGGTGGAGCCGCTGGCGGCGGTGGGCTGGCTTTTGCTGGCGGGGTCAACCATCGGCCTTGTGCTGGTGCATCGCAACCGGGTTCTGGCGCTGGTGCTGGTGGGGGTGATCGGGCTGATCGTCTCGGTCACCTTTGTCTACCTGTCGGCCCCCGACCTGGCCCTGACACAGATCTCGGTCGAGGTGGCAACCGTGATCCTGATGCTGCTGGCCCTGAATTTCCTGCCGAAGGTGACGCCCCCCGAACGGATGACGCGGGTGGCGCGCGATGCGGTGATCGCGGGCGCGGCGGGGCTGTGCGCGGGCGGGCTGATCTTGGCGCTGATGCTGCGCGACTTTGCCTTTCCCGGCATCTCGGCCTATCACATCGCCAATTCCAAGACCGAAGGCGGCGGGACCAATATCGTCAACGTCATCCTTGTCGATTTCCGCGGCTATGACACCTTCGGCGAAATCACTGTGCTGGGGATTGCCGCCCTGGTGATCTATGCCCTGACCGAAGCGATCCTCAAGGGCGGGCCGGCCAATGACCGGCTGCTGAACTGGCTGCCCGCCCGGGGCCGCGCCGGGGACCGGCACCCGATGATGTTTGTGATTGTCACGCGGCTGATCCTGCCGGTGGCGCTGATGGTGGGCGTTTTCATCTTCCTGCGCGGCCACAACCTGCCGGGCGGCGGCTTCATAGCCGGGCTGATCGTGGCGATTGCGCTTTTGATGCAATATATGGCATCCGGCTTTGCCTGGGCGGCCGCGCGCAGGTCGGTCGATTACCATGCGCTGATCGCCCTGGGCGTGCTGGTTGCCGCCGGGACCGGCATCGGGGCCTGGTTCAACGGGCGGCCCTTCCTGACCTCGGACTTCGGCTATGTCACCCTGCCCCCCTTGGAGACCTTTGAACTGGCAACGGCGGCCCTGTTCGATGCGGGCGTGTTCCTGTGCGTGCTGGGGGCGGTGATGCTGGCGCTGGCATCGATCTCGCGGCTGGCGATAAGGGCGGGCGGCACGGTGAACACCCGCCCCTTGGACATCGACCCCTCGCAGCCGGAGGCGCGGTGATGGAATACCTGATTGCCAGCGGCGTGGGACTGATGACGGCGGCCGGGGTCTATCTGATCCTGCGCCGCCATACCTTTCCGGTGATCGTGGGGCTGGCCCTGCTGTCCTATGCGGTGAACCTGTTCATCTTCGCCTCGGGGCGCGTCGCCATCGGCATGCCGCCGATCCTGACCAAGGGGGCCGCAGGCTATACCGATCCGCTGACGCAGGCGCTGGTGCTGACGGCTATCGTGATTTCCTTCGGGATGAGTGCCGTCATCGTCATGATGGCGCTGGGGGCCTTTCTGGAAACCGGGCATGACCGGATCGACACCAACGATGGCGAAAGCAACGGCGAGGGGGTCGGAGATTGACCCATTGGATCATCGTTCCCGTCGTCCTGCCCGCAGTGCTGGGTGCGCTGATCGTGCTGGCCATGCGCAACGATCTGCTGCTTCAGCGCGTCTTCGGCCTTGCGGGCACCGTGGCGCTGACGGTCGTGGCGCTGGCGCTGTTGCGCGCCGCCCTGCTTTATCCGCCCGAGGTCTATCTGCTGGGCAACTGGCCCGCCCCCTTCGGCATCGTGCTGGTCCTGGACCGGCTGGCGGCGCTTCTGGTGCTGCTGACGATGGTGCTGGCCCTGTTCGTCCAGCTTTACGCCATAGGTACCGGCTGGGATGCGCAGGGCCGCCATTTCCACGCGCTGTTCCAGTTTCAGCTGATGGGGCTGTCGGGGGCCTTTCTGACGGGCGATCTGTTCAACCTTTTCGTTTTTTTCGAGGTGCTGCTGATCGCCTCTTACGGGTTGATGATCCATGGCGGCGGCCGTGACCGGCTGCGTGCCGGGGTGCAGTATGTGGCCTTCAACCTGGTCGGATCGACGCTGTTTCTGTTCGCGCTGGCCACGATCTATTCGGTTACCGGAACGCTGAACATGGCCGATCTTGCCGTCAAGGTCGCACTTCTGCCGCAGGGGGATGCGGCCTTGCTGCGGGTGGGGGCGATGCTGCTGCTTGTGGTCTTTGCCATCAAGGGCGCGCTGGTGCCGCTGCAGTTCTGGCTGCCGGGCACCTATGCGGCGGCACCCGGCCCGGTGGCGGCGCTGTTTGCGGTGATGACCAAGGTCGGGGCCTATGCGGTGATCCGGGTCTATACGCTGATCTTCCCGCCGACGGCCCCGGCGACCGGCCCCATGATCGGCGATGTGCTGCTGCCTGCGGCGCTGGTGACACTGGGGATCGGGGCCGTCGGCGTGATGGGGGCGGGCACGCTGGCGCGGCAGGTGGCCTTTGCCGCCATCGCCTCGATGGGCACGCTGTTCACCGCCACGGCCCTGTTCACGCCGCAGGCCACGGCGGCGGCGCTGTATTATCTGCTGCATTCCACCCTTGCCACCGCAATCCTGTTTCTGCTGGCGGACCTTGTTCTGGCGCGCCGCGGGACCGGCACCCTGCGGCAGGTGCTGCCGCCGGTGGCGCAGGGCGGGCTGCTGGCCGCGCTGTTCTTTGCCGGGGCCATAGCACTGGCAGGCCTGCCGCCGCTGTCCGGTTTTGCGGGCAAGCTCTTGATCCTGCAGGCGGCGCGGGACCATGTTGCAACGGTCTGGCCGGTCATCCTGGTGACATCGCTGCTGATGATCCTGGGGTTTGCCGCAGCAGGGTCCACCCTGTTCTGGAAGGCCCACGCAACCCCGGGGGACCGGGAACGCGAAACGCCCTCCACCGCCGCCCTGCCCCTTGTCGCGGTCTTCGGTCTGACGGGCTGTCTTGTGGCGCTGACCGTATTTGCCGGTCCGGTGCTGCGCGTGCTGGATGCCACGGCGGCAGACCTTTATGCGCCTGCGCCCTATATTGCCGCCAACGCCCTTCCGGCACAGGATTAGGCCATGCTTGCCCGGATCTTTCCCCATCCTGTCCTGACCGCCGGCCTGATCGTGATCTGGCTGCTGCTGGTCAACCATATCAAGGTCGGCAGCCTGGTGATGGCCGCGATCCTGGGCACGGCCATTCCCCTGCTGACCCGGGCCTACTGGCCGGACCGGCCGCGCATCCGCAACCTGCCCGCCCTTGCGGGCTATGCGCTGCTGGTGGTCTGGGACATCATCCTGGCCAATATCATCGTGGCCCGGATCATCCTGTTCAAACCGAACGACCGCATTGAAACACGCTGGATCACCGTGCCGCTTGACCTGCGCACGCCCGAGGCGATCACCCTGCTGGCCGCCACGATCACCCTGACCCCGGGGACCGTCACGGCAGACATGTCGGCCTGCGGACGCGCCCTTCTGATCCATTCCCTGCACGCGCCCGACCCCGATGCGGTGCGCGACGAGATCAAGTCCCGCTACGAGGCCCGCCTGAAAAGGATTTTCGAATGATCGGGATTGCCCTGTCCACGGCGCTTGTCTGTTTCGGTCTGGCCCTGCTGATGAATCTGGTCCTGCTCTGGCGCGGCCCGGACCTGCCGGACAGGATTCTTGCGGTGGACACCATCGTCATCAACATCATCGCGCTGATCGTGCTTTACGGCATCCGCAGCGGCAACGGCCTGAACTTCGAGGCGGCCATGCTGCTGGCGATGACAGGCTTTGTCTCGACCGTTGCCTTCTGCCGCTACATGCTGCGCGGCGATGTGATCGAATAGGGGGTGGCGATGATTGCCGAGATTGTCATCAGCCTGCTGCTTGTCACAGGCGGGGTTTTCGGGCTGGTCGGCAGCCTTGGCCTTTTGAAACTGCGCCAGCCCATGCAGCGGCTGCACGCCCCGACCAAGGCAACCACCATCGGCGTGGGTGCCGCCCTGCTGGCCTCGATCATCTATGCCGCGACGGTGAAGGGCGACCCGTCCTGGCAGGAGCTGCTGATCATCATGTTCCTGTTCATCACCTCGCCCGTCACCGCGAACTTCCTGTCAAAGGCGCATCTGCACCGCACCATCCCCCCCGAAAGCCTGCCCGCCACCGGAACCGACAGCCCCTGGGCAACGCTGGAGACCGAAGATCCCGCCCGGGCACCCGCCGCTGACCGCAAGGTACCCTGAGCTTTGCGGGCAGCCTGCGGGTTGACCCTTCGCCCCGGCGAACCGGCGAAAATCCCGGATGGCGGTTCGGTACGGCGCTTGCCACCTGCCGCGCCTGCGTGCAAACCTTGATCCCTGCGACCTGCCGGAGTGTGCCCGTGCCGACCCATCCTTCCCCCGTCGCCACGGCGACAGACCAGTTGCCGCAGGTCACGCATGCCCGCAATCCGGGAATTGCGCTTGATCTGGACTGGGTGGCTGCGGTTCAGGCCAATACCCCGGCGATCGAGCGGCGCGCGGCCACGCGTGCGGGGCGGCGCAGTGTCAAGAAAGACTGGCAGGCGGCCTGGCTGCTCAAGGCCATCACGCTGATCGACCTGACCACGCTTTCGGGTGATGATACCGAAGGCCGGGTGCAGCGGCTCTGCGCCAAGGCCCGCCAGCCGGTGCGCGCCGACCTGCTGGAGGCGCTGGGGATGCCAGGGATCACCACCGGGGCGGTCTGTGTGTACCACGAAATGGTGCCCGCCGCCGTGCGCGCCCTGGAAGGCACGTCAATTCCGGTCGCTGCCGTGTCAACCGGCTTTCCCGCCGGGCTGTCGCCTTTCCGGCTGCGCATCGCGGAAATCGGCGAAAGCCTGCGGGCGGGGGCGCGCGAGATCGACATCGTCATTTCCCGCCGCCATGTGCTGACGCAGAACTGGCAGGCGCTTTATGATGAAACGGCGGAAATGCGCGCCGCCTGTGGCGAGGCGCATATGAAGGCGATTCTGGCGACGGGTGATCTTGGCACGCTGCGCAATGTCGCCCGCGCCAGCCTTGTGTGCATGATGGCGGGGGCCGATTTCATCAAGACCTCGACGGGGAAGGAAAGCGTCAACGCCACCCTGCCCGTCAGCCTGACCATGATCCGCGCGATCCGCGCCTATCAGGACCGTACCGGCATCAAGGTGGGCTACAAGCCTGCGGGCGGCATATCAAAGGCCAGGGATGCGCTGGTCTATCTGTCGCTGATGAAGGACGAGCTTGGCCACCCCTGGCTGCAACCCGACCTGTTCCGCTTTGGCGCGTCTTCCCTGCTGGGCGATATCGAACGGCAACTGGAACACCACCTGACCGGCCGCTATTCGGCTGGCTTCCGCCACCCGATGGGATAGCGCCATGACCATCCGCGACATTTTCAACGAGATGAGCTACGGCCCCGCGCCGGAATCAAGCGCCGAGGCGCTGGCCTGGCTGACGGCGCATGGCAACCGCTTTGGCCACTGGATTGACGGCAGCTTCACCAAACCGGGCGAGACGTTCGAAACAAAGAACCCCGCCACCGGCACCGTGCTGGCCGAAGTCACCCAAGGCTCGGGCAAGGACCTTGACGCGGCCATCGCCGCAGCCCGCCGCGCGCAGCCGAAATGGGCGCGGCTTTCGGGGCATCAGCGGGCCAGGCACCTTTATGCGCTGGCCCGTCTGGTGCAGAAGAACGCGCGCCTTTTGGCCGTGCTGGAAACCATGGACAACGGCAAGCCGATCCGCGAAAGCCGTGACATCGACGTGCCGCTGGTTGCCCGGCATTTCTACTATCACGCAGGTCTGGCGCAACTTCTGGCATCCGAACAGCCCGGCATGGCCCCGCTGGGGGTCTGTGGCGCGGTGATTCCGTGGAACTTTCCGCTGCTGATGCTGGCGTGGAAGGTGGCCCCGGCCCTGGCCGCAGGCAACACCATCGTGCTGAAACCCGCCGAATACACGCCGCTGACCGCCCTTCTGTTCGCCGAACTCAGCCGCGAGGCGGGCCTGCCGAAGGGCGTGCTGAACATCGTCACCGGGGATGGTGCCACGGGGGCCGCGCTGGTGGCGCATCCGGGGGTGGATAAGGTGGCCTTCACCGGATCGACCGAGATCGGGCGCAAAATCAGGCAGGTGACGGCAGGCACCGGCAAGGCACTGACGCTGGAGCTTGGCGGCAAGTCGCCCTACATCGTCTTTGACGATGCCGATCTGGACAGCGCCATCGAAGGGCTTGTCGATGCCATCTGGTTCAATCAGGGCCAGGTCTGCTGCGCCGGTTCACGCCTGCTGGTACAGGAAGGCGTGGCCGGGCACTTCCACACCCGGTTGAGGCGCCGCATGGACGGGCTGCGCCTTGGCGACCCGCTGGACAAATGCATCGACGTGGGCGCGGTGGTGGACCCGGTCCATCTGGCCAGGATCACCGCCATGGTCGATGCCAACCGGCAGGGCGAAACCCATGTTGCCGCCACGCCGCTGCCTGCGGGCTGCTTTTACCCGCCCACCCTTATCACCGGCCTGTCTGCCGCATCACCCCTGATGCAGGAGGAAATCTTTGGCCCCGTGCTGGTCTCGATGACGTTCCGCACCCCGGCAGAGGCGGTGGAACTGGCCAACAACACCCGCTACGGCCTTGCCGCATCGGTCTGGACGGAAAACGTGAACCTTGCGCTGGACGTTGCACCAAAGCTGAAGGCGGGTGTCGTCTGGGTGAATGCGACCAACCTGTTTGATGCCGCCGCCGGCTTTGGCGGGGTGCGCGAATCGGGCTTTGGCCGTGAAGGCGGGTGGGAAGGGCTGATGGCCTATCTCAGGCCCGCGCGGGACGGCAAGGCGCTGAAACCCTTGCTGGCCGTTCCCGCCCCGCGCGATCCGCAGGTTCCGGACCTGGACCGGACCGCAAAGCTGTACATCGGCGGCAAGCAGGCCCGGCCCGACGGCGGCTATTCCAGGGCCGTGTGGTCGGCCAGGGGCAAACTGCTGGGCCATATCGGCCTGGGCAACCGCAAGGACATCCGCAACGCGGTCGAGGCCGCCCATGCCGCCAGGGGCTGGGCCAGATCCACCGGCCATGCCCGCGCGCAGATTCTGTATTTCATTGCCGAAAACCTGTCGGCCCGCGCCGCCGAATTCAGCCGCCGCCTGCGCGATCTGACCGGACGGGACGGAACGGCAGAGGTCGAGGCCGCAATCTCGCGTCTGTTCACCTATGCCGCCTGGGCGGACAAATATGACGGGGCGGCCAAATCGGTGCCGATCCGGGGCATTGCGCTGGCCATGAACAACCCCTGCGGTGTCATCGGCGCGATTGCCCCCGATGATGTGCCGCTTCTGGGTCTGATCAGCGTCATGGCCCCGGCCATCGCCATGGGCAATACCTGCGTTCTGGTGCCAAGCGAGGCGTTCCCGCTGGCCGCCACCGACCTCTATCAGGTGCTGGAAACATCCGACCTGCCGGGCGGGGTGGTGAACATCGTCACGGGCAGCCACGCCGAACTGGCAAAAACGCTTGCGGGGCATATGGATGTGGATGCGGTGTGGTCGTTTTCCTCGACCGATCTTGCCGCGCTGATCGAAGGCGAATCGGCCTGCAACCTCAAGCGGACCTGGGTCAACCACGCCCGCAGCCGCGACTGGTTCGGACCCGAAGGCGAAGGGCGCGACTTCCTGCGCCAGGCGACCGAGGTAAAGACGGTCTGGGTGCCGTACGGGGAGTGATCCTGTTGGCTTCTTTTCCGAAAGGCGTTTCTTGTAATTCTGTCTCATGGCATTGAGAAGACAAGGGAACCAAAGGACCCTCGCGGCTTTGAAGCGGTTCGCGATCATGTCCCATGACGTGGTGCAGCTTCTGGTGCCCCCCCCATGATCCCGGACCTGTCCGGGCCGGTCCTGCACCGGGGACTGCCGGCAGGATGACGGGACAGAATCTGCTGCGACGGGCGGCGGGCCTTCAACTTCTTTGGCAAGCACGGAAAGCACCACAGTGGGCCGCGACCGGCCGGCAGACAATTGACGGGCCAGACCGTGCCGCCGCGCAGCCGTTCAGCAAAAGCGTCGCAATCAGCCAGCGCGCAAAAGCCCGTTCCGCCCATGCGGTCCCTGCCGTCGGCGGCCTTTCGCGGCTTTGGCAGCGGCACCTTCCTTGCGCCTGACGGGGGCGGGGGACGGGCACCGGCCAAGGGCTCCGCCCCTGCCGTTCAAGTCGCGACAAGTCCGGTAAAGCGGTGCCGTTGCACCGGCCAAACCGCGCGGCGCGCGGAAGACCTGGCCATTATTCGGCCGACCTTCCTGCGGTCAGGCCGATCCGCCCTTCTTCTTGCCGCCTGCGGCCGCTTCCAGCGCCAGGATGCGCGCTTGCAGGGCTTCGTTTTCCTCGCGCGCCTTCTGGGCCATGGCGCGCACGGCATCGAATTCTTCGCGGGTGACGAAATCGCGGTCGGCCATCCAGCGGTCGATCAGGCTCTTCATCGCCGTCTCGGCCTCTGCCTTGGCCCCCTGGGCCACGCCCATCGCGTTGGTCATCAGTTGCGACATGTCGTCAAGGAACTTGCTGCGGCTCTGCATCGGACCCTCCGTCTTTCCTGCCCTATATGGCCCCGCAGCCCACCTGCGGCAAGGTTGACATCGCCGCAGCCCCGCCGGAAAAGCCCCCAAAGGCCGCAGGAGCAGGAATGACCTATCTTCCCTTCCCCGATATCAGCCCGGATATCTTTTCCGTAAACCTGTTCGGCATGACCTTTGCCCTGCGATGGTATGCGCTGGCCTATATCGCGGGCCTGGTGATCGGCTGGCGGATTGTCACGGCGCTGGTGCGCCGCCCGGCGCTGTGGCGCGACGGTCCGCCGATGTCCGCCGGGCAGGTGGAAAGCCTGCTGACCTGGATCATCCTTGGCGTCATTGTCGGTGGCCGTCTGGGGTTCGTGCTGTTCTATCAGCCCGGGCAGTTTCTTGCGAACCCGGCCCAGATCCTGCGGGTCTGGGAAGGGGGCATGTCCTTTCATGGCGGGTTTCTGGGCGTTGTCGCGGCCACGCTGATCTTCTGCCGGAACCAGCGGATTGCCCTGCTGCCTGCGGCGGATGCCCTTGCGGTTGCCGCCCCGCCCGGCCTGTTGCTGGGCCGCATCGCCAATTTCATCAATGCCGAGCTTTGGGGCCGCCCCACCACCCTGCCCTGGGGCGTGGCCTTTCCCGGCGAGGCGGCGCAGACCTGCCCCGGTGTGACCGACATCTGCGCGCGTCACCCGTCGCAACTGTACGAGGCCGCGCTGGAAGGGCTGATCCTGGGTGCGGTGCTGCTGATCCTGGCGTTCCGGCGCGGCTGGCTGAAACGCCCGGGCCAGACCTTTGGGCTGTTCCTTGCAGGCTACGGGCTGGCGCGGTTTATCGTGGAATTCTTCCGGCAGGCCGATGCGCAGTTCATCACGCCGGACAATCCCATGGGCCATGTGCTGCAACTCGGCTCTGCCGGGCTGAGCATGGGACAGCTTCTGTCGCTGCCGATGATCCTGGCCGGACTGGTGCTGATCGTGCTGGCCCGACGGCGGGCATGACCGCGCTGGCCGACCTGCTGCTGCGCCGCATCCGCGCCGGCGGGCCCCTGAGCATCGCCGATTACATGGCCGACTGCCTGCTGCATCCCGAGCATGGCTATTACACCACCCGCGATCCCTTCGGCGTCCGCGGTGATTTCATCACCGCGCCCGAGATCAGCCAGATGTTCGGTGAACTTCTGGGGCTGTGCCTTGCCCGGGCTTGGCAGGATCAGGGCGCAGCGGCCACATTTGTTCTGGCCGAACTCGGCCCCGGGCGCGGCACGCTGATGGCCGATGTGCTGCGGGCAACGCGCGGCGTGCCCGGCTTTCACGCCGCCGCAGATGTGGTGCTGATCGAAGCCTCGCCCGCCTTGCGCGCCTGTCAGAAAGCCACTCTTGCCCCATATCCGGTACAATGGGCTGACAGCATCGACACCCTGCCCGAAAAGCCCCTGTTCCTCCTGGCCAACGAAGTCTTCGATGCCCTGCCGATCCGCCAGTTCCAGCGCCATGCAGAGGGCTGGCAGGAACGCCTGGTCGGGGACTTCGGCGGTCGTCTGACCTTCGGTCTGTCCGCCCCGGCCCGCCTGGCCGCGCTGGAGCACCGTCTTGCGGATACCGTCCCCGGCGACATTGTCGAAACCTGCGCCCCCGCACAGGCCATTGTGGCGGGCCTTTCGGCCCGTATCGACCGCCACGGCGGGGCTGCCCTGCTGATCGATTACGGCGACTGGCGGTCGCGCGGCGATACCTTGCAGGCGCTGCGCCGCCATGCCTTTGCAGATCCCCTGGCCGATCCCGGCAAGGCCGACCTGACCGCCCATGTCGATTTCGAGGCGCTGGCTGAGGCCGCCGCCCCCTGTGCCGTGGCGGGTCCGGTGCCTCAGGGCGTGCTGCTGGAGCGGCTGGGCATCACGGCCCGCGCCCGGGCTTTGGCGGGGCGCATGACGGGTGCCGCACTGACAGCGCATGTCGCGGCGCATCGCCGCTTGACCCACCCTGCGGAAATGGGACAGTTGTTCAAGGCGCTGGCGCTGCACCCGCGCAGGGCACCGCCACCGCCGGGGTTCTGACATGCTGGACATCATCACCTCGGACGCCCTGACGGGAACCCGCCATGGGTTCTTTGGCCGAAAGGGCGGGGCTTCGTCCGGCATTTTCGCGGGGCTGAACTGCGGGGCCGGCAGCAGCGACCAGAGCGATGCCGTTGCCATCAACCGCGCCCGCGTGGCGCAGGCGATGGACCTGCCGCCGACGCATCTGGTGACGGTCAATCAGGTTCATTCCGCCGAAGTGGCCAGGCTGACCGGCCCGCCCGACCAGCGCCCGCGCGCCGATGCCCTTGTCACCGCAACCCCCGGCCTCGGCCTTGCCGTGCTGACCGCCGACTGTCAGCCGGTGCTGTTTTGCGATCCGAAGGCCGGCGTCATCGGGGCCGCGCACGCGGGCTGGCGCGGCAGCCGCGACGGCGTGCTGGAAGCCACGCTGGAGGCGATGGAAGCCCTGGGGGCCGCCCGCGCGGCCATCACCGCCGTGATCGGCCCCACCATCAGCCAGGCCGCCTATGAGGTGGGTCCGGAATTTCTGGACAGCTTCCTGCGGGATGACCCGCACAGTAGGCGCTTCTTTGCCAGTGGCACCGGCGACCGGATGCTGTTCGACCTGCCCGGCTACAGCCTGCAGCGCCTGCGTCAGGCCGGGGTCGGCCATGCCGAATGGACGCGCCATTGCACCTACCGTGATCCCGGGCGGTTCTTTTCCTTCCGGCGCACCACCCATGCGGGCGAGGCGGATTATGGGCGGATGATTTCGGTGATCCGCCTCTGACCGCATGGGGGGAAGGTCACGCCGTTTTGCTCAGCCGCTCTTCCAGCACATCGAAGGGCAGGCCCGGCTCGTCCTTGGCGCAGCGGATCACCAGGCTGGTCTTCACGCTGGCGACATTCTCCGCCGATGTGAGCTGGGTCGTCAGAAAGCGCTGGAAGGTGGACAGATCGGGGGCCACGCATTTCAGGATGAAATCGATCTCGCCGTTCAGCATGTGGCATTCGCGCACCAGCGGCCAGGCCCTTGCCCGCGCCTCGAAGGCTGAAAGATCGACCTCGGCCTGGCTTTGCAGACGCACCATGGCAAAGACCTGCACTTCAAAGCCCAACTCGCGCGCATCGATATCGGCATGATAGCCGCGGATGTACCCGGCCTCTTCCAGCGTGCGGACCCGGCGCAGGCAGGGCGGGGCGGAAATGCCCACCCGTTTGGCCAGTTCGACATTGGTCATCCGGCCATCGGCCTGCAATTCGGCCAGGATATGGCGGTCGATGGGGTCCAGCTTCGATCCGGCCATGTGCGCGGTCTCCTTTTCGCATGGATATGTAAGGATTGCGCCGGTCCTGCGCAATAATCTTTCGCGCAATGCAGGGCCATCACCCGAAGCCTGTTGTGGGGCCCGGGCCGGGATGTGCGCGGTTCATGGGCCAGCGCATTGCCCAACCGTGCACGCATGTCCCGCGCGACGCCTTCCCGCCCGCATTCTTCCCCTGACAGGATGTTGAAAGGGTGTCGGCCACAGGTGCCGCTGACAGCAAAGCGGGAACCTCTTCCGCCTGCGCGCGCCCTTCGCACAGTCAGGGGCCATCGCCCCTGCCACAGTGCTGCGCCGGGATCAGGACCGGCCGGGGGCAAAAGCCCACGGCCAGCGCCCGCCCCGCCCCCGGCGGGCGCTTCCCGCCCGCCGGGTCGGGCGCTGGCCTCTGCTTCTCCCGGACGTTCCGATCTACAGGGCACCGTCGCGCGCGGGCTGGGGAAACGCGCTGCGTTACCTGTTCCCGTCCGGAGGGGCGTTCTCGCGAATACCCGGTCACTCTGGCAGGGGCCATCGCCCCTGCCACAGCGCTCCATCGCCCCTTGCCTGGCCGGGGGCCCAAAGCCCCCGGCCAGCGCCCGCCCCGCCATCGGCGGGCGCTTCGCCCCCGCCGGGTCGGGCGCTGGCCTCTGTCCTTCCCGGACCTGCCGGTCTACAGGGCACCGTCCCGCGCGGGCGGGGGAAACGCGGGTCGCAGTTCCTGTTCCCGCCCGAACAGGCGACAGCCCCGCCCCCGCTCCCATGGCAGGGGCCATCGCCCCTGCCACAGCG
>JADCDI010000071.1 GCA_020251025.1 Rhodobacter sp. | reverse complement strand
GCACCTGACCACCGCAATCGCCCGCCCCGCTGCACGCGATGAGGGTTCCGCGCGCCGGGCGATTGCTCAACCCACGCCAAAGGGCGTAAATCAACAACCGGCTCCGATCACGGCTGGATGAAAGACCGGTGGCAGGTCACCGCCACCTCGCTGACATCCCCGGGGGCGGCCTGCGGGACCGGATCATCGCCAGGCTCGCCCCGGTGTCGCAACTGCTGCATCAGCAGCCCAGGGGGGCCGACAGGATTTACGCCCTGCACGAGCCCGGGGTGGATTGCATCTCCAAGGGCAAGGCCCGGGTGCGCCATGAATTCGGCTGCAAGGTCAGCGGGGCCACCACGCTGGGCGAGGGTTTCGTGGTCGGCATGCGCAGCTTTGCCGGCAACCCTTACGACGGCCATACCCTGAAAGAGGCCCTCGAACAGGTGGCGATCCTGACCGACCAGCGCCCTGATCCGGCCGTCGTCGACCGCGGATACCGCGGCCACGGTGAGAACAGGACACGCGTCCCGATCAGCGGAACCCGGCACGGCCTGACCCCGAAGCTGATCGCCGACCTGCGCCGCCGAAGTGCGATTGAGGCAGAGATCGGCCACATGAAGACCGATGGCCGCCTGTCCCGATGCCCTCTGAAGGGACCATCGGCGACACGGTCTTCGCCGTCCTGAACGCCTGCGGCCACAACATCCGCAAGATACTGGCCCACCTCAGGGCTTGGCTTGCCTGGATCGTCGCCGTGATATGGACCCCGGAAATCCCGCCAAACCGCCGCTATCTGATCGCAGAAGCCGCGTGACAGCTTTGTTCAGGGTGAACGACTTCTTCAGCAGACCGGTAGCAGCAGTCGAAGGGTCGATGCAGAACTGCCGACTTTCCCCACACCTGTCGGCGCGCTATGTGCCAGATGCGCCCGCACCCGGCGCGGTGCGGAGGCCGCATGCCCGAATGGACCCACCTTCCCGGCCTTGCCCCCTATGAGCGGACGCTTGCCGCGATGGAGGCGCGCGTTGCCGCCATTGCAGACGGGACCGCGCCCGAGGCGGTCTGGCTCCTGGAACATCCGGCGCTTTACACCGCAGGCACTTCGGCCCGGCCCGAAGACCTGACGGACCCGCACCGGTTTGCGGTGCATCGGGCGGGGCGCGGCGGGCAGTATACCTACCACGGCCCCGGGCAGCGCGTTGTCTATGCCATGCTTGACCTCAACACCCGCGGCCGCGACGTGCGCCGCTTTGTCTGCGCGCTGGAAGGCTGGGTGATCGACACGCTGGCCGAATTCGGTGTCCGGGGCGAACGCCGCGCGGGGCGCGTGGGCGTCTGGGTGGTGCGCCCCGACCGCCCGCCCAACCCCGATGGCACGCCGCGCGAAGACAAGATCGCGGCCGTCGGGGTCAAGCTGCGCAAATGGGTCAGCTTTCATGGCCTGTCGATCAATGTGGAGCCTGATCTTGCGCATTTCAGCGGCATCGTTCCCTGCGGCATCCGGGAACATGGCGTCACCAGCCTTGTCGATCTGGGCCTGCCCGTCAGCATGGCCGATCTTGATTCGGCTTTGGCACGGACCTTCCCGCGCCATTTTCCCTGATGCCCCCTGCGGCAACACCGCCGCTTGCCGAAGCGGCGAACCTTTGCGACAGTTTCCGCGCGATCCGTGATGTCCAGAGGCCCCATGACCTTCCGCACCCCCCTTTCCGTGTTTGCAGCCCTTCTGTCACTTTGTGCGCCCGCTGTTGCCCAGGACGCCGCCAAGGGCGAGGCGGAATTCAGAAAGTGCAAGGCCTGCCATGCGATCATCGCCCCTGACGGCACGGCGATCCAGACGGGCGGCAAGACCGGACCCAATCTTTACGGGGTCGTGGGCCGCACCGTCGCCTCGGGCGATTTCAACTATGGCGACAGCCTGAGGTCCGTGGGCGAGGCCGGCACGAAATGGGACGAAGCCCTGCTTGCCGCCTATGTGGCCGACCCGGCCGCATGGCTGAAGGATGCAACCGGCGATGCGGGGGCAAAGTCGAAGATGACATTCAAGCTTGCAAGGGGCGGTGCCGATGTGGCGGCTTACCTTGCCTCTGTCGCGCCTGCGTCCGAATGACGCCGGTCAACACCGCACGATTGCAGGAATTTTCTTGCGTCCTGCCAAAGTCAGAGATTGCCCAGGCGCGACAGCGTCTCTAAAAGCAGACCAGAACTGACGGGGGCCCGGCCCTGCGTTGCCCTTACAACCCAACGGAGGCAAGAATGGCGGACGCAGCCATCCACGGCCACACAGAAGATCGGCGCGGCTTCTTTACCCGCTGGTTCATGTCGACCAACCACAAGGACATCGGGATTCTCTACCTGTTTGCAGGGGGGTTCCTTGGGCTTCTGTCAGTATCCTTCACCGTCTACATGCGCATGGAGCTGATGCACCCCGGCGTGCAGTACATGTGCATGGAGGGCGCACGCCTGACGGCGGCGGCAACGGTTGCCGAATGTACCCCCAACGGGCATCTGTGGAACGTGCTGATCACCGGCCACGGCGTGCTGATGATGTTCTTCGTCGTGATCCCGGCGATGTTCGGCGGTTTCGGCAACTATTTCATGCCGCTGCAGATCGGCGCGCCGGACATGGCCTTTCCGCGGATGAACAACCTGTCGTTCTGGCTGTTCATCGCAGGCTCCACCCTGGCGGTTGTTTCGGTCTTCGCACCGGGCGGGGAAGGGTTGCAGGGCGCGGGGCTGGGCTGGGTGCTTTACCCGCCGCTGTCCACGGGCGAAACGGGCTATGCCGCCGACCTTGCCCTGTTTGCCGTGCACCTTTCGGGGGCGTCGTCGATCCTTGGGGCGATCAACATCATCACGACCTTCCTGAACATGCGCGCGCCGGGCATGACGCTGCACAAGGTGCCGCTGTTCGCCTGGTCGATCTTCGTGACCGCATGGCTGATCCTGCTGGCCTTGCCGGTGCTGGCCGGGGCCATCACCATGCTGATCACCGACCGCAACTTCGGCACGGCCTTTTTCCAGCCGGCGGGCGGTGGCGATCCGTTGCTTTACCAGCACATCCTGTGGTTCTTCGGCCACCCCGAGGTCTATATCGTGATCCTGCCGGGCTTTGGCATCATCAGCCAGGTTGTTGCCACCTTTTCGCGCAAGCCCATCTTCGGCTACCTTCCGATGGTCTATGCCATGGTGGCCATCGGCGTGCTGGGTTTCGTCGTCTGGGCGCACCACATGTATACCTCGGGCATGTCGCTGACCCAGCAATCCTACTTCATGCTGGCGACGATGGTGATCGCGGTGCCCACGGGGATCAAGATCTTCTCGTGGATCGCAACGATGTGGGGCGGCTCGATCGAGTTCAAGACACCGATGCTGTTCGCCATCGGCTTCATCTTCCTGTTCACCCTGGGCGGGGTAACCGGCATCGTGCTGAGCCAGGCGGCGGTGGACCGCGCCTATCATGACACGTACTATGTCGTGGCACATTTCCACTATGTCATGAGCCTTGGCGCCGTCTTTGCGATCTTCGCCGGCATCTATTACTGGATCGGCAAGATGTCTGGCCGGCAGTATCCGGAATGGGCGGGCAAGCTGCACTTCTGGATGATGTTCGTCGGCTCCAACCTGACGTTCTTTCCCCAGCACTTCCTGGGCCGCCAGGGCATGCCGCGCCGCTACATCGACTACCCCGAAGCCTTTGCCTATTGGAACTGGTTCTCTTCGATCGGGGCCTTCCTGTCCTTTGCGTCCTTCGTGTTCTTCATCGGGATCGTGTTCTACACCCTGCGCTTCGGCGTGCGGGTAACCCAGAACAACTACTGGAACGAACACGCCGACACGCTGGAATGGACGCTGCCCTCGCCCCCGCCGGAGCACACCTTCGAGATTCTTCCCAAGCAGTCCGACTGGGACAAGGGCCACGCGCACTAAGGCCGCAATGCCCTACGAATGGCTCAAAGACCTGCACGAGGCCCCGGATCAGTCCGGGGCCCTTTTGCAGGGCGAAGCACCCTTGGCGCATCTGCGGCTTTGGCCGTTCCGGTCCTTGTCCAGGCGCGGCTTCGTGTGGTTCATCGCGGTCACGGCGGCGCTGCTTGCGAT
This sequence comes from Rhodobacter sp., assembly GCA_020251025.1. Classification (GTDB taxonomy): domain Bacteria; phylum Pseudomonadota; class Alphaproteobacteria; order Rhodobacterales; family Rhodobacteraceae; genus Aliitabrizicola. Next base: position 26,712 of record JADCDI010000071.1, on the reverse strand, counting down.
GCCGCTGATCCCGCTGCTTGGCTCGCCCGTGCTTTGGGGCATCCTGCCCTTTCTGTTGCTGGCGATCTGGGGCATCTGGGCCGCGCTGTCGCGCAGCTACCGCGATGGCGAGATCACGGAAGACCTGATCCTGTGGCCAGACCGCATCACGCTGACCCGTCAGGGGCCGGGACTGCGCCGGCAATCGTGGGAGGCGAACCCGCACTGGGTCACCGTCACGCTGCACGAAAAGGGCGGTCCCGTGCCGCAGTACCTGACCCTGCGCGGCGCGGGGCGCGAGGTGGAACTGGGGGCATTTCTGTCAGAAGACGAGCGGCTTGCCCTGCGCGCCGAAATGCGCCAGCGGCTGGCCGATCTGCGCTGACCGGTCCGCCAAAGGCGTGACATCAGCGCCCGGACCTGTCACCTTTCCCCTGCGCTGTCGGGGGTGAACCATGCAGCTTCGCTACATCATTCTGTATGTCCCGGACGTCGGCGCGACGATGGACTTCTACGCGCGGGCCTTTGGACTGGACAGGCGGTTTCTCCACGACAGCGGGGATTACGGCGAAATGGCCACGGGCGACACCCGGCTTGCCTTTTCCAGCATCGCGCTGATGCAAAGCCTTGGCAAACAGGTGGCCACCGCCGCACCCGAGAGGCCGGCTTTCGAACTGGCCTTTGCCACCCGGGACGTGGCCGCAGCCCTTGAGCGCGCCCTGGCCGCCGGGGCCACCCTGGTGCAGAAGGCCACCGAAATGCCCTGGGGACAGACGATCAGCTATGTCCGCGCGCCCGAAGGCACGCTTGTCGAGATTTGCACGCCCACGGGGTGACACAGCCTGTCCGGAAGACTTGTCTTGCGTCGCGGTGCCGTCAGCCGGGCCGGGCCGGGGCACCGCCACGGCCCTGCGGCCAAGCCGCCACGGCCGGCCCTGTGCGGCACCTCAGGACAGCATCGCCTTGATCCGCGGGCCGACCGCACCGAAATCCATCTGGCCGGTGTATTTCGCCTTGAGAACGGCCATGACCGTGCCCATGTCGCGGATGCCGGTGGCCCCGGCTTCGGTCACGGCTGCGCTGATCGCCGCGTCCACTTCCGCCGCCGACAGCTGGCGCGGCAGGAATTCTTCGATCACACTGATCTCTTCCAGTTCCTTTTCGGCCAGTTCCAGCCGCCCGCCCTCTTCATAGGCGCGGGCACTTTCCTGGCGCTGCCTGACCATCTTGCCCAGGATGCCAAGGATATCGGCATCCGACACACCTGCATCCTGCCCGTCGCCGCGCACGGCAATATCCCGGTCCTTGATGGCCGCATTGATCAGGCGCAGCGTGGAAAGACGCGCCGCCTCTTTCGCCCGCATCGCATCCTTCAGGGCCGCCTGAAGCCGCTCACGCATGTTCATTGCAATCCATCCCCCTGTCCGGCCATCCCCCTGTCCGGCCATCCCCCTGTCCGGAATGGCACAATACATGGCACCGCCCGCCAAGACAACAGGTGCGGATTTCGCAAGTTATTGTTATGAAAAGCAAAGACATTTTCCCCGCCGCCTTGACCCGGCCCGCCCCAGACCGTAGCTTTCGCCCGTTTGCCGCAAGGAGTCGCGCCATGTCCGCCACAAGCCAGACCGCCGCTTCCCGCCCCACTGCCTGCCTTGCCCTTGCGGATGGGACGGTGTTTTTCGGGCAGGGTTTCGGCGCAACCGGAGAGACGGTGGCAGAGCTGGTCTTCAACACCGCGATGACCGGCTATCAGGAAATCATGACGGATCCCTCCTATGCCGGGCAGGTGGTGACCTTCACCTTCCCCCATATCGGCAACGTCGGCGTCACCGCCGAGGATGACGAAGCCGCCGGTCCCGTTGCCGCTGGCCTGATCGTGAAATGGGACCCGACGGAGCCGTCGAACTGGCGGGCGTCGGGCAACCTTGTGCAATGGCTGGCGGCCAGGGGGCGCATCGGCATGGGCGGGGTCGACACCCGGCGGCTGACGCGCGCCATCCGCCAGCAGGGGGCCCCGCATGTGGCCCTTGCCCATGATCCCGAAGGCAGGTTCGACATTGCGGCACTGGTGGCACGGGCGCGCGCGTGGCGCGGTCTGGTCGGGCTTGACCTGGCCCGCGACGTGACCTGCGCGCAAAGCTACCGCTGGGATGAAATGCGCTGGGCCTGGCCGCAGGGCTATCAGCCGCGTCAGGGTGCCGGGCTGCGCGTTGTTGCCATTGATTACGGGGCCAAGCGCAACATCCTGCGCTGCCTTGCCTCGTCAGGCTGCGAGGTGACCGTCCTTCCCGCCACCGCCACCGCCGAAGAGGTGCTGGCGCTGAAGCCCGAAGGCGTGTTCCTGTCCAATGGCCCCGGCGATCCGGCGGCGACAGGCCAATACGCGGTCCCGATGATCTGCGGCGTGCTGGCGGCTGACCTGCCGCTGTTCGGCATCTGTCTTGGGCATCAGATGCTGGCGCTGGCGCTGGGGGCGCGTACCGTCAAGATGAACCACGGCCACCATGGCGCGAACCACCCGGTGAAGGACCTTGATACCGGAAAGGTCGAAATCACCTCAATGAATCATGGTTTTACCGTAGACAGCCAGAGCCTGCCGCCAGGCGTGCTGGAAACCCACATCAGCCTGTTCGACGGATCGAACTGCGGCATCCGGATGGAAGGCAGGCCGGTATTCTCGGTGCAATATCACCCCGAGGCCAGCCCCGGCCCGCAGGACAGTTACCATCTGTTCAACCGCTTCGCCGCGTCCATGCGCCAGCGCCGGGCCGCCTGAGCCGCCAAGCGGCGAGGGCCGCCCTGTGCCACCGCAAGGTCAGGGTGCAGCGGCAAAAGTTATTCACGGATTAACACATCATTAACCATCTGTTAACCAAGACGTTTCAACCTGCCGGTGATTTTGGGGGGTTTCGCCGGATGTCCGTTCTGCCGCTGCGCAAGCTGTCGCCCCTGCCGGAACGCCACCTGCGGGTGGTGGACCGCGCGCCCTTGCCCACGCATCGCGATTACGCACAAGGTCTGGCACAATGGTTGCTGGCCGACGGCGTGATCGGTGCCCATGCCGTCGCAACCGTCATCACCCATCCGGCGGCCGAGGATGAAAGGCTGCCCCAGAGGCTGCTGTCGCTGGGTCTTGCCAGCAATCCGGCCCTGACGCAGTCCCTGGCCCGCCATGCGGGGCTGGAGGTGATCGATCCGCTGGAATTGCCCCCCGACCCCGCCCTGATCGACCGTCTTGGGGCAGAAGCCTGCCTGCGGCTGGGCATCCTTCCCTGGGGCAGGCGCCACGGCATTACCTTCGTGCTGGTCGCCAGCCCCGGCCAGATCGAACGTCGCGGCGATCTTTTGCGGGCGGTCTTCGGCCGCGTGCGCTTTGCCCTGGCACCGGCCGACCGGATCGAGGCCGCCCTCATCCGCTGCCGGGGGGATGATCTGTGCCGGAAAGCGGAAACACTCAGTCCGGCCGATGAAAGCTGTCGCGGCATGGCCCGACCGGGGCGGACCCTGCCCCTTCTGGGCGCGGCCCTGACCGGTCTTGGCCTTGTATCCCCTGCGGCCCTGTTGACCCTGTTCACCCTTGCAGCCCTGCTGGCGATGGTCTCGGCGAATGCCCTCGGGGCGGCGGCGCTTCTTGCGGCGCTGCGGCGACCGGCCGCCCCGGCATCACCGACCGCACCGGTTTCCCTGCCTCGGGTTTCGATCCTTGTAGCACTGTACCGCGAAGCCGATATTGCCGCGCGGCTGGTGCAGCGTCTTGGCCGGATCGACTATCCGCGCGACCTGCTGGAGATCCTTCTTGTGATCGAGGATGATGATCACCAGACCCGGGCGGCCCTGCTGGACACGCGGCTTCCGCCGTGGATGCGCCTTCTGACCGTGCCGGGCGGCACGCTGAAGACCAAACCCCGCGCCCTCAACTATGCCCTGCCGTTCTGCCGGGGCAGCATCATCGGCGTCTATGATGCCGAAGATGCCCCCGACCCCGACCAGATCAGGGCGGTCGTCCGGCGGTTCGCCGACTGCGGCCCGAGGGTGGCCTGCCTTCAAGGCGTGCTCGATTTCTACAATCCGGCCCGCAACTGGCTGTCGCGCGCCTTTACGGTGGAATATGCCGTCTGGTTCCGTGTGATTCTGCCCGGGCTCAGCCGGCTGGGCCTGCCGGTGCCGCTGGGCGGCACCACCCTGTTCTTCCGCCGCAGCGCCCTTGAAGAGGTCGGCGGCTGGGATGCCCACAACGTGACCGAAGATGCCGATCTTGGCATCCGGCTTGTCCGCCACGGCTACCGGACGGACATCATCGCATCCGTCACGCGGGAAGAGGCGACTTGCCGCCCCTGGCCCTGGGTCCGCCAGCGGTCGCGCTGGATCAAGGGCTATATGATGACATGGCGCGTCCACATGCGCCGCCCGCGCCTGCTGTGGCACAGTCTGGGCGCGAAGGGGTTCATCGCCTTCAACGTCCTGTTTCTGGCAAGCATCGCGCAGGCCGCGCTGTTTCCCGCCCTGCTGCTGCTTTGGGCCGTCTCGCTGGGGTTTTCCCATCCGCTGCTGCATCTGCTGCCGCCGGGCGGCACCCTGGCGCTGTTGGGGCTGGGTCTGCTGAGCGAGGCTGTCCGCCTTGGCATTGCGGTGACAGGCCTGCGCGCCCAGGGCCGGAAGCTTCCCCTTGTCTGGGCGGTCCTGCCGCACCTGGTACAGCCGCTGGCCTGCCTTGCGGCCGGCAAGGCGCTGTGGGAAATGATACGCCGGCCCTTCTACTGGGACAAGACGCAGCACGGTCTGTGCAGCGGTTCCGCTACCTGAGCTTCAACTCGCCCGCGTCCACGCGCAGCCGCGTCTCGAAGGCCTTCGAGATATGGGTCTTCAGGGCGGCATAGGCCGCATCGCCGTCATGCGCCTCGATCGCCGCCACCAGTGCCGCATGTTCGGCCAGCGCCACCTGGTCGCGCCCCTCGGCGGCAAAAGACGTGGTCGCCAACAGCGCCATCGACCGATGCACCAGATCGAGCTGCTGGATCAGGAACCTGTTGTGCGACGCCAGATGAACCTGGCGGTGAAACCGCTTGTTCGCCCGGCTCAGCGCGCGCGGATCGCCGCCGAGCAGCTTCTGGTCATCCGTCACCATGCCGCGCAGAACCCGGATCTCCTCGTCCGAGGCATGCCGGGCCGCCAGCCGGGCGGCCAGCCCCTCCAGCTCGGTGCGCACCACGTAAAGCTCCGACAGCTGGTTGTGGTCCAGCGAGGCCACGATCAGGCTGCGCCCGTCACGGGTCAGCATCGACTGGGTCTCCAGCCGCTGCAGCGCCTCGCGCACGGGTGTGCGCGATACCCCCAGCCGCTCGGCCAGTTCAGATTCCACAAGCCGGTCCCCCGGCCTGTAAATCCCGGCATCGATCGCCTCAAGGATCAGCGTGTAGGCATCCTTCATCGGTGGCCTGAGGTCGGGCATCGGTCGTTCCTGTGTCGTGGGCGCCGACCCGGTCCTGCAGACCGGGCGGGATCAACCGGATCGGCGACACATTGAACAGCGCGCCGCCGGCAGATAGCCTGCGGGGCATGGTTGCACATCATTTCCGCCATGTGAATGCCTGGGTCTTTGATCTGGACAACACGCTTTATCCGCCCTCGGCCCGGCTCTTCGACCAGATCGAGGTGCGCATGACCGCCTGGGTGATGCAGGCCCTTGGCTTGGACCGCCCCGAAGCCGACCGGCTGCGGCGACATTACTGGGCCACCTATGGCACGACGCTGGCCGGGCTGATGCAGGAACACGGGGTTGATCCCGGACCCTATCTGACGGATGTCCACGACATTTCGCTGGCACATCTGGACGCGGACCCGGTTCTGGCGCGGCGTATCGCGGCCCTGCCGGGGCGGCGCATCGTTTATACCAACGGTTGCGCGCCCTACGCCGAACGCGTGCTTGCGGCCCGCGGCCTGGGCAATCTCTTCGATGCCGTCTACGGGGTGGAACATGCAGGCTTCCTGCCAAAGCCCGAGCGGGCCGCCTTCGAGACCGTCTTCACCGCCGATGGCCTGACACCCGGCCGCGCCGCGATGTTCGAGGATGATGCGCGCAATCTGGCAGCCCCCCATGCCATGGGGATGCGCACCATCCACATCGCCCCCGATCCGCTGCCCGCCGCGCATATCCACCACCATCACGCCGACCTGACCGAATTCCTTGCCCTCCTCGTACCCTGAGCGGGGCAGCCTGCGGCACCCTGCCCCGTGGCACCCCTGCGCGGCCCCCGTCCCGCGCGCGGAAAAAAACCGGGATATCCGGATGACCGCATCCCCAGGCCTGCCGCGCAGCCCCTTCATGCCATGCCGGTCACCGGGCGGATCGCGCGCGACAAGGCCCGCAGCCCGGACAGCATCCGGCACGCGCTGGCGGCGCTTTTGACCGCCCTTGTGCGGGCGGTGAAAACCCGGGGTCCTGTCTGCCGCTGCGCCTTGCTCGCCGGCGGTCATGCCGGTGATGGTCGTGCTGCCGGTCGCCATCACCCGGGGCTGACCATGGGCGAAATGCCGCTTGGACCTTTCCCTTGCCCTGCCCTATCTGTGGCACCTGCGGCAGAAGAGGCGACATGACCCGGATCACCACCGATATCCTGATTTCCGGCGGCGGCGTTGCCGGGCTGACAGCCGCCGCCGCCTTTGGTTCCGCCGGCTTTTCGGTGCTCTGCGTTGATCCGGATGCGCCGATCACCGATGCCGAAAGCGAAGGGGCCGATCTGCGCACCACAGCCATCCTGCAACCCTCGGTTCCGGTGCTGCAGGACGCGGGCCTGTGGGCGCGGCTGTACCCCTTTGCCACCCCCCTGCAGGTGATGCGGATCATCGATGCGGGCGGCCCCGAACCGGTGCCGCGCGTGATCAGGGATTTCGATGCCGCCGACATTTCCGACCAGCCCTTTGGCTGGAACCTGCCGAACTGGCTTTTGCGCCGTGAAATGGTTGCGCGTCTGGCCGACCTGCCGGCGGTCGACTTCCGCCCCGGCCTTGCCACCACCCGCTTGCTCACGCGCGGGTCCGGGGCGCTTGTGACCCTGTCCGACGGCACCCGCGTGGCCGCCCGCATGGTGATTGCCGCCGACGGGCGCAATTCCACCATCCGCCAGGCGCTGGGCATCGGGGTGCGCACGACGCGCTACGGGCAAAAGGCGCTGGCCTTCGCCGTGACCCACCCCGTCCCGCATCACAACGTCTCGACCGAGATCCACCGATCAGGCGGCCCCTTTACCCTGGTGCCGCTGCCCGACCGGGACGGGCACCCCTGTTCTGCCGTCGTCTGGATGGAAAACGGACCAGAGGTGCTGCGTCTGGCCGCCCTGCCCGTGCCGGCATTCGAAGCGGCGATGACAACCCGGTCCTGCGGCATCCTCGGCCCGCTGTCGCTGGCTGGCCGCCGCACGGTCTGGCCGATCATCAGCCAGATCGCCGACCGCATGGCAGGCGAACGCTGCGCGCTGATGGCCGAAGCAGCCCATGTCCTGCCGCCCATCGGCGCGCAGGGGTTGAACATGAGCCTGGCTGATTTGCGCGTGCTTCTGTCGCTGGCGCTGGGCGATCCCGCCGGCCTGGGCGGAACGCGCATGCTGGATGCCTATCACAGACAGCGCCACTGGCAGGTGCAGGCCCGGATCACCGGAATCGACGCGCTGAACCGCGCCTCGATGATGGGCAACCCCGCCCTGCACACCCTGCGCGCCGCCGCGCTCAACACGCTTCATTCGGTGGCCCCGCTGCGCAGATCGCTGATGAAGGCGGGGCTGGGGATCAGATAACCGACCCTGCCTGGCCTGGCGCAGCGCAAGGGCCTTCGAAAACTCCTGCCGAACCCCCGCGGCGGGGTCTGTCCCCCGTCACAGCACCCGGTCCACCACCGCCTGCAACCGCCCCAGGGTGCCGGGCACATCATAAAGCTTGTCCAGCCCGAACAGCCCCAGCCGGAAGGTGCGGAACCCTTGCCCCTCGCCCACTTGCAAGGGCACCCCGGCGGCGATCTGCATGCCTGCGGCGGCGAATTTCCTGCCATTCTGGATTTCGGGGTCGTCGGTGTAGCTGACCACCACGCCCGGCGCGCCAAAGCCGTCTGCGGCCACGCTGGCCACCTGCCTGGCCGCCAGCATGCCGCGCACGCCCTCGCCCAGTTTCCACTGCGCCTCTTTCAGCCGCAAGAAACCGTAAGCGCGGGTTTCCAGCATGGTGTCGCGGAACCGCGTCAGCGCATCGGTGGGCATCGTCGCGTGATAGGCATGCCCGCCGCCCTCATAGGCCGCCATGATGGCGCGCCATTTCTTCAGGTCCAGCGCAAAGCTGTTCGATGCGGTCTCGGCCAGCCGCGCCTCGGCCCGGGCCGACAGCATCACCAGCCCCGCAGCGGGCGAGGCGGACCAGCCCTTTTGCGGGGCCGATATCAGCACATCCACGCCCGTCGCCGCCATGTCGACCCAGACACAGCCCGATGCGATGCAGTCCAGCACCAGAAGTGCGCCCACCTCATGCGCGGCCTCCGCCATGGCCGCGATATAGGACTCTGGCAGGATAATCCCTGCGCTTGTCTCGACATGGGGGGCAAAGACCACCCCGGGGCGCATCCGGCGGATCGCAGAGACCACCTCGTCAACAGGGGGTGGCGCAAAGGGTGCCCGCGGGCCCGCACCCTCCTGCCGGGCCATGACCACCGCTGTCTCGGCGGCAAAGCCGCCCATGTCGAAAATCTGGCTCCAGCGGAAGGAAAACCAGCCGTTGCGCAGGATCAGCACGCGCCTGCCCGTGCCGAACTGCCGCGCCACAGCCTCCATCGCAAAGGTGCCGCCGCCCGGCACCACCGCCACGGCACCGGCGGCATAGACCTCTTTCAGCATGGCGGAGATATCGCGCATCACGGTCTGGAACCGCGCCGACATGTGGTTCAGCGACCGGTCGGTGAAAACCACCGAAAATTCCTGCAACCCGTCCGGGTCCACGTCTGGCAGCAAGGCGGGCATGGGCAACTCCTTTTCTGATGGGCCCCTCTAGCACGGGGTCGCCGCAAGCCGAACCCTGTTTCATTACCTGTTCACAAATATCCTCGGGTGAGGGGTCTGGGGAGAGGGCAGACAGCCCTCTCCCCGGCCTTCGGCTGGCCTGTGTCAGCCCAGCGGGCCCGGGCGGCGTTCCTCGCTCAGCAGCACATTCGCCTCCACCTGGCCCACGCCGGGCAGCGTCATGATCCGCCGGCGCAGCACCCGTTCGAAATCGGCAATGTCGCGCGCCACGACCCGCAGGCGGTAATCAAAGAGCCCCAGCACATGCTGCACCAGCTGCACCTCGGGGATCGCCGTCACCGCCTGTTCAAAGTCTTCCAGGCTGACGCGCCCCTTCGTCGCAAGCTTCACGCCCAGAAACACCGTCACCCCGAACCCCAGCGCCTCGCGGTTCACCGCAACGCGCCGCCCGGCCAGCACGCCCGCCTCTTCCAGCCGCCGCACGCGCCGCCACGCGGCGGGCTGCGAAAGCCCGAACCGCCGCCCCAGCGCCCCCGCACTTTCCGTGGCATCCGCCGCCAGGGCGCGCAGCAGCGCGCGGTCGGTGTCATCCAGATCGGTCACAGCGGCAGCGCCCCCTCGTCCTTGATCGTCGCCACCAGCATCAGCGCCTCGATATCGGCGATATGCGGCAGGGTCAGGATGCGGCTGCGGTATATTTCCTGATACTGCCGCATGTCGCGCGCGATCACGGTCAGGCGCACGTCCACACGGCCGAGGAAGGTTTCGATCGACACCACCTCGGGCACGCCCCGCGCCCCTTGCAGGAAATCGTCAAAGGCGCGCGGATCGGTCTTGTCGAGCGTAAAGCGCAAGCTCACCTCCACCTCATAGCCCAGCCGCCGCCAGTCGATCACCGCCGCCCGCGCGCCGATGACCCCGGCCGCCTCCAGCCGCTCCAGCCGGCGCCAGCAGGTCGCGGCCGTTACCCCGGCCCGGGCCGCCAGCTCTGCCGTGCCCAGCGACGGCTCTGCCAGAAGCTGGCGCAGAATGCGCCGATCCGTATCGTCAAGCATGTTTTTCTCGGAAATCTGCAAATTGACGCATGATCCTTTGCCCGGAAGCGCAAAGAAGTCAAACTTTGCACAGCCTTCCCCACCCATTGCCCTATGATGCCCGTCACCTCAACCGAAAGGACATCACCATGCGCGTCTATTATGACCGTGACTGTGACATCAACCTGATCAAGGACAGGAAGGTGGCCATTCTGGGCTATGGCAGCCAGGGCCATGCCCATGCGCTCAACCTGCGCGACTCGGGTGCCAGGAACCTGGTCATCGCCCTGCGCCCCGGCTCGCCTTCCGCCAGAAAGGCCGAAGCCGAAGGCCTGAAGGTCATGGGTATCGCCGAAGCTGCCGCCTGGTGCGACCTGATCATGTTCACCATGCCGGATGAGCTTCAGGCGGAAACCTACCGCAGATATGTGCATGACAACCTGCGCGACGGCGCGGCCATTGCCTTTGCCCATGGCCTGAACGTGCATTTCGGCCTGATCGAACCGAAACCCGGCGTCGATGTCATCATGATGGCCCCCAAGGGCCCCGGCCACACCGTGCGCGGCGAATATCTGAAGGGCGGCGGTGTGCCCTGTCTGGTTGCGGTGCACAATGATGCAAGCGGAAAGGCAATGGAAATCGGCCTGTCCTACTGCTCGGCCATCGGGGGGGGACGGTCCGGCATCATCGAGACAAACTTCCGCCAGGAATGCGAAACCGACCTCTTTGGCGAACAGGCCGTGCTCTGCGGCGGACTGGTCGAGCTGATCCGCATGGGGTTCGAGACCCTGGTCGAAGCCGGGTACGAGCCGGAAATGGCCTATTTCGAATGCCTGCACGAGGTGAAGCTGATCGTGGACCTGATCTACGAAGGCGGCATCGCCAACATGAACTATTCAATCTCCAACACCGCCGAATACGGGGAATATGTCAGCGGCCCGCGCATCCTGCCCTATGACGAAACCAAGGCCCGGATGAAGGCGGTGCTGCGTGACATCCAGACCGGCAAGTTCGTGCGCGACTTCATGCAGGAAAACGCCGTGGGCCAGCCCTTCTTCAAGGCGACCCGGCGGATCAACGACGAACACCAGATCGAAAAGGTCGGCGAACGCTTGCGCGCCATGATGCCCTGGATTTCCAAGGGCAAGATGGTGGACAAGGCGCGGAACTGACCGGCGGGGGCGTGCATTCCGGGGCCGTGCGGCACGCGCGGCCCCTTGACAAGTCTGAGTTGCGTTTACCGATTTTCAGTGATTTTGATACAAAATCGTCCCGTATCGCCTTGAACAGTCGAGGTTCGCTTTGCCAGCATCCATCGCCGCACCCCGCCAGAACCAGCTTTACTACGGAGACAACCTGGATGTGCTGCGCCGAAAGATTCCCGACGCCTCGGTCGATCTGTGCTACATCGACCCGCCCTTCAACTCCAAACGCAACTACTTCCAGATTTACAATAACGTGGGCGCGGAAGATCGCGCGCAGGCGCAGGCTTTTGTGGACACATGGGAATGGGGGGACGAGGCAGCGGCAGGCCTTTCATGGATCACCGACATTGCGCAGCTGCAATCCGGCAAGCTGACCGAACAGACGGTTGACCTGATCCGCGGCCTGGAAAAGGTGCTGAAGCGCGGCAGCCTGCTTGCCTATCTTGTCCACATGACGCTTCGGATCGTGGAGATTCACCGGGTGTTGAAGCCGACGGGGAGCTTCTATCTGCACTGCGACCCTACGGCGAGCCATTACTTGAAGCTGGTGCTGGACGCGGTGTTTTGCGGGCAGGGAGGAGATTACGTCAATGAAATCATTTGGCAGAGGAACACGAGCCATAACTCTGCTAACCGTTATGGAAAGATCGCAGATTCAATTCTTTTCTATACAAAGTCTCTGAAATATACTTGGAACGATGTGAGGACCAATTATAGCGCTGCGCAAATGAGCCGCTATAGGGCTGACGCAAACGGCAGGTTGTATCGTGCGGATGATTTGACAGCGGATCGGACTAACTCCACGTCAGGAAAATTTGAGTGGCGTGGCACAATGCCGCCAGCCACTCGTGGTTGGGCTTATAGTCTTGAGCAACTAGAAGAATGGTGGGCGGCGGGGTTGATCCTGACTCGTCGTGATGGAACGCCAAGAATGGATGGTTTCAAGAAGTATCTTGATGAGCAATTGGGACAAAAGCTCCAGTCCATCTGGACAGATATCCCGCGTGTTGGCAACACGGCAGCCGAACGCCTCGGCTACCCCACCCAGAAGCCCGAGGCCCTTCTCGAACGGATCATCCGCGCCTCCTCCAATGAAGGCGATACCATCCTTGATGCCTATTGCGGCTGTGGCACCACAGTGGCCGTGGCGCAGCGGCTGAACCGCCGGTGGATCGGGATCGACATCACCTATCAGTCCATCTCGCTGATCCTGAAGCGGCTTCAGGACAGGTATCGCGATGCCTGGCCGCAAGTTGAGGCGAACATCCTGCTTGACGGAGTTCCGCGCGACCTGGCATCGGCCCGCGCGCTGGCCAACCGCAGGGACGACAAAACGCGGAAAGAGTTCGAGAAATGGGCGGTCCTGACCTATTCCGCCAACCAGGCCCGCATCAACGAAAAGAAAGGCGCTGATGCAGGCATCGACGGCGTCGCCTATTTCCTGATCGACAAGGAGAAGAACGGGAAGGCCATTTTTCAGGTCAAATCCGGCGGTGCCAACCGGGCAACCCTTGCCACATTGAACAGCGACAGGCTGCGCGAAGGCGCGGATTTCGGGTTTCTGATCACGTTCGACCCGCCGTCGAAGGCGATGAAGGATGAGATCGCGGCAGCCGGGAAGTATCGGCACCCCCTTCTCAACCGCGAGGACGACCGTATTCAGGTGATTACCGTTGAGGATATCCTGAACGGTGCCAAGCTGAATCTGCCCATGGGACGCAGCGACGTGGTCAAGTCCGCCAAGGCCGAGGACGACTATGGGCAGACGGACATGGGCATCTGAAGCGTCTTTCGAATAGGCTGCTTCGCATAGCGATTCCTGTCGCAACCCATACTGTAACAACTGCGCCCACCAGATCGAAAAGGTCGGGGAGAAACTGCGCGCCATGATGCCCTGGATTTCCAAGGGCAAGATGGTGGACAAGGCGCGGAACTGACGCACCGGGCAGCGGCGCGGGGTGGGTGCCCGCGCCGCTTTCCCTTCAGCCCGAATGCCCGGCGGCGGGATCGGCGGTGGCGTTCTTTGGCAGCACCCCTGCGCGGGGCAGGCCCTGGCCGGACGGTCAGTTCCCGGCAGATCGTCGGGGCGGTGCGACCCAAGGCATGGCCACCGCTTCCGACAAACTCCCTTGCTTTCCAGTTGCGCGCCCGCCAGTCAGGCGCTTGCCTGCGTTTAATTGAGGCCATCCCGCTGCATCGGCCCTTTACCTGCACTGCAGGGCGGAAAGGTCACACTTCGGTCGTCAGGAGGTGGATGCGAAAAATGGCGGTTCGCAAGACCTGCTCTCAGCAGCCAAACGGCGGATGCAGCGTTCATCGCAGTCCTGACGACGCGAATTGTCACGGCATCGACCAGTAGTGTCCGCCTTCGGGGGAAGCGGCGCGATCACCGCGTCCGTCTGCTCTGACCCGTTCGCGAACAGAACGGCCATGCGAACACAGCCTTCCCGCTATTCGGGCTCCACCATCTGGATACAAGAAATCCTGCGCTGCCCCACAATCCTCTCTCTTCCGCCCACCGCCCGTGCCAAGCCCTGAAAAATTCCTGACCTGTTCGCCGAAGCCCCTGAAATTCCTTGCCCCGCCCCCTTGCCAGCCATGAGACGCACCCGTTTTCGCGCCAAACCCCCTGCTTGAGGTCTGCCCCCCGATCCTGTATCGCGGCGTCAACCGGGGGAAAGCGCAGTTCCATGAAGTTTCTCGACCTCGCCAAGGTCTACATAAGGTCCGGCGGCGGCGGCAGCGGCTGCGTCAGTTTCCGGCGCGAGAAGTTCATCGAGTTCGGCGGCCCGGACGGCGGTGATGGCGGCAACGGCGGCTCGGTCTGGGCCGAGGCGGTGCAGGGGCTGAACACGCTGATCGATTTCCGCTACCAACAGCATTTCTTTGCCCAGAACGGCCAGCCTGGCATGGGCAGCCAGCGCACCGGCAAGACCGGCGACGACATCATCCTGAAGGTTCCCGTGGGAACCGAGATTCTGGACGAGGATGAGCACAGCGTGATCGCCGACCTGACCGCTGTCGGCCAGCGCGTGCTGCTGGCCAGGGGCGGCAATGGCGGCTGGGGCAACATGCAGTTCAAATCCGCGACCAACCGCGCCCCCGCCCGCGCCAACCCGGGGCAGGAAGGGGTGGAGCGTACCCTTTGGCTGCGGCTGAAGCTGATCGCGGACGCCGGTCTGGTGGGCCTGCCCAATGCGGGCAAATCTACCTTTCTGGCCGCCACCTCCAACGCCAGGCCCAGGATCGCCGATTATCCCTTTACCACGCTGGTGCCCAATCTTGGGGTCGTGGGGATCGACGGGCATGAGTTCGTCATGGCCGATATCCCCGGCCTGATTGCGGGGGCCAGCGAGGGGCGCGGCCTGGGGGATCGGTTTCTGGCCCATGTCGAACGCTGCGCGGTGCTGCTGCATCTGGTGGATGGCACCTCGTCCACCATCACCAGGGATTACCGCACCATCCTGGCCGAGCTTGAGGCCTATGCCGGGCACCTGCGCGACAAGCCGCGCATCACCGCGCTGAACAAGGCCGATGCGCTGGATGCGAGGACCCTGTCCACCCGCCGCAGGGCGCTGGAAAAGGCATCGGGCGGGCCGGTCCATGTCATATCCGGCGTGTCTGGCCAGGGTCTGACCGAGGTGCTGCGCGCCCTTTATGCCGAGATCACCCGCGCGCGGGCGCAGGTTCCGGAGGACATGCCTTGGCAGCCCTGACCCCGCAGGCCGCCCCCGATATCCTGTCGGCCAGGCGGCTTGTGGTAAAGATCGGCTCGGCCCTGCTGGTGGACCGCCGGACGGGGCTGCGGGTGGACTGGCTGCGCGAACTGGCCCATGATGTGGCCGCGCTGAAGGCGCGGGGCACGGATGTGATCCTGGTCTCTTCGGGGTCCATCGCGCTGGGGCGCGGCGTGCTGGGGCTGGCTGCCGGGCCGCTGGCGCTGGAACAGGCGCAGGCCGCCGCTGCGGTCGGCCAGATCCGGCTGGCGCGGGCCTATGAAGAGGTGCTGGCCCCGCATGGCATCACCACCGGGCAGGTGCTGGTCACGCTGGAAGACACCGAAGACCGGCGGCGCTATCTGAACAGCCGGGCCACGATGGAAACCCTGCTGGGTTTGGGCGTGGTGCCCATCGTGAATGAGAACGATACGGTCGCGACGGATGAAATCCGCTATGGCGACAATGACCGTCTGGCGGCGCAGATCGCGGTGACGGTGGGGGCGGATCAACTGGTGCTTTTGTCGGATGTTGACGGGTTCTATTCGGCCAATCCCAAGGAAGACCCCGAAGCGCGCCGCTTTGACCTGATCGGGGAAATCACCCCCCGGATCGAGGCGATGGCGGGCGATGCCATTTCCGGCGTCTCGAAGGGCGGGATGAAGACCAAGCTGATGGCGGCCAGGATCGCCGTTGCGGGCGGCTGCGCCATGGCGATCATGGAAGGGTCGGTCCTGCGCCCCCTGACCGCCCTGGCCCAGGGCGCGCCCCGGACCTGGTTTCTGGCCCAGGGCGACCCGCAGGCGGCGCGCAAGCGCTGGATCAACGCCATGAAGCCGCGCGGCGAACTGCGCGTCGATGCCGGGGCCGTGGCAGCCCTTCGGGCGGGCAAGTCGCTGCTGCCTGCCGGCGTGTCGGGCGTGACGGGCAGCTTCGGCCGGGGTGATCCTGTGGCGATTCTGGACCCTTCGGGCGACACTCTGGGCAAGGGGCTGGTGCGCTACACGGCCGCCGAGGCCAGGGCGATTGCCGGGCACCGGTCGGGTGAAATCGAGGCGATCCTGGGCTATGCCGGGCGGGCCGCGCTGATTCACCGCGACGATATGGTGGTATGAAGCCTCGTCGCTATGGCGCAGCCATGGAGGCCTTTTGACCGGGACCGGGCCTGAAAGCGTCAAGACAGGGCTGCACCAAGGCGGCCAGGACGATTTTTCTGCGAAAAATCAAAGCAGCACCGGGGGGGGATTTTTCGCAGAAAAATCGTTCTGGCAGGGGTGTTGGGGGTGTGCCTCCTGCGGTTTCTTTACCGCTGCGCGGCCTTGCGATAGGTGTGACCCTACGGGACGCGGCAAAGGTGGGGCCTATGGACGGGGCGGCGGACAACGACCTTATGGAACAGATCGGGCAGGCGGCGCGGGCGGCGGCGGCAGAGCTGGCCTGTGCCAGCGCCGCGGGCAGGCAGGCGGCGCTGAATGCTGCGGCAGAGGCCATGCAGGCGCGGCGCGGTGCGATCATCGCGGCCAATGCCGAGGACCTGGCCTATGCCAGGGCCAAGGGTCTCAGCGCGGCCATGATGGACCGCCTGCGGCTGGACGAGGGCCGGGTCAATGGCATGGCCGACAGTCTGCGGGCCGTGGCGGCGCAGAAAGACCCGGTCGGCGAGGTCATGGCCGAATGGGACATGCCCAGCGGGCTGCACATCCGCCGGGTGCGGACGCCGCTGGGTGTGATCGGGGTGATCTACGAAAGCCGTCCCAACGTGACTGCGGATGCCGGGGCGCTGTGCCTGAAGGCAGGCAATGCGGTGATCCTGCGCGGCGGGTCGGAAAGCTTTCACTCCTCGACCGCGATCCATGCCTGCATGCTGGATGGCCTGCGGCAGGCCGGGCTGCCCGAAGCCGCGATCCAGCTGGTGCCGACGCGCGACCGCGGGATGGTCAGCGCGATGCTGCGCGCGGCGGAATACATCGATGTCATCGTGCCGCGCGGCGGCAAGGGCCTGGTCGGGCTGGTGCAGCGCGAGGCGCGGGTGCCGGTGTTTGCGCATCTGGAAGGCATCTGCCATGTCTATGCCGACGGCGATGCGGACCCCGGGAAGGCGCGCCGCGTGGTGCTTAATGCCAAGACCCGCCGCACCGGCATCTGCGGGGCGGCGGAATGCCTGCTGATCGACCGGGCGTTCCATAACCGCCACGGGGCGGTGCTGATCGAAGACCTTTTGAAGGCCGGGGTCGAGGTGCGCACGGAAGGCGAATTGCTGGCGGTGCCCGGAACCGTGCCGGCGGCGGCGGACGATTTCGGGCGCGAGTTTCTGGACATGATCATTGCGGCCCGCCTGGTGGATGGTGTGGACGGGGCGATTGCGCATATCCGCCGCTATGGCAGCCAGCATACCGAGGCGATCCTGACCGAAAACGACGCTGCGGCAGAGCGGTTCTTCCAAAGGCTCGATTCCGCGATTCTGCTGCGCAATGCCTCGACCCAGTTTGCCGACGGCGGCGAATTCGGCATGGGGGCCGAAATCGGGATCGCGACCGGAAAGCTGCATGCGCGCGGGCCGGTGGGGGCGGAACAGTTGACCAGCTTCAAATACCTGGTCACGGGGGACGGGACCGTGCGGGCCTGAGCAGATCGCTGCACCATCCGGGCCGGTTGCGGGCGGGGCTGACGCCGCCGGAACCGGACGGCCGGGGTCCTGGCATTGCAGGATCAGAAATGCAGCCGGATTTCGGTCTCGGTCCGTTCCGATCCAAGACGACGCCCAAGGTCGGCAACGCCAAGGGGAAGCAAGGCGAACTGGACATGGGCAGGCGCGACATCGGTCTGCGCCCCCGGGCGGGACAGACGGGCCCAAAGAGCCTCGTCCACCCTGAACCGGCTGGATTGCCCGGTGATGTGCCACCCGTCAGCCCCTTGTGCCACCGCAAGGGTTCCGCCATAGGGCATGACGGTTTCAAAGCACTGGATTGCCAGAAAGGCCAGGCGCACCTCGCGACGTGCCAGATCCGCGGCACTGGTCCATTCGATGCTTATCCTTGCGCCTTGCGTCATGTCCGACAGGATCGAAAGAACCTCGCCGCGCGCGATGCGCCGGTCGCTGCCCGATCCGAAGGCGATGCGGAAGAACCGGATGCGCGCGTTGGCGTTGGCGACACTTTCCTCGATCAGGGCAAGTTCCGGGCTCCTTGCGGCGCCGCCCATTATCATGAGTTCGATGCCATTGCCGATGGCGCTGATCGGGTTGACAAGGTCGTGGCAGATGCGCGAGCCGATCAGGGCACTGAAGTCTGGACTCTCGGTCATTTTCCCTCGTAAGGACTGTCAGTTATGAACGCGGTACTGGAACCCGGAATGCTGGTGCGACACCCCGGTTGCCCCGAATGGGGCTTGGGGCAGGTGCAATCCAACATCGGCGGGCGCATAACGGTGAATTTTGAACATCAGGGCAAGGTTGTCATCGATGGTTCACGCGTGGACCTGCTGGCGGAATGGGGCGGCCAGGATCAGGCTAACCGGCTGCAGCCCCCTTCAGCAAGGGTCCATTCGGACAGGGTAGAGGGGCCCGGCGGTTGCAGGCCCGCCGTTCAGGCCTTGGACAGCGCCTGACATGGCGCGCACCCTGCCGAATGGTTGCAAGGGGCAGAAGGACCGGGTCTTGCCGCGATGAACGCCGATGATCCGCACCTTTCTCTGCGCCTTGCGGCGGATGCGCGCGACCTGAGGGCGGCGCAGCGCCTGCGCTACGAGGTCTTCGTGGAGGAACTTGGCGGTGATGGCCCGCTGGTGGACCATGCCGCGCGTCTGGAAACAGATGCCTTCGACCCCCTGTTCGACCATCTGATCCTGGTTGACAAGCGGCGCGATCCGGCGGCGCTTGGGGATGTCGTCGGGGTGTACCGCCTGCTGCCGGGTGACCGGCTGGCACCCGGGGACCGCTTCTATTCGGAGACGGAATATGACCTGACCGCCTTGCGCCGGTCGGGGCGGCGGCTGCTGGAACTGGGCCGGTCCTGCGTGCATCGGGACTACCGCGGCGGAATGGCGATGTTCCATCTGTGGAACGGACTGGCCGATTATGTTCTGGACCGGGGGATCGAGGTGCTTTTCGGTTCGGCCAGTTTCCGCGGAACCGACGTGGCGGCCCTGGCGATGCCGCTGTCCTATCTGCACCATGCCTGCCTTGCGCCGCCCGAGTTGCGCGTCCGGGCGCTGCCGGGGCAATTCCAGCGCATGGACCTGATCGCGCCAGAGGCGATCGACCGGCGCGCGGCGATGGTGGCAATGCCGTCCCTGATAAAGGCCTATCTGCGGCTGGGCGGTTTTGTGGGCGAAGGTGCCTGGATTGACCGGGCTTTCAACACCACGGATGTCTGCCTGGTGATGGACACCGCAAGAATGTCGGAAAAGCACCGCGCCTTCTACCACCGCAAACACGGTGTCGCCGGATGAGCACCTGGGCGGAGACAGAACAGGTGCTGGACCCGCCGGGATTGGCGGGCTGGCTGCGGGCGGGGCCGCGCGGGCTGGCGCTGGCGCTGCTTGTCTTCGGCGGGCTGGGGCTGCTGGGGCTGCTGCGGCTGGCCGAGCGCCCGTTGTTTGGCATGGCGCGGCCGGTGACACCGTTCCTGACGCAGGGCGTGTGCCGTCTGGCCCTGATCCTGCTCGGGCTGCGGCTGACGGTGCGGGGCCGGCCCATGGCGGGGCGCGGCGCGGTGGTGGCCAACCATGCATCCTGGCTGGACATCTTTGCGCTGAACGCGGCGGACCGGGTGTATTTTGTCGCAAAGGCCGAGGTCGCGGGCTGGGCCGGGATCGGCTGGCTGGCGCGGGCGACCGGCACGGTCTTCATCACGCGCAAGGGCACCGAGGCGAGGCAGCAGCAGGAGCTGTTCGAGGCGCGGCTGCGGGCGGGGCACCGGCTGTTGTTCTTTCCCGAAGGGACAAGCACCGACAGCCGCCGCATCCTGCCCTTCAAATCAACGCTGTTTGCGGCGTTTTTCACCCATGGCATGGATCACGTCATGCAAATCCAGCCGGCCACGGTGATTTACCACGCGCCCGAAGGGCGTGATGCGCGGTTCTACGGCTGGTGGGGCAGCACCGGCTTTGCGCCGCATCTGCTGGCGGTTCTGGCCGAGCGTCGCTGCGGGCGCGTGGAGGTGGTGCTGCATCCGGCGCTTGCGGTGGATGATTTTGCCGGGCGCAAGGCGCTGGCAGAGGCCTGCGAAGCAGCGGTGCGATCGGCGCATCCCGCAGGCCGGGCCCCTTTACCCAAGGGGGCCTAGCAGCCGCTTCAGCGCGGCAAGCGGATCATCGCTGCGCCAGATCTCTTCACCGACCCCGAAGAAGTCGGTGACAGGGCCGAATTGTGCGATCAGCGCTTCGGTCAGCGCCCCTTCGGCGACCACCGGCACTTCGATGGCCTCTGACCAGAATGCGAACAGGTCATAGTCCACCACCGTGCCGTCGCCCAGCGGCGTTTGGCCCAAAGGGCCGAAGGCGACGTAATCGGCCCCTGCCTCGCCGGCGTTCATGCCTTCATGACGCGAGGTGCGGCAGAAGGCGCCGACGATGGCATCCCCGCCCAATTCCTTGCGGGCATGACGCACGGTGCGGGCACCATCCGTCAGGTGCACCCCGTCCAGCCCGTGACGCGCCACCAAAAGCAGGTGGCTTTCGATGACGATGGCAACGTCACGCGCATGCGCCACCTGGCGCAGCACGTCGGCGGCGCGCGCGATGCGGTCTTCGTCGCGGGTGGCCAGCGCAAGACGCACACAGGCCACATCGATGCCGTCAAGCACCGCCGCAAGCCGGTCCGGGAACACGTCCAGATCGAATTCGGGCGGCGAAATGAGGTAGATCTGCGGGCGTTCGGTCTGTGACATCGGGCGGTCCTGTGCGGCAACCCATCTGTCCTAGCGCAGAACGTCAGGCATTGCTACGGCGTGCGGCATCTGTCTGCTGCGGGGCGCCAAGGGGGGCTGCCTGCCCCCTGTCACCGCCCCGCAGCCCGTTCCCCCCCCCGACGACATCGGGGCGAATGAGAAGGGGCATTCGGGCTGCAGGGCGTCAGCGCTGGTTTGTTGTCAGTCCGTGCGCCCTGGCGTATCAGGCACAACGCTTTGCCGGTTCAGGAAACGCCATGATCCCGCCTGCCTTCATTCTTGTGCGCCCGCAGATGGGCGAGAACATCGGTGCCGCCGCGCGGGCGATGCTGAATTTCGGGCTGGAACGGCTGCGCGTGGTGGACCCGCGCGATGGCTGGCCGAATTCGCGCGCCGTGGCGATGGCCAGCGGGGCGGGGCGGCTGCTGGAGACGGCAGGTCCCTATCCGGATGTGCAGGCCGCGATTGCCGATTGCGATTTCGTCTTTGCCACCACGGCGCGGGGGCGCGAGTTGACCAAGCCCGTCATGACCCCCGAGCGGGCGATGGAGCACGCCCGCGCCCTGACGGCGGCGGGCAAGCGGGTGGGCGTGCTGTTCGGCCCGGAGCGGGCCGGGCTGGAGAACGGGGATGTGGCGCTGGCCAGTGCCCTTGTCACCGTGCCGGTGAACCCCGATTTTCCGTCGCTGAACCTTGCCCAATGCGTGCTGCTGATGGGCTATGAGTGGCGGCGGCAGACCGCGGCGGTCGCCCCCGAGGTCTGGCAGATGGCGCGGACCGATTTCGCCAGCGGCATCGAGTTGGAAAAGCTGGGCGATCATTTTGAACAGCGGCTGGAAGCGGCCGGTTTCTTCTTTCCGCCAGACAAGGCCCCCGGAATGAAGCTGGCGCTGCGCAACATGTGGGCAAGGCTGCATCTGACGCGGGCCGATGTGCAGACCTTTCACGGCATGCTGCGACAGATTGCGCGCCGCCTGCAGTAAGGCCGGCGCGACCGAAGGTCAGCCTTGAAGCGGGTCGGGGGCCGCCCTAGTGTCCGCGGCGGATGAGGGGAACCCATGGCAGTCAAGCGCAACATCTTTGAAGAGGTCGGAACCGGGGGGCCCGCCCCCCTGCCGCAGGGCGGCGGGATCGACCGGCGCGGGGCAGGCGGCGCGCGCGGCGCGATCCGCATCTGGCTGATGATCCTTTTCGCCCTGGTTGCGCTGATGATCGCGGTTGGCGGGGCAACGCGGCTGACCGACAGCGGTCTGTCGATCACGGAATGGAAGCCGGTCACAGGTGCCCTGCCGCCCCTTGATGCGGCAAGCTGGCAGGCAGAGTTCGACAAGTACCGCGCCAGCCCCGAGTATCAGCTTCAGAACAGCGGCATGACGATGGAGGCGTTCAAGATCATTTACTGGTGGGAATGGGGCCACCGCCAGCTGGGGCGGGTGATCGGGCTGGTCTGGGCCCTGGGGTTTCTGGGCTTTCTGGCCGCGCGGCGCATTCCGGCGGGCTGGACGCCGCGCCTTTTGCTTCTGGGTGCCCTGGGCGGCGCACAGGGGGTGATCGGCTGGTGGATGGTGTCGTCGGGTCTGACGGGGGACCGGGTTGACGTTGCGTCCTACCGGCTGGCCACGCATCTGGGGCTGGCCTTCGTGATCCTGGGTCTTCTGGCCTGGAACGTGATGCTGCTGGGGCGCAGCGAGGCAGGGTTGATCCAGGCGCGGCGCGGGCGCGAGGCAAGGCTTTTTGGCCTGTCGACCGGCTTGATGCATTTTGCCTTTCTGCAGATGCTGCTGGGTGCGCTGGTGGCGGGCATCGACGCGGGCCGCGCCTTTCCGACCTGGCCGGACATGAACGGACAATTCTTTCCTGCCGATGCCTTTTATGTGCCGGGCCGCCCGGCCTGGGCCGCCTTTTTTGAAAATCCGGGCCTTGTGCAGTTCATCCACCGCATGTCGGGCTATCTGCTGCTGGGCTTCGGTGTCGTGGTCTGGCTGCGCGGGCGCAGATCGGCGCATCGCAGCACGAGGATGGCCTTTGCCATGATGATGGCGATGCTGTGGCTTCAGGTCCTGATCGGCATTGCCACGGTCCTGTCGGCCGCGACGCTGCCCGTGGCGCTGACCCATCAGGTCGGCGCGGTGGTGCTTTGGGTCCTGATCCTGCGCGCGCGATACCTGAGCCAGTATCCCCTGGCGGGGTCGATCCGGAAGGGAACCGCATGACCGCCTATGAAAAGCTGATGGCGTTCCAGCGCCAGACAGAAGCATTGGCACAGGTTGCAGGGCGGCTGGGATGGGACCGGGAAACCGTCATGCCGCGCGGCGCGGCCGAACAGCGGTCGGAAGAGATGGGCGCGATCGAGGGCATCCTGCACGCCCGCCGCACCGACCCGCGCCTGGCCGAATGGCTGGCGGCGGCGGAACCTGCCGACGAGGTGGCAGCGGCGCAGCTGCGCCATATCGCGCGCAGCCATGCGCGGATGGTCAAGGTGCCGGGTGCCCTGGCCGAAGAGATTGCGCGCGTCACCTCGATGGCCCAGGGCATCTGGGCCGAGGCGCGGGCAAATGACGATGTTGCGCCATTCCTGCCAGTGCTGGACAGCGTGGTGCGCCTGCGCCGCGAAGAAGCGGCTTGCCTGGCGCAGGGCGGTGACCTTTACGATGCGCTGATCGATGATTACGAACCCGGGGCCACAGCCGCCGGGCTTGGCGCGATGTTCGACCGGATGCGGCCCCGCCTGGTGGCGCTGCGCAGCGCGGTGCTGGGTGCTTCTTTTCAGCCTGCGCCCTTGCAGGGACATTTCGGCACCGAAGGCCAGTTGCGGCTGGCGCGCGACATTGCGACCGCCTTCGGCTATGACTGGTCGCGCGGGCGGCTGGATATTGCGGTGCATCCGTTTTCGTCCGGGTCCGGATCGGATGCGCGGATCACCACGCGGGTGGTCGAGGCCGATCCCTTCAACTGCCTTTATTCCACGATCCACGAGGTGGGCCATGCCTGCTACGAGCTGGGCATTGATCCTGATTTCGCCCTGACGCCGCTGGGGTCCGGCGTGTCGATGGGGGTTCATGAAAGCCAGAGCAGGATCTACGAAAACCAGCTTGGCCGCAGCCGCGCCTTCTGCGGCTGGCTGTTCGGTCAGATGCGCGAACGCTTCGGGCCGTTCGGCATCGCCGACGCCGCTGCCTTCTACGGCGCAGTCAACCGCGTGCAATCGGGCTTCATCCGGACCGAAGCCGATGAGGTGCATTACAACCTGCACATCATGATGCGCTTTGATCTGGAACGGGCGCTGATCCGGGGCGATCTGGCCGTGGCCGATCTGGAGGCGGCCTGGAATGACCGGTTCCTGGCCGATTTCGGGGTGGCGGTGGACCGGCCCGCGCATGGCATGCTGCAGGATGTGCATTGGTCGGTGGGCCTGTTCGGCTATTTTCCGACCTATGCGCTGGGCAATGTCTATGCCGGCTGCCTGCATCAGGCGCTGCGGGCGGCTGTGCCTGACCTTGACGACCAGCTTGGCCGGGGCGACCTGGCTGCGGCGACCGGATGGCTGCGCGAAAACCTGCAGCGCCATGGCGGGCTTTACACGCCGCGCGAAACGGTGGCCCGCGCCTGCGGAACCGACCCGGCAGAGGGGCCGCTGCTGGACTATCTGGAGGCGAAGTTCAGCGCGCTTTACCGGCTGTGACACCGGCCTCTGCGGCAGAGCGGCGCGCAGTCTGGCTGCTGGCAACGGGCCAGATGCTGGGCTACGCCTGCTTTTTCTACATCTTCGCTGCGATGGTGGTGAGCTGGCACGACGCCCTTGGCTGGGACAAGGCGACGCTGGCCCTTGGGCCGACCCTTGCCATCCTGATCTCGGCAGCCCTTGCCCCCTTCGTCGGCCGGGCGGTGGACCGGGGGCACGGCCCGCGTCTGATGGTTGGGGGCGCGCTTGCCGGTGCGGTGTCGCTGGCGGTTCTTGCCGGGGCGTCGCGGCAGGGCGTCTATCTGCTGGCCTGGGCCGGACTGGGCGTGGCGCAGGCCAGTTGCCTTTACGAGGTCTGCTTTGCGCTGCTGATCCGGCGGTTCGGTCTGGCGGCACGGCCGGCAATCACGCAGGTGACGCTGATCGCCGGGCTGGCATCGACGCTGGCCTTTCCGGCTGCGGCGGCGCTGACCCAGGCGCTGGGCTGGCAGGGCACGGTCCGGGTGGCTGCCGCGGTGGCTGTCCTTGCCGTGCTGCCCCTGCATCTGGCTGGCGCGCGCATCCTGGCGCGGGGACCTGCCGACGGCAGGGTGGGCACGCCGGGCACCGCAGCCGGAAAACCGGTGCTGCGCGATGCACACTTCTGGCGGCTGGCGGCGCTGTTTTCGCTGATGAACCTGAACCACTGGATGCTGATCAGCTTCATGCTGCCGGTCTTTGCGGCGCAGGGGCTGGGGGCCGGGCTGGCCGTGGCCGCTGCCGCCTGCGTTGGTCCCGCCCAGGTGCTGGGGCGTCTGGCGCTGATGCGGTCAGAGGCCCGTCTCGGAACGGGTCTGGCGACAAAGATGACGCTCTGCGCCGTTGTGGCGGCCTCTGTGTTGCTGGCGCTTGCCGGTGCGGCCCCGCTGCTGGCCTTCGGCTTTGCCGCCGTTCAGGGCGCGGCGATGGGGGTGATGACCATTCTGCGCCCGGTACTGGTGGCCGACGGTCTTGGATCGCGGACCTACGGGGCAACGGCCGGGATGATGTCGATTCCGACACTGCTGTCCAGTGCCGCCGCGCCGCCCCTGGGCGCGCTGCTGCTGGCGGCGGGGGGCACGGGCCTGCTGATCGGCGCGGCGCTGGTCCTGGCCCTTGCGGCGCTTGGCCTGGCACTCCGGGCCGGCCCCCGGCGCGTCTGAGTGTATCTTCTGTTGGCAAGTATCCCCGGGGGGCGGGCCACAGGCCCGGCGGGGGGCGGACAGCCCCCCGTCAGCGCGGCCAGTCGGGCGGGCGCTTTTCAAGAAAGGCGCTGATGCCTTCGTCCGTGTCGCGCCACAGCATGTTTTCGGTCATCACGGCGGCGGTCTGCGCATAGGCATCGGCCAGCGTCAGCGGCAGCTGATCATAAAAGGCGCGCTTGCCGATCCGCACGGCTGCCGTCAGCTTGGCGGCCAGACTTGCCGCCAGAGCTTCGGTTTCCGCCCGCAGCGCGCCCTGCGGGACGACGCGGTTCACCAGCCCCACGTCGCGGGCGCGGGCGGCATCGATGAACTGGCCCGTCGTCAGCATTTCGAAGGCCACCTTGGCGGGCACGTTGCGCGACAGCGCCACCATCGGCGTGGAACAGAACAGGCCGATGTTCACGCCGTTGACGCCAAAGCGTGCGTCCTCGGCGGCCACGGCCAGATCGCAGGAAGCGACAAGCTGGCATCCGGCGGCAGTGGCGATGCCATGCACTTCGGCGATGACCGGCTGAGGCAGGGCGGGGATGGCCTGCATCACCTCGGCACAGCGGGCGAAGAGGCGCTCGAAACAGGCGCGTCCCCTGTCGGGTGCGGCCCGGCCGGCCTGCATTTCCTTCAGGTCATGCCCCGCGCAGAAGGCTTTTCCGCTGCCGCGCAGGATCACCACCTTTGTGCCTCTGTCCCCCGCCAACTGCGCAAAGGCGTCCAGCAGCGCGTCCAGCATGGCATCGGACAGCGCATTCAGGCTGGCAGGCCGGTTCAGCGTCAGGGTGGCGACACCGCCCGCATCGCTGCGCAGAAGGATGGCTTCGGTCATTCTGTATCCCCCCTGTTGCACCAGTTTAGAGCCTCCTGCGGTAACGTTGAATCGGGGGATTCCCCTGTGTGTCTGTTTGTGATTCATCCTGTTCAGGAGGATCACGCCATGCCTGCACCGCTTTCGCTCGACATTCGCCGCCGGTTTCAACGTTGCATCGAGGATG
>JADCDI010000070.1 GCA_020251025.1 Rhodobacter sp. | reverse complement strand
CGCCCGCCGTGGGCGGGGCGGGCGCTGGCCGGGGGCTTTGGCCCCCGGCCGGTCCTGAGCCCGGCGTGGTGCCGTGGCAGGGGCGATGGCCCCTGCCATTGAAGCGGTGAGGGTGCTGTCATCAGTGCGGGCGGGAACAGGAAACGCGACCCGCAGGTCCGGGAGTAACAGAAGCCAGCGCCCGCCGGGGGCGGGGCGGCGCTGGCCGGGGGCTTTGGCCCCCGGCCCGTACCGATCCCGGCGCAACGCCGGGCCAGGGGCGATGGCCCCTGCCAGGATGCGCAAGGCGCGCAGGCGAAAGAGGATCCCGCCTTGCCGTCAGGCAGCCCCTGCGACCGGCACATCTGCAGCACCCTGTTGGCCGGGCCATCCCATGACAAGATCAGGCCTGCCGGCACAGCTTTTCCAGGGGAACAAAGAAATCAGCGCGGGTCCTTGACCTTCCTGTCACGGGAAGCCCCATATTCACACTCAAAGGAGTGCAGATGTTCAGACACAGGGGGGTGCACATGCCCGGTACCATTCTGCCTTCTCAGGCGCGGCCCGGTGCCGGTCCCGGTCCTGCGGCCACGTCGGCCCCGGTCGGCCCGACCCGTACCTTGCGGATCGGGGTCGAGGGGATGTCCTGCGCCTCTTGCGCGGCGCGGGTGGAGCGGGTGCTGAAAGCGCAGCCGGGGGTGATCAGCGCCACGGTCAATCTGGCGGCACGCCGCGCGCAGATCGTGGTCACGGGCCGCAGCGTGACGGCACAGGCACTTGCCGCAGCGGTGACGGCGGCAGGATATGAATCCTCGCCCGAGGCGGAGCCGGCCGCAACCGCAGCCCGGGACGAGGGGGCGGCCCTTCGGCGCGATCTTGTCATCGCGGCGGTTCTGGCTTTGCCGGTTTTCCTGATGGAAATGGGCGGTCATCTGATCCCCGCGCTGCACCACCGGGTTGCCATGACCGTCGGAACGCAGACAAGCTGGGTCATCCAGGCCGTTCTGACCGCTTTGGTTCTGGCCGGGCCGGGGCGGCGGTTCTTTGTCAGGGGCGTCCCGGGCCTGCTGCGCGGCGCGCCGGACATGAACAGTCTTGTGGCGCTGGGCACCGCCTCTGCCTTTGTCTATTCGCTGACGGTCACCTTTGCGCCCGGGCTTCTGCCACCCCCGGCCCGGTCGGTATACTTCGAGGCGGCGGCCGTCATCGTGGTCCTGATTCTCGCAGGGCGCTGGATGGAAGCCCGCGCGCGGGGCCGGACGGGGGCGGCGATCCGCCATCTGATCGGTCTGCGCCCGCGCACCGCCCTTGTCGAACGGGACGGGACGCTTGCGGAGCGTGATGTCGCGACCCTTGATGTCGGAGATCTGGTGCATCTGCGGCCCGGCGAACGTATCGCTGTGGACGGTGACGTGATTTCGGGCACCTCCCATATCGATGAAAGCATGCTGACCGGCGAGGCAGCGCCCGTGTTCAAGACGGCGGGGGACCGCGTTACGGGCGGCACCGTCAACGGAACCGGGGCCCTGATCTTCCGGGCAAGCGCCGTCGGATCGGACACTGTGCTGTCGCGGATCATCGCCATGGTCGAAGACGCCCAGGGTGCGAAACTCCCGATCCAGGCCTTGGTGGACAGGGTGACGCTGTGGTTCGTGCCCGCTGTCATGGCGGTGGCGGCGCTGACGGTGGGGCTGTGGCTGGTGTTCGGGCCGGGTCTGGCAGAGGCGCTGGTGGCGGGGGTGTCGGTGCTGATCATCGCCTGCCCCTGCGCGATGGGGCTGGCCACGCCGACCTCGATCATGGTCGGCACCGGGCGCGCGGCCGAACTTGGCGTGCTGTTCCGCCGGGGCGAAGCCCTGCAAAGCCTGCACCGGGTGACCTGGGTTGCCTTCGACAAGACCGGCACCCTGACCGAAGGGCATCCGCGCCTGACGGATTTCATCGCGGCCGAAGGGCAGGCCGGGCCGGAAATGCTGGCGCTGATCGCGGCTGTTGAAGCGGGCTCAGAACATCCGCTGGCGCAGGCGATCCTTGCGGCGGCGGCGGACCGCGGCATCACCGTGCCGAAGGCCCGCCACTTCCGGGCAATGCCCGGATACGGGGCTGAAGCCATGGTGGATGGCCGGAAGGTGACCGTCGGCGCCGACCGCCTGATGGCGCGCGAGGGGCTTGATCCGGGGCCCCTTGCCGCAGAGGCCGCCCGCCTTGCCGCCCTGGGGCGCAGCCCGCTTTATGCCGCTGTCGACGGGCAGGTTGTGGCCGTGCTTGCCGTGTCCGATCCGCTCAGGGCAGGTACGCCGCCTGCTGTCGCGGCCCTGCGCGGCATGGGATACCGGCTGGCGATGATCACCGGCGACAACCGGCAGACTGCCGGGGTCCTTGCGGCGGACCTGGCCCTTGACCGGGTCGAGGCCGGGGTTCTGCCCGGCGGCAAGGTCGATGCGCTGCGCGGTCTGGGGGGCACTGTCGCCTTTGTCGGCGACGGGCTGAATGACGCGCCGGCCCTTGCGGCGGCGGATGTCGGCATTGCCATCGGCACCGGCACCGACGTTGCCATTGAGGCGGCCGATGTCGTGCTGATGTCGGGTGACCCGCGCGGTGTCGTCACCGCCGCCGGTCTCAGCCGCCACACGATGCGCAACATCCGCGAAAACCTGATCTGGGCCTTCGGCTACAACGTGGCGCTGATCCCGGTTGCGGCCGGGGTTCTTGTGCCCTTTGGCGGGCCGCAATTGTCGCCGGTGCTGGCGGCGGCGGCGATGGCGGCATCATCGGTGTTCGTTGTCGGGAACGCGCTGCGCCTGAAACGGGTCGGCAGGGCTGCACAAGGGAAGGTGTCATGAACATTTCCGAAGCGGCCCGCCGCGTCGGCCTGCCCGCAAAGACCATCCGCTATTACGAGGAAATCGGTCTGGTGACACCGCCCCGCGACAAGAACGGATACCGTGCCTTCCGGTCGCGCGACCTGCATGCGCTGACCTTCGTTGCGCGGGCGCGGTCGCTTGGGTTCACCATCGGGGAATGCCGCGCCCTGCTGCAACTGTATCAGGACCCCACCCGCGCCAGCGCGGATGTCAAGGAGATTGCACGCCGTCACCTGGGCCGGATCGACGCCAAGCTTGGCGAACTGGCGGCCATGCGCGCCACGCTGACCGAACTGGTCGCCGCCTGCGCCGGGGATCAGCGGCCCGATTGCCCGATCCTGAAAGGGCTTGCCCCCACCGCCTGACGGCTGGCATGGCTTTGCCGGGCGCGGTTCGCCGCCTATACCTGCCGATGCAGGCGGGCCACCACGGGCTGATGATGACGATTCCGGTGTTTGACGGTCACAACGATTTTCTGCTGCGCCTGTCCCGTTCGCCGCACCGCCGCGATGCCCTGTGGCTGGAGGGAACGGACGAGGGCCATCTTGACCTGCCGCGGATGAAAAAGGGCCGCTTCGCCGGCGGCTTGTTTGCCATATTCGTTCCCGGCGCGACAGAGGGGCCCGGGCGCGCGATCCAGGACCGGGCGATGGATACCCCGCCCTATGATCAGCCGCTTGGTGCCTGCGTGCCCCTGGACCAGGCGCTTCCGGCAGCCCTTGGCATGGCTTTTGATCTGGCCTGGATGGAACGCGCCTCGGCGGGCCGGTTCCGGATCTGCCGCAGCGCCGCAGAGCTGCGCGACTGCCTTGCGCAGGATGTCATCGCGGGCGTGCTGCACATGGAGGGGGCCGAAGCCATCGACCCCGACCTTCAGGTGCTGGACGCCTTTCATGCGCTGGGGCTGCGGTCGCTTGGGCCGGTGTGGAGCCGCCCGAACGCCTTCGGCCATGGGGTGCCGTTCCGCTTTCCGTCCGGCCCCGACACCGGCCCGGGTCTGACCGCAGCGGGCAGAAGGCTGGTCGCGGAATGCAACCGCCTGCGCATCCTGATCGATCTGTCGCATCTCAACGAGGCCGGGTTCAACGATGTCGCCCGCCTGTCGGATGCGCCCCTGGTCGCCACGCATTCCGGGGCCCATGCGATCACCGCGTCGTCGCGCAATCTGACCGACCGGCAACTGGCGATGATCGCCGAACGCAAGGGCATGGTCGGCGTCAATTTTGCCACCATCTTCCTGCGGCGTGACGGCCGGCGGTCGCCGGAAATGGGCTGGTCGCCGCTGCTGCGCCATCTGGGGCACCTGATTGACCGGCTGGGCGAGGATCACGTCGGCTTCGGGTCGGATTTCGACGGCGCGACGATTCCGGCCAATATCGGCGATGTCACCGGCCTGCCCGCCCTGCAGGCGGCGCTTCGGGCGCATGGCTATGACACAGCCTTGCTGCGCAAGCTTTGCCACGGGAACTGGCTGAACGTGCTGGAACGGACCTGGGGCGGCTGAGGCCGGAAGACCTTGCGCAGCGCCTGCAGGCCAGGGGTGCGCCTGGCCGGGCTGCGGACGCAGGCACCTCGCAGGCCGCTCCGGGTCGTCAGCGCCATCCGGCACCGCCCAAGGCCCGCCCGCAGGCAGCCGCTTCTGCGCCCCTGCGATGTGAAGCGGACCATCCGGGCCTGAGGGGCCCATCCGGGGGGACCGCCCGGCGTGTTCCGGGCAATCTTTACCGCCCAAAGCGCTTTGGCCGCGCCATGCCACGCGGATGATGAAGCCTGCGGGTTCTGGAAGCAGGGCAGGGGGCGGGGCCTTGCAACCGGTTTGAAGACGAAATGTCCATGGGCACGGCTTGCCCTGTGCGCATCGGTTGCCATCCTGCGCTTGCAAATCGTCACAGGACAGCGATGGTGGAACCGGAGGGGCAGCGCTGTCTTGCCCTTCGCCCCGGAAGATCAGAAAGAAGAAAGCCGTGTTCGATACGACTGTTGCGCCTGTCACCTTGCCCGACCTGAAGTCCGCAATCCTGCGGCACCTGACCTATACCCTGGGAAAGGACGCCCCGAATGCCAGCGTCTATGACTGGCGCATGGCCCTGTCCTATGCAGTCCGCGACCGGATCGTCGAGCCGTGGTTTGCCTCGACCCGGCGCACCTGGGCCGAAGACCGCAAGCGTGTCTGCTATCTGTCGATGGAATTCCTGATCGGCCGCATTCTGGAAGATGCCACGATCAACCTTGGTCTGCGCGACATCGCCGAAGAGGCGATGAAGGACTTTGGCCAGGATTTCGCCGCCATCGTTGAAGACGAGCCGGACGCGGCGCTTGGCAACGGCGGCCTTGGCCGGCTGGCCGCCTGTTTCATGGATTCGATGGCCACGCTCGGCTGCCCGGCCTACGGCTATGGCATCCGCTATGAACACGGCCTGTTCCGCCAGCGCTTCGAAGGCGGCCGGCAGGTGGAAGCACCCGAAGACTGGCTGACGCAGCGCCACCCTTGGGAATTCGAGCGCCCCGAATCGGCCTATACCATTGGCTTCAAGGGCTATATCGACACATCGGGCGGCAAGGAGGTGTGGGTTCCCGGCGAAACCGTGTTTGCCTCGGCGCATGATACGCCGGTGGTGGGCTGGCGGGGGAAATGGGCCAACACCTTGCGCCTGTGGCAGGCGGCACCGACCACGCAGTTCGATCTGGTCCGGTTCAATCGCGGCGATCACGCCGCTGCGGCAGAACCCGAGGCGCTGGCCCGCACCCTGAGCCGCGTGCTTTACCCCGACGACACCACCTATCAGGGCAAGGAGCTGCGCCTGAAGCAGGAGTTCTTCCTGACCTCTGCGGCGTTGCAGGATATCCTGCGGCGGTTTCTGTTCAGGCATTCCGATCTTCGTGCCTTGCCCGCGCATGTCGCGATCCAGATGAATGACACGCACCCCGCCATTGCCGGCCCCGAGCTGATCCGTCTTCTGACCGATGTCCACGGGCTGGACTTTGCCGAAGCGCTGGAAACCGCGCGGGCCTGTCTGGGCTACACCAACCACACCCTTTTGCCCGAAGCGCTGGAACGCTGGGCCACCTACACCTTCGGCACTGTCCTGCCGCGCCACATGCAGATTGTCGAGCGGATCGATGCCTGGCACCGCCGCACCTATCCGGCGCGGCCCCATTACGTCGGCATCGTCAAGCATCAGGAAGTGCGGATGGGCGAGCTTGCCTTCATCATGGCGCACAGGGTCAACGGGGTATCGGCGCTGCATACGGAGCTGATCAGGAAACACCTCTTTCCCGAACTGCACCGCCTGCATCCCGACCGGATCATCAACCAGACCAACGGGGTCACCCCGCGCCGCTGGCTGAAGATGGCGAACCGCCCGCTGGCCCGGCTGATCACCGACAGCATCGGCGACGGCTGGGAAGATGATCTTGACCGGCTGCGCGATCTGGAACCGCATATCGGGGACGCAGGCTTTCGCAGTGCCTTCGATGCCGCCAAGCGTGCCAACAAGGTTCAGCTTGCCGGCTGGATCAAGGACAGCTTCGGCATCACCGTCAGCCCGGATGCCATGTTCGACGTGCAGATCAAGCGCATCCATGAATACAAGCGCCAGCTTTTGAACATCCTGGAAACGGTGGCACATTGGCATGCCATCAAGACCAGCCCCGGGGCCGCCTGGGTGCCGCGCGTCAAGTTCTTTGGCGGAAAGTCCGCGCCCGGCTATGCGGTAGCAAAGGAAATCATCCATCTGATCAATGATGTGGCATCCGTTCTTAATGCCGATCCTGAAACACGCGATCTTCTGACGGTCCTTTATCCCGCCAATTACAATGTCTCGATGGCCGAACGTCTGATTCCCGCCGCTGACCTGTCGGAACAGATTTCCACGGCCGGAAAGGAAGCCTCGGGCACGGGGAACATGAAGTTCATGCTGAACGGTGCGCCCACCATCGGCACGCTGGACGGCGCGAATGTGGAAATCCTGCAAGAGGTCGGGCCTGAAAACTTCTTTCTGTTCGGCCTGACGGCGCAAGAGGCGGCGAAACGCCGCGAGGATCCGGATCAGTCGAGGAAGGCCATCGAAGCCAGCAAGCCCTTGCAGGACGTGCTGCAGATGGTCGCCGAAGGCACCTTCAGCCCGGATCAGCCGGACCGCTATCACGGGCTGGTTCACCGCATCTGGCACCACGACTACTTTCTGGTGGCCGCCGATTTCGACGCCTATCACGCGGCGCAGGGCCAGGCCGGCGCAGCCTTTGCCGACCGGGACCGCTGGGTGCGGATGGCGGCGATGAACACGGCACGCGCCGGATTCTTTTCCTCGGACCGGACGATCCGTGGTTACATGCGGGATGTCTGGTCGGTTGAACCGGCGTTTTGAACCAAAGGAAGACCGGCATGGCCAAAGCTGCCCAGGCTGCCCTGATCGACGCGGCGACCGCGCGGGCCCTGGCCGGGGGCGAGCACGATGACCCCTTTTCGGTGCTGGGCCTGCACCGGCGGGGCAAGCGCTGGGTGCTGACGGCCTTTGTGCCCGGGGCGGAAAGGCTGGAGGTGATCGCAACCAGACCGGTCGCCGCCCGTGCGGTGGAGGGGGTGCCGGGCCTGTTCGTGGCCAGCCTGTCCCGCCGCGAGCCCTATCGGCTGCGCGCGGCCAATGCCGGGGCGACATGGGAATTCGACGATCCGTTCCGCTTTGGCCCGGTTCTGGGCGAGATGGACGAATACCTGCTGGGCGAGGGCACCCACCGCCGCCTGTGGCAGGTGCTGGGCGCGCATGTGATCACACACGAAGGGGTTGGGGGCACGCATTTCGCCGTCTGGGCACCGAATGCGCGGCGCGTTTCCGTGGTGGGGGATTTCAACATCTGGGATGGTCGCCGCCACCCCATGCGGCGGCGCGGGGCAACCGGTGTCTGGGAAACCTTCATCCCCGGACTGGGCGAGGGGACCACCTATAAATACGAGCTGCGCGGCCCGGACGGCGCGATCTTGCCGCTGAAGGCCGATCCGGTGGGCTTCGGGGCGGAACATCCCCCTGCCACCGCCTCGGTGGTGCGGGGGCTGGGCGCTGCGGCCTGGCAGGACGGCGACTGGATGGCGGGCCGGGCGGCGCGCCAATCCATCGATGCCCCGATCTCGGTCTATGAGGTGCATCTGGGAAGCTGGCGGCGTGCGCCCGGCAACCGGATGCTGAGCTACCCGGAACTGGCCGAACACCTGGTGGGTTATGCCGCCGATATGGGCTTTACCCATATCGAACTGATGCCGGTTTCCGAATTTCCCTTTGACGGAAGCTGGGGCTACCAGCCGGTGGGCCTTTATGCCCCCACGATCCGACACGGCACGCCGCCCGAATTCCGCGCCTTTGTCGGGGCGGCCCATGCAAGGGGTCTGGGCGTGCTGCTGGACTGGGTTCCGGGCCATTTCCCGACCGATCCGCACGGGCTTGGCCGGTTTGACGGAACAGCACTTTACGAACATCAGGACCCGCGCGAGGGCTTTCATCAGGACTGGAACACGCTGATCTACAACTATGGCCGGGTTGAGGTTGCCAACTTCCTTGTCTCCAATGCCCTGTACTGGCTGGAGGAATATCACCTCGACGGGCTGCGGGTCGATGCCGTCGCCTCGATGCTGTACCGCGACTATTCCCGGGCCGAAGGGCAGTGGCTGCCCAATCGCGACGGCGGTCGCGAAAACTACGAGGCGATCGCCCTCTTGCAGCGCATGAACGTCACCGCCTATGGGGAAATGCCCGGCATCATGACGGTGGCCGAAGAAAGCACGGCCTTTCCCGGCGTGTCGCGCCCGGTGAACCATGGCGGGCTTGGCTTTGGCTTCAAATGGAACATGGGCTGGATGAACGACACGCTGGGCTACATGAGAAAGGACCCGGTCCACCGCAAGTATCACCACCACCTGATGACCTTCGGCCTGCACTACGCCTGGTCGGAAAACTACATCCTGCCGATCAGCCATGACGAGGTGGTGCATGGCAAAGGTTCGATGCTGGACAAGATGCCCGGCAGCGGGGATGACAGGTTCGCCAACCTGCGCGCCTATTACGGCTTCATGTGGGCCCATCCGGGCAAGAAGCTTTTGTTCATGGGCCAGGAATTCGCCCAGGCGCGCGAATGGAACCATGACCAAAGCCTGGACTGGCATCTGCTGGACATCCCCCGGCACAGGGGCATGCAGGCGCTGGTGCGCGATCTGAACACCCTTTACCGCAGCACGCCCGCCCTGCATGTCAACGACACCCGCCCCGAAGGCTTCGCCTGGATCGAGGCGAACGATGCCGAAGCTTCGGTCTATGCCTGGGCGCGCCTCGGGCGCGCCGAAGATGCGAAGGTGACGGTCGCCGTCAACATGACGCCGGTGGAGCGGACCTGTCGCCTGGGCTTTCCCGCCCCCGGCCCGTGGGACGAGGTGCTCAACACCGATGCCGCCATCTATGGCGGCGGCAACCGGGGCAACATGGGCGGTATCCGGACAGAGCCGATGCCATGGAACGGCCAGCGCCAGTCGGCGCTGGTCACGCTGCCGCCGCTTGCAACCGTCTTTTTCCGGCAGGGTTAGGGCGGGGATATCAGGCCGGGAGAAACCCGGAACCAGGGGGAGGATCACATGCAAGCAGGACCGAATTCCCGGCTGTCAACGCAGGCCATGGCCTTTGTGCTGGCAGGGGGGCGGGGAAGCCGCCTCAAGGAACTGACCGACCGCCGTGCCAAGCCGGCGGTGTACTTTGGCGGCAAGACCCGGATCATCGACTTTGCCCTGTCGAACGCCCTGAACTCGGGCATCCGCAAGATGGCGATCGCCACCCAGTACAAGGCGCACAGCCTGATCCGCCACTGCCAGCGCGGATGGAGCTTTTTCCGCGCCGAACGCAACGAATATCTGGATATCCTGCCCGCCAGCCAGCGGGTCAACGAAAACAAATGGTATCTGGGCACCGCCGATGCGGTGACGCAGAACATCGACATCGTCGACAGCTACGGCATCAAATACGTGGTGATCCTGGCGGGTGATCACATCTACAAGATGGATTACGAGATCATGCTGCGCCAGCATGTCGAGACCGGCGCGGATGTGACCATCGGCTGTCTGACCGTGCCGCGAAAGGATGCCAGCGCCTTTGGCGTGATGGATGTGGATCAATCCGGTCGCATCCTGTCTTTCTTGGAAAAACCGAAAGACCCGCCCGCGATCCCCGGCGATCCCGGCCATGCGCTTGCGTCCATGGGCATCTATGTCTTCAACTGGGATTTTCTGCGCGCCCTGCTGATCGAGGATGCGGAAGATGCAAATTCCAGCCATGACTTCGGCAATGACCTGATCCCCGACATCGTGAAGAACGGCAAGGCGATGGCGCACCGCTTTGCGGAATCCTGCGTCAAGTCGGGGCTGGAAAGCGAACCCTACTGGCGCGACGTCGGCACCATCGATGCCTTCTGGCAGGCCAATATCGATCTGACCGATTTCGTGCCCAAACTGGACCTTTACGACAAGAAATGGCCGATCTGGACCTATGCCGAAATCGTGCCCCCCGCCAAGTTCGTGCATGACGAGGACGGGCGGCGCGGCATGGCGATTTCTTCGCTGGTATCGGGGGATTGCATCGTCTCAGGGTCCGAGGTGCGCAATTCGCTGCTGTTCACCGGCTGCCGGACCCATTCTTTCTCGGCGCTGGATTATGTCGTGGCGCTGCCCAAGGTCATCGTGCACCGCAGGGCGCAACTGAAGAACTGCGTCATCGACCGGGGCGTGATCATTCCCGAAGGTCTGGTGGTGGGCGAAGACCCGGAAGAAGACGAACGCTGGTTCCGCCGCACCGGAGAGGGTATCGTGCTGGTGACGCAGGACATGCTGGATGCAAGGGCGGCAAAGCTTGGCTGAGGCGCCCGGGCCCGGCCCCGGGGGCCCTGCCCCCGGACCCCCGGGATATTTGTGAACAGGTAATGGGGTTTGGGCAGAGTGTCGCAGATCAGGGGCCGGGTGCTGTCGGTGGCGTCGGAATGCGTGCCGCTGATCAAGACGGGCGGGCTGGCCGATGTGGTGGGCGCATTGCCTGCCGCGCTGGCAGGGCAGGGCTGGGACATGCGGGTGCTGTTGCCTGCATACCGGTCCTTGCGTGCGGGGGCGGCGGGTTGGGCGCGGCTTTGGGCGGCGGAGGACCTGTTCGGGGGGCCCGGGCAGGTGCTGGCCGGGCAGGTGGCGGGTCTGTCTGTTCTTCTTCTGGATGCGCCGCATCTGTTTGACCGCGACGGCGGCCCCTATGCCGGGCCGGGCGGCGACTGGCCGGACAACCCGCAGCGCTTTGCCGCGCTGGGCTGGGCCGCCGCCGATATCGCGCGCCTGGGCCTCGGCGACGGCTGGCAACCGGATGTGCTGCATGCCCACGACTGGCAGGGCGGGCTGGCACCGGCCTATCTGCGCTATCGCGGTGCCGGGCAGGTCCGGTCCGTTCTGACCGTGCACAACATCGCCTTTCAGGGCTGGGCGCCCGCCGGGCTGCTGGGGGCGCTGCGCCTGCCGCCGGAACAGTTCCATTCCGGCGCGCTGGAGTATTACGGCGGGCTGTCGGCGCTGAAGGCGGGGCTGGTCACGGCAGATGCGATCACCACGGTTTCGCCCACCTATGCCGCCGAGTTGATGCGCCCGGAATTCGGCATGGGCCTGCAGGGGGTGATCGCGGCGCGGGCGGGCCAGATGACGGGCATCCTGAACGGGGTGGATACCGATGTCTGGTCGCCCGAGACCGACACGGGCATCATTCCCTATTCCGCCCGCACGCTGAAGCGCAAGGCGCTGAACCGCGCGGCACTTGAGGCCGCGTTCGGCCTGACGGTGCCCGGCCCGCTGGCCATCATCGTCAGCCGTCTGACCGACCAGAAGGGGATCGACCTGATCCCCGGCGCAATGCCCGCCTTTGTTGAGGCCGGCGGCGGTCTGGTGGTGCTTGGCACGGGCGATCCGGCGCTGGAGGCTGCCATGCGCGGGCTGGCCGCGCGCTTTCCCGGGCGGGTGGGCGTACGGATCGGCTATGACGAGGCGATGAGCCACCGCCTGTTCGCGGGCGGCGATGCGGTGCTTGTCCCGTCGCGCTTTGAACCCTGCGGGCTGACGCAGATGTACGGGTTGCGCTATGGCACGCTGCCGGTGGTCGCGGCGACGGGCGGGCTGGCGGACACCGTCATCGGGGCCAGCCCGGCCACGCTGGCCGCCGGGGTGGCCACCGGCATTGTCTTTGCCCCGGCCGATGCCCTGGGGCTGGCGCTGGCGCTTCGCCGCCTGACCGGGCTTTATGCCGACCGCAAGACATGGGCGCGTCTGCAGCGCAATGCCATGAGGCAGCCGGTCGGCTGGGCGGCCTCGGCCGCCGCCTATGCCCGGCTGTACGAAGGGCTGGCGGGATGACGCCGCCTTTGGCCGACAAGCCCGCCCGACAGAGCGGACCGGCCACGGCAGCGGGCCTGCCCTTTCCCATGGGGGCAAGCTTTGACGGCGATGGCGTGAACTTCGCGGTCTTCTCCGCCCATGCCGGGCGGATGGAGCTGTGCCTGTTCTCGCCCGACGGGCGCAAGGAAACCGCGCGCCTGCCGTTCCGCGACCGCGACGGCGACATCTGGCATCAGCGCGTGCCGGGGCTGATGCCGGGCGCGCTTTACGGCCTTCGCGCCCATGGGCCCTACCGGCCCGAGGCGGGCCACCGGTTCAATCCCAACAAGCTGCTGATCGATCCCTATGCGCGCGCCCTGGCGGGGCGTCTGCGCTGGTCGGATGCGCTGATGGGCTACAAGGTGGGCAGCCCGCGCACTGATCTGTCCTTCGACACCCGCGACAGCGCCTTTGCCGTGCCCAAGTCGGTGGTCGTCGATCCTGCCTTTCCATGGGGCAAGGAGCGCGCGCCGCAGACCCCGCTGACCGGGACGGTGATCTACGAGGCGCATGTCAAGGGCCTGACCGCCCTGCATCCGGGCGTGCCCGCCCCGCTGCGCGGCACCCTGGCAGGTCTGTGCGCCGATCCGGTGCTGGAACATCTGGTCCGGCTGGGCGTCACGGCCATAGAACTGCTGCCGGTTCAGGCCTTTGTCGATGACCGTTTCCTGGTGGCGCGCGGCCTGCGCAACTACTGGGGCTATCAGACCATCGGCTTTTTTGCGCCCGAGCCGCGCTATCTGGGGCGGGGGGGCCTGCGCGAGATGCAAAGCATGGTCCACCGCTTTCACTCCGCCGGGATCGAGGTGATCCTTGATGTGGTCTACAATCATTCGGGCGAAGGCGACGCGCTGGGGCCGACGCTGAGCTTTCGCGGGCTGGACAACCGCAGCTACTACCGGCTGGCGGACGGGGGCCGGACCTATGTGAACGACACCGGCACCGGCAACACCCTGAACCTGACCCACCCGATGGTGCTGCGCATGGTGATGGACAGCCTGCGCTACTGGGTCGAGACCTGTCACATCGACGGCTTCCGTTTTGATCTGGCCAGCGCGCTGGGCCGCGAGGCGCAGGGCTTTGACCCGCAGGGCGGCTTTTTCGACGCACTCCTTCAGGACCCCGTGCTGGCCCGCGTCAAGCTGATCGCCGAACCCTGGGACGTCGGGCCGGGCGGCTATCAGCTGGGTGCCTTTCCCCATCCGTTTTCAGAGTGGAACGACCGCTTCCGCGACGGTGTGCGCCGCTTCTGGCGCGGTGACGCCGGACTGACGCCAGAGCTTGCCAACCGCCTGCTGGGATCATCCGACCGCTTCGATCATTCGGGGCGCGCCGCGACAGGTTCGGTCAATTTCATCACCGCACATGACGGCTTTACCCTGCAGGACCTTGTCAGCTTCACCGTCAAGCGCAACCTGGCCAATGGCGAGGACAATCGCGACGGACATGGCGAAAACCATTCCGACAACCTTGGCGTCGAAGG
The DNA here is from genome assembly GCA_020251025.1 of Rhodobacter sp. GTDB lineage: Bacteria > Pseudomonadota > Alphaproteobacteria > Rhodobacterales > Rhodobacteraceae > Aliitabrizicola. Next base: position 12,865 of record JADCDI010000070.1, on the reverse strand, counting down.
GCCGACGGATGATCCGGCCGTTCTTGCCGCCCGCGCCCTGCGCAAGCGCAACCTGCTGGCCACGCTGATGCTGGCGCAAGGTGTGCCGATGCTGCTGGCGGGGGACGAGCTGGGCCACAGCCAGCAGGGCAACAACAATGCCTATGCCCAGGATAACGAAACCACCTGGATCAACTGGGACAGGGCCGATCCCGACCTGACGGCCTTTGTCGCCCGCCTGACGGCGCTGCGCCGCGCCCATCCGGTGCTGCGCCAGAAGCGCTTTCTGCATGCGCGCCCGCGCGCTGCCGACGGCCTGCCCGATGTGACCTGGCGGCGGGCAGACGGCGGCGTGCCGCGCCCGCAAGACTGGCACGATCCCGCATTCCGCTGCCTGGGCGTGGAACTGCGCCACGCGGCAGAAGATGCGGGCGGCGGGCCAGATGCGATCTTTGCGGTGTTCAACAGCGGGGGGGCATGCGATGTGGTGTTGCCGCACACGGCACCGGGCTGGCGCCTGATCCTGGACACCACCCGCCCTGTGGCGGCACCGGCAGCGGCGGCAAAGGCAGAGGTTGCGGCCCCTGCCCATTCCGTGCTGGTGTTTGAAGCTGTCACGTCTTCCGGGTTATCTTCGCAAGGAACGCCATGAGCATCAAGATCGTCAGCACCGCGCCGATCGCCGGGCAGAAACCCGGCACCTCGGGTCTTCGCAAGAAGACGCCTGTCTTCATGGGGCCGCATTATCTGGAAAACTTCGTGCAGGCGATCTTCGATGTCGTGGGCGCGCGGGGCAAGACCTTTGTCCTGGGTGGGGACGGGCGCTATTTCAACGACCGGGCCGCGCAGGTGATCCTGCGCATGGCGGCGGCCAACGGGGCGGCGCGGGTGATCGTGGGGCAGGGGGCGGTCCTGTCCACACCGGCGGCCAGCCACCTGATCCGCCTGCACGGAACCGATGGCGGGCTGATCCTGTCGGCCAGCCACAACCCCGGCGGACCTGCGGAAGATTTTGGACTGAAGTTCAACATGCCCAATGGCGGCCCCGCGCCGGAACCGGTCACCGACGCGATCTTTGGCCGCACCGCAACGCTGAAGGAATACCGCATCCTGGCGGCGCAGGACATTGACCTGACAGCAATCGGGCGCGTTACCTTGGGGGATATGACCGTTGATGTGGTCGACCCCGTTGCCGACTACGCCGCGCTGATGGAAAAGCTGTTCGATTTTCCGGCGATCCGCGCGATGTTCGCTGCCGGTTTCCGGATGCGATTTGACGCGATGTGCGCCGTGACCGGCCCCTATGCGCGTGAGATTCTGGAAACCCGGCTGGGGGCTGCGCCCGGAACCGTCATAAACGCCACGCCCCTGCCCGATTTCGGCGGCCTGCACCCCGATCCGAACCCGGTCTGGGCCAGGGCGCTGATGGACGGGATGTTCGGGGCGGATGCCCCCGATTTCGGGGCGGCATCCGATGGCGACGGCGACCGCAACATGGTGGTGGGGCGCGGCATCTATGTCTCGCCTTCCGACAGTCTGGCGGTGCTGGCCGCCAATGCCACCCTGGCCCCCGGCTACCGCGCCGGGCTGAAGGGGGTGGCCCGTTCGATGCCCACAAGTGCCGCAGTGGACCGCGTGGCTGAGGCGCTGGGGATCGGCTGCCACGAGACGCCGACAGGGTGGAAGTTCTTCGGCAATCTGCTGGATGCGGGCAAGGTCACGCTCTGCGGCGAGGAAAGCTTTGGCACCGGGTCGGACCATGTGCGCGAAAAGGACGGGCTTTGGGCCGTGCTGATGTGGCTGAACATCCTGGCTGTCCGCAGGCAAAGTGTTGCAGAGATTATGACCTCGCACTGGTCATCCTTTGGCCGCAACTTCTATTCCCGCCATGATTTTGAGTCGGTTGACGCGGCACAGGCCGAAGCCATGATCACGGCCCTGCGCGGCATCCTGCCGGACCTGGCCGGGCAGCACCTGCATGGTCTGACCATCCTGTCTGCCGGTGATTTCGCCTATACCGATCCGGTGGATGGATCGGTCAGCCAAAGGCAGGGTGTCCGGATTCTGTTCACCGATGGCAGCCGCATCGTGCTGCGCCTGTCGGGGACAGGCACCGAAGGGGCCACTCTGCGCCTTTATCTGGAACGCTACGAGGCTGATCCGGACCGGTTCGGCCTTGACCCGCAGCTTGCCCTGGCCCCGGTCATTCAGGCCGCACACAGCCTTGCGCGGATCACGCAATACACCGGGCGCTCTGCGCCAGATGTCATCACCTGAGCGGGCGGGGCAGGTCAGGTTGGGGCAGGGGGTGCATCACCCGCCGCAGGCAGGGGTTGCATTCACCGCCCGCACGCGCTAGACGCGCGGCACTTCACAGGCGGAGTGCGGGTTTGCAGGGAAGACATCCCTGCCGGTCCACCGGTTGGCCCAGGAAAAGGGCTGAATCACTCCGCCAAGGCGCAAACCGGAAAGGACATTTGGACATGGCGCTGCCTGAATTCTCCATGCGTCAGCTTTTGGAAGCTGGCGTTCACTATGGCCACCAGACGGCCCGCTGGAACCCGAAGATGGGTGAATACATCTACGGCGACCGCAACGGCATCCACATCATCGATCTGACACAGACGGTTCCGCTGCTGGATGCGGCGCTGAACGTCGTGCGCGACACGGTTGCCAGGGGTGGGCGCATCCTGTTCGTCGGCACCAAGCGCCAGGCGCAGAAGCCGATTGCCGAAGCTGCCGACAAATGCGCGCAGTTCTACATGAACCACCGCTGGCTGGGCGGTACGCTGACCAACTGGAAGACCGTGTCGCAGTCGATCCAGCGCCTTAAGCAGCTGGACGAGCTGATGGGCCAGGGCGCCGAAGGCATGACCAAGAAAGAACGCCTGAACATGGAACGCGAACAGTCGAAGCTGCAGGCTTCGCTGGGCGGCATCCGGGAAATGGGCGGCACGCCGGACCTGCTTTTCATCATCGACGTGGGCAAGGAAGACCTGGCCATTCTGGAAGCGCAGAAGCTGGGCATCCCGGTCATTGGCGTGGTTGATACCAACTGCTCGCCCAAGGGGGTGGATTACATCATCCCCGGCAATGACGACGCCGCGCGCGCGATCCAGCTTTACTGCGATCTGGTCGCGCGGGCCGCGCTTGATGGCATGACCGCCCAGATGGGGGCCGCCGGCATCGATCTTGGCGCGCTGGAAGTCGCGCCCGAAGAAGAGGCTGCCGCCCTGGCCTGAGCCCGTCGCACCGACGTCATCCGGCGCGGGTAAACCCCGCCGGAGCACAGAATTGTTGTTCAAGGAGAGCCGCTATGGCAATCACCGCCCAGATGGTGAAGGAACTGCGCGAGTCGACCGGCGCAGGCATGATGGACGCAAAGCGGGCGCTGACGGAAACCGACGGCAACATGGAAGCCGCCGTTGACTGGCTGCGCACCAAAGGCCTGGCCAAGGCCGCCAGGAAGGCCGACCGCGTGGCGGCAGAGGGTCTCGTCGGGGTGGCCGTCAGCAATGGCCGCGGCGTGGCCGTTGAAATCAACTCGGAAACCGACTTTGTTGCCAAGAACGCCGACTTTCAGGCACTGGTGGCCGAAGTGACCAAGGTCGCCCTTGAGACCGGCAAGGATATCGAGGTTCTGAGGGCGACCCATCTGAACGGCAAGCCTGTGGAACAGGTCCTGACCGAAGCCATCGCCCGCATCGGCGAGAACATGACCCTGCGCCGGATGCATGTGCTGGAAGGCGACACGGTGGTGTCCTATGTGCACAATGCCGCTGCAGAAGGCATGGGCAAGATCGGTGTCCTCGTGGCGCTGAAAGGCCCGGCGGACAAGGCCCAGGCCATTGGCCGCCAGTTTGCCATGCATATCGCGGCAAGCGCGCCGCTGGCGCTTTCGGAAGCCGCGCTTGACCCGGCGGTCCTGGAACGCGAACTCGCCGTCCAGACCCAGAAGGCGCTGGAAGAAAACGCGGCCTCTGCCAAGCCGAAGCCCGATCAGGTGATCCACAACAACATCATCCCGGGCCGTATGAAGAAGTTCATCGCCGAATCGACACTGCTGGGCCAGGCCTTTGTGATCAATCCTGATCTGACCGTCGAACAGGCCGCCAGGGACGCCGGGGTCGAGATTACCGGCTATGCCCGCGTGCTGGTGGGCGAAGGCATCGAAAAAGAGAAAGAAGATTTCGCCGCCGAAGTTGCCAGGACACTCGGGCGCTGACTTCGCTTGGTCCAAACCGCTGAACCGGCGCGGCCCTGCGGGCTGCGCCGTTTTTCGTTCTTGCCGTGACGCTGCCTCTGGTCCTTCGGTCCTTGCCGCGATAACACCCGGGTCGCTGGGGCAGGGGGGGGGCATGACAGGGTCCTGTGACGTGGTGGTGATCGGCGGTGCGGTCATGGGCTGTTCGGTCGCCTATTGGCTGACACGGATGCAGCCCGGCCTTTCCGTTCTGGTGGCAGAGCAGGACCCCAGCTTTGCCCGATCCTCCACAGCGCTGTCGGTGGCCTCGATCCGCCAGCAGTTCACGACGCGGGTGAATGTGCAGATCTCGCGCTTTGGCATCGGCTTTATCCGCGATTTCCACCAAAGCCTGGGGGTAGATGTCGGCATTTCCACGCTGGGGCTGCGCGAGAACGGCTATCTCTTCCTCACCACCACTGCGGCGGGGGCCGCAACCCTGGCCGAGGTGGCGGCGATGCAGCGCAGTTGCGGTGCCGCGACCGAGGTCTGGACCCCCGCACAGATCGCCGCCCGCTTCCCCTGGCTTTCAACCGAAGACCTGGCGGCGGGCAGTTTCGGTCCGCGCGACGAGGGCTGGTTTGACAACATGGGCCTTCTCAATGGTTTTCGCGCGGCGGCAAAGGCGCAAGGCGTCCGCTTCGTGACCGACAGGGTGACCGGCCTCAGGGTTGACGGCGGCCGCGTGACCCATGTCCTGCTGGAAAAAGCGGGGCATGTCGCCTGCGGCGCGGCGGTGAATGCCGCCGGAACCCGTGCCGCCGTGATCTGCCGCATGGCCGGGCTGGACCTGCCGGTAGAGCCGCGCAAGCGCACCGTCTTTGTGATCGATGCACCCAATGCCCGCCATCCGGACGCGCCCCTTCTGGTCGATCAGGGTTTCTACCTGCGCCCGGAAGACCGCCACTGGATCACCGCCACAGTCCCCGATGCAGATGGCCCATGCGATGCCAATGACTTTGACCCCGATCTTCATCTGTTTGACGAGGTGATCTGGCCCCAGCTTTACGCCCGCGCGCCGGGTTTTGATGCGGTGAAGGTTGTGCGTCACTGGGTGGGCCATTACGCCTATAACAGGCTGGACCAGAACGCGATCCTGGGTCCGCACCCCGAGGTGCCGAACCTGCACCTGATCAACGGGTTTTCGGGGCACGGATTGCAGCAATCGCCGGCGGTGGGGCGCGGCGTGGCCGAGCAGATTCTGACAAATAGCTGGCAGAGCCTTGATCTGTCAGACCTTTCCGTTGCGCGCATCCTGTCCGGCACGCCGTTTCGTGAACGGGCGGTGGTTTAGCGCGGGGCGGCAAAAAAGCATCCTGCCCCGCCCCGAAAGGCGGCCAGCCATTACGGGCGGCCCCAACAACGCAGCGTCTTCCCGCCCGGACCGGTCATCACCCCGCCTGAAGCCCGTTCACCGGCACCTTCAGAAAGGTCTTGCCGCTGTCATCGGCAGGCGGCATCTGCCCGGCGCGCATGTTCACCTGAAGCGAGGGGATGATCAGGCGGGGCATTCCCAGGGTCCGGTCGCGCGCCTCGCGCAGGGCGACGAAACTGTCGCAGTCACGCCCGGCACCGACATGCACGTTCAGGGCTTTTTCTGCGGCCACGGTGGTTTCCCAGGCATAATCCTCGCGGCCCGGTGCCTTGTAATCATGGCCCACGAAGATGCGCGTTTCGCCAGGCAGGGCCAGAATGCGTTGGATCGAGCCGTACAACACCGCAGCCGAGCCGCCCGGAAAATCGCAGCGGGCCGTGCCGTAATCGGGCATGAACATCGTATCGCCGACAAAGGCCGCATCCCCGATGACATAGGTCAGGCAGGCCGGTGTATGGCCCGGCGTATGCATCACCCGCGCTGACAGACCGCCTATGGAAAAGCTGTCACCATCCCTGAAAAGCCGGTCGAACTGCGATCCGTCGCGTTGAAATTCCGTGCCTTCGTTGAAGACTTTGCCGAAGGTATCCTGAACAACCGTGATCTTTTCCCCGATGCCGATCCGGCCTCCGACCCGTTGCTGGATATAGGGCGCTGCGCTGAGATGATCGGCATGGACATGGGTTTCGAGCACCCAGTCCACCCGCAATCCCCGCGCCGTCACATCGGCGATGATCGCATCTGCAGACCGCGTGTCGGTGCGCCCCGAGGCATAGTCGAAATCCAGAACGGAATCGATCACGGCGCAGGCGGCGCTGCCCGGATCCTTGACCACATAGGACACGGTGTTGGTCGCCTCGTCAAAAAAGGCGCGGACGTCTGCCACAGGACCACTGGCCATGCTGTCCTCCATCGATCAGCCTGCGGCTTCATATAGGCGAAATCTGCCCTGATTGCACGGATCAGTTGCCGCAGGGCAGGGCGGTCAGGCCAAGGCGGCCCCGGCCGCCGCCCGGATCGCGGCGATATTGCGGCCATAGGCCTGCGGCCGGTCGGCGGACCCGCCCTTGAACACCGCCGACCCGGCCACCAGAACATCCGCCCCGGCGGCGGCAACCAACGGGGCCGTTGCAACCGTTATCCCGCCGTCCACCTCGATCAGAACCGGCCGCGCGCCGATCAGCGCGCGCAGCGCACGCACCTTGTCCACCTGCGAGGTGATGAAGGCCTGCCCGCCGAAGCCGGGGTTCACCGTCATCACACAGATCAGATCAAGCGTGTCCAGCAGGTATTCCACACCCTCCAGCCCGGTTCCGGGGTTAAGGGCAAGCCCCGCCTTTTTTCCCATCGAACGAATGGTTTGCAGGCTGCGGTGAATGTGCGGATCAGCTTCGGGATGCACCGTCAGCACATCGGCCCCGGCCATGGCAAAGCGTTCGAGAAAGCCGTCCACAGGGGCAATCATCAAATGAACATCCATCACGCCCCGGATATGAGGACGAAGCGCGGCACAGGTGGCGGGGCCAAAGGTGATGTTCGGCACAAAATGCCCGTCCATGACATCGACATGCACCCAATCCGCCCCCTGATCCCCGACCGCGCGGCATTCGGCCCCGAAGTTTGCGAAATCGGCGGCCAGAATCGACGGAGCGATCAGAATCGGTCTGGGGACGGACATGGATCACCTGTGGCAAGTCATGCCTTGTCCTAGCGCAGGACGTACCGGTCTATCCAGCCGGAACATGCACGGGGACCGCAACCGTCCGTTCGGCGCACCGGCGACCTGGTCGTTTAAATTACATAATACTGATTATCAGACTTAAAGACCACCCAATTGCTGTGCAGGCCTTTCCGCCCGCATCTTCACCCTTTCGCCAGAAGCGCCTCGATTTCGCTGCGCGATGGCATGGCCGGAGCCGTTCCGGGGCGCGTCACCGAAATGCCGGCGGTGGCCGAACCGAACCGCACCGCATCCACGGGGTCCATCCCGCGCGAAAGTGCTGCGGCAAAGCCGCCGTTGAAGGCATCGCCGGCGCCCGTGGTTTCCACCACCGGGCCGGCGCTGAAGGCCGGCACATGCACCGTGCGCCCCCCGTCATGAAAGAGCGCGCCCTGCGCACCCAGGGTGATCACCGCAGCCCCGGCACCGGCGGCGCGCAGCGCCTGTGCCGCCGCCAGCGCTTCCTGCGGGGTGGTGACCGGCAGACCAGTCAGCGCTTCGGCCTCTGATTCATTGGGGGTGACATAGTCGCACAGCGCCAGCATCCCGTCGGGAAGCGGTGCCGCAGGGGCGGGGTTCAGAACCGTGGTCGCCCCCCCTGCCCGCGCGATTGCCAGCGCCCGCAGCGCTGCGGGAACCGGCTGTTCCAGTTGCGTCACGAACACCGCAGCCCCGCCGATCAGCCCGGCCCGCGCCTCGATATCCGCCACGGAAATGTCGCCCGCAACACCGGGGCAAACGATGATGGCGTTGTTGCCCGTCGCCGCCTCGACAAAGATATAGGCCGCACCAGTATAGCCCTGATCGACATGGGTCACGGCCGGTATGACCCCCGCTGTGGCCCATGTCGCCAGGGCCATGTCGCCGAAGGGGTCGCGCGCCAGCCGGGTGATCATGTGGGTTTCGGCCCCGGCCCGCGCCGCCGCCACCGCTTGATTGGACCCCTTGCCACCCGGCCCCAGGGCAAAGGACCGCCCCAGGATGGTTTCGCCCAGTTTGGGCTGCCGGTCGGCACGGTAGGCGGTATCGGCGACAAAGACGCCCAGAATGACAACGCGGCCCATGGTCATGCCCCCGGCGGGATCACGCCCTTGCGGAAGATGAAGCAGCCGTAGAACCGTCGCTCGCCGGTCTGGATCACCGCATAGGCCTTGCGCGCCTCGTCATAGAAGGCAAAGCGTTCGATCCCGATCATCGGGCGCGGGCGGCCTTCGGCGCGGTCGATCTGGGCCTGAACCTCGGCCTGAACGGCGGGTACCTGATCGGGGTCGCCCACAACTTGCATGCGTCCGGCAAAATCCGGAACAAAGGTATCCAGCGGCAGCACCGAAAGCACCGCCTGCGCGGCCTCTGCGCAGCTCAGATTCTCCATCCGCAGAAGCCTGCCCACCACGGTGCTGCGCGCGATACTGTCAGAGGGAAAATTCGTATCCGCAATCACCAGCGTATCACCATGCCCCATGGCGCGCAGCGCATGCAGCACTTCGGCATTCAGCCGATGGTCTATCCCCTTGAGCATTCCGGTCTTTTCCCCCCGCAGCGATCAGTTGAAATGGGCCGTCACAGCCTGGGCAAAGGCCTGCGCCAGTGCCGCCATGGCCGGTTCGTCATAATGGATGCCGTCGGTTTCCGATACGCCGATCAGCGCCCCCGCATCGATGAAAGGCACCCCCAGCCCCCGCGCCAGCGCCGCCAGCCGGGGGCCCAGCTCGTGCGATTTCGCCTCGCCGCCCGCAAACATCGCGCCCAGGTCCTGCACCTCGAGGATCGGCGGCGGGGCCACAAGGATGACCCCGGGCGCCCTGCCCTGCGGTCCGCAACCCGAGGCGCGGATGGCCAGCACCAGCTTTTCCAGCGACAGGGCAATGTCCAGTGCAGTGACCGAAAACCGCTGCTTGAGGTCATCGGTGCCCAGCATCAGGATCACCACGTCGATGGGCCGGTGGCTTTCCAGAATGGCCGGCAGCACGGCCAGACCGTTGCGATGCGCCCCTTCGATCGGGTCGTCATGCACGGTGGTGCGGCCTGGAAGCCCCTCTTCGATCACCTGCCAGCCCGGCAACAGGGCCGCCAGTTGCCCGGTCCAGCGCACATCGCGCGCAAAGCGGCCCATCGCCCCCAGATCCGGCATCGGCATGGTGCCATGCGTGTTTGAGTCACCATAGCACAGGATCGTGCGGGTCATCAGATGCGCTCTCCGCTGTCGCCGTCAAAGATGTGGATCAGGTCGGGCTGCGGCGTCAGATGCACCTGCTGTCCCGGAACAAAGGCGTGCCGTTCGCGGAAGACCGCTGTCAGGTCCCTCTCGCCGATGCGCAGCACCACATGGGTTTCCGATCCTGTCGGTTCCACCACCACGACCTGTGCCGGCATGCCCCCGGCCGCAGTCAGGTCCAGGTGTTCGGGGCGGATGCCGAAGACCACCTTGCGCCCCTCGGTCAGGCCCGGACGGTCCGGCACAGGCAGGCTGGCCCCGTCCACCACCACCGCCGGATTGCCGCCCTGCCTGCGCACCGCGCCCGGCAGCAGGTTCATCGCCGGTGATCCGATGAAGCCTGCGACAAAGACATTGGCCGGCCTGTCATAAAGTTCCAGCGGCTCCCCCACCTGGGCAATGCGGCCGTCGCGCATCACCACGATGCGGTCGGCCATGGTCATGGCCTCGATCTGGTCATGCGTCACATAGATCGTCGTCGTGCCCAGCCGCTGGTGCAGTTCGCGGATCTCGGACCGCATCTGGACCCGCAGCTTGGCATCCAGGTTCGACAGCGGCTCGTCAAACAGGAACACCTGGGGATCGCGCACGATCGCACGGCCCATCGCCACGCGCTGGCGCTGCCCGCCCGAAAGTTCCCGCGGATAGCGCGCAAGATAGGGCTTCAGCCCCAGGATATCTGCCGCGCGGTCCACCTTCGCGGCGATCTGCGCCTTGTCCATCCGCTGCATCTTCAGCGGAAAGCCCATGTTCGCGGCCACGGTCTTGTGGGGGTAAAGCGCGTAATTCTGGAACACCATGGCGATATCGCGGTCCGAGGGCGGCAGGTTGTTGACCACCCGCTCACCAATGCGGATCGTGCCCGAGGTGATGCTTTCCAGCCCGGCAATCATGCGCAGAAGCGTCGATTTTCCGCAGCCGGACGGCCCGACCAGAACCACGAACTGCCCGTTCCCGATATCCACGCTGACACCGTGCAGAACGTCCATCGCCCCATAGGCCTTGCGCAGGTCGCGGATCGTAACTTGGGCCATCGGTCCCCCTTCGGGTTCGGTTCGGCACCATGCCTAACCCAGCCGGTCCCGGCTGTCCACCATCCGGGCATACTAACATGTTAGATGCTTGACTTGCCCCGACAAGGCTGAAAAGGTCTGCCCATGTCCGGCACCGGCCGGGCCCGGAAACGGGCAAAGCATGGCCATTGGAAAGACCCCCAAGGGGCACCTGGCCGCAGCATCGCCTGTCTGCCGGCAGTCTCGCGTGACAAAATGGGAGGTCACTTATGAAAGTGGAACACTACAACATCGCCGCGCGGTCGGCGATGACCCGCCGGGGGCTTCTGAAGGGGGCGGCCGGCGTCGGCGGCCTTGCGGCGCTGGGCGGGCTTGGCCTTGGCGCCGGTGCGCGCCCGGCCTTCGCGCAGGATGACATCCGCGCCCAGATCCTGAAAATCCCGGGTGTTGGCATGGGGTCCCCCACCGATGCCGATTGGCAGAAGGTCGGTGAACTGACCCTGAGGGCCACCAAGGCGAACGTTGCCGAAGGCGAATTCGCGGGTGTGGAGCTGACCTTTCTGGGCCTGAACAACCAGAACCTGCACAATTTCCTGTTCCGCGGCTTCCTCAAGCCCTGGGAGGCCTATACCGGGGCCAAGATCAACTGGATCGATCTGGCCCAGGCCGATTACAACCCGCGCCTGCAGCAATCCATCGCGACCGGTACCGTTGACTTCGACATCATCGAAATGGGGGCACCTTTCGAAGGGGATACCGCCTCCAAGGGCATGCTGGACGAGATGCCGGACTGGGTGAAGGCGCAGATCGATGCCGATGACCTTGTGGGTTACCTCAAGCCCCCCGTGGGCACCTGGGAAGGCAAGACCTACCGCATCAACATCGACGGCGATTGCCATACCTTTGCCTACCGCACCGACTACTTCGGTGAGGGTGCCATCGGCGGGGCTGAAGTGCCCAAGACCTGGCAGCAGGTCAATGCCGCGACAAAGGCCCTTGTCGGCAAGGTCGATCCGCTGACCGGCGGCCCGGCCTACGGCTATCTTGATCCGCTCAAGGGCTGGGGCGGCTTCGGCTTTTACTTTGTCGAAAACCGCGCCGCCGCCTATGCTAAGCATCCGGGTGATCCGGCCTGGCTGTTTGATCCCGACACCATGAAGCCGCGCGTCAACAACCCGGCCTGGGTGCAGGCGATCCAGGATGTGATGGACCTGATCGCAACACCCGGTGCCTATCCGGCCGACCAGATCAACGCCGATCCCGGCACCACGGCCTTCAGCCAGTTCCTGGCCGGAACCGGTTCGATGCTGATGTGGTGGGGCGATGTCGGCTCGTCCGCCCGCACCTCGGACGGCTCTGTCGTGGGCGATGTCGTCGGCTTCGGGATCAACCCCGGTTCGGACCGCGTCTACAATTCCAGGACCTCGGCCTGGGAAGAGACCTATAACGAAGCCCCTGTCATGGCCTATATCGGCTGGGGCATCTACGTGACCAGCCGTGTGTCGGGCGACGAGAAAAAGCGCAAGGCCGCCTGGTCTGCCGCGGCTCACCTCGGCGGCAAGGACCTGTCGCTGTGGACGGCCGCCTATCCGTCGGGCTTCCAGCCGTACCGCAACTCTCACTTCAACTACGACGAATGGGAAGCGGCGGGCTATGACCGGGCCTTTGTCGAGGATTACCTCGGCTCCAACGCCGACAGCTACAACCACCCGAACGCGGCGGTCGAGCCGCGCATCCCCGGCATCTTCCAGTATTATTCGGTTGCCGAGGATGAGTTGGCCAAGGGCTATGCCGGTACCTACAAGACCGCGCAGGAAACCGCCGACGCCATTGCGGCGGCCTGGGAAAAGATCACCGACCAGATCGGCCGGGACAGCCAGATCGCGCTCTACAAGGCCTCGCTGGGCATGTAACGGCCCCGGGATGCCGCCCGCAGCGGGCGGTGCCCCCAAGGTGGTACAGGACAACGGCGCGCAGGATCTGCGCGCCGTTTTTTCTGGGCCAGGGGGCCGATCAGCACAGTGCCGGAACAGCAGTCCGCCCGCTTGCCTTACGGCAGACTCTTCCCGGTCCGGGATAAGGCATTGCCCCTTGGGGCGGGGTCAGGAAACGCGCCCCGCGTTTCCCCCGCCCGCGCGGGCCGGTGCCCTGCAGACCGGCAGGTCCGGGAGACACAGAGGCCAGCGCCTGACCCGGCAGGTGCAAAGCGCCCGCCGGTGGCGGGGCGGGCGCTGGCCGGGGGCTTTGGCCCCCGGCCCGTCCTGATCCCGGCGCAGCGCTGTGGCAGGGGCGATGGCCCCTGCCAAAGTGACCGGGCATT
>JADCDI010000007.1 GCA_020251025.1 Rhodobacter sp. | reverse complement strand
GGGCGCTGGCCGGGGGCTTTGGCCCCCGACCGGTCCTGATCCCGCTGTGGCGCTGTGGCAGGGGCGATAGCCCCTGCCATTGGAGCGGTGTGGGTGCTGTCATCAGTGCGGGCGGGAACAGGAAACGCGACCCGCGTTTCCCCCGCCCCTGCGCGACGGTGTCCCGTAGACCGGCAGGTCCCGGAGACACAGAGGCCAGCGCCCGGCCCGGCGGGCGGGAAGCGCCCGCCGTTGGCGGGGCGGGCGCTGGCCAGGGGCTTTGGGCCCCCGGCCGGTCCTGATGCCGGCGCGGCGCTGTGGCAGGGGCGATGGCCCCTGTCAGGAGGTGCCGCGCGCGCAGGCAGACGGGTTGCCCGCTTTGCGCCCGGGCAGCCCCGGCGGTGGCACGTCTTGAGCACCCGGCGGGGGATGCAACTGACGCTTGCAGCCCTGTGGACCAAATTCAGAATTCCTTAACGCTTGGCCCCTAGCCTTCGGGGTATTCATTGGGGTCTTACATGCACGGGCTTGTCAACCGATCCATCCAGATGTTCCTGCGCGGCACCTATGGCAATGCGGTCTGGCTGGACATCGTGCGCGACGCGCAGCTTGGCTTCGATTCGTTCGAGACGATGCTGACCTACGACGACCGGCTGACAGACCAGGTTTTGGCCGCCGCCTCGCGCAGGCTGAACCTTCCGCGCGGGTCCATTCTTGAGGATCTGGGACTGTTCCTCGTGGCTGATCCTGCGCTGGAACGGCTGCGGCGCCTGCTGCGCTTTGGCGGCGTGACCTTTGTCGATTTCCTTTATTCGCTGGATGATCTTCCTGCCCGCGGGCGGCTTGCCTTGCCCGATCTTGATCTGCCTGCCCTGCACCTTGCCGGCACCGGCCATGACAGCTTTTCGCTGACCTGCCTGTCGCCCTTGCAGGGGGTGGGTCATGTGGCTGTCGGTCTGCTGCGGGCCATGGCCGATGATTACGGCGCCCTTGTGGTGATCGATCACGCCGGGCCGACAGAGGGGGGCGAACGCGTTTCCATCAGGCTTCTGGATCATCAGTTTGCAACGGGCCGCCCGTTCACCCTTGCAGGGCAGGTGCTGTGATCATGGACGGGGGCCTGAAAACGGATACGGTCTCGATTCCCGCCGAAGCCCTGTGTCGGATGATGCCGATGCACATCCGCCTGTCGGCCGACGGCAGAATCACGGGCCTTGGCCCAACCTTGGCCAAACTGATTGCCGGCCGGGCTGTGGCCGGGCGACCGTTCTTTTCCGTGTTCGAGGTGCGCCGTCCCGGCGGGATCGGGGACCTTGCGGCCCTGATCCGATGGGCAGGCCGGCCGATGCACCTCAGGCCGCAACTGGCACCGGACACCAGCTTGCGCGGTCTGGCGGTGCGGCTGGCCGATGACAATGGCCTGCTGCTCAACCTCTCCTTCGGCAGTTCCGTCACCGATGCGGTCCGGGCCCATGACCTGACCGATTCCGATTTCGCGCCGACCGACCTTGCCATGGAACTGCTCTATGTCGTCGAGGCCAAGACGGCCGTGATGAAGGAATTGCGCGATCTGAACCAGCGGCTGGAGGGGGCCAAGACGGCCGCCGAAGAACAGGCGCTGACCGATACCCTGACGGGCCTGCGCAACCGCCGGGCGCTTGATCTGGCCATCGCCCAGGTCATCGTGCGCAATACGCCCTTCGGTCTGATGCACATGGATCTGGATTACTTCAAGTCGGTGAACGATACCCTTGGGCATGCGGCGGGGGATGCGGTTCTGCGCGAGGTGGGGCGCATCCTGCGCGGCCAGACCCGCGATGCCGACACCATTGCGCGGACCGGCGGCGACGAATTCGTGATTCTGCTGCCCGGTCTGGTTGACGCCACCGTGCTGTGGACCATCGCCGGGCGCATCATCGCACAGCTTGACCAGCCGATCCTTCATGAAGGCCGCGCCTGCCGGGTTTCGGCCAGCATCGGCATGACGGTGTCCACCACCTATCCCCAGGTGCAACCGGACCGCATGATGGCGGATGCGGACGACGCCCTTTATGAGGCCAAGCGCGCAGGGCGCGGCCGCGCCGTGTTTCGCACCTTGGGCGCATAGGGGCGCAGGCGCGTCATGCCCGACGCGGCTGCAAACGCATAGCCGCTCGCCCCCAGCGACAGCGTCCGCCCGGTGAGCCCCGCCGCCTGCGCGGGACCGACGAGCGTCGCGTGATCCAGCGTCAGCAGGACCTCGTCCGGCGACAGATTGAAGATGCACAGAATCCCGCCTTGACCGGCATCCCGGAAAAAGGCCAGCACCGGTTCCGGCAGGTCCACAAACCGCGTCGTTCCCGTCCGCAGGGCCGGATTCGCGCGGCGCCAGGCCAGCATCCGGCGATAGGTTTCCAGAACAGAGCCGGGCACCCCGTCCTGGGATGCCACATTGCGCGACAGTTGCGGCGGCTTCACCGGCAGCCAGGGCCGCCCTTCGGTAAAACCGCCCTGGGGTGTTGCATCCCAGACCATCGGGGTGCGGCAGCCGTCGCGGCCCTTGTAATCGGGCCAGAAGGCAAAGCCGGGCGGGTCCGTCAGCTCGTGATACGCGATGTCGGTTTCGGTCTGGCCCAGCTCTTCGCCCTGATACAGGCAGACCGACCCCGGCAACGACAAAAGCAGCGCCGCCGACAGGCGGGCGACCCCGTCCTGCGTGCCCGCGCCCGACCAGCGTGTGACATGGCGGATCACGTCATGGTTGGAAAAGGCCCAGCAGGGCCAGCCGTCGGGCGCGCCGGTGAAAAAGCCTTCGACCCGGTCGCGGAAATGCGCTGCGGTAAACTGCGGGCCCAGCATGTCAAAGCTGTAGGCCATGTGCAGGCGGTCCTCGCCCCGGGTATAATCGGCCATCACGGCGATGGCCCGGCGCCCCTCGCCCACCTCTCCAACGGCAGCGCGGTCATCATAGCTGTCCAGCAGGGCCCGGATCCGCCGCAGGAACCCGATATTCTCGGGCCGGGTCTTGGAATAGAGGTGATCCTGCATGTCACAGGGATTGATCGCGGGCTGCGTTTCGTGGCGCGCCTCGGGCGGGTTGGACCGCAGATGCCGGTCATGAAAATAGTAGTTCACCGTATCAAGCCGGAACCCGTCGACACCGCGGTCAAGCCAGAAGCGCATTGTCCCCAGCAGCCAGTCTTGCACATCAGGGTTGTGAAAGTTGAAATCCGGCTGGCTGGGCAGGAAGTTGTGCAGGTAATACTGCCTGCGCCGCGCGTCCCATTCCCAGGCCGGTCCGCCAAAGACGGACAACCAGTTGTTCGGGGCGGTCCCGTCCGGGCGGGCATCGGCCCAGACATACCAGTCGGCCCTGGGATTGGTGCGGCTGGCGCGGCTTTCGGCAAAGAACGGGTGGGCAGAAGAGGAATGGCTCAGCACCTGGTCGATGATGACCTTCAGCCCAAGGGCATGCGCATGGGCCAGCATTGCGTCGAAATCCGCCAGCGTGCCGAACAGCGGGTCGATATCGGTATAATCCGACACGTCATAGCCCATGTCCGCCATGGGCGAGGGGAAGACCGGCGAAAGCCAGACCGCATCGCAGCCCAGCCGTGCGATATGCTCAAGGCGCCGCGTCAGGCCGGGAAGGTCGCCGATACCGTCGCCGTTGCTGTCCTGAAACGACCGCAGATAGACCTGATATGTCACCGACCCGCGCCACCAATCCTTCATGCCGCCCCCACTGCCACATGTCCCCCAGGGCACCAGAACCGACCGGCCGCCAAAGATCAAACGCTTTGACGCGGCACCGCGCTTCGGGCCGCAGGCGCGGGGTCAGACGGATGACCTGCCCGCGTCACGGGCCTTTCCGCCTGGCAGGGGCCAATGACGGTCCGGCGGGAACGGGGGGCCGCCGTCGGGGCGATCCGCCGCCGGTTCCCGTCCTCAGGGTTTCCGGTCGGCGACCTTCTGAAGATAGGCACCATAGGCATTCTTGCGACAGGCAGCCGCCTGCTCCAGCAACTGCGCGCGGCTGATCCAGCCCTGCCCGAAGGCGATTTCCTCCGGGCAGCCCGACTGAAGGCCCTGGCGTTCCCCCAGCGTGCGCACGAAGTTGCCCGCGTCCAGCAGGCTGCCATGCGTGCCCGTGTCCAGCCAGGCATAGCCGCGCCCCATCCGCTGGACCGACAGCAGCCCATCGGCCAGGTACATCTCCAGCAGTGCCGTGATCTCCAGCTCGCCGCGTGCCGATGGCTGCACGCTCTTCGCCCGCGCCGGTGCGGTGCCGTCAAGGAAATACAGCCCCGTCACCGCAAAGTCCGAAGGGGGCACGTCCGGCTTTTCGATGATGGATACCGCCCGCCCGTCCGGGCCAAAGGCGATGACCCCGTATCGTTCGGGGTCCGCCACCTGATAGCCGAACACCGTGCCGCCGGTTGTCTGCGCGGCGGCACTTGCCAGCAGTTCGGGCAGGCCATGCCCGTAAAAGATGTTGTCGCCCAGCACCATCGCCGAAGGCGCACCATCAAGGAAACCTTCGGCCAGCAGATAGGCCTGTGCCAGCCCGTCCGGCGAGGGCTGTTGGATATAGGTGAACTGCACACCCCATTGCGACCCGTCGCCAAGGGCGCGCCGGAACTGGTCGGCGTCAATCGGCGTGGTGATGATGGCAATTTCGCGGATCCCGGCCAGCATCAGCACGGACAGCGGATAGTAGATCATCGGCTTGTCATAGACCGGCAGAAGCTGCTTTGAGACGGCAAGCGTAACCGGATAAAGCCGCGTGCCCGATCCGCCTGCCAGGATGATGCCCTTGCGCTGTGCCATTTCAGATTTCCCCCAGATCTTTCAGGACTTTCGTCAGGCTCTTGCGCCAGTCCGGGCGCGGCACCCCGAACACGGTTTCGGTGGTGGAACAGTCCAGCCGGGAATTCTGCGGGCGGCGCGCCGGGGTTGGATAGGCGGCGGCAGGAATATCGGTGACCTGCGTTTGCAGGCCCGCCTGATGGAATATCTCGCGCGCAAAGCCGGCCCAGGAGACATCGGGCGCCCCGGCAAAGTGATAGGTTCCGGGTGCCCCCAGCCCCAGCGACACAAGCCGCCCCATTTCAATCAGCGCCGACGCAATGTCGCCTGCCGCCGTCGGCCCGCCGACCTGGTCCGCGACAACCGCCAGCGCGGCACGCGTCTTGCCCAGCCGCAGCATGGTCTTCACGAAATTGGTACCATGCGCCGAAAACACCCAGGATGTGCGCAGAATGACAAACCTGCCCCCGGCAGCCTGAACGCCATGTTCCCCGGCAAGTTTGCTGCGGCCATAGGCACCCAGCGGCCCGGTTTCGTCATCGGGGTGCCAGGGCGCGGTGCCCGTGCCGTCAAAGACGTAATCGGTGGAAACATGCAGGAAGGCGATTCCCCGTGCCGCTGCGGCGCGGGCCATCACGCCCGGTGCCGTGCCGTTGACCGCCGATGCCGTGGCTTCATCGCTTTCGGCCTGATCCACTGCCGTGAAGGCCGCCGCGTTGACCACCAAGTCGGCGTCCGAGGCGGCGATGGCAGCCGCACAGGTTTGGGGTGCGCGAAGATCCGCCTCGGCGCGTGACAGGAACACCGCACCGGGCAGACGCAGCCGCAGTTCCTGCGCCACCTGTCCGGTTGACCCGAAAACGAGCACTTTCACGCCGTCACCCCCAGACGCCTGCCCACCCCCTGCCGGTCCAGCAGGGGCCGCCACCAGGCGTCATTGTCCAGATACCACTGCACCGTCCGCGCCAGGCCTTCCTCTACCGTCACCGACGGCCGCCAGCCCAGTTCCGTCCGGATCCGGGTCGGGTCGATGGCATAGCGCAGGTCGTGGCCCGGACGGTCTGCAACAAAGGTGATCTGATCGGCATAGGCGGTGGCCTTGGGCCGTTTTTCGTCCAGAATGGCGCAGATCGTCCGGACCAGGTCGATGTTGCGCCGCTCGTTCTCGCCGCCGATGTTATAGGTGCGCCCCACGGTGCCCCGCGTCAGCACCGTCAGCAGCGCATCCGCATGGTCTTCGACATAAAGCCAGTCGCGCACATTCCGGCCCGTGCCGTACACAGGGATCGGCTCGCCCGCCAGGGCCTTGAGGATCACCACCGGAATCAGTTTTTCCGGGAAATGATAGGGTCCGTAGTTGTTGGAACAATTCGTCACCAGCACCGGCAGGCCGTAGGTTTCGTGCCAGGACCGCACCAGATGGTCGCTGGCTGCCTTGGATGCGGCATAGGGGGAATTGGGCGCATAGGGCGTCTCTTCGGTAAACTGCCCCGCAGGCCCCAGCGTGCCGTAAACCTCGTCGGTGGACACATGATGGAACCGGAATGCCGCGGGCCGGCCCTGCCGCACCCAAAAGGCGCGCGCCGCCTCCAGCAGATTGAACGTGCCGGTGATGTTGGTTTCCACGAAATCGCCTGGCCCGTCGATGGACCGGTCGACATGGCTTTCGGCGGCCAGATGCAGGACCGCATCCGGCACCTGTTCTGCAAAGATGCGATCCAGTGCGGCCCGGTCGCGGATATCGGCATGTTCGAACCGGTAAAGCGGGCTGTTGGCCACGGGCCGCACGTTTTCGGGATTTGCGGCATAGGTCAGCGCATCAAGGTTGACCACGCTGTGGCCTGCCCGCACGGCATGGCGCACCACGGCGGAACCGATGAACCCTGCCCCGCCGGTCACAAGTATCTTCATGTCAGCCTTCGCCGGTAAAGGGGGTTTGGAAATTCCGCAGCAGCGGTGCCGCCCTGTCCTTGTCGCTTAGAACCGCAGGGCCGGAAAGCCCCCAATCCACCCCGATGTCGGGATCGTCAAAGCGCACTGCGCCATCCGCCGTCACGTCGTAATAGTCGGTGCATTTGTAGATGACTTCGGTGTCCGGCTCGCGCGTGGCAAATCCATGAAGAAAGCCCGCCGGGACCAGCAACTGCTTGCCGTTGTCAAAGCTCAGCTCGATGCCGAACCATTTGCCGAAGGTGGGGCTTGCTGCCCGGATATCGACGGCAACGTCAAGAAAGCGACCCCTGCCGCAACGGACAAGCTTGGTCTGCGCGTGGGGCGGGGCCTGAAAATGCAGGCCCCGCACGGTATTCACCGCCGCCGACAGCGAATGGTTGTCCTGCACGAAATCGAAATCAAGGCCATGCTCTGCCAGCACGCGCCTGTTCCAGCTTTCGCAAAAGAACCCCCGGGCGTCGCGGAAACGGCGCGGCGTCAGAACCTTCAGCCCCGGCAGGCCCGTTTCCTCAATCCTCACCTGCGCTGCCCCACAGTTTTTTCGCGATCACGCGCATAGCAAGATCAGCGCGGGTTGTCACCGTCGTTCAGCCGGGACGGACCGCCTGTCAGACCCACCGCCCCAGCGCCATCGCCCGCAGCGTCAGGGCCGCCGCCTTGGTGACCGATGATACGGCCCGCAGCGACACGGCTGTTGCGGTCGGCGTCTCTGCGGCCAGCCAGCAATCGCCATCCTGCACGCTGCCGCTGACCATCGGGGTAACGGCAAAGGCCCTGGGAAAGGTCCAGGCAGTTGTGGCGGACCGGAACAGCGAACCGCTGGCGGTTGAGGCGTTAGGCACCGAAACCCCCGCCGAGGTGCAGATCTGCGTGCCGTCGGCAAAGCGCACGAATTCCCCCGCCGCTGTCGCGCCACGCTCGATCACGGCACCTGTCGGCACACCGCCGGATTGGGTCACCGTGCCAAGCAGCGTCGCCTGAGTGAAGGTCATGGTCCAGGCCTGCCAGGCCCCGCCGGAAAAATGCCGCTGCCAGTCGGCCGCAGCCCCGCTGGAAGGCACCGCCGTCCAGCGCTGGATCACCCGGTCGCCACCGGTCCCGTGAACCACCTCCAGCAGCCCTGCCGGGGCCGCCGCCGGCAGGCCGGTTGTTGCGGCATCGGTCCGGTACCAGCCTGCGACAGCCACCGCATTGGCCGAAACCACCGGCGCGCCAAGTGTTTGTCCCTGCGTCACCCCCAGCCCGAAGACCCCCCCGGCCTGAAACACCCGCGCCAGACGCCCGGCTGTGGCATCATGGCTGGCGCTTTGTGTGCCGGTGCCGCCCACGGCCACGTCCACCTGCAGCGCCGCGTTCGACAGCAGCACCGGTGACTGCCCGCCGCAGACCAGCGCGATCTGATCCGGGCCGGGTCGGGCAAGCCCGGTGTCGGTGTCACCGGCAAAGCGCAGCGCGGGCTGGCCTGCCGTGCCGTCCGGCATCAGCACCCCCTGCGGCAGCGCCACCGACCCGCCGGGGGCAACCCGCAGCGCCTCGACGAACCCCGACCCATTGGGGCTGACCTTGACCGAGAAGTCGTCATTTCCCGCCAGCCCCAGTTCCGCCCGCCCCGAAAAGCCGGTCTGGAACAGAAGGCTTGCCGTATCGGCCGCCGCCGCCTTGTTCAGTTTCAGCTGATGCCCGCCCCCGGCATGATTGAACAGCGTCGCGGCGGACGAAACCGAAAGCCGGTTGACGGCGTCGGGGGCCGCATTGACCCCCACCTGCACAAAGCGCTGCGGCAGATCGCCCGCTGCAACCCAGGCCGACCCGGAAAAGACAACACTGGTGCTGTCCGCCAGAACCTCTGCCCGCCAGCCCGGGCGCGGGACAAAGAAGACCCAGCCTTCCAGGTCGAAGACCGCGATGGCACCGTCCCGTCCGGCCCAGTCACCCGAAGCCCCCGCAGCCACGATATGGCGGTCGCCGATCGCCGCCGTCCCGGGGGCCAGGGTGCGCGTGCGGTCCAGAACGGCAAGCTGTACGATGACGTCCAGCAGGCGCAGCGCCTCATTATGGGTGACATGCTTCTGGGCCTGGGACGGCTGGATATAGGGCAGGGCAAGAACGGCTGAAACATCCGACATGGGAACACCTCCGGGGCTGATGACCACGGACGCTAGGAAAACCCGGTCAACCGCCGCTTACCCTGCCGAACGCTGTCCGGGCGCGCGGCGCAACGGCGCGGTCCTGTTTGCCGCCGCCCGCCGTGTCGGATCCGCCGCAACGGGGCACCCTCCCGACGCGGTCACAAGGCCGGACCCGCCCCCGTTCATCCGCGCCACAGTCCCATCCGGCCTGGCCGCTGTCGTGACGTTCACCTTGCAGCCGGTCGCTTCCCCGAACCTGGTGACCCGGTCAAAGGCCTTGCCGGTCGCGCCGCGTGCGGTTCAGCCGGCCGAAGCCACGATGTTCAGCCTTCCCCCTGCCTGATAGCCGCCACCTGCGCAAAGCCAGGTGCCAAGGCGATGACTGCGGCCAGCGCCGAAGCCCCCGGACTGCTTTGCTTGTGCATCGCTGATCCTTCCCGCCTTGGTGTTCCTGAACACATCAGGCGCAACCGTGCCCCTGCCGTGTCCGCAACCCGAAAAGGCATCCGGTGCGGCCTGTTCCCGCTGCGCGTCAGACCGCAAAGCGCGCCCGGCAGCGCGCCGCGACCAGCGGGTGGCAGAAGTTCCGGGGCAGCCCGCCCGACAGAATGCACAGGGTCTTTTCCGCCACCGTCTTCGGTGATCCCTGCGGCAGGCGGTGCCAGGATGACGGTGCCCAAGGCGCGCAGCGTGCTGTCATGCGGCAGCGGCCGGTCGTCGGACACATCAAGTGCCGCCCCGGCGATCCGCCCGCCCGCCAGCGCCCTGACCGGCACCGCCCTTGCCCACCCCCGGCCCGCGCAGGATCCGGTGTCGCGCCTGCCCGCCCCCGGTACGGCCAGGATCATGCAGGTCCGGTGACGTCAGCGCCATGTCCCTGACTTGCACCTTTGGGCCCACCGGCCCCCTTACGCACTCAGGGCAACCTCGGTCTGCCATTCGCGGCACTGCGCGGCCAGCTCTGGCGACAGCGGCTTGTCGGTGTAAAGCGTATCGATGTCGCGCAGGGACACGATCCGCACCGGTGCGCTGCGCTGAAACTTCGAGGCGTCCGCCACCAGAAAGGTCCGCCGCGCCCGCCGGATCAGTGCCTGGCTGACGCGCACCTCCTGCAGGTCGAAATCCAGAAGGTCGCCATCCGCATCCAGCGCCGAGGCCCCGATGATTGCGAAATCCACCTTGAACTGCTCGATGAACTGCGCGGTAAGGTCACCCACCAGCCCGCCGTCGGACCGGCGCAGGACACCGCCCGCCACCATGATCTCGCAGCTTTCATTCGCCACCAGAATGTTGGCGACATTCATGTTGTTGGTCACCACCGTCAGGTTGCGGTGCCCCAGCAGCTCGCGCGCCACCGCCTCGGTCGTTGTGCCGATGTTGAGAAACAGCGAACTGTTGTCGGGAATGGCCCGCGCACAGATGCGCGCGATCGCCGCCTTTGCCTCTTCATTCAGGCGGCGTCGTTCCTGATACCCGATGTTGGCCACCCCCTTGCGGATCACCGCCCCGCCGTAGACCCGGTCCAGCAAACCTGCATCCGACAGGTCGGTCAGATCGCGCCGGATCGTCTGAAGCGTGACACCGAAGCGGTCTGCAAGCTGGTCCACGATCACGCGGCCCTCGCTGCGCGCGATGTCCAGGATTTCGGTCTGGCGAAAGCTCAGCGCCACGGCAATGTCCCGTCTGTTTTGACGATCTAGGCGCGCAGTTCCGGCGCGGTCAAGCATGCTGCTTTGCAAAAACGCTGCGGCACCGCAGCGAAAAGGGCAGAAGGGATGACGGAAAGATGCGCGATTCTGCCAAAAGCGAACATGAACGAAAACAAAGATTGACACGGGTACCGGTCTCCCCCGATTGTGCAACCCTGTTGGGGGACCAAAGTTGCCGCATCACGGGGACCATCGCGGCCCGGTCGATCTGTTTGTGATCGGTGGGGGCATCAACGGCTGCGGGGTTGCCCGCGATGCCGCCGGACGCGGCCTGTCGGTGGTGCTTGCCGAAATGGGGGATCTGGCGCAGGCCACCTCCAGCGCCTCGACCAAGCTGTTTCATGGCGGGCTGCGCTATCTGGAATACTTCGAATTCCATCTGGTGCGGGAATCGCTGTCTGAACGCGAAACCCTGTTGCGTGCGATGCCCCATATCAGCTGGCCGATGCGCTTTGTGCTGCCCTACAGCGCCGGGATGCGCTTTGAAGGGCAGACGCCCACCTCGCGGCTGCTCTCGCGGGTGATGCCCTGGATGAAGGGCCGCCGCCCTGCCTGGCTGATCCGCCTGGGTCTTTTCCTTTATGACCATCTGGGGGGCAGGAAAATTCTGCCGGGTACCCGCACGGTTGATCTGCGCAGCGATCCCGTGGGCAAGCCGCTGCAAAAGCGCTTTTCCAAAGCCTATGAATACTCTGATTGCTGGGTCGAGGATTCGCGCCTTGTCGTGCTGAACGCCCGCGATGCCGAGGCGCGCGGTGCCCGCATCATGACCCGCAGCAAGGTGCTTTCGGCCGAACGCGGCGCAGATCTGTGGCAGGTAACGGTGGCCCATGACGGCGGCCCGCAAGAGGTGGTCGCAGCGCGGGCTGTCGTGAACGCAGGCGGTCCCTGGGTTCAGGATGTCGTGCGCGGCGTGCTGCGGGTCAACTCCGGCGAAGGCGTGCGGCTGGTGCGCGGCAGCCATATCGTGACCCGAAAGCTTTACGATCACGACAAATGCTATTTCTTTCAGGGCGAAGACGGCCGGATCATCTTTGCCATTCCCTATGAGCAGGACTTCACCCTGATCGGCACCACCGATCAGGATCACAAGGGCAGGCCCGGCGATGCCGTCTGCACGCCCGAAGAACAGGATTATCTCTGCGCCTTCGCCTCGCGCTATTTCGAAAGGCCGGTGACGCGCGCCGATATCGTCTGGACCTATTCGGGCGTGCGCCCGCTTTATGACGACGGTGCCACATCGGCCACGGCGGCGACGCGGGATTATGTGCTCAGCCTGGATACCGCCGGGGCACCGCTGCTCAACGTCTTTGGCGGCAAGATCACCACGTACCGCCGTCTGGCGGAATCGGTGCTGGAAAAGCTGACGCCCTTCTTTCCGAAGGCGACCGGCAAATGGACTGCAGGCGTTGCCTTGCCCGGCGGTGATTTTCCTGTGGACGGCGCGGCGGCCCTGACTGATCGGCTGCGGCGCGAGTATCCTTTCCTTGATGCTTACTGGGCCGGGCGGCTGGTGCGCGCCTACGGCACCGAGGCGCGGCAGGTGCTGGGCGCCGCCCGCACCGCTGCCGATCTGGGCCGGTCCTTCGGGGCCACGCTGACCGAGGCCGAGCTGCGCTGGCTGATCACCCGTGAATATGCCCGCACCGCGCAGGATGTGGTGTGGCGCCGCAGCAAGCTGGGGTTGCGCCTGACGCTTGACCAGATCGCGGAAATTGATGCCTTCATGACAGGCGAACATGACCGGGCGGCGGCAGAATGACGGGGCTGGGGCGATGACGCTGGAACTGGACGGTGTGACAAAACTTGTGGCCGGGCGTATCCATATCCACCCGACCCATCTGACGCTGGAACGCGGCACCATGAACGTGCTGCTGGGCCCGACCCTGTCGGGCAAGACGACCCTGATGCGCCTGATGGCGGGCCTTGATGTGCCCAGCGCGGGCCGTGTGCGCTGGAACGGCACCGATGTGACCGGGATGCGCGTGCAGGACCGCAAGGTGGCGATGGTCTATCAGCAGTTCATCAACTATCCCTCGATGTCGGTCTATGACAACATCGCCTCTCCCTTGCGCCTGATGGGCAAGTCCGAGGCAGAGATCGACCGCGCCGTGCGCAAAACCTCGGACATCATGAAACTGACGCCGCTTTTGTCGCGCAAGCCGCTGGAGTTGTCCGGCGGGCAGCAGCAGCGCTGCGCGCTGGCCCGCGCCCTGGTAAAGGATGCAGGGCTTGTCCTGCTGGACGAGCCGCTGGCGAACCTTGACTACAAGCTGCGCGAGGAATTGCGCGCCGAAATTCCGAAGATCTTCGAGGAATCCGGCGCGATCTTTGTCTACGCCACCACCGAGCCGGAAGAGGCGCTGTTGCTGGGGGGGCAGACCGCAACCCTTTGGGAAGGCCGCGTCACCCAGTTCGGCCCCACCCCGCAGGTCTACCGCCACCCTGCGGATGCCACAACGGCGCGCGTCTTTTCCGATCCGCCGATGAACTTTGTCCCCTGCGTCAAGAAGGGCCACCGCGTCAGCTTCGGCGATCTGGCCAATGCGCCCGCGGATGGCCCCCTCGCGGCCTTGCCCGATGGCCGCTACCTGGCCGGTTTCCGTGCCAACCACCTGTCGCTGAACGCCCATTCCGGTGCTTCGGTTGCTTTTCCCTGCAAGGTGGCGGTGACGGAAATCACCGGATCGGAAAGCTTCCTGCATCTGGTCCACGGGTCAGACCGCTGGGTCGGTCTGGTGCCGGGCGTGCATGACCTTGCCCCGGGTACCGAAGTGTCGGTCTGGCTTGACCCCGTCCATGTCTATGTCTTTGACAAAGACGGCGCACTGGTGGCCCCCGCCGCCTATGCGCTGGCCGCCTGAGAGGAACCGCATGGCACGGATCACACTGTCAAACCTGGCGCATTCCTACTTTGCCGATCCGAAGGGCGAGGCGGATTTTGCGCTCAAGCAAATGGACCATGTCTGGGAAGATGGCGGGGCCTATGCGCTGCTCGGCTCCTCCGGTTGCGGCAAGACCACGCTTCTGAACATCATTTCGGGCCTTGTGCGCCCCTCGCAGGGGCGCGTGCTGTTTGGCGACCGCGACGTGACCGATGCCGCCACGTCAGACCGCAACATCGCCCAGGTGTTCCAGTTTCCGGTTGTCTACGACACCATGACGGTGCGCGACAATCTGGCTTTCCCCCTGCGCAACCGGGGCATGGACCCCGCTTATGTCGCCTCGCGCGTCGCCCAGATCGCCCGGATGATCGGGATGGAGGCGGAGCTTGGCCGCAAGGCGCGGGGCCTGACGGCGGATGCAAAGCAGAAGATCAGCCTGGGGCGCGGCATGGTGCGCGAGGATGTGAACGCTATCCTGTTCGACGAACCGCTGACCGTCATCGACCCGCATATGAAATGGGAATTGCGCACGCAGCTGAAATCGCTGCACCGCGAATTCGGCCATACGATGATCTACGTCACCCACGACCAGACCGAGGCGCTGACCTTTGCGGACAGGGTTGTCGTGATGTATGACGGCCGCGTCGTGCAGACGGGCACGCCGCAGGATCTGTTCGACACACCCGAACATACCTTCGTCGGTTATTTCATCGGCTCGCCCGGCATGAACCTGCTGGAGGCTGCGGTCGAGGGCAACCGGGCAACGGTTGCCGGTGTCAGCCTGCCGCTGGGTGCCGCCTATGGCACGCCGCGCGGGCATGTGCAGATCGGCATCCGCCCCGAATTCGTCAGCCTGACGGCGGCAGAGGGGCTGCCCGTGACCATCCGCCGGATTGAGGATGTGGGCCGCCACCGCATCGTGCGCGCCGATTTCAACGGGACCGAGATCAACGCCGTCGTCGAAGAGGGCACCACCCTGTCCCCTGACATGACGCGCCTTGTCTTTGCCCCCGAACGTATCGGGGTCTATGCCGATGACTGGCGCGTCAGCCCGCAGGGCCGCCAGCCGGGGAGGGCCGCCTGATGGACAAGACCCCCAATCAGAAGGCCTGGTTCCTTGTCCTGCCGGTGCTGGTGCTGGTCGCCTTTTCGGCCGTTGTCCCGCTGATGACCGTGGTCAACTATTCCGTGCAGGATACCTTCGGGGACAATGAATTCTTCTGGGCCGGGCTGGAATGGTTCGAAGAGATGCTGGGTTCCGACCGGCTTTGGAACGCGCTGGGCCGGCAGGTCATGTTCTCGGCCATCGTTCTGGCCATCCAGGTGCCGCTGGGCATCTTCATCGCGCTGAACATGCCCAAGAAGGGGTTCTGGGCTTCGGTCTGTCTGGTGCTGATGTCGCTGCCGCTGCTGATCCCGTTCAACGTTGTCGGGACCATCTGGCAGATCTTCGGGCGCGTCGACATCGGCCTGCTGGGCCATACGCTGGCGGTGCTGGGGCTGGACTACAACTATACCAGCGACGCCTTCGATGCCTGGGCCACGATCATCGTCATGGATGTCTGGCACTGGACCTCGCTGATCGCGCTGCTGTGCTATGCCGGGCTGCAATCGATCCCGCAGGCCTATTATCAGGCCGCCAAGATCGATCAGGCCAGCCGCTGGAAGGTGTTCCGCTATATCGAACTGCCCAAGATGCGGGGGGTGCTGCTGATTGCGGTGCTGTTGCGTTTCATGGACAGTTTCATGATCTATACCGAACCCTTCGTGGTCACGGGCGGCGGTCCGGGCAATGCCACCACCTTCCTGTCGATCGATCTTGTGAAAATGGCGGTCGGGCAGTTTGACCTTGGCCCCGCAGCCGCCTTTTCGATCATGTACTTCCTGGTGATCCTGCTGGTGTCCTGGGTTTTCTACACCGTCATGACCAACATCGACAAAGAAGAGGTGCGCTGAATGTCTGCCACCCCCCTTGCCACACCCCGCACCGCGCCGCGCGCCTTGCCGCGCGTCAGGGGATCGGCGCTGGTCATGACGCTTTACATCCTGTTTCTGATGCTGCCGATCTATTGGCTCGTGAACATGAGCTTCAAGACGAACGAGGAGATCACGGGCACCTTCACCCTGTTCCCGCAGACCTTCACCTTGGGCAATTATGCGGTGATCCTGACCGACCCAAGCTGGTACATGGGCTATGTCAACTCGCTGATCTATGTGGTGATGAACACCGTCATCTCGCTGACCGTGGCGCTTCCGGCGGCCTATGCCTTCAGCCGCTACAGCTTCATGGGCGACAAGCAGCTGTTCTTCTGGCTTCTGACCAACCGCATGTCGCCGCCGGCGGTCTTTGCGCTGCCGTTCTTCCAGCTTTATTCCTCGGTCGGGCTATTTGACACGCATATCGCGGTGGCGCTGGCGCATTGCCTGTTCAACGTGCCCCTTGCGGTCTGGATTCTGGAAGGGTTCATGCGCGGCGTGCCGAAGGAAATCGACGAGACCGCCTATATCGACGGCTACTCCTTTCCGCGCTTCTTCATCCGCATCTTCATGCCGCTGATTGCCAGCGGCATCGGGGTTGCCGCCTTTTTCTGCTTCATGTTTTCCTGGGTGGAGCTGCTTTTGTCGCGCACGCTGACGGCGGTCAACGCCAAGCCCATCGCGGCGATCATGACGCGCACGGTTTCCGCCTCGGGGATGGACTGGGGTGTTCTGGCCGCGGCCGGCGTGCTGACGATCATCCCCGGCGCGCTCGTGATCTGGTTCGTGCGCAACTACATCGCCAAGGGCTTTGCCCTGGGAAGGGTGTGATGACAAGATCGCGCTGGTCCACCGTCTACCTTGTCACCGCCGCCGTCCTGCTGGCCGCCCTGGCTTTTCTGGTCTGGGCCACGCCCCGCAGCGAAGACGGCATCGCCTGGACTGATCCGATGATCCCCGGCGGCTGGATGGCCTGGACCTTTCCCACCGCCCTGTTCTTCTGGTGCATCGCCAGCATCCTTGCGCTGTTCACCATCCTGGCCATCCGCTTTCCCGAAACCCCGCGCCGGGGTATCCTGCGGATCGAGACGACGCGGGGCGACCGGCTGTTCATCACGCTTCTGGGGGCGGCCTTCATCCATCTGGCCACCTTGGGTCTTCTCGGGCCTGACCTCATCTGGGTCGGCCCGATCCTATCCCTGATCTGCGCCGCAGCCGTCTTCCGCTGGGTCTGATCAGGTTCTCGGCCCCGCCGGGGGGGATGCCCCGGCCAAGACGTCACTCTGGGAGGAGTTTACACCAATGAGACTACGTCACACATCAACCGCGATGGCGCTTGCGCTGCTTGCGATGGGTGCGCCGGCCTGGGCAGACATGGAGGCTGCGAAAGCCTTCCTGGATGCCGAAATCGGCAACCTGTCCACGCTAAGCCGCGCCGAGCAGGAAGCGGAAATGCAGTGGTTCATCGATGCGGCCAAGCCCTATGCCGGCATGGAAATCAAGGTCGTGTCCGAAACGATCACCACGCATGAATATGAATCCAAGGTGCTGGCCCCGGCCTTCACCGCGATCACCGGAATCAAGGTGACGCACGACCTGATCGGCGAAGGCGACGTCGTTGAAAAACTTCAGACCCAGATGCAGTCGGGCGAGAACATCTACGACGCCTATGTCAACGACAGCGACCTGATCGGCACCCACTGGCGCTATCAGCAGGCCCGCAGCCTGACCGACTGGATGGCGAACGACGGCAAGGCCGTGACCAGCCCCACGCTGGACCTGGCTGATTTCATCGGGCTCAAGTTCACCACCGCCCCCGATGGCCAGCTGTACCAGCTGCCCGACCAGCAGTTCGCGAACCTTTACTGGTTCCGGTACGACTGGTTCTCGGATCAGAAGACCAAGGACGACTTCAAGGCCAAGTACGGCTATGACCTGGGCGTTCCGCTGAACTGGTCGGCTTATGAGGATATCGCCGAATTCTTCACCGGCCGCGACATGTCCTATATGGGCGGGCCGACCAAGGTCTATGGCAACATGGACTACGGCAAGAAGGACCCCTCGCTGGGCTGGCGCTACACCGACGCCTGGATGTCGATGGCCGGCATGGGCGACAAAGGCGAACCGAACGGTCTGCCGGTTGACGAATGGGGTGTGCGGGTGGACGAAAACTCCCGCCCCGTCGGCTCCTGCGTGGCGCGTGGCGGTGCCACCAATGACGCGGCTGCCGTCTATGCCGTGACCAAGGCGATCGAGTGGCTGCAGAAGTACTCTCCGCCGGAAGCCGCAGGGATGGTGTTCGGCGAAGCGGGCCCGGTTCCTGCCCAGGGCGAGATTGCCCAGCAGATGTTCTGGTACACCGCCTTTACCGCCGATATGGTCAAGCCCGGCCTGCCCGTGATGAACGAGGACGGCACGCCGAAGTGGCGCATGGCCCCCTCGCCGCACGGGGCCTACTGGCAGGAAGGCACCAAGGTCGGCTATCAGGACGTGGGGTCGTGGACGCTGCTCAAATCCACCCCCGTTGATCGCGCCCAGGCGGCCTGGCTTTATGCCCAGTTCGTCACATCAAAGACGGTCGACCTCAAGAAATCGGATGTGGGGCTGACCTTCATCCGCGAAAGCACCATCGACAGCCAGCACTTCACCGACCGCGCCCCGAAACTGGGCGGGCTGATCGAATTCTACCGCTCGCCCGCGCGCGTTGCGTGGTCGCCCACGGGCACCAACATCCCGGATTATCCGAAGATGGCGCAGCTTTGGTGGCAGAACATCGGCGATGCCATGTCGGGTGACAAAACCCCGCAGGAAGCGCTGGATGCCCTGTGCGCCGAACAGGAAAAGGTGCTGGAACGGATCGAGCGTGCCGGGGTGCAGGGCGACATCGGCCCGAAACTGAACGAGGAGCAGGATCCCCAGATCTGGCTTGACGCCCCCGGCGCACCGGTGGCCAAGCTGGAGAACGAAAAGCCCCAGGGCGAAACCATCGACTATGACACCCTGATCAAGTCCTGGAACTGATCGGGGCCTGACGGCAAGGACAGGGGGCGGGCGCGCAGGTGCCCGCCCCTTTTTGTTCGCGGTGGGGGGAAACCGGCTTTGTCCTGCCATCCTGCACCCGGACATAAAAGGTCAGGCGCCGGCGGAGCCTGGCAAGCGGTTGCCGCAACCATCTGAACATCCGGGAAAAGTGGATTTTCCGCGCAGCAGCATGATGCTGTAAGCAGGACGAAGGCAGCAACAGAACGGCCGTGCCGGAACTGCAGCCCGGCATTCAAGGCAAAGGTGGTGTTGGCCGCAACCAAGGATGCAAAGACGTTGATCAAGCCGGCGCAGGGTTTCGGCGTTCACCTGAACCGGATCAGATGCCGTCAAATCCCGGTCCTCACCCCGGTCGGGGCTTTGGCGCCGCGCCGGACAGGGATGCCAGACCTGAAGGGCACCGATGAACGCGACCTGGCCTTGGGCGCGGTATCCGGGATGCTGACCGCAGCCGGTGGCCGGGGTGCGGGCCGAGCAGCGTGAAGCAGGCGGCCCTCAGGGCTGCACGCCCCCGGTGGCCTGCGTCACCTGATCTGCGGCGCGGCGCACCAGCACGCCGATGCGGTCTGTTGCCGAAAGGGGCAGCCGGAAGGCCGGGCCAGAGACGGACAGCCCCGCCACCGGTTCGGCAAAGGCGTTGAAGATGGGGGCGGCGACACAGCGCATGCCTTCGGCGCGTTCCTGATCGTCGATGGCAAAGCCCCGGTCACGGGTCCGGTCCAGATCCCGGGTCAGGCTGACCTCTGATGTCATCGAGAATGCGGTGAAGCCGGGCAAGCCCCGGCGCTGCACGATCTGCCGGACCCGGTCAGCGGGATACCAGGCCAGCAGCGCCTTGCCGATGCCAGAGACATGCATCGGCGATTTGGTTCCCGGCGCAAAGAAGGCGCGGATCGCCTCATGCGTCTCAACCTGGGCCAGGAACATCACCTCGTCGCGGTTTTCGATGCCAAGGTTGGCCGTCTCGCCAGTGTCGCGCATCAGCCGGTCCATCGGCTGGCGGGACCGCTCGACAACCTTGGTGCGCCGCAGAAAGGCCGAACCGATCCGGAACGCCCCGCCGCCGACATGCCACAGTTGCCCCGGGTCTTCGGTTTCCACGATGTCGTGTTCCTGCAGCGTGACCAGCACCCGATAGACGGTGGCCGCCGATTCGCCGCTGGCCGCCGCCAGTTCGGACAGGGTCATCCCGGGGCTGCCGGAAAGACGCCGCAGCAGCGACATGGCCCGGCCCACGGACTGGACGCGGTTCTGGTCGCTCCGGTCGGTGAAGGATTTCGGTCGGCCCCGGGGGCGGGCGTCAGCCATCTTCGGTCCTTTTCTGCCCGGCCGGGCGGCCTGTCCGGCGGGTGAAAAACGGCTGGCCCCTGATTCTGAAGGCTTATCAGACATGATCCCGAAATGAAAAAATCTTCCGAAAAAATTGCGCCGCCCCCGGGGCACGCTTAGGATCGCCCTGTTCAGGAAAGGCGCAGCCCCATGTCCCTGCAGAATCCCGTCTTCATTCCCGGCCCGACCAACATTCCCGATGCAATCCGCAAGGCCTGTGACATGCCGACGCTGGATCATCGCTCTGCGGCCTTTGCCCGCCTGTTCCGCCCGGCCGTGGACGGGGTGCGGCGGATTCTGAAGATGGCCGAAGGCGAGGTCATCCTTCTGCCTTCGACCGGCACCGGCGGCTGGGAGGCGGCGATCAGCAATACCCTGTCGCCCGGTGATACGGTTCTTGCCGCGCGTTTCGGCATGTTCAGCCAGCGCTGGATCGACCTGTGCCAGCGCCACGGGCTGAGCGTTCAGGTGATCGAAGCGCCCTGGGGCGAAGGCGCGCCCCTGGCCGCCATCGAGGCTGCGTTGCACGCTGACAGCGGCCGCAGGATCCGTGCCGTTCTGGCCACCCATAATGAAACCGCCACCGGGGTGAAATCCGACATCGCCGGTCTGCGCCGCGCGCTGGACGCCGCAGGCCATCCGGCGCTTTTGTTTGTGGACGGGGTTTCTTCCATCGCGTCGATGCCGTTCGAGATGTCCGGCTGGGGTGTCGATATCGCCATTGCCGGCAGTCAGAAGGGGTTCATGCTGCCCGCCGGTCTGGCGATTCTGGGGGTTTCGCCCAAGGCGCTGGCGGCGATGGATACCGCGACGCTGCCGCGCGCCTTCTTCGATTTCCGCGACATGCTGCGCAGCACGGCAACGGGGGGCTATCCCTATACCCCGGCGGCCGGCCTGATTGCCGGGCTGGCACGGTCGGTCGAGATGCTGGAGGACGAGGGTCTGGACCAGGTCTATGCCCGCCATGCCCGGATCGCCGAGGGCGTACGTCGCGCGGTCGCCGCCTGGGGCATGCGCCCCTGTGCCGTCACACCGGACCTGTGTTCAGACACGGTCACGGCCGTGGTCGTGCCCGAGGGCTGCAATGGAACCGATCTGGTCAAGCGGGCAGCCGACACTTATGGCATGGCCTTTGGCGTGGGCCTGGGCGAGGTGGCGGGCAAGGTGTTCCGCATCGGTCATCTGGGCCTGCTGACCGAACCGATGATGCTGTCGGGCCTTGCCACGGCAGAGATGTGCATGGCCGATCTGGGCTGGCCGGTGCGGCTGGGGTCGGGTGTTGCCGCCGCGCAGGCCTTCTACCGCAAGGGGCCGCAGGCGGCGAAGGCCGCCGTGTGAAAGGACCATCACGCTGATCCCCACCCATGACGATGTTGTGGCGGCCCATGCGCGGATGGCGCCGCATGTCCACCGCAGCCCGGTTCTGGCATCCGGCTTCCTTGATGCGCTGGCCGGGGCGTCGCTGTTCTTCAAATGCGGGAATTCCCGGAAGGCGGGTGTGATCAAGGTGCGCGGGGCGTCGAACGCGGTCTTCGGCCTGCCGGATGCCGGGGCGGCGCGGGGCGTGGCCACCCATTCCAGCGGCAACCATGCGCTGTCGCTGTCCTGTGCCGCCGGGCGGCGGGTCATTCCCTGCGCCGTGGTCATGCCGCGCACCGCGCCGCAGGCCAGGAAGGATGCAGTGCGCGGCTATGGCGGCACCATCACGGAATGCGATCCGTCCAGGACATCGCGCAAAGAGGTGTCCGCCCGGCTGCAGGCACAGACGGGGGCGGATGTTGTCCATCCCTGCAATGATCCCCGCGTCATTGCCGGGCAGGCGACCAGTTCGCGCGACCTGATGGAACAGGTGGGCGGCCCCGATCAGGTGATCGCCCCGTGCGGCGGGGGCGGCAGGATTTCCGGCACCTGCCTGACCCTGTCGGCCATCGCCCCCCGGGTGGAAATCCATGCGGCAGGGCCCGGGCAGGCGGACGATGCCCGGCGCAGCCTGCGCGCGGGGCGCATCATCGCTGGCGATGCGCCCGACAGGGTGGCGCACGGGCTGAAGATGACGCTGAAGGATCTGACCCGGCATTTCGTGACGTCGCGGGTCAGCGATATCCTGACGGCCAGCGAACAGGGGATCGTCGATGCCATGCGCCTGACCTGGGCGCGGATGAAGATCGTGATCGAACCGGGCTGTGCTGTGCCGCTGGCCACCATCCTGAAGAACCCTGAAACATTCCGGGGTCGGCGCGTGGGCGTCATCCTCAGCGGCGGCAAAGTCGATCCGGACAGACTGCCCTGGATGCAGGGCTGAGGGAGGCATTGATGAAGCAACCCGCCACATTCGAAGGCCTTGAGGTTGGCTATGACATTCCCGCCCTGCCCGGCATGGACGAGGGGGATATCCAGACACCCTGCCTCATTCTGGACCTTGATGCGCTGGAGCGGAACATCCGCAAGATGGGCGATGCCGTCAGGGCGATGGGGGTGCGCCACCGGGTGCATGGCAAGATGCACAAGTCGGTGGACGTGGCCCTGCTGCAGGAACGGCTGGGCGGCTCGGTCGGGGTATGCTGCCAGAAGGTCAGCGAGGCCGAGGTCTTTGCCCGCGGCGGCATCCGGGATGTTCTGATCAGCAATCAGGTGCGCGACCCGGTCAAGATCGACCGGCTGGCGCGCCTGCCAAAGCTGGGCGCGCGGACAATCTGCTGTGTGGATGACATTGCCAATGTCGCCGACCTGTCGGCGGCGGCGCTGCGGCATGGCACGACCATCGAATGTCTGGTCGAGATCGATTGCGGCGCAGGGCGCTGCGGTGTGAAAACAACGCCAGAGGTCATTGCCATTGCAAGGGCCATCGCTGCCGCGCCGGGGCTGAAATTCAGCGGCATCCAGGCCTATCAGGGGGCCATGCAGCACATGGACCGCTACGAAGACCGCAAGGCCAAGATCGACCTGGCGGTGGCCCAGGTGAAAGACGCCGTGGACGCGCTGAAGGCCGCAGGGCTCACCTGCGACATCGTGGGCGGCGGCGGCACGGGCAGCTACTGTTTCGAAGGGGCGTCCGGTGTCTACAACGAGCTTCAGTGCGGGTCCTATGCCTTCATGGATGCCGATTACGGCCGCATACTGGACAAGGACGGGCACCGCATCGATCAGGGCGAATGGGAAAACGCCCTGTTCCTGCTGACATCGGTCATGAGCCATGCCAAGGCCGACAGGGCGATCTGTGATGCGGGCCTGAAAGTGCAGTCTGTGGACAGCGGCCTGCCGGTGGTCTTCGGGCGCGGGGATGTGAAATACGTGAACTGTTCGGATGAGCATGGCGTGATCGAGGACCCGGACGGGGTGCTGAAGGTCAATGACAGGTTGCGCCTGGTGCCGGGCCACTGTGACCCGACCTGCAACGTGCATGACTGGTATGTCGGGGTTCGCGGCGGCAAGGTCGAGGTGGTCTGGCCGGTTTCGGCGCGCGGCAAGGCCTATTGAGGCAGGGGGGCGCTGCCCCCCTCGCCCCTGCCGGGGCTCACCCCCCGGGATATTTCTGAACGGAAAATGAACGGGGTCCGGCCCGGTCGGGGAGCTTTCGCCAATGTACATCGTTCCAGAATCCCTGATCGCCGGGCTGGTCTTCCCGCAGGATGCCTTTTCGGCAATGGAAGCCTGCTTTGCGGCGATGGCGCGGGGCGAGGCGCGCAACTTTCCCGTCGTGCGCGAGGCGCTGGGCGGGGGGCGGCAGTACGGGTTCAAATCCGGGCTGGTCGCGGCGGGCGGACAGTTGGGCCTGAAGGGGGGATATCTTCCCGGCAATGCGGCGCGCGGGATCACCAACCACCAACCCGCCGCCTGTCTGTTTGATCCCGAAACGGGCGTGCCGCTGGCCATGGCCGGGGGCAACCTGCCGACGGCACTGCGCAGGGCGGCCGTTTCCATTGACCGTCTGGCGCGCCCTGACGCGCGGGTCCTGGGCCTTATGGGCGCGGGGCATCGGGCGCAATTCCACCTTCGTGCAGCGGCGCGGGTGCGGGCCCTTGGCCGGGTGATTGCCCGGAACCGGGCCCCGGACAGGCTGGAACGGCTGCGGGCGGTGGCCTGCGCAATGATCTTCTGCTTCGTGCTTGATCTGCCCCCGGTGCCGGAGGGCGGGACAAGGGCCGCAGCGCTGCCCGGCACCCCGGCGCAGGCGCGGCAGGCCAAGGGTCCTGGCTGTTCCCGCTTCTGGCTGGCCGGGCGTCACAACAGGCCGGGCATCGGCCCTGCCCCAAGCGCGGACCGGTGCGCGATGCGGGCGCTGCGCTGCGGTTCGGGCGGACAGCCTTGCGCAGGACGTCACGCAGGTGCGGGGCATTTCGGCGATGCAGACCCGCAGGCGGGCGCGCGCCATTCCCGGCACCGGCAGGCATGTACCCGTCCGGCTGCCGGGATCACGCTTTTTCAGCGCCGCAGGCGGCAAGGGCCAGCATCAGGCAAAGGGCGACAGAAATCCCGCGCAGAACGGGCATCGGGTGAATGACCGGCTTTTTTGCCCGAAAGCTGCGGCTCTTCAACGCCGCACGGGCCGGGCGCGGCATCGCTGCGCCAACGCAGGGACGGGAGGGGCAGGTCAGCCGCCCCGGACCACGGCAATCATCCGGGCCACGTTTTCCGGGTCGGCATCGGGTGTGATGCCATGCCCAAGGTTGAAGATATGCGGCCCCTTTGAGAAGGCGCGTACGACATGGCGTACCGCCCCGTCCAGCGCCACGCCGCCGGTGACCATATGCGCCGGATCAAGGTTGCCCTGCACGCAGCCGTCTGTCTGGACATTTGCCGCCCCCCATTCGGGGGTGACGGAATTGTCAAGCGCCACGCAATCGGCCCCCGTTGCCCTGGCAAAACCGATATAGCCCGCCCCGCCTTCCCGCGGAAAGGCGATCACCGGCAGGCCCGGGTGGCGGGCCTTCAGTGCGGCGATGATCCGGCGGGCGGGTTCGACGGCGAAATCCTGGAAATCCTGGCCCCTGAGCGATCCCGCCCAGCTGTCGAACAGCTTCACCACCTCGGCCCCGGCCTGCACCTGCATCGACAGGTATTCGATGGTCCCCTCGGTGATACGGTCGATCAGGGCCTGAAACGTCGTTCTGTCTGCCGCCTTAAGGGCATGGGCCGGGGCCTGATCCGGGGTGCCGCGCCCGGCGATCATATAGGTGGCCACCGTCCAGGGGGCACCTGCAAAGCCGATCAGCGTCGTTTCCGCCGGCAGTTCGCGCGCCAGAATGCGCACCGTTTCATAGACCGGTGCCAGGGTTTCGTGGATGGCCGCGACGGGTTTCAGCCCGTCCACATCCCGCAGGGTGGCGATTGTCGAAAGACGCGGTCCTTCGCCGGCCGTGAACCACAGGTCCGCCCCCAGCGCCTGCGGCAAAAGCAGGATATCCGCAAACAGGATGGCCGCATCAAAGCCAAAGCGGCGGATCGGCTGCAGCGTGACTTCTGCCGCCAGATCAGGCGTGTAGCACAAGGTCAGGAAATCGCCCGCCTGCGCGCGGGTGGCCCGGTATTCCGGCAGGTAGCGGCCCGCCTGACGCATCATCCAGATCGGCGGTGCCGGAAGGATTTCGCCCTTGAGCGCGCGCAGGATGGTCTTTTCGGTCATCTCGGTCTCCGGATTTCAGCGATGGGTCCACCGGCAGCGCAGCCTTGTCAATACCGAGTTGTCAGGCCCGGTTGACATCGCTAAGCCTTGGACCATGACACAGACCCTGCCCAGCCCCGCCCGGCCCCTGAAGATCGGAACCCGCGGCTCGCCGCTTGCCCTGTGGCAGGCGCATGAGGTGCGGCGCTGCCTGATGGCGGCGTTTGACCTGCCGGAAGCGGCCTTTGCCATCGTCGTGATCAAGGTCACGGGGGACCAGATCCTGGACAAGGCGCTGAAAGAGATCGGCGGCAAGGGCCTGTTCACCCGCGAGATCGAAGAGGCACTGCTGGAGGGCGGCATCGACATCGCGGTGCATTCGATGAAAGACATGCCCACCGAGCAGCCCGAAGGGCTGGTGCTTGACTGCTGTCTGCCCCGCGAAGACGTGCGGGATGCCCTGGTTTCGCCGGGGGTTGCACGGCTGGCGGACCTTCCGCAGGGGGCCGTGGTTGGCACCTCCAGCCTGCGGCGGCGGGCGCAGCTTGCGTTGCGGCGGCCCGACCTGCGGCTGGTGGAGTTCCGGGGCAATGTGCAGACGCGGCTGCGCAAGCTGGAAGACGGGGTTGCTGAAGCCACATTCCTTGCCATGGCGGGGTTGATCCGGCTGGGCATGGCGCATGTCGCACGCGGGCCGATCGAGGTGGAAGAGATGTTGCCTGCGGTGGCGCAGGGTGCCATCGGGGTGGAGCGGCGGGTTGACGACAGCCGGGTGGCGGGGTTGCTGGCGGCGATCCATCATGGCCCGACCGGCATCAGGCTGGCGGCAGAGCGCGCCTTTCTGCGCCGCCTTGACGGATCCTGCGAAACGCCGATTGCCGGGCTGGCCGTTCTGGACGGTACGACGATACATCTGCGCGGCGAAATCCTGCGCCCCGACGGCAGCGAGGCCATCGCGGGCGAGCTGCGCGGCACGGCCACGGATGCGGCGGATCTGGGACAGACCCTGGCCCAGCAATTGCTGGACCGCGCGCCAAAGGGCTTTTTCAGCCACGGGGGGTAGGCCGAAGGGACCTTGACCCTTTGCAGGGCCATCATCCCGCCTTGCGCCTCCGCAGCGCAGAAAAAGATGTCCCGACCCGCGTGCGATTGCCCCGATCAGGCTTTAGCCCAGCTTCTGGCCCCCTTTTTCCTGCCGACGGGGTCGGGATCGTCCGGCCATTCAAGTCGGACACCTGTCCATACCCGCGATTAAGTATCTGACAACATGGAAGAAGTGGCGACCCCGGGACGACTCGAACGCCCAACCTAGTGATTAGAAGTCACTTGCTCTATCCAGTTGAGCTACGGGGCCGTGGGTTCTGTCATAGCGGTCTGGACGACGGTTCGCAACGCCGTCCTCTTTGCCCGGTGTCTTGTTGCTTCATTCGTCTTTCGCCGCAAAGCCGGGACTTGGGAACAGGCCGCCCTGTCCGCTTGGGCCGCAGGTCCATTGATATTTCTGAAAGCAGGGGGCGGGCGGCTGCGCAAGGCCCCGTCAGATCAGACGTGTCATGAACACCGAATTGGGGTCGTCGACATAGTCCTCAAACGGCGGGCATTCGGTGAAACCGGATTTTTCATACAGCCTGCGTGCGGGCCGGAACATCTCTTGCGATCCCGTCTCCAGGCTCAGGCGGACAAACCCGGCGGCCTTCGCCCCGGCGATCAGGTGGGCCAGCATCAGGCGCGACAGCCCCCGTCCCCGCACTTCGGCCAGAACATGCATCGACTTGAGTTCGGCATGATCCCCGTCAAGGCGCTTGAAGGCCCCAATCGCCACCGGCACGCCGGTGTCGCGCATCACAAAGAACGCGATGCCCGGTTGTGCCAGCTGTGCGGCATCCATCATGTGGATGCTTTCGGGTGGGGTATCGGCATGCATCTCGGCGGTGTGGCGCTGCATCAGCAGGCCAAGGTCGGCCCCAAGCGGGCTTTCTGCCGAAATGCGGATCATCAATGCGTCCAGGCACCCTTGC
Organism: Rhodobacter sp.; assembly: GCA_020251025.1. Classification (GTDB taxonomy): domain Bacteria; phylum Pseudomonadota; class Alphaproteobacteria; order Rhodobacterales; family Rhodobacteraceae; genus Aliitabrizicola. Next base: position 34,650 of record JADCDI010000007.1, on the reverse strand, counting down.
GGTCGGGGGCAAAATTCTCGCCATAGCCGCGTGGCCGGATGTTCGGTTTGCGCGGCTTGGGGTCTGTCACCACATAATCGATGCCGCGTTCGCGTGCATAGTCTTCCGCAGCCTCGCGGCTGTCAAAGCTCAGGCGCACCTGGCTTTGCGTATCCCCGGTCGAGGTCCAGCCCATCAGCGGATCAATCTCGCCCCCGGACTCGGCCATGAAATCAAGCGTCCAGCCCCTTGTCCTGGCCATGCCGGATTGCATTGCGGTTCGGGCGGGCTGGTAGATGCGGGCGCGCATGGGATCCTCCGGCAGGCTGCCCCTTTATCCCGAAGCTTGGCGCAAAGCGCAAGCGCCACATGACACAACAAATACTGCCGGCTGGCCCCGGGGTATGGGTGGGTGGGCAGGGCCAGCCGCCAGATGGACGTCCCGCTTGCAGGCAACAGTTTGCCCGAAAGATCAACGGGGTGCAATCAAAAGATGTGTTTTCCGCAGCAAGACGCCATCAGGCCCGGCAGGGTCAGGCATTCCGCGCCAGCCGCAGCATGAGGTATCGGTTAAGGCGCTTGAAAGCCTCGGCGTTGCGATCGGTTCCTGTCAGGCGCTGCATCAGGTTGCGGTGCCGCTTTTCGGGCAGCAAGAATCCCGTCAGGCGACCCAGCGCCCAGTGGACAGCGGGTTTTCTGGCCCTGACTTCGTCCGACACCCGGGTAACGCCGTGACCGATCACGTTGAAAAGTTGTTGTTCCAGGTCAATCGACGGGGCGACGGCGTCTGTGATGTCTTCCTGTGCCACCACCACAAAGGCGGAGCGTTCAAGAACCTCGCAAAAATGCGCCAGGTGGTGGCCGCCACCGGGTTGCGGACCCTGTGCGGCCCGGCCGGCGTAGGCTTCGGTCCGGAAACAGTCCGCGATCAGCACCTGCCCGCCGGGGGCCAGCAGGGCGGCGCATTTCGGCAGGCTGTCCGTCATCGGGATATACTGGAAGCTTTCGGAAAAAAGGCACAGGTCGAAGGGACCCTTGCCCGCGAAATCCTCGAACGTGCATTCGTGGACCACTGCGCCAGTTGCCGTTTCCCGGCAGCGTGCCGCAAGAAAGGCCGAGGGGACGACAATCTCAACCTCATGCCCAAGCGCCAGAAGCTTTCGCGCCGTCTCGCCGGCACCGCCGCCGATGTCCAGAATGCGCAGCCTGCCCGGCGGCAGGTACCCAAAAAGCCTGGCGGTATAGGCCTCTTGCGCCGCGCGCAGGTTGCCTGCGGTCACCTCGAGCCCCGTCCAAAGCCCGTAATGCAGGTTCCCGGCCCCTGTCAGCCAGCGGATGAACGCCAGCCCCACATCCAGGCCCACGGCCCGCGTATCGATCTTTTGCGCCATAGTGCACCTCTGGCCGCTGCCTTAGCCGCTTGCCGCCGGATCGGCAACGGTTTCGCCAGATGCGGCGGTTCGGCGCTTGCCATCGCAGGAAAACGGATCAACTCTGCCCTTCCCCCGACTCCGCCAGAAGGCCGTGGCCGATGCCGCACAACAACGCCAATGCACCCGCCCCCCGACCCGAGGTGCTGACCCGGCCGAAGCTGGAGGGTGGCCGCCGCTTTGCCCTTGCCACAGACTTCCGGCCGGCGGGCGACCAGCCCAACGCCATCCGGGAACTGGCCGCAGGCGTGCTTGCCGGGGAACGCAATCAGGTGCTGCTGGGCGCGACCGGCACCGGCAAGACCTTTACCATGGCCAGGGTGATCGAGGAAACGCAGCGCCCGGCCATCATCCTTGCCCCCAACAAGACGCTTGCCGCGCAGCTTTACGGCGAATTCAAGGGCTTCTTTCCCGACAATGCCGTCGAATACTTTGTTTCCTATTACGACTACTACCAGCCCGAGGCCTATGTCGCCCGGACCGACACCTATATCGAGAAGGAATCCCAGATCAACGAACAGATCGACCGGATGCGCCATTCGGCCACAAGGGCGCTGCTGGAACGCGATGATGTGATCATCGTCGCCTCGGTCTCGTGCATCTATGGCATCGGGTCGGTGGAAACCTATTCGGCGATGACACAGGATCTGCTGGTGGGCCAAAGCCATGACATCCGCAAGATCATGGCGGAACTGGTGGCCCAGCAGTACCGGCGCAACGATCAGGCGTTTCAGCGCGGCAGCTTCCGCGTGCGCGGCGACAGTCTGGAAGTGTGGCCTGCCCACCTTGAAGACCGGGCATGGCGCTTTTCCTTCTTTGGCGATGATCTGGAAGCGATCATCGAATTCGATCCGCTGACGGGCGCGAAAACCGATACGTTCCGGCAGATCCGCATCTATGCCAACAGCCATTACGTCACCCCGCGCCCGACGCTGCAGCAGGCGATTCAGGGGATAAAGCGGGAATTGCGCACAAGGCTGGATCAACTGGTGAACGAAGGCAAACTGCTGGAAGCCCAGCGGCTGGAACAGCGCACGGGCTTTGACCTTGAGATGCTGGAAGCCACCGGAAGCTGCGCGGGGATCGAGAACTATTCGCGCTACCTGACCGGCCGTGCCCCCGGAGAGCCGCCGCCGACCCTGTTCGAGTTCATCCCGGACAATGCCATTGTGTTTGCCGATGAATCCCATGTCTCGGTCCCGCAGATCGGCGGCATGTACAAGGGCGACTACCGGCGCAAGTTCACCCTGGCCGAACACGGCTTCCGCCTGCCGTCCTGCATGGACAACCGCCCGCTGAAGTTCGGGGAATGGGATGCGATGCGCCCGCAGTCGGTCTTTGTTTCCGCCACCCCGGCGGCGTGGGAGCTGGAGCAGACGGGCGGGGTGTTCACCGAACAGGTGATCCGCCCGACCGGCCTTGTCGATCCGCAGGTCGAGATCCGCCCCGTGGACATGCAGGTTGACGACCTGCTGGACGAGGTGCGCAAGGTGGCGGCGGCGGGCCTGCGCACGCTGGTCACCACCCTGACCAAGCGCATGGCCGAAGACCTGACCGAATACATGCATGAACAGGGCATCCGGGTGCGCTACATGCATTCGGATATCGACACGATGGAGCGGATCGAGATCCTGCGCGACCTGCGTCTGGGGGCCTTTGACGTGCTGGTCGGGATCAACCTGCTGCGCGAAGGGCTGGACATTCCCGAATGCGGGCTGGTCGCGATTCTGGATGCGGATAAAGAGGGGTTCTTGCGGTCCGAAACCTCGCTGATCCAGACCATCGGGCGCGCGGCGCGCAATGTCGAGGGGCGGGTGATCCTGTATGCCGACCGGATGACCGGCAGCATGGAACGCGCGATCCGCGAAACCGACCGGCGGCGCGAAAAGCAGATGGCCTATAACCTGGAACACGGCATCACACCGCAAACCATCCGCAAGAACATCGCCGATGTCATGGCCGGGCTGTTTCAGGCCGATACAGACATGGCCCGCGTCACTGCAAGGGTTGACACCCCGATGGTCGGCCCCAACCTGGCCGCCCATCTGGAAGCGATGCGCCAGGCCATGCGCAAGGCCGCCGAAAACCTGGAGTTTGAAGAGGCCGCGCGTTTGCGCGACGAGGTGCGGCGGCTGGAGGCGGTGGAACTGGCGGTATCGGATGACCCGATGGCGCGCCAGTCTGCGGTGGAAGAGGCGGTTGAAGCCTCCTCAGCCCGGGCCGGGCGATCAACCGGCGGGCGCGGCGGGATGCGGGGCGGGAAGCGGTCACGGGGGGGACGGCGGTAGCCGCACTTGCGCGAATTCAGCAAAAACACCAAACGCTATCAACTTTGCTCTTGCGCGCCGCGGTGAGTCGGTTTAATTGATTCGGCATGCCCGCAGCCCGTGGGCTGAAGAGGTTGCTATGTCAAAGATTGGGTACGCGCAGCGCATCAAATCGCGCACAGCGGAACTTGAGGCATTGATTGCTTCCGCGTCAAAGGAACTTGATGAGTTGCGGGTCGCCGAACGTGTGCTCGCGCGTTTGGGTGGGTTGTCAGATGAGAAGGGGCCAGAGGATGGGTACGACCGAACCTCCACCACTAAGGATATGACCGTTGCGGACGCTGCTGTTGACTTGCTCGGTAGGATTGGCCCAATGGACACAATCACTTTGCTTTCAACAATGCAACGCGAGTGGCGTCCTGACCTTCAGCAGACGACCCTAAGCTCGACTCTGTCGCGCACCAAAGCACAGGGTCGGGTCGTGCAAATTGACGGCAAGTGGCAAGCTGCACTGCAATCAAGAACCGGGTCGCCCGAAGGCGACCCGACAAACACTGCCCCGGAAGTTGGCGCTTCCGGTGGCGGTGAGGACCTATCAGTTTTCGACTGAAGTCCTCCCTTCCGGCATACAGGATATTTGCTGGACTTTGCCTATGCTGTATGTCGCAGCCCCGAGTGAGCGGGGTAAACGGACGAAGGGCAGAAGGATAATCCTCCTGCCCTTCGCATAACACCATGATCAATAGCAGACAACATACAATCGAAAGACTGTGAGACTTAATCCAAGCTTGCTCGCACCGCTGTGCCGCGCGGCGGTTAACAGTGCGTACACTCAACCACCCTGCAGGCCGCCCTGCACCCCCCCGTCAGGCCCGCTTCACAAGCCGGATCAGCACCAGCAGGATGACAGCGCCCAGCGTGGAATTCACGATGGCGGTAAACAGCCCCGTGCCCAGGCTGAACCCAAGGCGCGGCAGGATCAGTGCGGCGATGAAGGCCCCGACGACGCCGACCACGATATTGCCCACCAGGCCAAAACCATAGCCTTCAACAATGCGCCCCGCCAGCCAGCCCGCGATTGCACCCACAATCACCGTTGCCAGAAAACTGCCGATCACCATCCAAAGCCCCTTTTCTGCCCTCACGATCAAACCGTACAGCCGAACCCGGTGAACCGCAACGGCAACCCCGGGTGCGGGCGGGCCCGGTCCACCCCATCCGGCGGCATCATGCGGGCGGGGTGGAAACGGTGGCGCAACAGCCCTATCTTGCCTTTTGCACGCCCGTTTCGCGGGCGCAAACCCTGCGGCCCCGTCCGCCCTGACCCGCGTGAACAGAAAATTGGCCTCAAAATTCCTTGACCCTGACCATCCGTTCTTCAAGCCGGTCTGGCGGCGCTGGCTGACGGCCGTTCTTCCGCTGGCCTGGGCGATTGTCGAGATTGTCACGGGCAATGCCCTGTGGGCGCTGCTGTTCGGCGCCGTCGGGATTTACGCCTTCTGGGTACTGATCGTCAAAGGTCCATCGGCCTGAAGCAGCGCCAGAACCTCGTCGGCCAGCGCCTGCACTTCGCTGCCGGCGGCGGATCTGCCCGCTTCCTGCACACCCAGCCCGGTTCCCATGGTTTCGGCAAAGGCCACGCGGTGGCCAAGGCGCGTCCTGGCCAGTCCGGCATCCAGCCCTGCCGCCGCCTGCGCCACCTCTTCGGCCAGCCGCGTGCCCGCCTTTGTCCGGTTCAGCACGATGGTGGTGCGCCTGTGCTCGCGCGCGGCGAGGTCAATCACCCCTTCGACCGCCCAAAGATCGATGTGGCTTGCCGCCACCGGGATCAGGATCAGGTCCGCCTCGCGCAGGGCAGGCCGAAGATCGGCATCAACCTTTGGCGGGGTATCGACAATCACGATATCCGTCGTCTTGCGCAGCTTTTCGCATTCATAGGTCACGCCCCAGGCGCTTGCCGTTGACATCTCCATCCCCGGCACGGCCAGGCGCGCGCGCCGCGCCAGAAACCAGCGGCCCAGACTGCCCTGCGGATCGGTATCCAGCAGGGCCACGGAATGGCCCATGCGGGCAAAGGCGACAGCCAGGTTCACCGCCAGCGTCGTCTTGCCGGACCCGCCCTTCTGCTGCGCGATCGTGATGACTTTTCCCATGCGCACCCCCTTTTCTGCGGCGCAGCATAGCGGTGATCGCCCGCAATTGCACGGATTTTGGCGACAGCGGGAAAATCTGCGGGCGGGGGTGCAGGGGTGATCCGGGACATCCGCGCGCAGGGGTGGCAGGTGACCGCTGCCGGGCCGTGCCCCGTGCGGTCGCGCGCTGCGCGTGGACGCACGCCCGCCGGGGGCCAAAGCCACCGGCCGGCACCCGCCCCGCCCCCGCCGGGCGCTTTTCACCCGCCGGGCGGGGCGCTGGGCTGCATGGCATGGGCATGACGGGTCTTTACGGGCCCGTGGCCCCTGATCGGGCGGGGGAACGCGCTGCGTTTCGGGGTCCGCCCGGAACGGCAAACCCCTTTCACGGATCGGCAGGATTTTCCCGCCCGACACGCGGTCGCAATGCTGCCTCAACAGCCTGTCATGGATGGGCGGGGAACGCGGGCGCTGATGGTGCCCGCGTCATGCCGAGGGGAACTTCGTCCGGAGCCATTTGAGGACTTCAAGCTGATCCTGCGCCATGGCACGGCGGACCTGCACCAGCAGCTTGTGCAGCGAAGGTCTGTCAAGTGTCAGGTTTGCGGCCCCTTCATTGCAGACGGAACATAAGGCACGCAGGTTCCCCGGTTCATCCGACCCGCCTTGCGATTTGTCGATGACATGCCCGATCTGCAACCGTGTCTTGCGCGTGGCGTCATACGGATGCTGCTCTCCCGCCACCGCACCGCATTGCTGGCAGGTAAAGCCGTTCCGGTCCAGCACATAGGCGCGCGTTTCCTTGGAAATGGTGCGTTCAAAGGCCGGGACGGGTTCAGGATTTTCAAGCAGATACTCGCCTGGCCTCAGGTCACTTCTGTCGTGATGGGTGAGGATTTGGAAACCTTCTTCATTCCGCAATTCCCGCACACGGCGTGCCCATTCGCTGATCCCGCCGGACACCGCCCGAAGTTCATCCGATGTCAGTATGACCCCGATGTTGCCAAGGAAATGGGCGCGCAGTTTCGCCCGTGCTCCTTTACCACGATCCATCTGCAGATCTCCCGCTTGCGGCAAACTCTCAAAGGGCGGCGCAGCGGCGGTTTCCCTCAAGGTCTGCGGCCTGTGCAAGTGCTGACCTGATCTGCATACCCAGCGCCCTGGCGACCGGCGGGGGAAAGGCATTGCCGATCTGGCGGTATGAGGCGGTCTTGCGGCCGTGGAAGGCCCATGTATCGGGGAAACCCTGAATCCGTGCGACCATCCGGTTGGTCAGGCGCGGCCGGCCCGCCAGGTCCGGCGGCGGGGCGGCATCGGCGATGGTTGATCCGTTTACGCCCAGCTTTTCCCATGCCTTTCGGGCGCGGGTCGGCCCAAGGTCGGGGCCGCCATGTTTCTTGGACCCGCCGACGATGGTCGGGGCAATGTCGGACGCGGTCTGCACCCAGTCTTCCAGGTGCATCCAGCCGTTTTCACCCATCAGGTCACGCAGCAGAACACCAACGCTGGGCGGTGTAAGCCCGTCGGGCTGCGGAAAGCTGAAATGCGGCCAATAGCGATCTTGCGCCGCGACGATGGCCACCCTCGGGCGCAATTGCGAAACGCCGAACTGCGAGGACTGAAGCAGCTTCCAGTCCACATGATACCCCAGATTTTCAAACCGGCGGCGCAGGAACGTCCGGTAGTCCGCAAACACCGGATCAAGAAACCCGCGCACGTTTTCGATCAGCACGAATTTCGGTTCCGCCTCGGCAATCAGGCGCAGGGAATCGGCGAACAGGTTGCGGTCATCCTTTTCGCCAAGCTGTTTTCCGGCAACCGAGAACGGCGGGCAGGGCAGGCCCGCCGCAAGCAGATCGACATTGCGGAACGACCGCACGGACACATCGCGCATGTCGGCCTGTTCAACCCGCCATTCCGGCCTGTTGAGGCGCAGCGTGCGGACACAGTCAGGATCATTGTCCACCAGAAGCTGATGCGAAAACCCCGCCGCCTCCAGACCAAGCGCCTGCCCCCCGGCACCCGCGCAGAATTCGATCGAGGTCAGCCTGTTCATCATCACCGCAGGTCCGTTTGCGCCGCAGTCTATCCCACAGGCTGCCACAGGCAAGATACGGTTTGCGGGCGCAGCACGCGCCGCCGTGGCAAACGGGTCGCCAGAACCGGCGAGTCAGCCCCATCCCGCCCCTAGCCACATCCCGCAAACTCGGCTAGTCTGCCTGCCAGACCCGGATAACGGGCGGATCGGGGCAGCAAGCCGGGCGGGCAGGCCCGGCGGAAAAGAACAGGCGTTATCTATGACTGAGATGGTCCATGGCTCCATGCCCGCGCGTGTGGGCGAGCCGGTGTTGCCGCGGTGGTGGCGCACGATCGACAAATGGTCGCTGACCTGCATCCTCATGCTGTTCGGCATCGGCCTGCTTCTGGGTCTGGCGGCCAGCGTGCCGCTGGCCACACGCAACGGGCTGGAACCGTTCCACTATGTGCAGCGGCAGGTGGCCTTCGGCGGGCTGGCCATTCTGGCGATGCTGGGCACCTCGATGATGTCGCCCCATCTGGTGCGAAGGCTGGCCGTGCTGGGCTTTGTGCCGGCCTTTGCCGCGCTGGCGCTGCTGCCGCTGTTCGGCACCGATTACGGCAAGGGCGCGGTGCGCTGGTTCTCGCTGGGTTTCGGTTCGGTCCAGCCTTCGGAATTCCTCAAGCCGTTCTTCGTGATCCTTTGCGCCTGGCTGATCTCGGCCGCCGCGCATCCGAACGGGCCGCCGGGCAAGGCGGTTTCCTTTGTGCTGGCCGTCGTGATCATGGGCTTTCTGGCGATGCAGCCGGATTTCGGGCAGGCCGCGCTGGTGCTGTTCGGCTGGGGCGTGATGTATTTCGTGGCCGGTGCGCCCATCGTGCTGATCGCGACCATCCTGGCGCTGACCGGTGCCGGGGCGATGTTTGCCTATTCCGCATCCGATCACTTCGCGCGGCGCATCGACGGGTTCCTGACGCCCGACATCGATCCGCGCACGCAGCTGGGCTATGCCGCCAACGCCATTCAGGAGGGCGGCTTTTTCGGCGTCGGCATTGGCGAGGGGCAGGTGAAATGGTCGCTGCCCGATGCCCATACCGATTTCATCATCGCGGTCGCGGCGGAAGAATACGGGCTGATCCTGGTGCTCGTGATCATCGCGCTTTATGCCACGGTCACGGCACGATCGCTGTTCAGGCTGATGAAGGAACGCGATCCCTTCATCCGGCTGGCGGGCGCGGGCCTGGCCTGCATCTTCGGCGTACAGGCGATGATCAACATGGGCGTCGCCGTACGGCTGTTGCCGGCCAAGGGCATGACGCTGCCCTTCATCAGCTACGGCGGGTCTTCGGTGATTGCCGCCGGGATCACGGTGGGCATGATGCTGGCCTTTACGCGGTCGCGCCCGCAGGGGCAGATCGGCGATATCCTGTTCAAGCGGGGGCGATAGGGCGTGGCCGCGCCGCTGCTGCTGATCGCCGCCGGGGGGACCGGCGGGCACATGTTTCCCGCGCAGGCGCTGGCCGAGGCGATGATCGCCAGGGGCTGGCGGGTCAGGCTTTCGACCGATGCGCGCGGCGCGCGCTTTGCCGGGGGGTTTCCCCGGGCGGTGGCGGTGGATCAGGTGGCATCGGCCACCTTTGCGCGCGGCGGGCTTGTGGCAAAGGCAATGGTGCCTTTTCGGATCGCGGCGGGGGTGGGCGCGGCCGTTCTGGCGCAGCTGCGCGACCGGCCCGATGTGGTGGTGGGGTTCGGCGGCTATCCGTCGATCCCGGCGCTGGCGGCGGCGGTGATCCTGCGGCGGCGGCGGATGATCCATGAACAGAACGGCGTTCTGGGGCGTGTGAACCAGGTCTTTGCCCGCCGTGTCGATGCGGTCGCCTGCGGCACCTGGCCCACCGCCCTGCCTGCGGGGGTCGAGGGGATTCACACCGGCAATCCGGTGCGGGCGGCGGTGCTGGAGCGGGCCGGGGCAGGCTATATTCCGCCGGGCGACTATCCCATGGGCATTGTGGTGATCGGCGGCAGCCAGGGCGCCAAGGTGCTGTCGGACGTGGTGCCTGCGGCCGTTTCCCTGCTGCCGGGGGACATCCGCCGTCACCTTCGCATCTCACACCAGGCACGGACCGAGGATATCGCCCGCGTCGAAAGCGCCTATCAGGCAGCCGGCGTTATGGCCGACGTCGTGCCGTTCATCACCGATGTTCCGCGCCGTCTTTGCGAAGCGCAGTTGGTGATCTCGCGGGCGGGTGCCTCTTCGATCGCGGATATCTCCGTCATCGGGCGGCCGTCGATCCTGGTGCCGCTTGCGGCAGCCATCCGTGACGAGCAGACGGCCAACGCAAGAGGTCTGGTTGAGGCGGGCGCGGCCATTCTTGTGCCCGAGGCGCAGCTTGACGCCGCGACACTGTCGGGCCACATCGCGGCGGTTCTGACCCGGCCCGCGGTGGCCATGCAGATGTCGCTGGCCGCCCTGGGGCAGGGGCGGCCCGATGCGACCGCCCGTCTGGTGGCCCTGGTCGAACGTCTGGCAGGAAAAGAGGCGGCATGAGTGCGGCAACAAAACTTCCCCGCGAACTGGGCCCGATCCATTTCGTCGGGATCGGCGGCATCGGCATGTCGGGCATTGCCGAGGTGCTGATGACGCTGGGCTACCGCGTTCAGGGGTCGGATACGAAAGCGTCCGGCATCACCGGCCGGCTGGCGGGGCTGGGGGCCACGGTCTTTGAAGGGCAGCGGGCGGAAAATCTGGGCGCTGCCGCCGTGGTGGTGGTGTCATCGGCCATCAGGCCGGGCAACCCCGAACTGGAAGAGGCGCGTCGCCGCAAGCTTCCCGTCGTGCGCCGGGCGGAAATGCTGGCAGAACTGATGCGCCTGAAATCCAACATCGCCGTCGCCGGCACCCATGGCAAGACCACGACGACGACGATGGTTGCAACCCTGCTGGACAAGGGCGGGTTTGACCCCACGGTGATCAACGGCGGGGTGATCCATGCCTATGGGTCGAACGCGCGGGCCGGGGCCGGGGAATGGATGGTGGTCGAGGCGGATGAAAGCGACGGCAGCTTCAACCGCCTGCCCGCGACCATCGCGATCGTGACCAATATCGACCCCGAGCATATGGACCACTGGGGCACCTTTGAGGCGCTGCGGAAGGGGTTCTTCGACTTTGTCTCCAACGTGCCCTTCTACGGGCTGGCGGTGTGTTGCACCGACCATCCCGAGGTGCAGGCGCTGGTGGGCCGCGTGACCGACCGCCGCATCGTCACCTTCGGCTTCAACGCGCAGGCCGATGTGCGGGCAACGAGGCTGAGGTTCGAAAACGGCAAGGCTTTCTTTGACATCATGCTTCAGAACGAGGGGCAAGGTTCAAGGATTGAAAGCTGTACCTTGCCGATGCCGGGCGACCACAACGTGTCGAACGCGCTGGCGGCGGTGGCGGTGGCACGCGAGCTGGGCATGACGACGACCGACATCCGCGCGGCGCTGGCGGCCTTTGGCGGGGTCAACCGGCGCTTTACCAAGGTGGGCGAGGTGCTGGGGGGTGTGACCGTCATCGATGATTACGGGCACCACCCGGTCGAGATTGCCGCCGTGCTGAAGGCGGCGCGGCAGGCGACGGCAGGCCGGGTGATCGCCGTGCACCAGCCGCACCGCTATACCCGGCTGTCCGGCCTGTTCGAGGATTTCTGCACCTGCTTCAACGACGCCGATGTGGTGGCGATTGCCGATGTCTATGCCGCCGGGGAAGACCCCATTGCCGGGGCCAGCCGCGATGATCTGGTGGCTGGGCTGATCGCCCATGGCCACCGCCACGCCCGCGCTGTGGTGGACGAGGCGGATCTGGCGCGCCTGGTGCGCGAACAGGCGCGGCCCGGCGATATGGTGGTGTGCCTCGGCGCGGGCACGATTTCGGCCTGGGCCAATGCCCTGCCGCAGCGGCTGGAGGCACAGGGTTGACCGGGCGGCCCTGTCCAAAAAGACCGCTCGCCTGCCCGGTGCCCTGTCGGATAGCCTGCCCTTCGGGGGAACTGATGGCATGACCGCATCGCTGACGCTGGCCTGTCTTTGGGCGATCATCGCCAGCGTTGTCGCAATGACGCCGCGCCGCTATCACTGGCCGGGTGTTGTGGCGCTGATCGCCGCCGGGATACCACTGCTGGGCTGGGTGACCTGGCAGAACGGCCCGCTGTGGGGGATGCTGGCACTGGCCGGGGGCGCCATGATGCTGCGCTGGCCTGTGGTGCCCCTTGCGCGCCGCCTGTGGCGGCGGGACGGGGCGCAGGAACCGGCGGAATAGCGCGCGTTTGCGCTTGCCTTGGACGCGGGCTGCGGTGATCCTCGGGGCATGGGTAAGGTTGCGGGTATCGAAGACTGGGAAACGCTTGACGCTTGGCTGAGCGGTCGGAGCCGGGAAGATAAGGTGTGCATCGTGCACCGCGCCGCGATGCGGGTGGCACCGTTGTTTTGGAACAGGCTTGGCGAGGACTGGGCGCGGAAACGCGGTTTGACAGCGCTGATGAGTTTGCGGCTTTTGCTGATCTCGGGTGTTGCGCGCAGTTATCCAGCCCCCGAGGTCGCCGCCGCCGCCGCCGCCGCCGACGCTGCCTACACCGACGCCGCCTATCCCGGTGGCCGGATCGAGCTCGCCATTTCCTCATTCGCCATCGCCGTCGAACCCACCACCGCCACCGCCTTCGCCACCACCTTCGCTGTTTTCGCCACCGAAGCCACCGCCTACGCCGCCGCGTTTTGGCCGAGTGTCAGAATGGACTGCGCGACGCTGGAGGCGGGCGGCGATCCGTTCACCCTTCCGCTGTGGGACGGCCCCGTGCCGGAACGGATTGCGGATGCCTGGGCGCAGACCCGTCAGGAGTGGGCACAGGCAGGCGGCCCCGTCTGGGCCTTCTGGACGCAGTTCTATGAAAACGCCCTTGCAGGCCGCCCGCAGGACTGGCCCCTGCTGTACGACATCGCCCTGATCCCGGCCAAGGATTGGAAGGGCGGGCCGGACAGGGTGCATCCGATTATTGAGGCGATGCTGAAAAGGCGCGCTGATCAAGAAAAAGGGAAAGGGGAGGTTGCCCAGGACCTTGCCGGTCTTCCGGCCGCGCCACGGCCGACAATTCAACAGGTTCAAGCCGCCCTGTCGCTGAACCGGGTTGCCCTGCCCCCGACCTTCGATGCGGTCGAAGGATTCATCGCGCTTGAAATCGCCCGCCTGCAATCCCGCAACCATCAGACGGATGACGAGGCCGAGGAAGCCCGGCGCATGATCCGGACGCTGTCCTTTCTGGCCGAGGCTGTCTTGCAAATGCGCGCTGCCGTTCCGGCAGAAGGCCCGGCAAAGGAAATTCAGGCGCGGGACGTTGAGGGGCTTGCAAGAGTTTACATGAAGAAACTCGGCGATTTGCCCCGCATCAAGGCGGAAGAAGTTGTCGAAGGGATTTGGAGCGCCGGAAAGGGAGCATGCCAGGTTGGACTTATCGGTTGCAGCGCTGCCTTGATGGTGACACTCGGCCTTCCGGCACTGGCCAGCGTCGCCGCCGCAACCTTGGTGTTTGTGCCGAAACTTGGGTCTGACGCCATCAAGGGGGCAGTCGAACTTGCCAAAAGCCAAGCCAAACCCTGATCAAATCACCCCGTCACCAAATGGCGCACCCTTCCTTCTTGCCGGATTTGACCCGCGTCAAATCCGGCCGCGCCTCCCTGCCCGTGGCAGGCGCGTTAACGCGCCAGCCCAGGCAGGCGCGGCCGGATTGCTGGCGTCAGCCTCGTGGAGAGCCCCTTGCCTGCGGGCTTGCGCCCTTCGGCAATCGGACCGTGAAAACGCTCCCCCGGAGCGTTTTCAGACGGTCCTCTGGGGGAGGCAGGCGCGTTCCGCGCCCGCCCAGGCCGGCGCGGCCGGATTACTGGCGTCAGCCTCGTGGAGAGCCCCTTGCCTGCGGGCTTGCGCCCTTCGGCAATCGGACCGTGAAAACGCTCCCCCGGAGCGTTTTCAGCCGGTTCTCTGGGGGCGCGGCTGGCGCGCGCCTGCGGGGCCGGTCACATGACCCCCCTTCCCACCCCGCGCGGCACGCTGACCGCCGGCCGCCCCCTGGCCGACCTGACCTGGCTGCGCGTCGGCGGCCCGGCGGACTGGCTGTTCCAGCCGGCGGACGAGGCCGATCTTGCCGGTTTCCTGCACGATCTGGACCCGGCGGTGCCGGTTTTTCCCATCGGCCTGGGCAGCAACCTGATCGTGCGCGATGGCGGCATCCGGGGGGTGGTGATCCGGCTGGGGCGGGGCTTCAACGGCATCCAGGTTCACGGCGACCTTGTGGTGGCCGGGGCGGCGGCGCTGGATGCGCATGTGGCGCGGGCGGCGGCAGAGGCGGGGCGGGACCTGACCTTTCTGCGCACCATCCCGGGCAGCATCGGCGGGGCGGTGCGGATGAACGCCGGGTGCTATGGCAGCTATGTGGCCGATCATCTGACAGAGGTGCGCCTTGTCACCCGCCAAGGCGAAACGCTGACCCTTGCGGCGCGGGACCTGCACCTGGGCTACCGCCACAGCACCCTGCCGCAGGGCGCGGTGCTGGTGCAGGCCACGTTCCGCGCCCCCCCCGGCGACCCGGCGGCGCTGGCGGCGCGGATGGCCGGCCAGATCGCCCGGCGCGATGCCAGCCAGCCCACCAAGGACCGCAGCGCAGGGTCCACCTTCCGCAATCCGGCGGGGTTTTCCAGCACCGGCCAGCCCGGCGACAGCCATGACCGCAAGGCCTGGACGCTGATCGATGCCGCCGGGATGCGCGGCGCGCGGCTGGGCGGGGCGCAGATCAGCCAGCAGCATGCCAATTTCCTGATCAACGCCGGGGGCGCTACCGCCGCCGATCTGGAAGAATTGGGCGAAAGGGTCAGAAAAAGGGTTTTCGATCACAGCGGTTTCACATTAGAATGGGAAATCATGCGCGTCGGAGATCCGGCGGCGCAAGACCAAGAATAACGGGCCAAAGGCCTGGACAAAGGCGGTTGCGGGCATGTCGGGCAGGGCAGCCCCCAAGGTGGCGGTGCTGATGGGTGGACTTTCCGCAGAGCGGGAGGTGTCGCTGGTCACGGGGCGCGCATGCGCCGCCGCCCTGCGGGAGGCAGGGTATGACAGGGTGATCGAGGTGGACGCAGGTCTTGACCTGCCCGCGCGTCTTGACGCGATCAAGCCCGATGTCTGCTTCAACGCCCTGCATGGCCGCTGGGGCGAAGATGGCTGTGTGCAGGGCATTCTGGAATGGCTGCGCATCCCCTATACCCATTCGGGCGTGCTCGCCTCGGCACTTGCCATGGACAAGACGCGGGCGAAGGATGCCTATGTGGCCGCCGGCCTGCCGGTCGTGGCCGGCCGCCTGGCCCGCGCGGCAGAGGTGCGCGCGCGCCATGTCATGCCGCCGCCCTATGTGGTGAAACCCAACAACGAAGGATCATCGGTCGGCGTCTATATCGTGCGGCAGTCGGCCAATGCGCCGCCGCAGTTGTCTGATGGCATGCCCGATGTGGTGATGGTCGAGGCCTATGCGCCGGGGCGTGAGCTGACCGTTACGGTCATGGGGGACCGCGCGCTTTGCGTGACCGACATCGTGACCAGCGGCTGGTATGACTATGACGCCAAATACACGCCCGGCGGGTCGCGCCACATCCTGCCCGCAGCACTGCCCGCCCCCGTCACCGAGGCCTGTCTGGACTATGCGCTGCGCGCCCATGTCACGCTGGGGTGCCGGGGGCTGAGCCGCACCGACCTGCGCTGGGACGAGACGCGCGGGCTGGACGGTCTGATCCTGCTGGAAACCAATACCCAGCCCGGGATGACGCCGACATCGCTGTCGCCCGAACAGGCGGGGTTTGCCGGCATCCGCTTTCCCGAGCTGTGCCGCTGGATCGTGGAGGATGCCTCGTGCGACCGCTGAAACCCGATGCGGTGCTGCTGCGCGATCCGGCCCCAAGCCGCGCCGCCTACCGGATGCACCGGCTGTGGCTGACCCCGCTGTTCCGGTCGATGCTGCGCGTCGGTCTTCCCGTTTTCACGGTGACATTCAGCGCCGGGCTGTACCTGTCGGACGACATCCGGCGGGCCGAAATTGCCCGGACCTGGGAAAGCGCCTGGACGGCGGTCGGGGAACGGCCCGAGTTTCAGGTGAACCTTCTGGCGATTGACGGTGCCTCGCCCGTGCTGGCCGAAGCGATCCGGTCCAGGCTGGCGCTGAAGTTCCCGCTGTCGTCACTTGAGATCGACATGGAGGCGGCGGCGGCAAGGATTGAAGAGATGGACGCCGTGGCGGACGCCGACCTGCGGGTGCGGTCCGGCAACGTTCTGCAGGTGACAGTCACCGAACGCTTGCCCGTGGTCATCTGGCGGACGCCGGCGGAACTTTCGCTGCTGGACATCGAGGGCCGCCGCGTGTCGCGGGTCTTTTCCCGCATGGACCGGCCCGACCTGCCGGTGATTGCCGGGGAAGGGGCCAATGCGGCTGTCCCCGAGGCGCTGGCGCTGCTGGCCGCTGCCGGGCCGATCCAGCCGCGTCTGCGCGGCCTGGTGCGCATGGGCGAGCGGCGCTGGGACATCGTTCTGGACCGCGACCAGCGCATTCTGCTGCCCGAAACGGATCCGGTTCCGGCGCTGGAGCGGGTGATGGCGCTTGACAAGGCAGAGGCGCTGCTGGCGCGCGATGTGACGGCGGTCGATCTGCGCAACAAGGACCGTCCCGTGCTGCGTCTGGCACCGGATGCGATGACCATCCTGCGCGCCCCGCAAGGCGTTGAAACCGGAGCAAGTTCCCTATGACCGACCTTTACCAGTCGCAGCGCGCCATGCGGAACATGCGCCGTGCCGCCATGCAGCGCGGCGTGATTGCCGTTCTGGATGTGGGCACATCAAAGATCGCCTGCCTGATCCTGCGCTTTGACGGGCCGGACCGCCTGCGCGAGGCGGACGGCGTGGGGCCGATGGCGGGCCAGTCGGGCTTTCGGGTGATCGGCGCGGCCACCACACGGTCGCGCGGCGTGCGCTTTGGCGAAATCAGCGTGATGAACGAAACCGAACGTGCGATCCGCACCGCCGTGCAGGCCGCGCAGAAGATGGCGAATGTGCGGGTCGATCATGTGATCGTCTGTTTTTCGGGGGCAGAGCCGCGCAGCTACGGCCTGGCCGGGGAATGGGAGCTGCAGGATTCCGTCGTGACCGAACAGGATGTTGCACGCGTTCTGTCCGCCTGTGAGGTCCCCGATATCGGGGATGGCCGCGAGGTGCTGCACGCGCAGCCGGTGAACTTTGCCCTCGATCACCGGTCCGGCCTGGGCGACCCGCGGGGGCAGATCGGCAACCGTCTGGCCTGCGACATGCACCTTCTGTCGGTCGAGGCATCGGTCATCCGGAACCTGCTCTACTGCATCAAGCGCTGCGACCTGGAATTGGCCGGCATCGCATCGTCGGCCTATGTCGCGGGGGTTTCCTCGCTGGTCGAGGACGAGCAGGAGCTGGGCGCGGCCTGCATCGACATGGGGGGCGGGTCCACGGGCCTGTCGATCTTCATCAAGAAGCACATGATCTATGCCGATGCGGTGCGCATGGGCGGCGACCATGTGACATCGGATATATCCAAGGGGCTGCAGGTGCCGGTCGCGGTGGCCGAACGCATGAAGACCCGGCACGGCGGCGTCCAGGCGACGGGCATGGATGACCGCGAGATGATCGAGACGGGCGGCGATTCCGGCGATTGGGAAAAAGACCGCCGGTCTGTCAGCCGCACCGAGCTGATCGGCATCATGCGCCCGCGCGTCGAGGAAATCCTGGAAGAGGTGCGCATGCGGCTGGATGCGGCGGGCTTTGATTGCCTGCCAAGCCAGCAGATCGTGCTGACGGGCGGGGCAAGCCAGATCCCCGGGCTTGACGGCCTTGCCGCGCGGATTCTGGGCCAGCGCGTCCGGCTGGGGCGTCCGCTGCGGGTGCAGGGGCTGCCCCAGGCAACGACAGGCCCGGCCTTTGCAGCCGCAGTCGGCCTGTGCCTGTTTGCGGCCCATCCGCAGGATGAATGGTGGGACTTCGACATTCCCGGCGAACGCATGCCCGCACGGTCGCTCAAGCGTGCGATCCGCTGGTTCCGCGATAACTGGTGACAACCGGGGCGGCACCACCCGCGAAACACCCCGGAAAATACTGTTCCCGTGCCCGTATTTTATGGACAATACGCGTTTTTCTCGTGACCTTATGCCCATCTGTGGGTAGAATCGGGCAATTTTGGGGAAAACCCTTGACGGGCACTGGCAGAGGCGCCCGAAAATCGCGACCGGGGCAACAGGAACAGGCGGATCGGCAATGCCACTGAACTTTGTGATGAATGCGGAAAGGGAAGAGCTGAAGCCCCGGATCACGGTCTTCGGTGTCGGCGGGGCAGGCGGGAATGCCGTCAACAACATGATCGACAAGAACCTTGAAGGTGTCGAATTCGTTGTTGCCAACACGGACGCCCAGGCGCTGACGCAAAGCCGCGCCAACGCGACCATCCAGATCGGTCTTCGCGTCACCGAAGGTCTGGGTGCCGGGGCGCGCCCGACCGTGGGGGCCGCAGCCGCCGAAGAATCCATCGAGCAGATCGTCGACCATCTGGCGGGGGCGCATATGTGCTTCATCACGGCCGGAATGGGTGGCGGCACCGGCACCGGGGCTGCGCCGATCATTGCGCAGGCGGCACGCGAACTGGGCGTGCTGACCGTGGGCGTCGTGACCAAGCCCTTCCAGTTCGAGGGTGCCAAGCGGATGCGGCAGGCCGAAGAGGGTGTCGAGGCGCTGCAGAAGGTTGTCGATACGCTGATCATCATCCCGAACCAGAACCTGTTCCGTCTGGCCAACGAAAAGACCACCTTCACCGAAGCCTTCGCGATGGCTGACGATGTGCTCTATCAGGGCGTCAAGGGCGTGACCGACCTGATGGTGCGCCCCGGCCTGATCAACCTTGATTTCGCCGATGTGCGCGCGGTGATGGACGAAATGGGCAAGGCCATGATGGGCACCGGCGAGGCGCGCGGTGAAGACCGGGCCGTGCAGGCCGCAGAAAAGGCCATTGCCAACCCGCTGCTGGACGAGATCAGCCTGCATGGTGCCAAGGGCGTTCTGATCAACATCACGGGCGGCTATGACCTGACCCTGTTCGAATTGGACGAGGCCGCGAACATCATCCGCGAAAAGGTCGATCCCGACGCGAACATCATCGTCGGATCGACACTGGATACCAATATGGAAGGGGCGATCCGCGTGTCGGTCGTGGCAACCGGCATTGACGCGGGTACGGCAGGTCGTGCCGATGCGCCCGTGGCGCGCCGGTCGATGGCGGCCCCGCTGGCCCCGGCGCAGCCCGTACAGCCGCCGGTCACCGCAAATGCGCCCGACCCGCGCCGGGAGCCGCGCATGAGCCTGCGCCCGGATCAGCGCCTGGCACCGCCTGCCGACCCGGGGCCGTCGCTGTTTGAAGCCGCCGCCGGGGACCGGCCAGAAGAATACTTTGACGAAACGGCCGGGCAAGATGTGCCCCCGCCCGCCTACCGTCCGCAGGCGCCACAGGCGGCACCCAGGGCCCATGCATCTGCCCCGGCCGGGTCCGAAAGCGATCCGACCGCCTTCGTCGCCCCCCGCGCGCGCGGTATCGGGCAGCCTTCGCCCGAGGCTCTTGCGCGTCTGCAGGCGGCGGCCAGCAGATCTTCCTTGCGTCCTGCGGCAGGTGCCGCGCCACAGGCCCGTGCGGCGGCCGCACCGAAAGCGGCCGAGAAGCCGCGTTTCGGGATCGGATCGCTGATCAACCGCATGTCCGGCAATTCCGAGCCCGCCGCACCCGCACGCCCGAAGCCGCCTGCCGGGGGATATGATGACGACCCAGAGCCCGGTTCAGATGACGAGCGCATTGAAATTCCCGCCTTCCTGCGGCGCCAGGCAAACTGATCTTCGGTAACCAATTCGAAAGGAAGGTCCGGCTTGCCGGGCCTTTTTTTAATTCAAGAACATAGGGTTGCCGGGCCGATGGCGGAAAGCTGCCAGGTGTTGCGGTGCATGTTACAGGCCGTCACAAAGAGTGAGTTGTGATTGACCCGCCCCGCGCTTAGCTGAAACCGGCGAAAAGGCGGAAGGATTTCATCCGCATCGCTGAAGGGAATGACGTGCAACACACGCTGAAATCTGCGGTTGTCTTTACGGGTGTCGGGCTTCACTCGGGCGCTGCGGTACGGATGGTGGTGAACCCGGCTCCGGCCGATCACGGCATCCGCTTCCGGCGGACCGACCTTGCCGACATCGACCCGCTGGTTCCCGCCCGCTGGGATTGCGTGATCCCGTCACGGCTTTGCACGCTTCTGGGCAATGCGGCCGGGGCCACTGTTTCCACCGTCGAACATGTCCTTGCGGCGCTGGCGGGATGTGGCATCCACAATGCGCTGATCGAGATCGATGCCGGCGAAGTGCCGATACTTGACGGCAGCGCCGAGCCGTTCGTCAAGGCATTTCTGGCGCGCGGCCTGCAGGAACAGACCGCCCCTGTCCATGCCGTCCGGATTTTGAAATCCGTCGAAGTGCGCGAAGGCGATGCGATGGCCAGGCTTGATCCGTCGGATATGATGGAGATCGATTTCCGCATCGACTTTGCGGATGCGGCGATCGGGACGCAGGCCAAGGCGCTGAGCATGGCGAACGGGGCCTTCGTGCGCGAACTGTGCAACAGCCGGACCTTCTGCCGCCAGCAGGATGTGGTCGAGATGCGCGCGCGCGGCCTGGCCCTGGGCGGCACGCTGGACAATGCCGTTGTGATCGAAGGCGACCGAATTCTGACCCCGGGCGGTCTGCGCCATGAAGATGAGCCGGTCCGCCACAAGATGCTGGATGCGATGGGGGACCTTTCCCTTGCGGGGGGGCCGATTCTGGGCCGTTACACCGGCATCCGTGCAGGACATGCGCTGACCAACCGTCTGTTGCGGGCGCTGTTTGCGCGCCCCGAGGCATTCCGGATGGTGGAGTGCGGTGCCCAGGCCGGACGGAAACTTCCCGGGGCGGGCGTCGCTTTGCCTGATCTTCCGACCCGGGCCTGAACCGGACGTCACGTCTGTGACACGGCGGCAGATGGCATTTTGCGCACCCCAAACAACTGTGCTAGGACGCAGGAAAGAATGCCGGGACGCAGGGCGTTTCGGGAAAAGCGGATCGTTTGAGGTGAGCGCAGATGACAGGCGGTACTTCCGGGGCGCGCTGGATCGGTGCGGTTCTGCTGGCCGGTTCTCTTTCCGCCTGCGCCGGTGGCCTTGGTGGCAACAGGGAACCGCCGCTGGAGAATTTCACCCCCGAGGAAATCTACAAGCGTGGCGAGTTCGAGCTTGAGAATGACCGCAGGCCCGACCAGGCCATCAGGTATTTCTCGGAAGTGGAGCGGCTTTATCCCTATTCGGAATGGGCAAAGCGCGCGCTGATCATGCAGGCCTTCGCCCATCACAAGGCCGGGGCCTATGAAGAGGCGCGCGCAGCCGCGCAGCGCTATCTGGACAGCTATCCGACCGATGAGGATGCGCCTTACGCCCAGTATCTGCTGGCGCTGTCCTATTACGACCAGATCGACGAGGTCGGACGCGATCAGGGTCTGACCTTTCAGGCGCTGCAGGGCATGCGCGAAGTGATCGAGCTTTATCCCGACAGCGATTATGCGCGTTCGGCGATGCTCAAGTTCGATCTGGCCTATGATCACCTTGCCGGCAAGGAAATGGAGATCGGCCGCTATTACCTGAAAGGGCAGCATTACGCGGCGGCGATCAACCGGTTCCGCGTGGTGGTGGAACAGTATCAGACCACGACCCACACGCCCGAAGCGCTGATGCGGCTGGTGGAAAGCTACCTGGCCCTGGGTCTGACGGACGAGGCACAGACGGCCGGCGCAATTCTTGGCTACAACTTCCGGTCCAGCCCGTTTTATGACGATGCCTATCTGCTTTTGACCGGCAAGGGCCTCAGCCCGCAGGCGCAGGGCAACAGCTGGCTCAATTCCGTCTACCGCCAGGTTATCCGCGGCGAGTGGCTTTAGCGCGGCGGGGCGCAGGGAATGCTCCGCGGGCTGCACATCCGCGACATGCTGATCATCGACCGGCTGGACCTTGGGTTCGAGCCGGGGCTGAACGTGCTTACAGGCGAGACCGGGGCGGGCAAATCGATTCTGCTGGATGCGCTGGGCTTTGTGCTGGGCTGGCGGGGCCGGGCCGAGTTGGTGCGCGCAGGTGCCGCACAGGGCGAAGTGACCGCTGTCTTCGATCTTTCGTCCGGTCATCCGGCGCGCGCTGTGCTGGATGATGCCGGGATCGAGGCGCAGGATGAGCTGATCCTGCGCCGGATCAACATGGCCGATGGCCGCAAGACCGCCTTCATCAACGACCGGCGCGCCACGGCAGAGGCCCTGCGCGCCCTGTCCGATACGCTTGTGGAACTGCACGGCCAGCAGGATGACCGGGGTCTATTGAACCCGCGCGGGCATCGCCAGCTTCTGGACAGCTATGCCGGACTGGATCTTGGTCCGCTGCGCGCCGCCTGGGCGGCGGCGGGGCAGGCGCGCCGGCGGCTGGCCGAGGCCGGGGCGGCGATTGCGGCAGCGCGCGCCGAGGAAGATTATCTGCGCCACGCCGTGGCCGAGTTGGACAGGCTGAATCCGCAACCGGGCGAGGAAGCCGCGCTGGATGCGCGCCGCCGCCTGATGCAGGGGGCGGAAAAAATCCGTCAGGACATCATGCGCGCCCATGCCGCGCTGTCTGACGAGGGTGCCGAACGGCTGATGATCGATGCGCAGCGCTGGCTGGATGCGGCGGCAGGCCGCGCGGATGGCGCACTGGACGGGCCGCTGGCGGCGCTTGGCCGGGCCCTGACCGAACTGGGCGAGGCACAGGCAGGCATCGAGTCCGCACTGCGCGGGCTGGATTTCAACCCGGCCGATCTGGAGAGGGTGGAAGAGCGGCTGTTTGCAATCCGCGCACTGGCGCGCAAGCACGCTGTGCTTGCCGATGATCTGGGCGGGTTCGCCGACAGGCTTCGTGCGCGGCTGGCCGCCCTCGATGGGGGGGCCGGGAACCTGGCGGTGATGGGCCGCGCCGTGGCCGAGGCCGAGGCACAATACGCCGCCGCAGCCGCCGCAGCAACCGCCGCCCGCCGCAAGGCGGCAGGGCGGCTGGATGCGGCCATGGCGGCCGAGCTTGCGCCCCTGAAGATGGAGCGCGCCGTCTTTGCCACAGAGGTAACCGCAGGCGAGGCGGGGCCAGAGGGGCAGGATCAGGTGACCTTCTCCGTCGCGACCAATCCGGGGGCGCCTGCCGGGCCGCTCAACCGCATCGCCTCGGGGGGGGAACTGTCGCGCTTTCTGCTGGCACTGAAGGTGTGCCTCACGCGCGGCAGTGCCGGGCTGACACTGATTTTCGACGAGATCGACCGGGGTGTGGGCGGTGCCACCGCCGATGCCGTGGGGCGCAGATTGCAGGCGCTGGCCAGCGGCGCGCAGGTGCTGGTCGTGACCCATTCCCCCCAGGTGGCCGCACGGGGCGCGCATCACTGGCGGGTGGAAAAGCGGGTGTGCGATGGCATGACCACGTCCACCGTCACGCCGCTTGGCCCGGCGGACCGGGTGGACGAGATCGCCCGCATGCTGGCAGGCGATACGGTGACAGAGGCCGCGCGTCAGGCGGCACGGGCGCTGCTGGGCGGCTGATCAACCCGACAAAGCCACGAAATGCAGCGTGGCCGCCTGCCAGCCTTCGGCGCGGGCCAGCAGGACGGCGCTGAGCATGGCCCCGACACGCCCCGCATCACGGCCTTCGGCATCCAGAATACCGCTGAGCACGAAGCGCTGCGTCAGCAAGGCCGCGCCCGGGCCAAGCGGGCGCAGCCGCCCCTTGCCGGTCACAAGCCGCGACTGGACAAAGGCCCCGTCAAGTTCGGCCTGCAGGATTTCCTGAATGCGCGGACGCCCTTCGCACCACAGGCCGGTAATCGTCAGCATTTCGGCGTCTTCGGCACAAAGCGCAGCAAGGGCTGCGGCATCGCGCCTGCCCCAGGCCTGTACGAAGCGGCCCGAAAAGCCGTCAGGGGAATTCAGCATTGGCGCGGCCTGCAGCGGTTGAAAGACCGGTGAGACGGATCATGATCGGCGGATCGGATCAAAGCTGTTCGACCGTCACTTTGTCGGGGTAAAAGGCCAGGTGGCCCGCAATGGCTTCCATCCCGGCCTTTGGGGCCTCATAGGACCAGGCGGCATCGCGGATGGTCCCGGATTCCGTGGCGATGGAATAATAGCTTGCCTTGCCCTTCCAGGGGCAGGCCGATGTGGTGGGGCTGGCATCCATCATCGCCATCGCCAGATCGGTGCGTGGAAAGTAGATCACCGGCGGGCGCGACCCTTCGGTCAGTTCCAGGGCATTGCGGCTTTCGCCCAGAACGGCCCCGCCGGCGCGGACGGTCCAGGTCCCTGCGGATTTGCGGATGCGGATGTGATCGGCCATGGGGGGTGTCCTTTTCCTGCTGCGCGGCAAGACTGCCCCGCGACCGGGGGGATGTCAAAGCGGTGCCGCCGCCTGCTCCAGCCAGGCGCGGGCCCCCGCCGACAGGCGCGGCGACAGTTTGGCCAGCGTTTCAGCGTGATAGGCGTTCAGCCACGTCCGCTCGCCCGGAGACAGCATGGCCACATCGATCAGCCGGCGGTCGATGGGCACGAAGGTCAGCGTTTCAAAGCAGTATTGCCTGCGGTCATCGCCGCCGGGCAGGTCAGGGGCCGCCTGCACCACGATCAGGTTTTCAATGCGGATGCCGAACTGTCCTTCGCGGTAGTACCCCGGTTCGTTCGACAGGATCATGCCGGGTTCCAGCGGCACCTCGGACAGGCGGCTGATCCGCTGGGGCCCCTCATGCACCGAAAGAAAGGCCCCCACCCCATGCCCCGTGCCGTGGTCGTAATCCTGCCCCGCCAGCCACAATGCGGCGCGGGCCAGCGGATCAAGGTCGCGCCCGGCAAGGCCCCGGGGAAAGCGGGCGCGGGAAATGGCGATCATGCCCTGCAGCACGCGGGTAAAGGCCATGCGGGCCTGATCCCCCGGGTCCCCAAGGGCGATGGTGCGGGTGATGTCGGTGGTGCCATCCACATATTGCCCGCCGCTGTCCACCAGCAAAAGCTCGTCCCTGCCCAGACGGCGGTTGGTGCCTTCGGTCACGCGGTAATGGATGACCGCGCCATGCGGTCCGGCCCCGCAGATGGTGTCAAAACTGATGTCATGCAGCGCATTGGTGGCGCGCCGGAACCCTTCCAGCGCGCGGACCACGTCAATTTCGGTCAGCCTGGCCTTTGGGGCCTCGGTGTCCAGCCAGCACAGGAATTCCACCATCGCCGCCCCGTCGCGCAGGTGCGCCCCGCGCGTGGCGGCAATCTCGGCCTCGGTCTTGCAGGCTTTCGGCAAACGGCAGGGGTCATCGCCCCAGACAATGGCGATACCGGCCGCCTCCAGCCGCTGGCGCAGGGCGACGGGGGCAAAGCTGCGGTCCAGCCGCACCGGGCCGGTCAGGGCATCCAGTGCGGCAGGAAAGGCATCGGGCGGCGCAAGGGCCACCTCGGGGCCAAGATGCGCCCGTGTTGCGGCATCGAATTTTGCCGGGTCCGCAAACAGGCTGACGCGGGCATCGTCGTGCAGAATGCCGTACCCGTGCAGCACCGGGTTGCGCGGCACATCCGCGCCACGGATGTTCAAAAGCCAGCACAGGCTGTCGGGCAGGGTCAGCACCGCCGCGTGCTGGCCTTCGGCCCGCAACACCGCGGCAAGGCGGGCACGTTTGGCGGCACCGCTTTCCCCCGCAAGGGCGACCGGATGGGCAAAGGCGCGCCCCTGCGGCGGGCCGGGCTGATCCTGCCAGATCGCATCAACCGGGTTCCCGTCGACGGGCAAAAGGGTGATGCCGCTTCCGGCGGTTTCCTTCAGACGGGCGATTTCATCTTCGCTGTGCAGCCAGGGATCAAAGCCGATGGTGCCCCGGTCCAGATGGCCCGCAATCCAGTCCCCCGGCCAGGTTTCGGGCCAGTTCACCGGGGTGAACCGGGCAAGATCCACCTGCGATTTCACCTGCGTGCGGTAGCGCCCGTCGATGAACACCCCCGCCACATCCGGCAAGACGACGCAGAACCCCGCCGAGCCGGTAAATCCGGTCAGCCATTGCAGGCGTTCGTCGCGCGGGGCCACATATTCGCCCTGATACGCGTCAGCGCGGGGAATGAGAAAGCCGTCCAGCCCCCTGCGGGCCAGCTCGGCGCGCAACATCGCCAGCCGCGCCGCTCCGGCGGCGGGGTTGGAAGTGGTCTCGAAGGTCTGGAACATGCCTGCCGCCCCGTTGCGAAAGGTATCGCGATGTCTGTCCGCAGGGTATTCCCCCCGCCGCTACCGGCGCGCGACCTTGCGCAGGCCCAGAACGGCGGCGCGCTTGCGCGGATCGCTGTCAAAGAGGCCGGCCAATTGTTCGGTCATTGCCCCGGCCAACTGTTCCACATCGGTGATGGTGACAGCGCGGTTGTAATAGCGCGTCACGTCATGGCCGATGCCGATGGCAATAAGTTCGACCTGCCTGCGGCGTTCGACCATGGCAATCACATCGCGCAGATGCTTTTCCAGATAATTGGCCGGGTTCACCGACAGGGTGGAATCGTCCACCGGCGCACCGTCGGAAATCACCATCAGGATGCGCCGTGCCTCGGGGCGCGCGGCCAGGCGGCGATGCGCCCATTCCAGCGCCTCGCCGTCGATATTCTCTTTCAGCAGCCCTTCCTTCATCATCAGCCCAAGGTTGGGCCGGGCGCGCCGCCAGGGCGCATCGGCGGATTTGTAGATGATATGGCGCAGGTCGTTCAGCCGTCCGGGCTGCTGCGGGCGGCCCTTTGCCAGCCAGCGCTCGCGGCTTTGGCCGCCCTTCCAGGCGCGGGTGGTGAAGCCCAGGATTTCCACCTTGACCGCGCAGCGTTCCAGCGTGCGCGCCAGCACATCGGCGCAGATCGCGGCGATGGAAATGGGGCGGCCCCGCATCGAGCCGGAGTTGTCCAGAAGCAGCGTCACACAGGTATCACGGAATTCGGTATCCTTCTCGACCTTGAAGGACAGGGGCGTGGTCGGATTGGCCACCACGCGCGCCAGACGGCCCGCATCCAGGATGCCTTCCTCGCGGTCAAACTCCCAAGTGCGGTTCTGCTGGGCCTGAAGACGGCGCTGCAGCTTGTTGGCCAGGCGGCTGACGGCCCCCTTCAACGGCTCCAGCTGCTGGTCCAGATAGGCGCGCAGCCGGTCAAGCTCTGCCGGTTCCGCCAGGTCTTCGGCGCGGATTTCCTCGTCGAATTCGGTGGCATAAACGGCATAGTTCGGGTCGGCATCGGAATGGGGGGCGGGGGGGGGCGGTTCCTGCGGGGCCTCGCCTTCCGGCAATTCGGCCTCGTCGCCCTGCTGCATCTCGGCCGCATCCTCCATCGCGACCTGGGCCTGCGCGGCGTCCTGCTGTTCGTCCTGGCTTTGTTCCGGGCTTGCCTCGCTGTCCTCGGGCTGTTCCTGCTCGTCCCCGGCAGAGTCGGGGCTGTCAGGGTCCTGTTCGGCGTCGTCGCCGGCCTCGTCCTGATTGTCGATGTCCGGGTCGTCGCCCAGCTGATCGCCATAGCCAAGGTCCGCGATCACCTTGCGGCTCAGCCGGGCAAAGGCCGCCTGATCGGCCAGCACATCGTCGATGTTCTCCAGCCTGGATCCGGCCTGCTCTTCGATGAAGCCGCGCCACAGCTCCATCACATTGGCGGCCCCCCTGGGCAGGTCGCGCCCGGTGGCCAGATGGCGCACCAGATAGCCCGCGGCAGAGGCAAGCGGCGCGTCTGCGGCCTGGGTGATCTGGGAATAGCCCTTGCGGTCGGCGTCATGGCCGATCCTGGCATCGATATTGCCGGCGGTGCCGGGCATGGCGCGCGCGCCCACCGCCTCGCAGCGCGCGGTTTCCATGGCCTCGTAGATGTCGCGCGCCATCTGCCCGGTGGGGGCGTAGCGGGCACTGGTGGCCGCGTCGTGGAACTTGTGGCGCAGCGCCAGGGAATCCGCCGTGCCGCGTGCCAGCAGCACCTCATCGCGCGTCATCCGGCGGCTGACCTGCGGCAGGCGGATGCCGTCCCTGGTCATGCCCGGGGGATCGACCGAATAGGTCACCGTCAGCTCGGGGTCATCGGCCATGACCCGGGTCGCCTCGGCCAGCGCCTTCTTGAACGGATCGGCAGGATTGTCTGTTGGCTTGGTCATGCGCCAGATAGATCACCGGTACCGGTCGGCGGCAAGGGGCGGGCAGCACTTTTCAGGGCGGGTTCGCGGGCCGCTCCCGCCCCGGCCCCGAAGCCGCCCCAAACCCCGACCCAGCCCGCATTATCCGTTCAAAAATATCCCCGGGGGGAACGGCCGCAGGCCGTTGGGGGGCAGGCAGCCCCCCGACAGCGCCGGGATCAGCGCAGGTCGCGGGTCTCGGGCTGTCGGGCGGCGAAATCCGCGCAGTCATGCATCAGGCTTTCGTACAGATCACGGCTTTGCCGGTCGCCGCCAAAGAGGAAGGCTTCGACCAGAAAGCGCATCTGCCGCCGCTGTTCCCCGATGAAGGCATCGATCGCGGCGGGCCCCTGTGTGGTCTGGCGCAGCGCCACCTGCCGGAACGCCCTGGCCAGTTCCAGGTCTTTCGGATCACTGTCGAGATAGGGGGACGCCAGGGCATAATCAGCCTGCCCGAACCAAAGCGCCGCACATTGCGCCGCCGGAAACAGCGCCGGGTCATCGCCAGCCAGCACCTGCCCCGCAAGACCCGCGGCAAGGACAAGCCCCGCCATGGCGCGGCCCTTCACTTCATCGCCATGCTTGCCGCACTTTCCGGCAGTTCTTCGGCAAAGCAGCGCTGGTAGAATTCGGCCACCGTCTGGCGTTCGAGCTCGTCGCATTTGTTCAGGAAGGTCAGGCGGAAGGCATAGCCGACGTTGCGGAAAATCTCGGCGTTCTGCGCCCAGGTGATCACGGTGCGCGGGCTCATGACGGTGGACAGATCGCCGTTCATGAAGGCGGTCCGCGTCAGGTCGGCGATGGTGACCATCTGGTTGATGGTCTTGCGGCCCTTTTCGGTGTTGTAATGCGGGCATTTCGCCAGAACGATGGCGGCTTCGGCATCATGGCTGAGGTAGTTCAGCGTGGCCACAAGGCTCCAGCGGTCCATCTGCGCCTGGTTGATCTGCTGCGTGCCGTGGTACAGGCCCGTGGTATCGCCCAGGCCCACCGTGTTCGAGGTGGCGAACAGCCGGAAATAGGGGTTCGGCGTGATGATTTCATTCTGGTCCAGAAGGGTCAGCTTGCCGTCATGTTCCAGCACGCGCTGGATCACGAACATCACATCGGGCCGGCCTGCGTCATATTCATCGAACACGATGGCAACCGGGTTGCGCAGCGCCCAGGGAAGGATGCCCTCGTGAAATTCCGTCACCTGCTTGCCGTCGCGCAGCTTGATCGCATCCTTGCCGATCAGGTCGATCCGGCTGATGTGGCTGTCCAGATTGACGCGCACGCAAGGCCAGTTCAGACGGGCGGCGGTCTGTTCGATATGGGTGGATTTCCCGGTGCCATGATAGCCCTGGATCATCACACGGCGGTTGTACTGAAACCCCGCCAGAATCGCCAGCGTGGTGTCGGGATCGAATTTATAGGTGGGGTCGATGTCGGGCACGCGGTCGGACCGTTCTGCGAACCCTTTGACATGCATGTCGCTGTCGATGCCGAAGACATCGCGGACCAGGATGTCCTCGGTCGGTTTCATGTTTCTGTCCAAGACACCGTCTGCCATGTTTCGTACCGCCCCGCGCTGATCCGCCGTTTGATGGAACATAACGCGCGGGGGTGCAAGAGGAAGGCGGGATGTCACGGCACCGGCCGCCTGCGGAAAGGCCGGGGTCTGGCCGGACGGCGGGGCACCCTTGCGCCTGTGCTGTGGTGTGACCGGGATCAGGGCAGGCATGACGCGGGGGGTCTTGCGTTTCAGGGGCCGTGTCGCGGCGGCGGGCGCGTGTATCCGGGGGGATCTGCCCGACAACGGGGCCAAGGCCTGGCCGCCGGACCCGTTGCAGAACCGGGGTGCGGATGGCCCTGCGGCTCTCCAAGGGGCGCAGGATCAGTCGCGGAAGAAGCGGCTTTCCTTGATCTGGTCCCAGGCCCAGACGACTTCCTGCAGGCGGTCCTCGTCGTCGCGGTTGCCGCCGTTCATGTCGGGGTGAAGGTCTTTCACAAGGGATTTGTACTGGCGGCGGATCTCGGTGCGGGTCCAGGTGTCGCGCGCATCAAGGATTTCCAGCGCCTTGCGTTCGGTCGATGGCAGCCTGCGGGTGGCAGTGCCGCTGGGCTTGCCGGGGTTCTGGGTGGCTTTTCCGCCCAGGATCGACAGCGGATCGCTGACGCCAAGGCGCGACCATGCCCGGCCTTCGTCCGGGCGCTTGCCGAAGGGCCGGGTTTCCCGCCCCCAAAGCCGGTCTTTGTCCAGAAATTTCTGGAAATCATCATCGGTCGTGCCCTGAAAGAAATTCCACTTCAGATTGTATTCCCGGACGTGATCGCGGCAGAACCAGAAGAATTCATCCAGAAGGTCGGGCGATTTCGGGGCGCGGTACTGGCCGGGCCGGGTGCAGCCTGCATGGTCGCAGCCCCGGTCAGATGTGTCAAAGGCCCCGGACATGCCGCGACGGCCGGTCTTGCGCCGTTTCTTGTCGGACGACACCCGGATGTCGAACTCGAAGGGGGGGCGGTCTGCCATCGGTGTTGCCTTTCTGACTCGGACGCAAGAGTTTAGGGTTTCCGCCGGGGGATAGAAGGGGTGAATGGCTGAAAATGCGTATCCGCGATGAAATACATGCGCGCCTGACGGCGGCCTTTGCGCCGACGGTGCTGCAGGTTGTCGATGAAAGCGATCAGCATCGCGGCCATGGCGGCTGGAGAGAGGAAGGCGAAAGCCACTTCCGGGTGGTCATCGTCTCGCCCGCCTTCGCGGCGATGGGCCGGATTGACCGCCACCGTGCCGTGCATGCCGCCCTGGGACCCGGCCTTGTCGGCCGCATTCACGCCCTGGCGCTGGAGATCAGCGCCCCAGCCTCAGCCTGACGCCGTCTCTTCGCTGCGCGCCGGGCCAAGGGGCGGGACCTGGGGCGCAGCCTTTGGGTCCGCGACCAGCCTTGGTGCGGCGCCCTCGGCTGCGGTTGCGGTCAGGACCGGCGCGGCAAGCTGCTGTGGGGCCGCCGGTTCGGCGGCGCGATCCGCCTGCAGCGGCCTGCGGAAGACCAGCATGTGCTGGAATGCGGTTGTCCTGCCGGTCAGGCCGCTGCGTTCCTCGCAAGGCAGGGTGTCGGCGCGCAGGTATTCCCAGCCGTCGCGGCCAAAGTCATTCATCAGCCGTGTCAGGGCCACCGCAAACCGGTCTGCCGTGGTTTTGGCATCGCGCGCCTTTTCGCCCCGGCGCGGCGCAGGAACCACCTGATATTCGTACCGCTGCATGTCCGCCCCCTTGCAGATGCCCCGCACAGAGTAGCGGGATTCGGGGGCCAGGGCCAAGCGAAGAAAGGCGTTCCGGGCAGGCGGGGGGTTTCCGCCACCGGGGCCACGGGTGGCGGGGACGGCTGAACGCGGCGCATGGCCCACGCCGGGGGGTCAAAGGGCGGCGAGTTGGGCGCGCAGGTCGTCGCGCAGCCGGGCGGCCTTGGCGTGGTTATGCGGCAAATGGTCAGGGTCAAAAACCGTCAGCGCCGCCGTTACATGATCCAGGGCTGCGCGCAGATGCGGGGCGGGGTCGGTGCAGGTGTCATGCGCGGCGCGGGCCTGTTCCAGCAGCGCCATGTTTTCCTGCGTCAGGGCCCAGTCCACCGGATGATCCGCGCGGGTGCGCACCTCCAGCGCCGCGCGATAGGCCTCCCCCGCCTGCCCCAGCAGCGCCGCCCCCGCCGCCCCCCCGGTGCGGATCCTTTGTTCTTGCTGGGCACCAGCGAGGTTCTGCACCGTCATGGCCCAGTGCACCGGATGATCCGCGCGGGTACGAACCTCCAGCGCCGCGCGGTAGGCCTCCACCGCCTGCCCCAGCAGCGCCGCCCCCGCCGCCCCCCCGGTGCGGATGCCCTGTTCTTGCAGGGCACTGGCGAGGTTCTGCGTCGCCGTGGCCCAGTGAACCGGATGATCCGCGCGGGTGTAAACCTCCAGCGCCGCGCGATAGGCATCCACCGCCTGCCCCAGCAGCGCGGCCCCCGCCGCCCCTTCGGTGCGGATGCCCTGTTCTTTAAGGGCAGTGGCGAGGTTCTGCGTCGTCATGGCCCAGTGCACCGGATGCTCCGCGCGGGTGTAAACCTCCAGCGCCGCGCGGTAGGCTTCCACCGCCTGCCCCAGCAGCGCCGCCCCCGTCGCCCCCCCGGTGCGGCTGCCCTGTTCTTGCAGGGCAATGGCGAGGTTCTGCATCGTCATGGCCCAGCGCACCGGATGATCCGCGCGGGTGAAAACCTCCAGCGCCGCGCGACAGGCCTCCGCCGCCTGCCCCAGCAGCGCCGCCCCCGCCGCCCCCCCGGTGCGGCTGCCTTGTTCTTGAAGGGCAATGGCGAGGTTCTGCGTCGTCCCTGCCCAGTGCATCGGATTATCCGTGCGGGTGTAAACCTCCAGCGCCGCGCGATAGGCCTCCACCGCCTGCCCCAGCAGCTCCGCCCCCGCCGCCCCCTCGGTGCGGATGCCTTGGTCTTCCAAGGCAATGGCGAGGTTCTGCGTCGTCCCGGCCCAGTGCATCGGATGATCCGCGCGGGTGAAAACCTCCAGCGCCGCGCGGAAGGCATCCACCGCCTGCCCCAGCAGCGCGGCCCCCGCCGCCCCCCCGCTGCGGCTGCCCTGGTCTACCAGGGCATTGGCGAGGCTGTTCTGCAGGCTGGCCCAGAGCACGGGGTCGGTGGCTTGCGGCAGATCAGCCAGCGCGGCGCGGGTCATCCGGGCCGACAGGGCCAGACCGGGACCGCCATGGCGAAGGCCGTGGGCATAGAGCCGGTCTTGATAGCCCGACCGCCGCCGCGCCGGTTCCAGCGGGTCGATGCCTGCGAAACTGTCGGCGGCGGCAGAAAGCAGGCGGTAGGCCTGGTCGGCCTGGCCGCGCAGCAGGGCGTTGGCGGCGCGCGCCTCGGCCGTTTTGGCGGCGATGTCGGCCTCCACCTCGTGCACGCGGCTGAGCAGTTCCTCGACCTCGTCGAAATCCAGCCGTTCGGCGGCATCCTGCGCCGCCGCCTTCAGGTTGCCCAGCCCGGCGATGCGGTCATCCAGCGCGTCGATCTGGATGCGGTAGGCGCGGTATTCCACGGCCTTCTTGGTCAGGAAGTTGACCAAAGCGGGTTTTGTCGCGAGGTCCGGCTCGCCAAAGCGTTCGGCCAGCGTCCGAAGGTCAGGCAAGGACAACGCTTCGGGGTCGGCCATTGCTGTTCGAAAATCGCCAAACCGGCGCAACAGTTCGTCCATCTTGGTATTGAGTTCGGTCACTGTGGCAAGCACCAGACCGTTCTGCCGCCCGGCGTCGATCACCAGTTCCAGCGTCAGGGCTGCGCGAAACTCTGCGTCTTTCTTGGCCGCTGCCAGCCCCGCCCGCAAGGCAACCCGCAGCACAGGGTAAAGCGGATCATCCTTGGCAAGCATCAGCGTTTGCAACAGGAAATCCGCAACCGCCGTGTCGAAATCCGGCGACGCCGCAAAGCGCGACAGGCTTTTGGGATCAATCCGGGTGGTCGGGGTCTTGCCTGACAACAAGTCGCGCGCGCGCAGCAGATCGGCCTTGCTGAATTCAGGCGAGGCTTCCAGGGCCTTGATCACCTGTGCCTCTGCACTGGCGCTGGCCTTGTGCGCGCAACCCGCCTTCAGGGTCAGCCCGATCGCCGCCAACCCGGCAAGAGCGGTCGCCGCCAGTTGCCCGCCGGACGGATCGCCCAAGGCATAAGCCGTGGTCCCGACACACAAGGTGCCCGCTTGCGCCGCCACGTCCCTGATCGTGCTCATGCCCACCCCTGGAAATTTGCGGCGAGGCTAGCAGAGCGCGGGATCAGATCAAGGCGTCACAGCCTGTACTGCAGGGCCGGTACTTGCATGTTAAAACAGCCCGCCAAGCCATCTGTTCCAAGGTGCTTTATGCCGCGCTGGTGATGGCGCGGCACTGACAGGGTGCCGGAAAACCGCAAGCCGCTTGGGCCGATGGCCGCAGGACGGGACTTTCTGCCGCACGCGCCCCGCACGGTCCGGCCCGGGCGGGCGCTGGCCGGGGGCTTTGGCCCCCGGCCGGGCAAGGGGTGATGGAGTGCTGTGGCAGTGGCGATGGCCCCTGCCATTGAGGCGGTGAAGGTGTTGTCGTCAGTGCGGGCGGTGGAAACGCGACCCGCGTTTCCACCGCCCGTGCGGGACGGTGCCACCCAGACCGGCAGGTCAAGGAGGGACAGAGGCCAGCGCCCGACCCGGCGGGCGGGAAGCGCCCGCCGGGGGCGGGGCCGGCGCTGGCCGGGGGCTTTGGGCCCCCGGCCGGTCCTGATCCCGGCGCGGCGCTGTGGCGGGGGCGATGGCCCCGGCCATTGAGGCGGTGAAGGTCCCTTCGTCGTTCCGGGCGGGAACAGGAAACGCATCGCGTTTCCCCCGCCCGCGCGGGACAGTGCCCTGCAGACCGGCAGGTCCGGGAAGGACAGAGGCCAGCGCCCGACCCGGCGGGTGCGAAGCGCCCGCCGTTGGCGGGGCGGGCGCTG
>JADCDI010000069.1 GCA_020251025.1 Rhodobacter sp. | reverse complement strand
GAGCCCCGGCGCTTGAGCGCTTCGTTATAAGCCGGCCAGTTCCTGGTTCTGTAGGTCGGGGGTGTGTGTCTGCTCATGCAGACCAGCTACCACACTGGATTCACCAGATGAATCCCTCACGGGATTTGTGCAACAGAGCCCATATTGGGCCACAGAAGCAGTAATTGCAGCCCATTTTGGTATAGACCAACCGGCTGCGAAGGAACTCCTCGAAGCTGCTGTCGCTAAAGCCTGTGAAGGTGAGGCAGCATTGAAGAAACGTCGAACCAAGCGTAATGAGGTATCGCAGAAACTTGATGCTGCGAAGAAAGGAAATCTTCCACAATTCGGTGATGAGGAGGTCGAAACTGAAGCGACAATTCACGGGTTTCAGCATGGCGTTCTTGGCAAGGACCTTGTTACTCAAATCCGGAGAATGGCACAGGAAAAGAAACTGGACAACGCGACAAGTTATGGAAAACGAATACCCGCTGGTATCGCGGAATCCATCGCAACTGATCTAAGAGACATCTTGAAGAAGGTAGCCAACTAAATGTACCTAAGATCCCAAGACGCACTTGGGTGAGCGCCCGTTTTCCACGTGGTATTGCTTCAACAATGCCGAAGAACCGTCAGCCCCCTTTCCCCTCCACCTCCCGTCGCCGCATCTCTTCCCGCAGCCGGGCCATCTGCCCGGCCCGAACCTCCGCCCCGGTCGCCGGCGGGTCACCGTCCGGCAGCCAGCCGGTGTCGCCCCACAGCGGGCGGTCGCCGTCGTGCACACTGCGCCCGCGCCTGAAATAATCCACCGTATCCGCCCCCGGATCAGCCCCCCGCCCGTGCATGAAGGCGCGCTTCCCCTTGTTCCCATGCGCCCCAAGGCCCGCCCCGGCCCGCCCATTCCCGGTGAATTCCCTTCGCCCAGGGCCTGCGCATCGGGGCGGCTTTCGGACTCATGTCCTTGACTTCCGCCCCCCCTTCCCCCATGTCCCCCCTGTCACAGGTCCGCTGCCGCGTGAGCAGCCGCCCCATGCGGGGGCCAGGACGGGACGACTTCGCAAGGTTCCCACCTTCACGCAGGGGTGCCGCGGCCAAAGCTTCAGGCCGGCCCTTCTGCCGCCGCATCCTGCGGCCCGAACCCCTTTGCGGCGGCATGGTGCCGCCCGCCAGAAAGATATCATGACCCAATTCGCAGACCTCGGGCTTTCGCCGAAGATTCTGAAAGCGCTCGGGAAGACCAGCATCACAACGCCGACACCCATTCAGGTGCAGGCCATTCCGCATATCATGGCAGGGCGTGACCTGATGGGGCTGGCCCAGACCGGCACCGGCAAGACGGCGGCCTTCGGCCTGCCGCTGCTGCACCGCCTTTTGGACATCGGCCATCCGCCCGGGCCGCGCAATGTCCGCGCGCTGATCCTGGCCCCCACGCGCGAACTGGTCAGCCAGATCGCGGAAAACCTTGAGATTTTCACCAAGGGCACCCCGGTCAAGGTCGCCACGGTCGTGGGCGGTGCCTCGATCAACCGGCAGACCGAACGCCTGGCGCGCGGTGCCGATATTCTGGTGGCCACCCCCGGCCGCCTGATCGATCTGCTGGAACGCCGCGCCGTGACGCTGGAACACACCGGCTATCTGGTGCTGGACGAGGCCGACCACATGCTTGACATGGGGTTCATCCATTCGCTGCGCCAGATCGCCAGGCACCTGCCGCTGAAGCGTCAGACCCTGCTGTTTTCGGCCACCATGCCGAAGCTGATCGAGGATCTTGCCGGCACCTACCTGCGCGATCCGGTCAAGGTGCAGGTCGCCCCGCCGGGCAAGCCGGTGGAGAAAATCGTGCAAGGCGTTCACTTCACGCCGCAGGGCGACAAGGCGCGGCTGCTGGAAGGCTATCTCAGGAAGCATCCCGGCGAAATGGCGCTGGTCTTCGGTCGCACCAAGCACGGGTCGGAAAAGCTGATGAAGCTCTTGTGCAGCTGGGGTTTCCGGGCCGGGTCGATCCACGGCAACAAAAGCCAGGGCCAGCGCGAACGCACGCTGAAAGACTTCCGCGACGGCGCGCTGGATGTGCTGGTGGCCACCGACGTGGCCGCGCGCGGCATCGACATCGCCGGGGTACGGCATGTCTACAACCATGACATGCCCAATGTACCGGAAAACTATGTGCACCGCATCGGCCGTACCGCCCGCGCGGGGGCCGAAGGCACCGCCGTGTCCTTTTGCGCCCCGGCCGAGATGGAAGAACTGCGCGCGATCGAAAAGCAGATGAAGGCGGTTATCCCGGTGATCGGCGGGGCCGCCTGGGCCGAAGGCATGGCTGCCCCCAAACCTGTGAAGGTCATGGGCAAATCGGCTGGCAAACCGTCGCGCCCCGGCGCGGGCCGGCCGCAGGGGCAAAAACCCGCCGCCGCCAAACCCGCCCAGGGCCGTCCGCAGCGCCCCGCGGGTGGCGGCGAAGGACCGCGCAGATCTGCGGGGGCAGGCGGAAACCGCAGGCCCGGCGCATCGGCCGGTCCGCGCTGACTTCGCCCCGGGGCGTCACGCCGCGTGACATGCACATCCGGGCGCGCCCGGATGTGATGACGGGCGGCCCGTGCCCCGCTTGATCGGCCCCGGCACCTCGGCTACCAGCGGGCATGGCGAAGCTTTATTTCCATTATTCCACGATGAACGCGGGCAAGTCGACCGCGCTGTTGCAGGCGTCGCACAATTACCGCGAAGGCGGCATGGCGACCTACCTTCTGACCGCGCAGTTCGACACCCGCGCCGGCGAAGGCCGCATCGCCAGCCGGATCGGCATCGGCGAGCCTGCCGATACCTTCAACCCCGCCGAGGATATGTTCGCCAAGGTCAGCCTTCGCCTTGCGCAGGGCCCGGCGGCCTGCATCTTTATCGACGAGGCACAGTTTCTGACCCGCGATCAGGTCTGGCAACTGGCGCGTGTGGTCGATGATCTGGGCGTGCCGGTGATGTGCTATGGCCTGCGGGTCGATTTCCGGGGCGAGTTGTTTCCCGGCTCTGCCGCGCTTCTGGCGCTGGCCGATGAAATGCGCGAGGTGCGCACCATCTGCGCCTGCGGCAGGAAAGCAACGATGGTGGTGCGCAAGGGGCCGGACGGCCGCGCCCTGAAAGACGGCGCACAGGTGCTGATCGGCGGCAATGAAACCTATGTCTCCCTGTGCCGCCGTCACTGGCGCGAGGCGGTGGGCGACGGCACCTGACGGGCGCCCAGCGCAATCACCGCGCCCGCCGCTGCGATCAGCGCCATGCCGCAAACCGCCGGCAGCGTCAGCCTTTCCCCCCACAGCATCCAGCCCCAGAAGGCCGAGGCCGGCAGGATGATGTATTCGAATACCGATACCCGGCTGGCATCGGCGGTCTGATAGGCCTTGATCATCATGCCCACCCCGAACAGCGATCCCGCAGCCTGAACGCTGGTCCAGAACCAGAACGTCCCCGAAGGCCAGACCCAGCCGCGCTGGATGAAACCGTCGGCACCGTCGGGCACCGCCACCGGAAGCACAGCCAGAACACCCAGCCCGATCAGCCCCAGAACGCCCAGCGCGGCAAAAAAGCCGACCAGCAGCGTTTCCGCGCTTTCCCCGGCGCACCATTCACGCGTGGCGATGTTGCCCAGCGCATACATGGCCCCCGCCAGAACCGGCAGCAGGGCGGCAACCGACGCCCCCTGCATCGCCTTGGGGCCCAGCACCAGGATCACCCCCAGAAAGCCCGTTGCCACGGCAAGGATGCGCAGCGGCCCGATCGCCTGACCAAAAGCGAAATGCGAAATCAGCAGAACAAAGATCGGTGCCGTGAACAGGCCGGCGGCCACCTGCGCCACGGGCAGAAAGGCAAGGCTGCCGAAATAGATCAGCATCGCAAGCCCGTGGATCGTCGACCGGGCCACGACCGCACGCAGACGGACCGGGCGCAGGCGCAGCGACAGCGGCGCGGCCACGGCCGCCAACAGCGCCAGCGCCAGGATGGACCGTGTCGCATGGAACTGCCACAGGCCCGCTTCGGCCGCGATCACGCGCACGCAGTTGTCGGTAAACCCGATGACCATCGCATAGATCAGGATGAACCCTGCGGCGGCAAGCGTGCGGTCTTCGGCTGGCATGATCTATCCCGGTGCTGACCTGTCCCACCTCGCCCGCCGCGCCACGGGATGCGCGCCCGAAAGCGACATCACGGGCCGGAATGCACGGGGCCGCCGCTTCAAAAGCCCCTCGCACCCGGCAAAGGTGCCCGACAGGTGCCGGACAGGTGATTGTGGCCCCTGTCCCCGTCGGCTATCGTCGTGCAAGACACCGCAAGGGCAAGCCCGCGTCTCGGCCCATGACCGCATTGAAGAAGTATCAGAAGCTGGAAAGCTCCGGGCTTTGGCGCGACGCGGCCGATGCGCAGCGGCGTGAAGTTGTGGTGGCTTTCGGCGATGCGTCACTGATCCTTTCAGACCCGCGCACAGGCAATCCGCTGACGCATTGGTCGCTGCCGGCCGTTCGGCGCATCAACCCCGGGGCGCAGCCCGCCCTTTACGCCCCCGACAGCGGGGCAGAGGCCGAAACGCTGGAGATCGAGGACGCCACCATGGTCGGCGCGATCGAGACGGTGCGCGGTGCCATTGACCATGCCCGGGCCCGCCCGGGCCGGCTGCGGTCCGG
Organism: Rhodobacter sp.; assembly: GCA_020251025.1. Classification (GTDB taxonomy): domain Bacteria; phylum Pseudomonadota; class Alphaproteobacteria; order Rhodobacterales; family Rhodobacteraceae; genus Aliitabrizicola. The sequence continues at coordinate 22,097 of JADCDI010000069.1, read as the reverse complement.
GGTGACCGCCGCAGGGGTGGCCGGTGCCGTTCTGTTGTGCGTGCTGTGGTTGCCGCAGGCGCTGATCACCCGGACTGCCGCCATGGTTCCGCACAGCAAGCGCGCCGAAATCGGGCGCATGGCGCTGGCCGATGAAACCCGGGTGACCGGGCTGCCTTGCGCGCAGCCGCTGGGCCTGCGGGCCGCAGCACGCCTGTCCGACCGGGTGCTGGGCAAGGCGGGCGGACAGATCCTGTTCGTGCGCGACGGCGTGCGCACGGCAGCGCATCTGCCCGGCGATATCATCCTGCTGTCCCGGCATCTTGTGGAAGATCAGGATGGCCCCGATGCCGCCGCCGGTTTCGCCCTGGCCGAAAAGCTGCGCGCCGAGATTGCCGATCCGCTGGTCCCGCTTTTGCGCCATGCCGGGCTGCTGGCAACGCTGCGGTTGCTGACCTCGGGCGCGCTGCCCGAGGGGTCGCTTGACGGCTATGCCGAAACCGCGCTGCTGGCACAGCCCCTGCCCCTGCCCGCGCCGCTGCTGCTGGAGCGGTTCCGGGCGGCGGGCGTCGCCTCCGGCCCCTATGCCCGGGTGCTGGACCCCTCTGGCGCGACGGTGCTTGCCCTGATCGAGGCCGACCCCTTCGGCAAGGGTGCCGCACCGCCGATCCTGCCGGATGGCGACTGGATCAGCCTGCAGACCATCTGTCAGGACAGCTGAGCGTCAGCGCAGGAAGGCGTCTTTGAAGCCGGCGTCGCGCACCCGTGCCAGTGTCGCGTCAGCCTCATCGGCCGTGGAAAAGGGCCCGGCAAGAATCACCTCGAACTCCCGGCCCCGCCGGGTCAGCCGGGCGGTTGCAACAGGCAGTCCCAGCCCTGCCAGCCAGGCCCGGGTGCGTTCGGCATTGGCGGGCTCGGCAAAGCTTGCCACCTGCACGAAGCGGCCCTGCGTCTCTGGCTCCGTCTGTTCACCGGCCCGCAGCTTTGGCACGGAAAGCCTGGCCAGACTGCCGGTCCCTGCGGTACACAAAAGCGTTTCGCCCCCGGACATCACCGGCACGCGCTGCACCACCCCGGCACCGCGCGGACAGACCAGAACCTGCCCCGCCGCCGGGGCAAGCGGCGTCGCATCCTCAAGGCGCAGGACGGTCGTTTGGGGGGCGATGCGGGCCTGGTCGGTCAGGCACATCACCGCCATGCCGCCCGGAAAAAGCGGCACCCGGGCCAGTAGCGGCACCTCGTCCGGGCAGCGAGCCGGGGCAGGCCGGCGCGCCGCAGCCGCTTTGGGCCGCCTGTCTTCCGGCGGCGTCGCTGCGGGCCGGACTTCGGCGGCGGCGGGTGCGGGCGTGGTCCGGGCGGTACCCGCATATGAGGGCGGATCCCTCGCCGGGGCGGAAGCCGCCAGCGAGGGTGCATAACCGCACAGCGGCTTGCCATCCCTGGTCACGCGCGGCACCCAGGTGACCTTGCCGTTCACCCCGGCACGCAGAAAGACGCAGCCCGTACTGTCAACATATTGTACGTCGGCGAAATTTTCCGCAGGAAGCTCTGCCGGACCTTGCGGCCCCGGGGATTGTTGCGCCATCACGCCCTGGCCCGACAGTGCCCAAACGGCGACCGCCAAGATCAGCCTGGCCCCCATCCCGCCCCCCCGATCAGCAATGCAGGAAAACCATGCCGGAACGGACCATGCGAGTAAAGGTGCACATGGTCTACTTTGTCCCGAACATCCGGTCGCCCGCATCCCCCAGTCCCGGCACGATGTAGCCATGTTCGTTCAGGTGGCTGTCCACCGCCGCCGTCACGATGGGCACATCCGGATGCGCCTGCTGCATCCGCGCGATGCCTTCGGGGGCTGCCAGCAGGCACAGGAAGCGGATGTTCCTGGCCCCCGCCGCCTTGAGCAGCGATACCGCAGCGGCCGATGAATTGCCCGTGGCCAGCATCGGATCGACAACAATGGAAATCCGTTCTTCCAGGTGGTCGGGCAGCTTGCAGTAATACTGTACCGGCTGCAGCGTGACGGGATCGCGGTACAGCCCGACAAACCCCACGCGGGCCGCCGGAATCAGCTCAAGGATTCCGTCCAGAAGGCCGTTGCCCGCCCGCAGGATAGAGATCAGCGCCAGCTTCTTGCCGTCAAGCGTCGGGGCGTCCATCGGTTCCAGCGGGGTTTCGATCCGCGTGGTGGTCAATTCCAGATCGCGCGTGACCTCATAGGCCAGAAGCAGGCTGATCTCGCGCAGAAGGCGGCGGAACCCGGCCGTCGAAGTGTCCTTGTTGCGCATGATCGACAGCTTGTGCTGAACCAGCGGGTGGGAAACGATCGTCAGATGATCAAGCATGCTCGGGCTCCATGCGTTTCAGGACACGGGTGCGGGTATCTGCATCACAGAAGGCCGCGTCAAGCGAGGTGCGGGCGATGCGGCGGAAGACATCCGCATCCCATCCAAAGGCTTCGGCCAGCCTGTCATATTCGCGCGCCATCGTGGTGCGGAAGAACGGCGGATCATCGGTGGAAACGGTGATCCTGACGCCGCGGTCGTAAAGCGCGCCGATCGGGTGCCTGCGCCAGCCGGGATAAAGGCCAAGCGCGATGTTCGATCCCGGGCACAGTTCCAGGACGATTCCCTTTTCGGCCAGCTCATCCACCAGGGCGGGGTCTTCGATGGCGCGAACGCCGTGGCCGATCCGGTCCGGACGCAGGTCCGCCAGCGCATCGCGGATGCTGTCCGGTCCGCACCATTCCCCGGCATGGGCCGTCAGGCGCAGACCAGCCTCGCGCGCAAGATCGAAGGACCAGGCAAAATCCCTGGGCTTGCCCACCGTCTCATCCCCGGAGATGCCGAAGCCGACGATGAAATCACCCGCCGTTTCCGCCGCGCATCGCGCAGCCTGGCGCGCCTTGTCCGGGCCGAAATGGCGGATAGAGGTGACAATGCCCCGCAGCGTTATGCCCAACTGCCGTTCCGCCTGATCGGCCGCGTCGCGGATGGCGTCAAGGTATTCCCGCCACGCCCCAAGGTCGCGCCCGCCGCAGAAATCGGGGGACAGGAAGGTTTCGCAATAGATCACCCCGCTCGCCGCACTTTCCTCCAGCACCGCAAGGGTCAGGCGGTGGTAATCCCCGGGCGTTTTCAGCGTCTCGGTCGCCGCCTCGTAGACTTTCAGGAAGGTCCGAAAGCCGGCAAAGCGGTAGTTGCCATCGGCGTCGAAAATGCCCGAAAGGTCGACATGCCTTTGCTTTGCCAGCCCCCGGATGAAGGCGGGCGGTGCGGCCCCTTCCAGATGCAGGTGCAATTCGATCTTGGGCAGCGCTGTGACATTCACAGGAAAGTCCGTCCTGTGCCATGACTGGAAACGCCCAGATGGGCCGCAATGCTGGCCGCGACATCGGCGAAGGCGACAAGGCCCAGCGCGCCCTTGCCCGCCCCGGCAACGAGCACCGGCACCCGTTCGCGCGTGTGATCGGTGCCGTGCCAGGTCGGGTCATTGCCGTGGTCGGCGGTAAAGACCGCGATGTCGCCGCTGCGCAGCCGCGCCAGAAAGGTGCCGGCCTGCCGGTCAAAGGTTTCAAGCGCCCGGGCATAGCCCGCCACGTCGCGGCGGTGCCCGTAAAGGCTGTCAAACTCTACAAAGTTCGTAAAGGTCAGGGAACCTTCCCCGGCACTGTCCGCAAGTGCCATCATATGTTCGAAAAGGGCAAGGTCGGACGTGCCCTTGTGCAGGGTACCGATGCCCTGCATCGAAAAGATGTCGCCGATCTTGCCCACGGCATGGGTAGGCCGCCCGGCACCTTGCACCCAGTCCAGCAGGGTCGGTGCGGGCGGGGCGATGGCGAAATCGCGCCGGTTGGCCGTTCGCTGAAAGTGCCCCGGCGTACCGGTGAAGGGCCGCGCAATGACCCGCCCGACCTTTCTGGCATGCAGCAGCGGGGCCAGGGCCTGACACAGCGCGATCAGCCGCGCCAGACCGAAGCGTTCCTCGTGCGCCGCAACCTGAAAGACGCTGTCGGCAGAAGTGTAGCAGATCGGCCATCCGCTTTGCAGGTGCCTGGCCCCCAGCCGGTCAATGATTTCGGTGCCCGAGGCGTGGCAGTTTCCCAGCGTGCCTTCGGTTCCGGCCAGCCTGCAGACCTCTGCCAGCAGGTCGGGCGGAAAGGCGGGAACGCTGTCGGGAAAACAGGTCCAGTCCCACGGCACCGGCACCCCGGCAAGTTCCCAGTGCCCCGATGGCGTATCCTTGCCGCGCGACACCTCGGTGGCGGCACCCCAGCGCCCGGCGGGAACGGCGTCAAGACCCGGCGTCGCATCACCGGACGCCAGGCGCACGGCAGCCCCCAGCCCCAGCCCGTCCAGCACCGGCATCCGCAACGGCCCGCTGCGCCCGTCTTCGGCGCGGCCTGCCGCACAGGCCTGGGCGATATGGGCCAGGGTGTTTGCACCCGCGTCGCCGAAGGCCGCCGCATCGGGCGCACCGCCGCAGCCGACGGAATCCATGACGATCAGAAAGGCGCGGGTCATGCGATCCTCGCATGGATCAGCGGCGGTTCCGGGGGCGCGGCATCGCCCAGGGTGAAGGCCGCCTGAACCGCACGGACGGCGGCATCGGCATCGCCCTCGGTGGCGGCATGGATGACGGCCAGCGGCAGGCCAGGGCCGATCTCCTCGCCGATCCCCGCCAGGTCGGCCAGCCCCACCGAGGGGTTCACCCGGTCGCCGTCACGCAGCCGCCCGCCCCCCAGATGGACCACGGCCTGACCGATCTGCGCGCCGTCGATTGCCGTCACGAACCCTTTGCGCGGGCAGGGCACCTCGCGCCGGACCGGGGCCGAAGGCAGACGGTCCGGCCAGCGGTCCACAAAATCGGCCGGGCCGCCCTGGGCCGCGACCATGCGCCCGAAGATCTCGGCGGCCTGGCCGGTTTTCAGGGCCGCCCCGATGCGCCGCGCACCGTCCTGCGGGTCGGCGGCCAGCCCGCCCAGGGCCAGCGCCTCGCCGCCCAGCGCTGCGGTCAGGTCCCGCAGGGCTGCGTTCACCGATGTGCCGGTCAGGGTTTCCATGACCTCGATCACCTCCAGCGCATTGCCCGCCGCCGTGGCCAGCGGCTGGCTCATGTCGGTCATCAGCGCGGTGGTCATGCAGCCTGCCCCCTGGGCCGTGGCGACAAGGGCGCGGGCCAGGGCATCGGCCTGATCCATCGTCTTCATGAAGGCCCCCGAGCCGACCTTCACATCCAGAACCAGCCCCTCAAGCCCGGCAGCCAGTTTCTTGGACAGGATCGAGGCGGTGATCAGATCGATGCTTTCCACCGTGCCGGTCACGTCGCGGATCAGGTAAAGCCGCCGGTCGGCCGGGGCGATTTCGGCGCTGGCCGAGACGATGGCACAGCGCGTGTCCCGCAACTGGGCGCGCAACTGATCTTCGGTCAGGCCGGTGCGCAAACCGGGGATCGCCTCCAGCTTGTCCAGCGTGCCGCCGGTATGGCCAAGGCCCCGGCCCGAAATCATCGGCACAAAGGCCCCGCAGGCCGCCAGTGCGGGGGCCAGCAGCAGGGATACGCAATCGCCGATGCCGCCCGTCGAATGCTTGTCCAGCACCGGACCCGGCAGGTCCCACTGCAGGACCTTGCCCGAATCGCGCATGGCCCGGGTCAGGGCCACGCGGCCCGCCTCGCCCAGGCCGCGCAGACAGACGGCCATGGCAAAGGCCCCTGCCTGCGCATCCGTCACCTCGCCCGTGGCAAGACCCCGCGCGAACCAGGCCAGTTCTTCGGGCGTGGGGGTTTCCCCCATCCGAAGGCGGGCATTGATCGCGCGGGCGTCCGTCATCATGCGCGGTCCATGTGGGCGGCGGTGAAGACGCCGGGCAACAGGTCGGCCACTGTCATGGCGCGGCTCTTGCCGTCGGTGGTGCACAGGGTCACGGTCACGGACGGGTCGGCGAATTCGGCGATCTTTTGGCGGCAGCCGCCGCAGGGGGGAACCGGGTCGGGGCTGTCGGCGATGACAAGAACCTCGGCAATCCGGGTATCCCCGGCGGCGATCATGGCGGCGATGGCCCCGGCTTCGGCGCAGGTGCCTTCGGGATAGGCCACGTTTTCCACGTTGCAGCCCGCATAGACGGTGCCGGACGCGGCACGCAGGGCCGCCCCGACCTTGAAGCGGGAATAGGGCACATAGGCGTTTTCACGCACGGCGGTCGCGGCGGCAAGCAGGGTCATGGAACCTCCCGTTCTGACAATTCGCCCTTGGGGTTGACTTTGGGGTGCGGGGCGCGCAGATGCAAGGGATAGGCCGGGGCTGCGCCAGGGTCGGCAAGCCCCTTCCCGCGAAAGCCCGGGCGCAAGCCAGACGTCAGGCTGCAGAAAACATGCCAGCCCCCTTGCAACACAGGCCGTATGGCAGGGCGCCGGGTTTCCCGCCTTCCGGCAGGCGGCCCCTGCGCCGGGCGTGTCTTTGGTACCCTGTCAGGGCTGCGACGTGAACCTCAGGCGGGATCAGCCCGGTTTCTGCATGGCCGTCTGATCCACCAGGAACCGCTGGGCAAGCGGAATGGCGGCACCGCCCAGGGCGCGGGCCTGCGGGCCGATGGTGCCTTCGCGGATCAGCGGCGGTGTGACACCCGACAGGTCGAGGCGGTGGAACGCCCCTTTCGTTTCGGCGACCAGCCGGGCCCGGACCGATGCGGGCATCCAGCCGTCGATCATCACGGTATCGATCTCGACCAGGGTCGCGGCGCTGAGGATGGCACCCGCAAGCCCTTCCGCCGCCCCGGCGATCCAGGCCGAAAGAACGGCATCGCTGACCTGCCAGGGCTCGGGGCTGGCCCAAAGCTGATCTGCATCCTCGCCCGCCGCCGTCATCGCATCGGCCAGCGTCGACAGCGAGGCCACGGTCATGAGCCGGTGGCTGCGCCCGTCGGGGCCGGGCACCGGCATGGGACCGACACCGGCCGCGTTCCCGGTGCGGCCCGTGAACAGGCGCTGGTTCAGCACCAGACCGCCGCCAATGAAGAAGCCGATGTAGAAATACAGGAAGTCCGAAGGGCGCTCTCCTGTTCCGAACACAAGCTCGGCCCCGCAGGCCGCCGTCGCATCGTTCTGGATGTAGACGGGCATGTCGCAGATATGGGCAAGTTCCGCCGCGATATCGCGGTCGCGCCAGGCATCCAGGGCACCCGGCGGGGCTGCGATATGCTGCACCCAGTTCCAAAGCTGGAACGGCATGGCAATGCCAAGCCCGCCGATCCGGTCGCGCTGGGCGGGGGTCAGGGCGGCACCAAGCGCAGGCAGGGCATCCTGGACAAAGCGGATGACAGCCTGCGGCGTGGGGTAGCGATAGGTCTGCCGCCGGAAGCCGACCGGCTGACCCAAAAGATCGATCAGAACCAGATCGACCGAACGCCGCCCGATCTTGAGCCCGAAAAAGAAGGCCCCGTCCGATGCAAGCGACATCGGCACCGAAGGCTGCCCGATGCGGCCGCGGATCGGCTCGCCCCGGCGCAGCAGACCGTCGGCTTCCAGCCCGCGCATGATGACCGAAACCGTCTGTACCGAAAGCCCGGTCATCCGGGCGATATCGGATTTGGTCAGCGCCCCGTCACGGCGCAGCAGCGATAGGACAAGACGTTCGTTATGGGCGCGCATGCCGCTTTGGTTTGACCCGCGCAGCCCGGCGGAGTCGACTGCGGGCCGCTCTGTCGCGGTGTCATGTTCCTGTGCCACGAATCCCTCCCGTGCCGCGGACAAGGTCCGGGCGACGGCGATTAAGGCCAAGCAAACCACCCCCTGTCAATAATAATTCAGAGTGATTTAATTATCTTGACGCGGGTCGGGGAATCGGTTTCATCTGTGCTGCGCAGCGGGCGAACGGGCCCGCAGCACGGCGGATCGCCGTCAAGGCGGCCGCGTCATTCATTCGGGAGGACTACCCTTGAAACACACCAGGACACTGACCGGTCTTATTCTGGGTGCGGCAACTGCCGCGCTGATGTCGGCGGCACCGGCCGCCGCGCAGGACGTTACGGCCTGCCTGATCACCAAGACCGACACCAACCCCTTCTTCGTGAAGATGAAGGAAGGCGCACAGGCCAAGGCAGCAGAACTTGGCGTTACGCTGAAGACCTTCGCGGGCAAGGTTGACGGCGACCATGACAGCCAGGTTGCCGCCATTGAGGCATGCATCGCCGACGGCGCGAAAGGCATCCTGATTGCCGCATCCGACACCAAGGCGATTGTCGACCAGGTGAAAAAGGCGCAGGCAGCCGGCATGGTCGTGATCGCGCTGGACACCCCGCTTGACCCGGCCGATGCCGCAGATGCCACCTTCGCCACCGACAACTTCGAAGCCGGCAGGCTGATCGGTGCCTGGGCCGCTGCCACGCTTGGCGCAGAAGCGGCCAATGCCCGGATCGGGTTCCTCAACCTGACCCCGTCGCAGCCGACGGTTGACGTTCTGCGCAACCAGGGCTTCATGACCGGCTTTGGCATCGACACGAAAGACGTCAACAAGATCGGCGACGAGGATGATGGACGGATCGTCGGACATGACGTGACCAACGGCAACGAGGAAGGCGGCCGCAAGGCGATGGAGAACCTTCTGCAGAAAGACCCCAACATCAACGTGATCCACACGATCAACGAGCCTGCCGCCGTGGGTGCCTTCCAGGCGCTGAAGGCCGTGGGCAAAGAAAACGACGTGCTGATCGTGTCGGTTGACGGCGGCTGCCCGGGCGTTCAGTCGGTCAAGGATGGCATGATCGGTGCCACCTCGCAGCAGTATCCGCTGCAGATGGCCGCACTTGGCGTGGAAGCGATCAAGAAGTGGGCCGATACCGGCGAAAAGCCGGCCCCGACCCCCGGCAAGACCTTCTTTGACACGGGCGTGAACCTGGTGACGGACAAGCCCGCCGAAGGCGTGCCGTCCATCGACACCGTCAAGGGCCTGGAGCTGTGCTGGGGCTGATCAAAGCCGTTGTGACCGGGTAATGCCCGGTTCATGATGCCAAAGATAGCGGACGGGGCGGCTTTCGGGCCGCCCTTGTTCCAGACAGGGTGCGGCCCGCGCGCAAGGGTTGATCCGGGGGGAAGGAAGATGAGCCAGACACAGGACTTCGAGACGGTTCTGGGACAAAGCGCGACCGCCGTCGCGCATTTCGACGGGCGCAGGACCGGGTTGCAGCGGCTTCAGCATTTCCTGCATTCCAATCCGGCGATGGTGCCGCTGATCGTCCTTGTCGGGCTGATCCTGTTTTTCGGCATCGCCAAGGGCGAGAAGTTCTTTTCAGCCTACACGCTGACGCTGATCATGCAGCAGGTGGCGGTGGTGGGCATTCTGGCCGCCGCCCAGACGCTTGTGGTGCTGACGGCGGGGATCGATCTGGCCATCGGCGTCATCATGGTCTTTGCCTTTGTGATCATGGGCAACATGGTGGTGGCCTATGGCATGCCCGCAGGTCTGGCCCTGCTGGCCGGGTTTGCCGTGGCCGGGCTTTGCGGTCTTGCCAACGGGTTTCTGGTGGCGCGTCTGCGCCTGCCGCCCTTCATCGTGACGCTGGGCACCTGGAATATCGTCATGGCGATCTGCCTGATCTATTCCGCCAATGAAACCATGCGCGAGGCGGATGTGACCGCCGCAACGCCCTGGCTGCACATCTTCGGCATCAGCTTCAAGCTGGGCGGGGCGGTGATCACGCTGGGTGTGGTGGCGATGATCGTGCTTTATATCGTGCTGTGGTACATGCTGAACTACACCGCCTTTGGCCGCCACATCTATGCTGTGGGCGACGATCCCGATGCGGCAGAGCTTTCGGGCATCCGTACCAACAAGGTGCTGATTGCCACCTACACCCTTGCCGGGGTGATCGCGGGGCTTGCGGCCTGGGTTTCGATCGGGCGCAATGGCTCGATCTCGCCCTCTACCGTGACGACGGATTTCAACCTGCAGGCCATCACCGCCGTGGTGATCGGGGGCATTTCGCTTTTCGGGGGGCGCGGTTCGATCCTGGGCACGCTGTTTGGCGCGCTGATCGTGGGGGTGATGAGCATGGGTCTGAACATGCTGAATGCCGACCCGCAATGGAAGGTGCTGCTGACAGGCATGCTGATCATCGCCGCCGTCGCGGTGGACCAGTGGATCCGCAAGGTTTCGGGCTGAAGGGGGACCGGACAGATGGCTGAACCCATTCTTGCCGCACGGGGCCTTGTCAAACGCTATGGCCGGGTCACCGCGCTTGACCATGCCGATTTCGAACTTTACCCCGGCGAAATCCTGGCGGTGATCGGTGATAACGGCGCGGGAAAATCCACCCTGATCAAGGCGCTGTGCGGGGCCGTCACACCGGACGAGGGCGAGATCCTGCTGGATGGTCAGGTGATGACCTTTTCCAATCCGATGCAGGCGCGCAAGGCCGGGATCGAGACGGTATACCAGAACCTTGCGCTGTCGCCTGCCCTGTCGATTTCAGACAACATGTTTCTGGGGCGCGAAATCCGCAAGCCGGGGATCATGGGATCGGTCTTGCGGATGCTGGACCGCAGCGCCATGGAAAAGCGCGCCCGCGACAAGCTGAGCGAGCTGGGCCTGATGACGATCCAGAACATCGGTCAGGCGGTGGAAACGCTGTCGGGCGGGCAGCGGCAGGGTGTGGCCGTGGCACGGGCCGCTGCCTTTGGCTCCAAAGTGGTGATCATGGATGAGCCGACCGCCGCGCTGGGCGTCAAGGAAAGCCGCCGGGTGCTGGAGCTTATCCTGGACGTAAAGCGGCGCGGGCTGCCGATCGTGCTGATCAGCCACAACATGCCGCATGTCTTCGAGGTGGCCGACCGGATTCACATCCACCGCCTGGGCAAGCGGCTTTGCATCATCAACCCCAGGGACTATTCCATGTCCGATGCGGTGGCCTTCATGACCGGCGCGAAAGAGCCGCCCGCCGAAGCTGCGGCCGCCTGATGAAAACGCTGGCGGCGCGCATCGCCGCACTGGCGGCTGCCCGGCCCGGCCGCAGTCTGGTGGCCATTGCCGGGGCACCGGGGGCGGGAAAATCCACCCTGGCCGCGGCCCTGGTGGACCGGCTGGGGCCCGAGGCGGCCCTGGTGCCGATGGACGGCTTTCATCTGGACAACGCCATTCTGGATGCGCGCGGACGGCGCTTTGCCAAGGGGTCGCCCGACACCTTCGACGTCGCCGGGTTCGAAGCGGTATTGCAGCGGCTGAAGGCGGGGGGCGAGGTGATCGTGCCGGTCTTTGACCGCTACATCGATGTGTCGCGCGGGTCGGCCCGGGTGGTGCCGCCCGAAGCGCGGATCATCGTGGCGGAAGGCAACTATCTGTTGCTGCGCGATGCCCCCTGGGACCGGCTGCATGGCCTGTGGGACCTGACGGTGTTTCTGGATGTGCCGCTGGCCGAACTGGAACGGCGGCTGATCGCGCGCTGGCTGCACCACGGGCTGAGCGACGCGGACGCCCGGCGGCGGGCAAATGACAATGATATCCCGAATGCGCGGCGGGTGATTGACGGCTCGCTTGCGGCGGATGTCGTGATCCGGCCGGACGATCTGCCGGGGCTGACGGTGCCGGACCATTCCCCGGCCTGATGCGGATCAGAGGCCTGCGCGCCTGACCGGGCCTCACCGTCCGGGTTTGGGGGGCGGGGCAGGGGTGATGATCTTTTTGGGTCATGTCCGGCCACCCGATCGGGACCGGACCTGAGGTTGCACCGACCACGGGCATGGGTGCCCGCACCCCGGTCCTGATCCGGGCGGTGCCCTGCTTTGTGCTTTCCACCCCTTTCAGCCGACTGGCGGCCCGACAGTTTGCATGGCAAGATGCTGTCCCAGGCGGATTTTGATCTGCGCTGATGCAAACTGCCCGTGAAGGAGCCTGCGATGCCCAAAGGTTATTCATCCACCCAGATTGCCCTGCATTGGGTGATCGCGGCGCTGATCGTGCTGCAGTTCCTGTTCAACGACCCGATGGGAGAGGCCTTTGAAAGCGCGCTGGAGGGTGAATTGCAGCCCTTCAGCTGGGCGGTCTGGGGGCATATCGCGGGCGGTGTCGCCATTCTGGCGCTGGCGCTGTGGCGGGTGGCGCTGCGCCGCAGCCGGGGGGCACCGCCCCCGCCCGAGGGTGCGCACAGCCTGACCGGGCGGATCGCAACGCTGGCGCACTGGGCGCTTTATGCGCTGATCCTGCTGTTGCCGGTGGGCGGGCTGGTGGCGTGGTTCGGCGGCGTGGAGCTTGCCGGCGAGGGGCATGAAGTGATGTCCAACCTGCTGCTGTTCGTGGTGTCGGTGCATGTGGCGGCGGCGCTGTGGCACCAGTTCTGGCTGAAGGATCATCTGCTGCGGCGGATGATGCGCGCCGAGCGCTGATCAGCCCAGAAAGACGCGCAGCGTTTCTTCAAACTCGCGCGGCTTTTCGGCATGCAGCCAGTGGCCCGCGCCGGGAATTTTCGCAAATCGGGCGCGCGGAAACAGGGCGGTGATCGCCCCCCGGTATTCGGGCAGGACATAGTCTGACAGCGACCCTGACAGAAACAGGGTCGGCCCGTCGAACCGGCCAGTCACCGGGGGCCAGCCGATGATCCCCGGCATTTCCGCCTCGAGCACATCCAGGTTGATGCGCCAGCGGGGCGGGATGGACTGAAGGTCCAGCGATTGCAGGAAAAAGGCGCGCAAGGCCGGATCGGGCACGGTGGCGGCAAGGCGGCGGTCCGCCCCGGCCCGCGAGGTCAGCCCCGAAAGGTCCAGCCCGCGCAGGGCGGCGATGTGCCTGGTCTGGTCATGGGCATAGGCGACAGGGGCGATGTCGGCCACCACAAGGCGGTTGACCATGGCCCCTTCGGTCAGGGCCAGCACCATGGCGGCCTTGCCCCCCATGGAATGGCCCAGCACATCGGCGCGCCCGCCATGGGCTGCGATCACCCCGGCCAGATCGGCGGCCATGTCGGCATAGCTTTGCGTCGCAAAGCGCGGGCTGTCGCCGTGGTTGCGCATGTCCACCGCCAGCACCTCGCGGCGGTCGGCGAGACGGCGGGCGATCACCCCCCAGTTGCGGGCCGACCCGAACAGGCCATGCGCGATCAGCAGCGGCGGCGCAGTGACGGGCATGACAGCAGGGTGGCGCAGCACGTTAAGCATGCCCGTCTCATAGCGCGCCCGGGCCGCACCTGCCAGAGATGTTGAAGCCTGCCACGCCCGTCCCTATGCTGTGGCGTCATTCCGGGGGACAACCATGGGTGCGGGGACGATTCGGCAGATGGCCGACCGGGTGGCGGCCCTGATGGATGAAAAGCTTCAGGTCCGGGGCAGAACGCTGGGCGACAGGCTGCGCAAGGGTGCAGGCAAGCTGCCCAGGGCGGTGCGCGCCGAGGCCCGCTTTCTGGAATCAGCGGCGGCGCAGGCGCAGCACCCCAGGCTTCTGGTACAGATTGATGACGCGCGCGTGGCCCGGGCCTATGATGCCTGCCTGCGTTACCTGAACGGGGTGGACCGCAAGGCGCGGCGGCGGGCGATGGTGGCAGGGATGGCCAGCTCCATTGCCTTCAGCCTGTTCGCGGTGGCTCTGCTTTTTCTTGCGGTGCTGTTCTGGCGCGGGCTGGTCTGAGGGGCGGCGGGGCACAACCTGTGCAACCGGGCTTCGCGCGAACGCAGCATCCGGTTCTTTGCCACCCGGACTTTACCCGGCGGATTGGGCAGGCATCTTGCGCACCTGCGCCTGCCGGGGGGGCAGGCGCGATCCGGTTTGCGGACCTGAGCGTCAGCGCCTGGCCCCTTGCCCGCAGGCGCAGCGGCCTTCGGCAACCGGACCCGGCAAACGTCCGGCAGAGGTTTGCCTTCGGGTCCTGTGACGAAGGGCCGTTACAGTCCCGGATAGATCGGGAAGCGCGCGCAGAGTGCGCCCACTTCGGCCCGCACGGCGGCCTCGACCGCGCCGTTGCCGTCTTCGCCATGCGCAGCCAACCCGTCGACGACCCGCACAATCCAGTCGCCGATCTGGCGGAACTCAGGTTCACCGAAGCCGCGCGTGGTGCCTGCGGGAGTTCCCAGGCGGATGCCCGAGGTGATGGTCGGCTTTTCGCTATCAAAGGGAATGCCGTTCTTGTTGCAGGTGATATGTGCCCGGCCCAGCGCCTTTTCGGTGGCGTTGCCCTTGACCCCCTTGGGGCGCAGATCGACCAGCATCAGGTGCGTGTCGGTGCCGCCCGTCACGGTGCCAAGGCCGCCCTTCATCAGCTGATCCGCCAGCGCCTGCGCATTGCGGATGACCTGCGCCTGATAGATCCTGAAATCGGGGCGCAGCGCCTCGCCAAAGGCGACGGCCTTGGCAGCGATCACATGCATCAGCGGCCCGCCCTGGATGCCGGGGAAAATCGCCGAATTGACCTTTTTCGCGATCCCCTCGTCATTGGTCAGGATCATCCCGCCGCGCGGACCGCGCAGCGTCTTGTGGGTGGTCGTGGTCGCCACATGGGCATGCGGGAAGGGCGAAGGGTACAGCCCCGCCGCAACAAGGCCCGCGAAATGCGCCATGTCCACCAGAAGAAAGGCCCCGACCTTGTCGGCAATCGCCCGCATGCGCGCAAAATCGAGAATGCGCGGAATGGCAGAGCCGCCCGCGATGATCAGCGCGGGCCTGTGTTCCAGCGCCAGCACCTCGATCTGGTCATAATCCGGCAGCAGGGTATCCTGCCGCACGCCGTATTGCACCGCATTGAACCATTTGCCGGACTGGTTCGGTGCCGCGCCATGGGTCAGGTGCCCGCCTGCATCCAGGCTCATCCCCAGAATGGTATCGCCCGGCTTGATCAGCGCCTGGAACACGCCCTGGTTCGCCTGGCTGCCCGAGTTCGGCTGCACATTGGCATAAGCCACGCCAAACAGGGCGCAGGCGCGGTCGATGGCCAGGTTTTCAGCGACATCGACAAACTGGCAGCCGCCATAGTACCGCTTGCCCGGATAGCCTTCGGCATATTTGTTGGTCATCACCGACCCTTGGGCTTCCATCACCGCGCGGCTGACGATGTTCTCTGACGCGATCAGTTCGATTTCGTCGCGCTGGCGGCCCAGCTCATCGGTGACGGCGGCGAAAAGGGCGGGGTCGCGGGCGGCAAGGCTTTCGGTGAAGAAACCGGCGTCGCGGTGCGGGGCGTTCATGGGCGGCTCCTGTGGCGCATGGGGCGGATGCCCATTTAGAGCATGCCGATCCATTCAGAAAAAGCGGAAAGCGACACCGGCGGCACACCATGCGAAATCACTGCGCCACAACCGGGGTTGAGTTTGCGCGACGGCCCCGCCAAGACTGGCCGCAGAACCCGAAAAAAAGGGGAAAGCACCGTGCAGCGCCGCATCGGATTTACAGCCAGCCCCACACCCGAGGCGCAATCGGCGCTGGCCCTTCTGACAAAGACCTATGGCCAATGCCCGCTGGAGCACGCCGAGGTGATCGTGGCCCTGGGCGGCGACGGGTTCATGCTCCAGACCCTTCATGACACGCAGGCGCTGGACCTGCCGGTTTACGGCATGAACTGCGGCACCATCGGCTTTCTGATGAATGCCTTTTCGCCTCATGACCTGCCGGCGCGGTTGCAGGCGGCAGAAGAAGCGGTGATCAACCCGCTGGCAATGCGCGCCGAGACGGTATCGGGCCACTTCGAAGAGGGTCTTGCGATCAACGAGGTATCGCTGCTGCGCGCCGGGCCGCAGGCGGCCAAGCTCAGGATCAGCGTGGATGGCAAGGTGCGCCTTGCGGAACTGGTCTGCGACGGGGCGCTGGTCTGCACCCCGGCGGGGTCCACCGCCTATAACTATTCCGCGCACGGCCCGATCCTGCCGATCGGGTCGGACGTGCTGGCGCTGACGGCGATGGCCGCCTTCCGGCCGCGCCGATGGCGCGGCGCGCTTTTGCCGAAATCGGCCGTGGTGCGGTTTGACGTGCTGGAGGCGGCGAAACGCCCGGTCATGGCCGATGCCGACAGCCGGTCGGTGCGCGATGTGCTGTCGGTTGAAATCCGTTCGCATCCGGGTATCCGCCACCGCATTCTGTTCGATCCGGGCCACGGCCTTGACGAACGCCTGATCCGCGAACAATTCGTGTGAAAGTGCAGGAATGCCTTCGATCCTGTGTGCGGGAGGGATTCGGTGACAGCCCCAAGGTCCGGATCGCAAAGCTTTGTCGGCATGGCGGGGCACGGCGGATGACGCTGCGCCCGATGCCGCCTGTGCTGCTGGTCGGGGATGTCGCCGCGCCACAGGCGGTCCATCGCCAGGCGCTGACGCGGGCAGGATTTCGCGTGCGCGTGGCAGCAAGCGCGGCGGCAGGGCGTCTGGCGTTTGCCGAAAGCCCGCCGCAGGTGGTGCTGCTGGACCTTGCCTTGCCGGATGGCAATGGCATCAATCTGATGCAGCATCTGCTGCGGCAGCGTCCGCAGACGCGGATCATCGTGATGAGTGCCACCGGGTCGATCCCCCAGGCGGTCGCGGCGATGCGGGCAGGCGCACATGATTTTCTGGTCAGGCCGTTTGATGAGGCGCGTTTGCTGGCTGCGGTCAGGTCTGCGGCAAGTCCGCCGCGCCGCAAACCGGCCCGGTCACCGGACCCGGCCCAGCTTTCCCCCGGGGGGCTTTTTCTGGGGTCCAGCGAGGCGATGGTGCAGATCTATGCCAAGATCCGGTCTGTCGCGGCATCGATGGCCACTGTCTTCATCACCGGCGAAAGCGGGACCGGCAAGGAATTGTGCGCCCAGGCGATTCATGACGGGTCCGCCCGGGCGTCAGGCCCGTTCATCGCCTTGAACTGCGGCGCCATTCCCCCCGATCTGCTGGAATCCGAGGTGTTCGGGCATATGAAGGGCAGCTTTACCGGGGCGATTTCGGACAAGCCCGGGGCGGCGGCGGCGGCGGATGGCGGCACGCTGTTTCTGGACGAGATCTGCGAGATGGACGTGGCGCTGCAAACCAAGCTCTTGCGCTTTCTGCAAACCTCGACCGTGCAGCCGGTCGGGGCGACAAGGCCGCGCAAGGTGAACGTGCGGATCATCTGCGCCACCAACCGCGACCCGCTGGAGGCTGTGCGCCGGGGGCAGTTCCGCGAAGACCTTTATTATCGCCTTTACGTGGTTCCCATACACATGCCGCCCCTGCGCGACCGGGGCACGGACGTGATCGAAATTGCCGAAGCGGCCCTGGCCCGCTTTTCGGCAGAGGAAAACCGCATGTTTGACGGGCTGGACCCTGCGGTGCGCGCGCTGTTTCTGCGCCTGCGCTGGCCCGGCAATGTGCGCCAGTTGCTGAACGTCATCCGCAATATCGTTGTTCTGAATGCGGGCGGGCGTGTGACGCCCGACATGCTGCCGCCCGATCTGGTGCAGGCCGGGGCCGGGGCCGGTGCCATGGCCCCCGGCCCGGCGGCTTTGGCCCCTTCGGCCCCAGACAGGCTGGTCGGGCGAACCCTGGCCGAGATTGAGCGGATCGTGATCGAGGCGACGATTGCCCGCTCTGGCGGTTCGGTACCGAAAGCAGCCCGTGTTCTGGATGTCTCTGCCTCGACGCTCTACCGCAAGCGGGACGCATGGCGGGGCAGCGGCGGATGACGTTGCCGGACGGAGGCCCGCCGCCGGTCCTGGCGAGGTCGGGCGGGCGGCGCGCATGGCATCACCGGGTTGCTGAAAGGTGCCAGCCGCACGGATCGGCGGCCGGAAGACAGGCAAATCCTTTGCCTTCGCGCCCCGTGCAGTCAGGCCGGGGGCATCGCCCTGGCCCCCCCTTGCCGGCCTTGATTGCCGTTGCATGACCGGCCCCTGTGGAACCCTGGGCGCTGACGGGGCGGGGAAAGGCGGTGCCTTCCGGGGTCCGCCCGGAAGGCAAGCCGCCTTTTCGCCGGATCGGGATGATTATCCCGCCCGGCAAGTGGCGGGGATGCTGTTCCGGCACCCTGTCAAAGCCACCCGGCCCGATCAGCCGTGCGGCAATCTGCTGGTGGTCCCGGCCCCATGACCAGACGGTATCCGGGCGGCACCGGTCATGCCCGGATCGCCCCCCCTACAGCACGACCGTGGCGAAGCGGCCCGGAAGAGAGACCTCCAGCAGTTCCAGATCCTTGGTGGTGGCGCTGTACCGGGTCGCCAGCCCCGGCGGTATCACAAAGGCATCGCCCGGCGACAGCCGGAAGGGTTCCTTGCCCTCGCCCTCCAGCGTCATTTCCCCCGACATCACGAAGGTGAACAGGATATCCCCCTCGTGCCGCGTCCAGGGGGCAGCCGGGCCTGCGGGGCGCGCGACCATGACCGAGGCAACCCCTTTGGTATTGGCGCTGATGGTGGTGTCGCGCGCCACGAAGCCGGGAATGCGGAACGCCTGCCAGGACGCGCCAGCCCCCTGATTATGGACAAAGCGCTGCCCCTGCCATTCGCGGTCGCGGCGCACCTGCGGCGTGGGCAGGGTCATGTCATGGTCAATCTGGGTGACATGCTCTGCCGGAACGCCGATTTCGATCACCTCGATTCCGTCGCTGGCTTGCAGGACGCGGTGGCGGATTTCGGGCGGCTGGATGAAACAGTCACCCGCCGTCAGGCGGATCGGGCCGCCCTGATCTTCGTAGATCACATCAACCCAGCCCTTGATGCAGAAGATGAGCTGAAATCCCACCTTATGGAAATGCACCATATCGGGCACCGGGCCGCCATCGGGGATGCGGATATGGCTGGCGATCATCGCCCCGCCCAGCCGGGAAGGCACCAGATCACGGTATTGCATCCCGGCCCGCCCGATCACCCAGGGGGCCTGATCGGTCAGGCGGCGCACCACGAAGGCGTGCTCTGTGGCGGGCAGCACCAGAGGCGGGTTCAGCGCGTCGATTTCCACCGTGGTGCCGTTCGGGGCGGTCAGACGGCGCTTCCCGCCGGCAAAACCATCGGGATCGTCGGTCAGGATGCGGATGGTGCCGGGTGCCTCCGGTGCGCCTTTTTCGATGCGCAGACGCAGGCCGTGGCCGGACAGCACCGCCACCTCCGGGTTGTCGGCCGGATAGATCATGTCCAGCCGCATCCCCAGCGTCCCGGTGTAGAACGGCAGGTCGGCCCGCAGCTCGGTCGTGGGCAGGCGGAATTCGGCGCGTGTTTCGGTCATGACATTCCTGCGGCTTTGCAAAGGTCGACTCTGTATCCGTCATCGCGGATTTGCAAGTTGCGGCGAAAGCCCGTAGCAAAGAAGACAGACGTGAGAGGATAAGGGTAGTTTAACGTTAAACTGTTCGGGGGGTCTGATGGACGAGGCGCGCAACGACAGTTTCCGGCAGGCGGCGCTGGATTATCACGAATTCCCCAGGCCCGGTAAGCTGGAAATCCGGGCCACGAAGCCCCTGGCGAATGGCCGCGATCTGAGCCGCGCCTATTCCCCCGGCGTGGCCGAGGCCTGCCTTGAAATCAGGAAAGATCCCGCCACCGCCAGCCGCTACACCGCGCGCGGCAACCTTGTTGCCGTGGTGACCAATGGCACGGCGGTGCTGGGGCTGGGCAACATCGGCGCGCTGGCCTCCAAGCCGGTGATGGAAGGCAAGGCGGTTCTCTTCAAGAAATTCGCCGGTATCGACTGTTTCGATATCGAACTCAACGAAGCCGATCCTGTCAAGCTGGCGGACATCGTCTGCGCGCTGGAACCCACCTTCGGTGCGATCAACCTGGAAGACATCAAGGCCCCCGATTGCTTCATCGTTGAAAAGCTGTGCCGCGAGCGGATGAATATTCCGGTCTTTCACGATGACCAGCATGGTACGGCCATCGTCGTGGGTGCGGCGGCCACCAATGCGCTGCATGTGGCGGGCAAGCGCTTTGACCGGATCAAGGTCGTCTCGACCGGCGGCGGGGCGGCGGGTATCGCCTGCCTGAACATGCTGCTGAAGCTGGGCGTGCGGCGCGAGAATGTCTGGCTGTGCGATCTGGCGGGCCTTGTCCATCATGGCCGCGAAGCCGAGATGACCGCGCAAAAGGCCGAATATGCGCAAGGTGACCGGCCGCGCACATTGGACGAGGTCATCACAGGGGCTGACCTGTTCCTGGGCCTGTCCGGCCCCGGCGTGCTGACGCCCCCGATGGTCGCAAAGATGGCACCGCGCCCCATCATCTTCGCGCTGGCCAACCCCGACCCCGAAATCATGCCCGATGCCGCCCGCGCCGTCTCGTCCGATGCCATCATCGCCACCGGGCGGTCGGACTTTCCCAATCAGGTCAACAACGTGCTGTGCTTTCCCTTCATCTTCCGGGGGGCGCTGGATGTCGGGGCCACGCAGATCAACGATGCGATGCAACTGGCCTGCATCGAGGGCATCGCGCACCTGGCCCGCGCCACCACAAGCGCCGAGGCGGCCGCCGCCTATCAGGGCGAACAGATGACCTTCGGTGCCGAATACCTGATCCCCAAGCCCTTCGATCCGCGCCTGATGGGTGTGGTCGCCCATGCGGTTGCCAAGGCCGCGATGGACAGCGGCGTGGCCACGCGCCCCCTGCCGGACCTGAACGCCTACAGGCGGAAACTGGATGGTTCGGTGTTCCGGTCTGCCATGATCATGCGCCCGATTTTCGAGGCCTCTGCCACGGCGGCGCGGCGCATCGTCTTTGCCGAGGGCGAGGATGAGCGTGTGCTGCGCACCGCCCATGCGATGATCGAGGACACCACCGATGTCCCGATCCTGATCGGCCGCCCCGATGTCGTGACCATGCGCTGTGAACGCGCCGGCCTGCCGATCCGGCCTGATCGCGATTTTCAGCTGGTGAACCCGGAAAACGATCCCCGCTACCGCGACTACTGGGGCACCTACCACGAGCTGATGTCCCGGCGCGGCGTGACGCCGGATATCGCCCGCGCCGTCATGCGCACCAACACCACGGCGATTGCCGCCGTCATGGTGCACCGGGGCGAAGCCGACAGCCTGATCTGCGGCACCTTCGGCCAGTATCTGTGGCATCTGAATTACGTGCGCCAGATCCTGGCGCGGGATGGGCGCCACCCGGTCGCGGCGCTCAGCCTGATGATCCTCGAGGATGGGCCGCTCTTCATCGCCGATACGCATGTGAATCCCGAACCGACGCCGCATCAGATCATGGAAACCGTCATCGGGGCCGCGCGCCATGTCCGGCGCTTTGGAATGGTGCCGAAAGTGGCGCTGTGTTCGCAATCGCAATTCGGCAATCTTGACTGCGTCTCGGGCCGCCGGATGCGCGAGGCGCTGGAACTGCTGGACCTGCGCGAACCCGACTTTGCCTATGAGGGCGAAATGCACATCGATGCCGCCCTTGATCAGTCGATCCGGGACCGGATTTACCCGGGCGCGCGCTTTGACGGGGCGGCCAATGTGCTGGTCTTTGCCAATGCCGATGCCGCTTCGGGCGTGCGCAACATTCTCAAGATGAAGGCAGGCGGGCTGGAAGTGGGCCCGATTCTGATGGGCATGGGCAACCGCGCCCATATCGTGACCCCCTCGATCACCGCGCGGGGCCTGCTGAACATGTCGGCGCTGGCCGGAACACCCGTGGCGCAATATGGATAGGTCTGCGCGGGTCGCCGGGCACGGGCTGATTGTGGTTCTTCTGACCCTGGTCACCCACGTCGGCGGCCTGGCATGGCTGCTGTCCCTGGCGTTTCCGCGGCGGTGGCTTGGGTTCCTGCATTCATACGCCGCACTTTCCGGCATGGCACATCTTGCGGCCCCGGCCCTTGGCCGTCAGGCCGTGCCTTGCTTTGGCGAACCCCTGCGAATGCAATCGGTGGCTTATTGCCTGACACTGCGGAATTTTGTGACACCTGAAATGGCACAGGTTGCCCGGACTGCCGCAGAAGCGGTCGCACGGGCTTATCCGGGCACGGTCACACTGGCGCTTGACGGAAGCTTCCCGTTTCTTGACGGAATGCCCCTGCTGCCGCATCTGTCCCATGATGACGGACAGAAGCTGGACTTCGCCTTTTACTGTGTGAAAGACGGTGCCTAGGCTCAGGACCCATTGATCTTCTTGAGGCCGCTCGGCTTGCGTGATTCAATCTCCCGAACTGACGGGGGTGATCATGAGCAACCTTTTCTGGCTGACCGACGCGCAGATGGAGCGGTTGAAGCCGTTCTTTCCAAAGAG
>JADCDI010000068.1 GCA_020251025.1 Rhodobacter sp. | reverse complement strand
GTTATAAGCCGGCCAGTTCCTGGTTCTGTAGGTCGGGGGTGTGTGTCTGCTCATGCAGACCAGCTACCACACTGGATTCACCAGATGAATCCCTCACGGGATTTGTGCAACAGAGCCTTTCTGAAGCGGGAGCCGATCACATCGGTCCACCGAGAATCTGTAAGTCCTATACTGACTTTCAAGAGTGGTATTATGAGAAGAAGATGCGGGAAGGCGCTAGCGAAGAAGAAATCAAAGAATACCCAACTTCGGAACTGTTGGCGGCTATGCGAGAGTGGATTGAATTGGGAAAACCCATCTAAACATCCAACTCCTCCACAAACCGCGCGTTCTCTGTGATATACTGGAACCTCAACTCCGGCTTCTTGCCCATCAGGCGTTCCACCAGGTCGCCTGTTTCCCCCGGTTCATCCTCGTCAATCGACACGCGGATCAGCTTGCGCGTCAGGGGGTTCATCGTGGTGTCCTTCAGGTCGCGGGCGTCCATCTCGCCCAGGCCCTTGAAGCGTTGCACGTCGATCTTGCCCTTGCCGCCCAGGCCCCTGGCCAGCACCCGTTCCTTTTCGGCGTCGTCCAGAACATAGACGCGGTGCGCCCCCTGCGTCAGGCGGTACAGCGGCGGGCAGGCAAGATAAAGGTGGCCCCTGTCGATCATCGGGCGCATCTGCGTGAAGAAGAAGGTCATCAGCAGGCTGGCGATATGCGCGCCATCCACATCGGCATCGGTCATGATGATGACCTTGTCATAGCGCAGGTCATCAACGTTGAACCTGGTGCCCATGCCCACCCCCAGGGCCTGACACAGGTCGCTGATTTCGGCGTTGCCGCCCATCTTGCCGCTGGCCGCCCCCAGCACGTTCAGGATCTTGCCGCGCAGCGGCAGCAGCGCCTGATGGGTGCGGTCGCGCGCCATCTTGGCGCTGCCGCCCGCACTGTCGCCTTCGACGATGAACAGTTCGGTATTGTCGCGGGCCGTGGCGGTGCAGTCCACCAGCTTGCCGGGCAGGCGCAGGCGCCGGGTGGCGGTCTTGCGCTGGGTTTCCTTTTCGGCGCGGCGTTTCAGCCGTTCTTCGGCCCGCAGGATCAGGAAATCCAGGATCGCCCCGGCGGATCTGGTGTCGGACACCAGCCAGGTGTCGAAATGATCGCGCACGGCGCCTTCAACCAGACGGGCGGCTTCCTCGGTGGCAAGGCGGTCCTTGGTCTGGCCCACGAACTGCGGCTCGCGGATGAAGATCGAGATCACCGCACAGCCCCCCGCAAGCATGTCGTCGCGGGTGATCAGCTCTGCCTTGCGGTTCTTTATCCTTTCGCCGTAGGCGCGGATGCCTTTCAGGATCGCGGCCCAGAACCCGGCCTCATGCGTGCCGCCTTCGGGGGTGGGGACGGTGTTGCAGTAGCTTTGCAGGAAGCCGTCGCGCGCGGGCGTCCAGTTGATCGCCCATTCGACAGAGCCGGGCAGGTTGAACTTCTCGGGGAAGCCGACCTTGCCGGCAAAGGGGCGGTCGGCATAGGCCGTGGCGCCTGTCAACTGGTCCGACAGATAATCGGCCAGCCCGCCGGGAAAGCGGAATGTGGCCTCGGGCGGGGTTTCCCCGTCGCTGACGGCGGATTTCCAGCGGATTTCCACGCCCGAGAACAGATAGGCCTTGGACCGCGCCATCTTCAGCAGGCGGGCGGGTTTGAACTGCAGGCTGCCAAAGATCTCGGGGTCGGGGTGAAAGGTCACACTGGTGCCGCGCCGGTTCGGGGCGGGGCCAATCTTTGCCAGCGACCCTTGCGGCACGCCGCGTGAAAACTCCTGGGCATAAAGCTCTTTGTTGCGCGCCACCTCGACCTGCATCCGGTCGGACAGGGCGTTGACCACCGACGCCCCCACCCCGTGCAGCCCGCCCGAGGTTTCATAGGCCTTGCCGGAAAACTTGCCGCCCGCGTGCAGGGTGCACAGGATCACCTCCAGTGCCGACTTGCCGGGGAATTTCGGATGCGGATCAATCGGAATGCCGCGCCCGTTGTCGCGGATGGTGATGGAATGATCCGCGTGCAGTTCCACATCGATGCGCGTGGCGTACCCGGCCACAGCCTCGTCCATCGCATTGTCCAGCACTTCGGCCACCAGATGGTGCAGCGCACGCTCGTCCGTGCCGCCGATATACATGCCCGGGCGCTTGCGCACCGGTTCCAGCCCTTCCAGCACTTCGATGGAAGATGCGTCATAAGTCTCTGGTCTGCCCGAGAGAAGATCGTTTGCCATGGATGCCCGATTCCTGGTCTGCTTTGGCACAGCACTAGACCATTTGCGGCCCCCCGTCCGCAAGATATGGGGGCGGTACCCCTGCCTTGCCCAATGCGGTGGCGCAGGGTCAGGCGGGTTCCAGCGCGCGGGCCGCCCACATTGCCGCGAAGGCCGGGCGGGACTGGCAGCGCGCCAGCCAGGCGAAGGCCGCCGGATGCGCGGCAACCAGGCCCGCGTGACCCTGGGCATAGCGCAGGCATTCGGCAACACAGATGTCGGCGGCGCTGAAGCGGTCCAGCAGCCAGTCGCGCCCGGTCAGATGCCCGTCAAGGCGCGCAAGCGGCCGGTCGAGCTTTGCCGCCGCCGCCCGGATCGCCTCGGTCTCTTCGGGCCGGGCCTGCAGGATCGTCAGGGCAGCAGGTTCGATGGCGGTGACGGCGAACAGCGCCCAATTCGTCATCAGCGCCTCTTCGGCCAGGTTCCCGGGCCCCAGTGAACCGCCATAAGCCTTGGCCAGATACAGCGTGATCGCCAGGGATTCGGTCAGTAGCAGGTCCTCATCGGTCAGTGCGGGAATCTGCCCCATCGGGTTGACCGCAAGAAAGTCCGCCGAGGCGGTGTTGCGCGGGGCGCCCGCCGCAGCCGGGTCTGCCAGGCGGTAGGCCTGGATGACCGGCACATGTTCAAAAGGCGTGCCCGTTTCCGCCAGAAGCCAAAGCGCGCGCGAGGCGCGCGACCGGTAGACACCGTAAAGGGTCAGCATGAAAGGACTCCGTCCGGATTGCACGCCTACCCTAGCCCTTCGGCAAATCTTCGCAAGCCGGGCGCGTGCTTTGCTATGGCCTGCTGGTCCAAGGTCCATTAGCCTGCGACCAGACCACAAAGGATGACCGAGGACGGATGACAGTTGCTGGCCCTACTTTTGCGGCAATGATTGCGGCCTGCACCGCCCTGCCGGCCTTGGCGCACCCCCATGTCTTCATCGATACCGAGGTCGAGATCATCCTGAACGCCGAGGGCATGGTTGATGCCGTCCGCATCACCTGGTTCTACGACGAACTCTACACGCTTTCGATCATCGAAGACCGCGGGTTCGATCCCGATTTCGACGGGGTTCTGGACAGTGCCGAAAAGGCGGCCCTTTCGGGCTTCGACATGGTCTGGGACGCAGGCTATCCCGGCGATACCTATGTTCTGGCCGGGGAAACGCCGCTGGGTCTGGGTGGCCCTTCGGACTGGACGGCCGATTATGTGGACGGGCGGCTGGTCTCGACCCATCTGCGCCGGGTTGACACACCGGTCGATCCCCGGGATGTGCCCTTTGTCGTGCAATCCTATGATCCCAGCTATTACGTTTCCTACCGCATTGTGGGGACACCGAAGATAACGGGCGGAACGGACTGTGCGGCCATGATCTTCGAGCCGGACCTTGCCGCAGCCGACAAGGCATTGGAGGCGGCGCTGGAAGAATACTACGGCTCTGACCTTGAGGGCGATTTTCCGGCTGTCGGCGCGGCCTATGCCGATGAGGTCCGCCTGACATGTCCCGCCCGTTCCTGATCCTGGGGGCCGTGCTTGCGGCGCTGGGGGCGCTGCTGTGGCTGTCCGGCGGGCTGGACCTTGTGGAACGGCACGCCATCGATGCGCAGCGGTGGGTCCAGTCGGCGCTGGCGGGCGCCATCCGGCAGTTGCGCGCCGGCCATTCCGGTGCACTGGCGGGGCTGCTGGGCCTGTCCTTTGCCTATGGGGTGTTCCATGCCGTGGGACCCGGCCATGGCAAGATGCTGATCGGCGGCTATGGCATGGCCACGCGGGTCCGCCTTGTGCCGCTTGCCGTCATTGCCATCCTGTCCAGCCTGGCCCAGGCGGCGGTGGCTGTGGTGCTGGTCTATACAGGCATCGCCCTGTTCGGCTGGACGCGCGACAGGCTGCTTGACGGGGCCGATCAGGTAACCGCGCCGGTCAGCTATGCGATCGTGGCGCTGATCGGCGTCTGGCTGATGGTCCGGGGCTGGCGCGGCCTGCGCAGGGGGCAGGGGAACACACAGGCTGCGGCACCCGGCCCGGATGCGGCGGGCATCCATCACGACCATGCCCATGATCCCGCCCATGATCCCGCCCATGATCCTGCCCATGTGCATGACGAACACTGCGGGCATGCCCACCTGCCCACCCCGGCGCAGCTTTCCCGCCTGACCGGATGGCGCGATGGCGCAGCCCTGATCGCCGGGGTGGCGGTGCGACCCTGCACGGGGGCGCTGTTCGTGCTGATCCTGACCTGGCAGATGGGGATCGGGGCTGGCGGCATCCTGGCCGCCGGTGCCATGGGGCTTGGGACAGCCCTGGTCACCGTTGCGGTGGCGGCGCTGTCTGTCTGGGCGCGCGAAGGCACCTTTGCCGCGCTGCCTGCGCGCGCCCTGTCGCGCGCAGCACCCGTGCTGGAAATCACGGTCGGTGCCGTCGTTGCCCTGGTGGCGGCCCGCCTTCTTCTTGCGGCGATCTGAGGCCGCTTGCCGCTGTCTGCGCCACGGGCTAAGTCCGGGGCATGGCCGCGCATCCGATCCAGTCCTACGGTGCCCATGCCCGGGCAACGCTGACGCTGGGCGTGCCGCTGATCGGCAGCCATCTGGCGCAGATGTCGCTGCATGTCGCCGATACGATCATGCTGGGCTGGTATTCGGTGGCGGCGCTGGCCGCCGGTGTGTTGGGCGCATCCAGCTTCTTCGTGATCTTCATCCTGGGTTCGGGGTTTGCCCAGGCGGTCATGCCGATGGTCGCCAGCGCGCTGGCGCGCGGGGATGAGGCACAGGTGCGGCGCGACACGCGCATGGCCATGTGGCTGTCCATCGCCTTTGGAGTGCTGTGCTACCCGCTGTTCTGGTGGTCCGGGCCCATCCTGCTGGCCGCGGGCCAGCAGCCCGAAGTGGCGGCCCTGGGGCAGGATTTCCTGCGGATTGCCGGGCTGGGGATGATCCCCGCGCTGCTGGTCATGGTGCTGAAAAGCTACCTTGCGGCGCTTGGGCGCACGCAGGTCGTGCTTTGGGCGACGATCGCGGCGGTTTTCGTGAACATCGCCGTCAACTGGGCGCTGATCTTCGGCAACTGGGGCTTTCCCGAGCTTGGGGTGCGGGGGGCGGCCCTGGCATCGATCGCGGCGCAGACGCTGACAATTCTGGTGTTGGCACTTTATGCGGGGTTCCTGCCGGAACTGCGCAGGTTTCACCTGTTCCAGCGGTTCTGGCGGGCCGATCCTGTCGCCCTGCGCCAGGTGTTCCGGCTGGGGCTGCCCATCGGGCTGACCGCCTTTGCGGAAAGCGGGCTGTTCCATGCCTCGGCCCTGATGATGGGATGGATCGGCACAAAGGAACTGGCGGCGCATGGCATCGCGCTGGAGGCCTGCGCCCTGGCCTTCATGGTGCATCTGGGGCTGGCCAATGCCGCCACCGTGCGCACGGGCTGGGCCGATGGTGCGGGCAATGCGCGCGGCCTGCGCGATGGCGCGCGCGTGGCCATTGCCCTGTCCGCCGCATTCGGCCTGCTGGTAGTCACCGTCTTTCTTGCGGCACCGCGCCCGATCATCTCTGTCTTTCTTGACATGTCGAAACCCGGCGCGGCCGAGATCGTGGCCATAGGGGTCATGCTGCTGGCACTGGGCGCGTTGTTCCAGATGGCCGATGCGATGCAGGTCATCGCGCTGGGCCTGCTGCGCGGCATCAAGGATACGCGCGTGCCGATGTGGCTGGCCATACTCAGCTACTGGGTCATCGGCATTCCGGCGGGTTACCTGCTGGCCTTCCGCGCCGGTTACGGCGCGGCGGGCATCTGGCTGGGCCTTGTCATCGGGCTGACCCTTGCCGCCACGCTGCTGATGGCGCGGTTCTGGCGGCGCGCCCCCCGGCCGCTGACCGTCTGATCCCGCCCCGCCCCGACCTTTGCGCGCAGATATCAGGGGCCGGACAGCCGGGTCAGCGCAGGCCCGCGCAGAAGGCCTGGATGCGGGTGCAGGCCTTGTGCAGGGCCGCGTCCGAGGTGGCATAGCTGACGCGGAAGTTCGGCGACAGGCCAAAGGCGGCGCCGAAGACCACGGCGACACCGGTTTCTTCCAGCAATGCCGTGGCGAAAGCCTCGTCATCCGCGATCACCGCCCCCCCGGCCGAGGTTTTGCCGATGCAGCCGGAGATGTCGGGATAGACGTAAAAGGCCCCTTCCGGCACCGGGCAGGTGATGCCCGGGGCGGCGTTCAGCATCGCAACGACCAGGTCGCGGCGGCGCTGGAAGGTGGCGCGGTTCACGGCCAGGAAATCCTGCGGGCCGGTCAGCGCCTCAAGTGCTGCATATTGCGCGATGGAACAGGGGTTTGATGTGCTTTGCGACTGCACGGTGCCCATGGCCCTGATCAGCGCGGCGGGACCGGCGGCATAGCCGATGCGCCAGCCGGTCATCGCATAGGCTTTGGACACGCCGTTGCAGGTCAGCGTGCGGTCGTAAAGGCCGGGCTCCACCTGGGCAGGGCTGGTGAATTCGAAGTCGTTGAAAACAAGGTGTTCGTACATGTCATCGGACATGATCCAGACATGGGGATGGCGCATCAGCACATCCGTCAGCGCCTTCACCTCTGCCCGGCTGTAGCCCGCCCCGGTGGGGTTGGAGGGCGAATTGAAGACAAACCATTTCGTCTTCGGGGTGATCGCGGCTTCCAGCCGGTCCGGCGTCAGTTTGAAGCTGGTGTCGATTCCCGCCACAACCGGCACAGGGGTGCCGCCCGCCAGCAGCACCATATCGGGATAACTGACCCAATAGGGCGCGGGGATGATCACCTCGTCACCGGCGTTCAGGGTGGCCATGAAGGCGTTGTAGAGCGTCTGCTTGCCGCCGGTGCCCACGGTGATCTGGGCAGGGCTGTAGGCCAGGCCGTTCTCGCGCGCGAATTTGGCGCAGATCGCCGCCTTCAGTTCGGGAATGCCATCGACGGCGGTGTATTTGGTCTTGCCCGCGTCAATGGCGCGCTTGGCGGCATCCTTGATGTTCTGCGGTGTGTCGAAATCCGGCTCTCCGGCACCCAGGCCGATGATGTCGCGCCCCGCCGCCGCCAGCTCGCGCGCCTTGTTGGTGACGGCGATGGTGGCCGAGGGTTTCACACGGGCAAGGGTATCGGACAGGAAGGCCATGAAAAACGCTCCGGCTGGGGATTTGAACTTGCAGGCAGGTTCTCTTAGGGTGCAGCCCCTGGGCGTTCAAGGGATATCGGGGCAGGACATGGGCGAGACGCCAGAAGAGGCGCTGAAGCGGATGCGGATGCGGTCGTGGCGGCGCGGCACGAAGGAAATGGACCTGGTTCTTGGTCCCTTCGCCGACGCCTGGCTGGCGGAGATGTCCGGCAGCGCGCTGGCCGACTACGACGCACTTCTGGCCGAGAACGATCAGGACCTGATCCAGTGGGTGCTGGGCCGGTCTGCCCCGCCTGACCGCTTTGCGCCGCTGATCGCCCGGATCGCGGCCCATGCCCGGGAACGGCGGCTTCCGGGACTTTGACCGAAACACGGTTCACGTTTACCGAATATTGTTCCTTTGCCCCGACCCTGCGCCTGTTGGATGCAAGAACGGAGACGGGGATGAGCGTTCAGGGCATGAGTTCGGGCATCGGGCAGGACGAACCGCAGACCGCCCTTCTGACCGGCTATCTGGACAGCATGACGCTGGTGGAACGGCTGCACCGCCTGCTTCTGGATGTCATCAAGGATGAATTCGAGCGTCTGGGCGTGCTGGAGATCAATGCCGTCCAGGCCTTGCTGCTGTTCAACATCGCCGGGCATGAGGTGACGGCGGGCGAACTGAAATCGCGCGGCTACTATCAGGGATCGAACGTCAGTTACAACCTGAAGAAGCTGGTCGAGCTTGGCTACATGCACCATCAGCGGTCCGAGGTGGACCGCCGGTCTGTCCGCGTCCGGCTGACGGACAAGGGCCGCCGCGTGCGGCAGATGTTGCACGAGCTTTTTGCCCGCCATGCCGAGGCGCTGGAAAAACGCGGAACGATGGGCATCGACTCGCTTGGCGGGTTCAACAGGCAGCTGCGGCAGATGGAGCGGTTCTGGGCAGACCAGATCCGCTACATCTACTGACGGCGGGCCGGGGCGCGAACCTCCACGCGCCCCGGTCTGTGCCGGCTTACCAATGGCC
Source organism: Rhodobacter sp. (assembly GCA_020251025.1). GTDB lineage: Bacteria > Pseudomonadota > Alphaproteobacteria > Rhodobacterales > Rhodobacteraceae > Aliitabrizicola. The sequence goes on along the minus strand of JADCDI010000068.1, from coordinate 2,162 downwards.
GGTGTTGGCCATGCTGGCCCAGGGTTCCGCCGGTGGCAGCGCGCCGCCCATCTGCAGAAGCTCGATCGAGATGTTGTCGGGCGAGCGGACAAAGGCCATGCGCCCGTCGCGCGGCGGGCGGTTGATCGTCACGCCATGGGCCTGCAGATGCGCGCACATGTCATAGATGTTCTCCACCTCATAGGCGAGGTGCCCGAAATGGCGGCTGTCGCTGGGCAAGCCGTCGTCGCCATCCCAGTTGAAGGTCAGCTCCACCGGGCAGTCCGGCTGGCCGGGCGGGGCCAGGAAGATCAGGGTAAAGCGCCCCTGCGGATAGTCGTTGCGCCGCGTTTCCTCCAGCCCCAGCAGCCTGAAGAAGGCAAGCGAAGCCTCAAGGTCTTTCACGCGGACCATCGTGTGCAGATAACGGATTTTCATGGCGGTCTCCCTGTGGCGCATCCGGGACGGACCCTAGCGCCCCGGCGGGCAAAGGGAAAGGCGCGCCGGGCGATGGGTGATCAAAGCTGGGGATAACCCCGCCCCCGGCGCTTGTCGGCGCGCCGCCATTCCTTGTATGCTTTGGGCAGGTAAACCCCATATCTTGACCCAGCGGAGGCTGCCATGCCGCTTACCCCCGACCAGCTTGCCGAAATCGCGGCGGCCCGCGCCACCCCGCGCCCGACGCTGCGCGCCGTGTCCGAAGGGATGGAGGCGCATCTGTACCGCGCGCATGAGGTGCTGGATCACGGCTTTGTCCGGGTGATCGACTATATGGGCGATGATGCCGCCATCGTGCAGGCCGCGCGCGTGTCTTACGGCGCGGGCACCAAGCATGTCAGCAATGACGAGGGGCTGATCCGCTATCTGATGCGGCACTGGCATTCGACGCCCTTCGAGATGTGCGAGATCAAGCTGCATGTGAAGCTGCCGGTCTTCGTCGCCCGCCAGTGGATCCGGCACCGCACCGCCAATGTCAACGAATACTCGGCCCGCTATTCGATTCTGGACCGGGAATTCTACATTCCCGCCCCCGAACATCTGGCCGCGCAAAGCACCGTGAACAACCAGGGCCGGGGCGAGGTGCTGACGGGCGAGGAAGCCGCCCGCGTGCTGGACATGCTGAAATCCGACGCCGGCCGTGCCTATGACCATTATCAGGACATGCTGAGCCAGGACGGGCAAAAGGGCCTGGCGCGCGAACTGGCGCGGATGAACCTGCCTGCCAATATCTATACACAGTGGTACTGGAAGGTGGATTTGCACAACCTGTTCCACTTCCTGCGCCTGCGCGCCGATGCCCATGCCCAATACGAAATCCGCGTCTATGCCGAAGCGATCTGCCGGGTGGTCGCCGATTGGGTCCCCATCGCCTGGGGCGCGTTTGAGGATTACCGCCTGGGCGGGGTGACGCTGTCGGCGAAGGCGGTGGATTGTGTGCGCAGAATGTTGAAGGGTGAGACGGTGACGCAGGAGACGTCGGGGATGTCGAAGGGCGAGTGGCGGGAGTTTGAGGGGGTGTGGGCGTTGAAATCCCTCTGACGAAGGAACGGCAAGCACAGATGCCGTCAGGGCCGGGTTACCACGAAGGCGGGCTTTGCAATCTTGTCCGGCAGGGCCGGGGTATACCCGCCGTTCCTCTTATAATCATCGGTATTGCGCCCTGACTCACCCCTCCTTCGGCAGCACCCGCAGCCGAAGCTCGCGCAATTGCGCGTTCGTCGGCTCGGATGGTGCGCCCATCAGCAGGTCGCAGGCCTGCTGGTTCATCGGGAACATGATGACCTCGCGGATATTGGCCTCGTCGGCCAGCAGCATCACGATGCGGTCGATGCCGGCCGCGCAGCCGCCGTGGGGGGGGCGCGCCATAGCGGAAGGCCTTGACCATGCCGCCGAACCGCTTTTCCACCTCGGACGCGGGGTGCCCCGCACGCTTGAACGCCTTTCGGTTCATTCTTTCTTTACTTTTGTTCATCCATTGTTCACCTTGTGACAAGGACGGGGGGGCCGCAGGATGAGCGTCGGGGTAGCATGTGCAGCACAGGATTTACACCACTTGCCGGCTCTGTTGCACAAATCCCGTGAGGGATTCATCTGGTGAATCCAGTGTGGTAGCTGGTCTGCATGAGCAGACACACACCCCCGACCTACAGAACCAGGAACTGGCCGGCTTATAACGAAGCGCT
>JADCDI010000067.1 GCA_020251025.1 Rhodobacter sp. | reverse complement strand
CGGTCCTGATCCCGGCGTAATGCTGTGGCAGGGGCGATGGCCCCTGCCATTGAAGCGGTGGCAGTACCTTCGCTCCTCCGGGCGGGAACAGGAAACGCATCGCGTTTCCCCCGCCCCTGCGCGACAGTGCCCTGTAGACCCGCAGGTCCTGGACCAACAGAGGCCAGCGTCCGACCCGGCGGGCGTGAAGCGCCCGCCATGGGCGGGGCGGGCGCTGGCCGGGGGCTTTGGGCCCCCGGCCGGGCAAGGGGCAGCGTAACGCCGTGGCAGGGGCGATGGCCCCTGCCATTGCAGCGGTGAAGGTTCCTTCGCCCCTTCGGACGGGAACGGGAAACGCATCGCGTTTCTCCCGACCGTGCGCAACGGTCCCCCGTAGACCCGCAGGTCTCGGACCAACAGAGGCCAGCGCCCGCCGGTGGCGGGGCGGGCGCTGGCCGGGGGTTTTGGGCCCCCGACCGGGCAAGGGGCAGCGTAACGCTGGGCCAAGGGCAATGGCCCCTGCCAGGATGCGCAAGGCGCGCGGGCGCAAGACGATCCCGCTTTGCGGCGAAGCGGCCCCTGCGGCCGGCACCGCTTCAGAACCCTGTGCCAGTCGCACCGCCCCCCGGGCCGCCGCTGCGGTGCCGCTCACGGGCGCACTGCCGGGCCTTGCCGCGATCAGTGTTTCCCCGCCCCCGCCAGCAGCACCGCCACGAACCGCGTCGGAGCGAAAGCCGCGCAGATGATGACCAGCATCGAGGTCATCGGAATGGCCAGAATGGCCCCCGGCAGGCCCCACAGGGATGACCAGACCGAAAGGGCCACCAGCACCACGAAGGGGCTCAGGTTCAGCTGCCGCCCGATCATCCGCGGTTCCAGGATATTGCCGACCCAGGCCTGCGCCGCCATCAGCAGCCCCGCCAGCGCCGCCGTGGTTCCCGGGGATCCGAACTGTGCCAGCGACAGCACGACCGGCAGTGCCACCCCGATGATCGACCCGACATAGGGGATGTAGTTGAACAGGCCGATCATCACCGCCCAGAACAGGGCGAAATCCACCCCCATGCCCCAGAGAATTGCGAAGGACACCGTGGCGAGGATCAGGTTGATCAGCGTCTTGATGGCCAGGTAATCGCCAATCCTGCGGTTGATGTCGCGCAGGATGCGCCCGGTCAGTTCCGCCTGTTCGCCGCGCGGAAAGGCGGCAGCCAGCTTGGGGGCCAGCGAGCCGCGTTCCCCCATCAGGAAGGCGGCGTAGATCACCACCAGAAATACCGTCAGACCAAGGCTGGTCAGACCGCCCAGCGTGCGCAGCAGGATCGCCTGAAGGTTCATCTTGCCCAGGGTTGCCCCGACAATATCGTCCCAGGTCGGATGCTCGATCCCGCCGATGTCCGCCGCACGGGCGATCAGGCTTTCAAGGTTGGTCTGGTAGCGCGGCATGACGGCGACCAGATCTTCCAGCGTCACCGTCACCACCAGCGCCAGCGCCACCACCGCCAGCGTGAAGCCCAGCAGCACCAGCCCGCGCCGCGCAACACCCGGCAGCCGCCCGATCAGCGGCACCCGTTCCAGGGCCTCGGCCGCCGTGGTCAGGACATAGACGGCAATGATCGCCATGACGACCGGCAGGATAATGGCCTGGCCGATCACCAGAAGCCAGCCGGTCATGCCGGCCAGCGCGACGGCCAGCACAAGGTTGAGAAAGGGCGCGTTCGCCATGAAACCCGCCCCCGGTTCCGTCAGGCCGTCCGGCGTGATCTGAAGTGCAGCGCCAGCGCCGCCATCGCCACACCGGTCGAAATCAGGTCAACCGCCAGCAGGATGCCGGGTATCGTCAGGGCCGATGCCGGAAAGCGCGACAGGATCATGCCCGCCAGCAGAACCGATACGGCCCCGGTCAGCAGCAGCATCCAGAAGTACCCGGTTCCGCGTGCCGCAAAGGCCAGCACGATCTTGACGATGCCTTCCACCATGAACAGAAGGCCGATGGTCCAGGTCAGCACCATCGTGCCCTCAATCGGATTGCCGATGATCCAGACACCGATCACGATGGCCAGCGCGCCCAGGGCCGCCGTCCAGATCCGGGCACCAAGGCCAAGATCGCCAAAGGCCGCGACAATCTGCAGGGCCCCCATGAGGATGAAGATAAAGGCCACGATCCGGGTCGCGGCAAAGGTGGCCTCGACCGGATTGAACAGGGCGAACAGACCACCGAGAATGGCGACAAGTCCTGCAAGAAGAAGAAGAACCCAGTGTTTCATGAAAGCGGTCCCCTTTTCATTGGATTTCCGGCAAGTTTTGCGTAACCCAAGGGCAATCGCAAGGAAATAGCGCTGCGGGGTTTGCCGCAGACATTCCTGACAGGCGGCCCGGGTGGGGGTGACAGCGCGCCAAAAGGTGCCTACTGTCCCCAAGGCGGGAACGGGGGCTGCAAATCATGGACCATATCTTTTGCGGTATTCGGCATGGCAGGTCCTTCTGGCTTGCCGGGACTTTCGGATTGGCTGCGGCTGGATTGGCTGCGGCGGTCACGCTGGGGGCCGGCTGCGCGGTTGCGCAGACCACCGAGGCGGCAGCACCGGTTCCGGCGGTGGTTGTGGCGGCGGCAGAAGAGATGCAACTGACACAATCGGCCCGTTTCGTGGGCCGGGCCGTGGCGGTGCAGAAGGTTGACCTTCGGGCGCGGGTCAGCGGCTTTGTGGACGGGCGCGGCTTCACCGAAGGCGGGCTGGTGGCCGAAGGCGATGTCCTGTTCCGGATTGAACCGGAAGAATACAAGGCGACACTGGCACAGGTCGAGGCATCCCTTGCCGCAGCAAAGGCGTCAGAGGCGCTGGCCAATCTGGAACTGGCCCGGCAGACGGAACTGGTGGCCAGGCAGGCCGTGGCACAGTCGCAGCTTGACAGGGCCGGGGCCGAAGCGGCCCGGGCCGCGGCCGAGGTGCGGGGCATCACGGCGCAGCGGGATGTGGCGGCGCTGAACCTGTCCTATACCGAGGTGAAGGCCCCTTTCGCGGGCAGCGTCGGCCTGTCGTCCTTTGATGTGGGCGCGCTGATCGGCCCGGACTCGGGGCCGCTTGTGACGCTGGTGCGGACCGATCCGATGACCGTGGAATTCCCCGTCACCGAACGTGATCTGCTGGCCTACCGCGCCGCAACAGGCGGAGAGTCGACAGACGATGTGGGGCCGGTGAAGCTGTTCATGGCAGACGGGTCTGCCTATGCGCTGCCCGGGAAGGTGGATTTTGCGGATGTCACGGTCGATGTCAGCACCGATACCGTGCTGATCCGCGCGGTCTTCGCGAACCCGGACGGGCTGTTGCGCGACGGATCGCTGGTGTCGGTGGAACTGACAGGCGGCGCGCCGGACCCGGTGCTGACCGTTCCGCAGCAGGCGGTGCAGCGCGACCTGACCGGCCCCTATGTGCTGGTGGTGGACAGCGCCGGCGTGGTGGAACAGCGCCGCATCGATCTGGCCCGGGTTACCGCAGGCCATGCGGTTATTGCCGGTGGCCTTGCCGCCGGTGAACGCGTGATCACCGAAGGGATCAACAAGGCCCGCCCCGGGGCCAGGGTGAATGCCGCGCTGGCCGGGGAAGGCTGACATGATCGCCGATACCTTCATTTCCCGCCCCCGGCTTGCCGGGGTGATTTCGATCGTGCTGTTCCTTGCCGGTCTGATCGCGATGACGCGGCTGCCGGTCGAGCAGTTCCCCAACATCGTGCCGCCGCAGGTCAGCGTCAGCGCAAGCTATCCCGGTGCCGGGGCGGAGGTGACCGAAGCGACCGTGGCCCAGGTGATCGAAGACAAGGTCATCGGCGTCGACAACATGATCTACATGAAATCGACATCCGGGGCGGATGGCAGCTATACGCTGAACATTTCCTTCGAGGTGGGCACGGATCCCGATATCGCCACGGTCCTGGTCCAGAACCGCGTGGCCCTGGCCGAGCCGCTGCTGCCGTCAGAGGTCAGGCAGACAGGGGTCAAGGTTGCCAAGAAATCCGCCTCGCTGCTGCTGGGCGTGGTGCTGCATTCCTCTGATGCCGCGGTCACCGGGCCGACGCTGACCAATTATGCCCGGATCAACATTGTCGATTCGCTCAAGCGCGTGCCGGGTGTGGGGGATGCCACGGTCTTTGCCGGCGATGAATTCGCCATGCGGGTCATCTTGGACGTTGACAGGCTGACGGCGATGAACCTGACGCCGGCCGATGTCACGGCAGCGCTGCGCAGCCAGAACGTTCAGGCCGCCATCGGGCGTGTCGGCGGCCAGCCGATGACCGAAGACCCGGGTCTGCAGCTGACCGTGCAGACCCAGGGGCGCCTGACGGACCCCGACGCGTTCGCACGGATCATCGTGCGGTCGAATGCCGATGGCAGCACCGTCAGGATTGCCGATATCGCCAAGGTCGAGCTTGGGTCGCGCAACGCGGACATCAGCAGTTTCTTCAACGGCGCACCGGCGACCCTGGTGGGCATCTATCTTGCGCCGGGGTCAAATTCGCTGGCTGCCGCCGACGGGGTGAAATCCGCGCTGGCCCGGCTGTCGGCGTCTTTTCCTGCCGGGATCGAATACGAGATCGTCGCAGACAGTTCCGTGTTTGTGAAGGAAAGCGTCAGGTCGGTTGAACACACGCTGATCGAGGCCTTCGTGCTGGTCGTTCTGGTGGTGTTCTTCTTTCTTGGCAGCCTGCGCGCCACGGTCATTCCGCTGATTGCCGTGCCGGTGGCGCTGGTCGGCACCTTTGCGGTGATGCTTGCAATGGGCTTCACCATCAACACGGTGTCGCTGCTGGCGATGGTGCTGGCGATCGGGATCGTGGTGGACGATGCCATCGTGGTGGTCGAGGCGGTCGAGGCGAAGATGGCGGCGAACCCCGGCCTGTCACCCGCCGGGGCGGCAAGCGCCGCCATGGGCGAAATCACCGGGGCGATCCTGGCGATCACGCTGGTCTTGCTGTCGGTCTTCGTGCCGGTTGCCTTCATTCCGGGGATTTCGGGCCAGTTGTTCCAGCAGTTTGCCGTTACGGTTTCGGTCGCGATGGTGATTTCGGCGATCAATGCGCTGACCCTGGCCCCGGCGCTGTGCGCGATCATCCTGTCGCCGCATCACGGGCCGAAAAAGGGTGTTCTGGGCTGGATTTCCCGGCGCATCGACAGCGCGCGCGACGGCTATGCCCATGTCGCCGGGGCGATTGCCCGGCGCGTGGTCATCGGTGCCGTTCTGGTGGCGGCGGCCTTCCTGCTGACGGGTTTTCTGTTCAAGACGGTCCCGTCGGGGTTCCTTCCCGACGAGGACCAGGGATTTTTCATGGTGGAAACCCGGCTGCCGGACGCCGCTTCGGTGAACCGCACCAAAGAGGTGCAGGCCAGCGTCGCAACCATGCTGGGCGGGCTGGAAGGGGTCAGAAGCGTGACCACCGTCACGGGCTATTCGATGCTGGACGGGCTGGCAAAATCGAACGCGGCCTTTGCGATGGTGACGATGGACGATTTTGAAGACCGGCGCACGCGCGAGACATCCGTCTTCTGGGCGATCCGCAGCGCCTTCATGAAGGGTGCGGAACTGCGCGAGGCGCAGGTGATCCCGTTCAACATGCCCCCCATCCCCGGCCTGGGGACAGGATCGGGCTTTGAGTATCAGCTGATCGATACGCAAGGCAGACCGGCGAGCGAGCTTGCGGAAACCGCGCGCGGGCTGGCGCTGGCGGCCAACCAGCACCCGGATCTGTCAGGCGTTTACACCACCTTTTCGGCGGACAGTCCGCAGGTGTATCTGGCGATCGACCGCGACCGTCTTTATGCCCTGGGCGTTTCGCTGTCGGATCTGTTCAATGCGCTGCAGTCCACGCTTGGCACGGTTTACGTCAACGATTTCAACCTGTTTGGACGGGCCTGGCAGGTTCTGGTCACTGCGCGGGAAAGTGACCGCGCCTCTGTCGATGATATTGCGAGGATCCACGTGCGGTCCGGCACCGGGCAGATGGTTGCGGTGGGGGCGGTGGCAAGGGCGGAATACGCCGTGGGTCCGCTGTCGCTGCAGCGCTACAACAACGTGCGGTCGGCCACGATCAGCGGCACGCCTTCGGCCGGAGCCTCGACCGGGCAGGCGCTTGCGGCGATGGAGGCGGTTTCGGCCCAGGTCCTGCCTGACGGCTATACCTATGAATGGACCGGCACCGCGCTGGAGGAAAAGAAGGCGGCGGGGCAGACCGCCGTCATTCTGGCGCTGGCGCTGCTCTTTGCCTATCTCTTCCTCGTGGCACTTTATGAAAGCTGGACCATTCCGGTGCCCGTGCTGATATCGGTGGTCTTCGGGGTGGCCGGCGCCATGGCATCGCTGCTTCTTGCAGGCTTGCCCTTCAATATCTATGCCCAGATCGGGCTGGTGGTGCTGATTGCGCTGGCGGCGAAGAACGCGATCCTGATCGTGGAATTCGCCAAGGCGCGGCGCGAGGCCGGGGTGCCCATCGTCGGGGCGGCCATCGACGGGGCGCGGTCGCGCTTCCGGGCGGTGATGATGACAAGCTTTGCCTTTATCGCCGGGCTGATCCCGCTGGTGATTGCCGTCGGACCATCGATGTTTTCGCGCCGGGCCGTGGGCACCGGTGTGGCGGGGGGCATGCTGGCGGCCGCGCTTGTGGGCATTTTCGTGGTGCCCGCGCTTTATGTGGTGTTCCAGTCGCTGCGCGAATGGGTCAAGGGGCCGAAAGCGGGGTCAGCGCCCGGCATCTGACTGCGGGCGCATCAGCAGGCTGCCGGAACAGAAATCCGGGCACCCGCCTGCCGGGAACTTTTCGCGATCCGGGGACAGGGAGTGCCTCTCCGGGCGGGAACAGGAAACGCGACCCGCGTTTCCCCGCCCGCGCGGGACGGTGCCCTGTAGACCGGCAGGTCCGGGGGACACAGAGGCCAGCGCCCGACCCGGCGGGTGCGAAGCGCCCGCCGGGGGCGGGGCGGACGCTGGCCGGGGGCTTTGGGCCCCCGGCCGGACAAGGATCAGCGTAACGCTGTGGCAGGGGCGATGGCCCCTGCCATTGAAGCGGTGAAAGTGCTGTCATCCCTTCGGGCGGTAACAGGAAACGCACTGCGTTTCCCCGCCCGCGCGGAACGGTGCCCCGTAGACCGGCGGGTCCGGGAGAAACAGAGGCCAGCGCCCGACCCGGCGGGGGCGAAGCGCCCGCCGGGGGCGGGGCGGGCGCTTGCCGGGGGCTTTGGGCCCCCGGCCCGTCCTGATCCCGGCGCAGCGCTGTGGCAGGGGCGATGGCCCCTGCCATTGACGCGATGATAGTACTTTCGCTCGTTCGGGCGGGACCAGGAAACGCGACCCGCGTTTCTCCCGACCGAGCGGGACGGCACCCGGCAGACCGGCATGTCCGGGAACACCGGCAGGCCAGCGCCCGACCCGGCGGGCACCGGCCGGGGGTTTTGCCCCTGCCAGAAGGCGCCGCACCCGCAGGCATGAGGTGTCCTGCCTTGCGCTCAGGCCGCCCCTGCTGTGGCCTCGCCTTCAGCACGCTGTTGCCGCCCGGCCCGGCAGCCGCGCGCCAAGGGCTGCGCCCTGCCGCCCCGAGCCACCGCCGGTCCTGCCGCAATCGGCTTCCCTGGCCCCCGGCGGCACCCGGCAAGGCGTGCCGCGCCACGCGGTCCTGATCCCCGGTGACCGCACCATCCTGCAGCCCTGCCACCATCGCCGACAACATGGCCCGCCGCCGGTGCGGGCCTGACCTGGTCGCTTGCAGACCGCCGGGTGTCGTCAGGCCGCGCGCCAGGGCAGGGCCGGGGCGTCTAGCCTTGGTCAAACCGAAGGTCCCTGACCCTTCAGGCCGCATTTCTTCCAGGGACTTTCCTTCAGACCGGGAAGGTTGCGCGATGCGCCTTGCAGACCTGCAGATTTTCACCGTCGCCCCGCCCGCCCCGGGCTGGGGGGGACGCTACTGGACCTTTGTCAAGCTGACCACAACGGACGGAATCACCGGGATCGGCGAATGCTACGCTTCGACCGTGGGGCCAAAGGCGATGAACGCCGTGATCGGGGATGTGTTCGAACGCCATATGCAGGGCACCTCGCCGGAAGACATCGAACTGATGTTCCGCCGGGTCTATTCTTCGGGGTTTACCCAGCGGCCGGATCCGACCGTGATCGGTGCGTTTTCCGGCCTGGAAATTGCCTGCTGGGACATTCTGGGCAAGGCCCGCAACCGCCCGGTCTGGGCGCTGCTGGGCGGCAAGATCAACCAGCGGATCCGGTCCTATACCTATCTTTACCCTGCGCCGGATCAGGACGCGTCGGAATTCTGGGTCAATGCGGACATGACCGCCGAAGCTGCCGCCCTTTGCCTGCGCCAGGGCTTCACCGCTGTCAAATTCGACCCGGCCGGCCCCTACACCATCCGCACCGGGCACCAGCCCGCGATGAGCGACATCACCCGGTCTGTCGCCTTCTGCGCCAGGATCCGCGAGGCGGTCGGCGACAAGGCGGACCTTCTGTTCGGAACACATGGCCAGTTCAACACGCCCGGTGCGATCCGCCTGGGCCAGGCTTTGGAACCCTACAGCCCGCTCTGGTACGAAGAACCGATCCCGCCGGACAACCTGCACGAATTCACCGAAGTGGCGCGCCATGTCCGCATCCCGCTGGCCACGGGCGAGCGGCTGACGACCAAGGCCGAATTCGGCGCGCTTTTGCGCCTTGGCGGTGTCAGAATCCTCCAACCCGCGCTGGGGCGCGCGGGCGGCATCTGGGAAGCGAGGAAGATCGCCGCGATGGCCGAGGTTTTCAACGCCGAACTTGCCCCGCATCTTTATGCGGGACCGGTCGAATGGGCGGCGAATGTGCATCTGGCCGCCTCGATCCCCAACCTGCTGATGGCAGAAACGATCCAGACCGGCGGCGCCTTTCACCTGGCGCTGATCCGCCACACGATCCAATGGGAAGACGGCTATATCCTGCCGCCCGAAGGCCCCGGCCTTGGCATCGATTTCGACGAAGACCTTGCCCGCGCCCATCCCTACACCGGCACCCGCCTGCATCTGGAAATGCAAGAGGCCCCTTGCGACTATCGCCGTGGCAACCGCTTCGAAGGCGGTGCCCCAAGCGAGACGTGACAGAACAGGGGGGGGAAAGGCCGGCGCGCCGCCTGGCCATTTCGCGCCGCAGGATTGCGAAAACCGCCCCGGAAACTCAGGGTACGGTTCCATCCGGGGTCTGCGGGGAATGGGCCGTGGATGATTTCGCCTAAGGCTGCGGCGATGGCACCTGGCCTGTCACCAGCCCTGCGGCGGGCAACCGCCGCGGCAGGTGCGAAACCTCGCGCCTGCGCATTGATGACCTTGGTGACCCACAGGATCGACGACTTGTTGCGGGCCCGGCACCGTCGCGCGCCCTGAAGAAGCAAGCACGCAAAGCAGGCAAGGGCGAGGCGTGAAAGGCTACTGCGCCGCCATGGGGGATGCGTCCGCCAGACCGACGATATCCATCATGATCCGGTTCAACTCGAAATCCTTAGGCGTATAGACGGCCGCAACACCCAAGGTGCGCAGACGGGCCGCATCGTCTTCGGGGATGATGCCGCCCACGACCAGCGGCACATCGCCAAGGCCCGCCGCGCGCATGCGGTCCAGCACCTCAACGATCAGCGGCATGTGGCTGCCCGACAGGATCGACAGGCCCACGACATGCGCCCCTTCATCGGCTGCGGCGGCGACGATTTCCGCCGGGGTCAGGCGGATGCCCTCATAGCGGATGTCCATGCCGCAATCGCGGGCGCGGGCGGCGATCTGTTCGGCACCGTTTGAATGGCCGTCGAGCCCCGGCTTGCCGACCAGAAACTTCAGGCGGCGTCCCAGTCTGGCCGACACCAGATCGACCGCCTCGCGGATCGGTTCCAGCCCTTCGGTCCGGTTCGAAGGGCTGCGCGACACGCCGGTGGGGGCGCGGTATTCGCCAAAAGCCTGGCGCACCACGGCACCCCATTCCCCGGTTGTCACCCCCGCCCTGGCGGCGGCGATGGAGGCGGGCATGACATTGGCCCCGGTGGCGGCAGCCTGCCGCAGCGCGTCCAGCGCGCGGGCCACAGCCGCCGCATCGCGGGCGGCGCGCCAGGCGGTCAGGCGGGCGATCTGATCAGCCTCTGCCCGGGGGTCGGCCTGCATGATGGATCCGTCACCCGCCGTCAGCGGCGACGGCGCGGCTTCGGTCCAGCGGTTGACGCCGACCACCACGGTTTCGCGCGACTCGATCCGCCCGATCCGTTCCGCGTTCGCTTCAACGAGGCGACCCTTCATGTAGTCGATGGCGGCCACGGCCCCGCCCATCGCGTCGATCTGCGCCAGCTCGGCCCGCGCAGCCGCCTTCAGCTCTTCAACCTTGCGGTCCACCGCCGGGTTGCCATCGAAGAGGTCGCCGAATTCCAGAAGGTCGGTCTCATAGGCCAGGATCTGTTGCATCCGCAGCGACCATTGCTGATCCCAGGGGCGCGGCAGGCCCAGCGCCTCGTTCCAGGCGGGAAGCTGTACGGCGCGGGCGCGGGCCTTCTTCGACAGCGTCACAGCCAGCATTTCGATCAGGATGCGGTAGACGTTGTTTTCCGGCTGCTGTTCGGTCAGGCCCAGCGAGTTGACCTGCACGCCGTAGCGGAAGCGGCGATACCTTTCTTCGGTCACGCCATAGCGGGTCCGGCACAGCTCGTCCCACAGATCGACGAAAGCGCGCATCTTGCACATCTCGGTGACAAAGCGGATGCCCGCATTGACGAAAAAGCTGATGCGACCCACCATGCCGGGGAAATCCTGTGACGGGACTTTCCCTTTCAGATCGTCCAGCACGGCGCAGGCGGTGGCCAGCGCAAAGGCCAGTTCCTGTTCCGGCGTCGCCCCCGCTTCCTGCAGGTGATAGGAACAGACGTTCATCGGGTTCCATCTGGGCAGATGCCGCTGCGTATAGGCGGCAACATCGGTGATCATCCGCAGCGAGGCCCCGGGCGGGCAGATATAGGTCCCGCGTGAAAGGTATTCCTTGATGATGTCATTTTGCACCGTGCCGTTCAGCGCGGCCACATCGGCCCCCTGTTCCTCGGCCACGGCGATGTAAAGCGCCAGCAGCCAGGGCGCGGTGGCGTTGATCGTCATCGAGGTGTTCATCTGCTCCAGCGGGATATCCGCAAAGAGCATCCGCATGTCGCCAAGATGGGCCACCGGCACGCCGACCTTGCCCACCTCGCCCCGGCTGAGTTCATGGTCGCTGTCATAGCCGGTCTGGGTCGGCAGATCGAAGGCCACCGAAAGGCCCGTCTGACCCTTGGCAAGATTGGTCCGGTAGAGCGCGTTCGAGGCCTTGGCCGTGGAATGCCCGGCATAGGTCCGGAAAAGCCAGGGTTGGTCCTTCTTGGCTGGGGTCATGGCGGCCTCCGGGGCTTGCTTGGCAATAAAATTGCACGATACCGTGCATAGACGACATATTGTATCCCGTCAATTCGCTGCGATGCGGCACGAGCGACAGGGCTTTCCCCCCATCGGTTACCGTTCCGCGCTTGTGGGTGCTGCCGCCTGCGTTGACACCCCGTACCGCGCCGCGCGCCCGCAGGCGGCGGCGGGGGGCAGCCGATCCGGCCTTGCAGGCCGCAGTCGCGATAATCCGGCCGGGGCGGGGCGGCATGTCGGGTGCCTCTGCCCGGCCGTCGGGCCGCGCGATGACCCAAAGCTGTGCCAGCGGATGCCACCGTTGCACCTTTGACCCTTGCACAGTCTGGAAGGACGGATCACGGGTGCAGCGCGCCACGGTCAATCTGTGCGGGATTGGCGACGGCGGCGGCCCATGACACAAGGCTTGCAGATTCCGGGGGGCTTGGCAGGCCAGCCGGTGCCGTGCCAGTCTGCGCCGATGACCCAGACCGTTGCGGTTCCCCTTTGGTTGCTTCTGCTGATTCTCGGCTTTGCGCTGATCGCGTTTCTGTCGCACTTTCTGTTTCCGTCGGTGCGCTGGTATTTCCGCCGCCGGATGGAACGGGTCATTGCCCAGGTGAATTCCCGTCTTGAACGGCCGCTGGAGCCGTTCAAGCTGATGGCGCGGCAGGACATGATCGTGCGGCTGAGCTATGACCCGAAAGTTATGGAAGCCGTTGTCGAACATGCAAAGGAATCCGGCATCCCTGAAAGCGTGGCCTTTCAGAAGGCGCGCGCCTATGCGGGCGAGATCGTGCCCAGCTTTTCCGCGACGGTCTATTTCGGGTTTGCAATCCGGGCGGCGCATTGGCTGAGCAAGCTGTTCTATTCGGTGCGCCTTGGCCGGGTGGATGACGAAATCGCAAGGATCGACCGGACGGCAACCGTGGTTTTCGTGATGAATCACCGCAGCAACATGGATTACGTTCTGGTCACCTGGCTGGTGGCCGAACGGTCGGCCATTTCCTATGCCGTGGGCGAATGGGCGCGCGTCTGGCCGCTGTCGGGGCTGATCCGCGCGACGGGGGCCTATTTCATCCGCCGCAATGCACGGTCGAACCTGTACCGGCGCGTTCTGGCGCGATATGTGCAGATGGCCTCGGCCGAAGGGGCGACGCAGGCGATCTTTCCCGAAGGCGGGCTGTCGCTTGACGGGCGTGTCGGCAAGGCGCGGCTGGGGCTGCTGGGCTATATCGTGTCGGGGTACGAGGCCGATCCCCTGCGGGACGTGGTATTCGTGCCTGTCGGTCTGGCCTATGACCGGGTGATCGAGGACAGGCTTCTGGTCGAAGCGGGGCAGACCGGTGTGCGGCGGTTCCGGGCGCGGCCGCTGTCGATCCTTGGTTTCCTGTTCCGCACGGCCTGGCGCAAGCTGCGCGGCCGTTTTCCGGGCTTCGGTTCGGCCGCCGTCGCTTTTGGTCCGCCCCTGTCCTTGCGGGCGCTTCGGGCAGAACTGCCGTTCCTGCCGGCCGGGGCGCTGACCGAAGTGCTGGGTGAACGGCTGATGGCACGGGTCACGCAATCAATTCCCATCCTGCCGGTGCCGCTTGTGGCGGCGGCGCTGGCGGAAGGACCCCTGCCGAAGGCGGCTCTGCAAGACAGGATCGCCCGGATGAGCGCGACACTGGCCGGCATGGGGGCGGCGCTGGAACTGCCCGAGGGCGGGGCTGCCGGGGCCATGTCCGAAGGCCTGCGCGTTCTGATGGCCCGCGGCATTGTCCAGGACAGCGGCGGTGCCCTGTGCCCGGTTCCCCGAAAGGCTGCCCTGCTGCGGTTCTACGCCGCGTCCATCCTTCAGCTTCTGGGGCCAACAGACACAAGCGCTGCAACGCCGCAGACATAAAATTACAAAAACAAGACGCCATATATTGCATTATTGCGCAGATGCCCCTAAACCCCGGACAGGCACGGGCCGATTCTGCGGCGCGGCATTTGTCGAAGGGGGAGGGTGCCGTGATGGCCCTGGACAGTCAGTCGGTAATCGCGGCCTACGACGCGCCGGTGAAAGACCTTTACGGGATTGGCGAGATGCCGCCCCTGGGCCATGTGCCAAGGCAGATGTACGCCTGGACGATCCGGCGCGAGCGTCATGGCCAGCCGGACAGGGCCATGCAGGTAGAGGTCGTGGACACATGGCAGATCGACAGCCATGAGGTGCTGGTCCTGGTGATGGCGGCGGGCGTGAATTACAACGGCGTCTGGGCCTGCCTTGGCGAGCCTGTCAGCGTGTTCGATGGCCACAAGCAACCCTATGCGGTGCTGGGGTCGGATGCCGCCGGGATTGTCTGGGCTGTGGGTGACAAGGTCAACCGCTGGAAAGTCGGCGACGAGGTGGTGATCCACTGCAACCAGGATGACGGCGACGATGAAGAGTGCAACGGCGGCGACCCGATGTTTTCGCCCACCCAGCGCATCTGGGGATACGAGACGCACGACGGGTCCTTCGCGCAGTTCACCCGCGTTCAGGCGCAGCAGCTGATGCCGCGCCCCCGGCATCTGACCTGGGAAGAATCCGCCTGCTACACGCTGACGCTGGCCACGGCCTACCGGATGCTGTTCGGCCATCAGCCGCACGACCTGAAGCCGGGCCAGAACGTGCTGGTCTGGGGGGCCTCGGGGGGCCTTGGATCCTATGCGATCCAACTGATCAACACGGCGGGGGCCAATGCCATCGGGGTGATCAGCGAAGAGGACAGGCGGGATTTCGTGATGGGCCTGGGGGCAAGGGGGGTCATAAACCGCAAGGATTTCAGATGCTGGGGCCAGATGCCGCAGGTCGGAACCCCCGAATACACGGACTGGCTGAAAGAAGCCCGCCGCTTCGGCAAGGCGATCTGGGACATCACCGGCAAGGGCGTGAATGTGGACATGGTCTTCGAGCATCCGGGCGAGGCGACCTTTGCGGTGTCGTCGCTGGTCTGCAAGAAGGGTGGCATGGTGGTGATCTGTGCCGGAACAACCGGGTTCAACTGCACCTTCGATGTGCGCTACATGTGGATGCACCAGAAGCGCCTGCAGGGGTCGCATTTCGCACATCTGAAGCAGGCGGCGGCGGCCAACAAGCTGATGGTCGAACGCCGGCTTGATCCCTGCATGTCCGAAGTCTTTCCCTGGGCGGACCTGCCGGTGCCGCATGTGAAGATGCTGCAGAACGCGCACAAACCCGGAAACATGGCGGTGCTGATCCAGGCCCCGCACAGCGGGCTGCGGACGTTCGGGGATACGCTGGACGCCAGCCGGGCGCGCTGAGGGGGGCCGGGCGCGCAGCCACCGTGGCCGTCACGCCCCCCGGTTCGCCGCGTCATGCGCCGTGGAACAACCTGCGGCGGTGACTGCGCAGGTGGCAGAAAAGACTGAGAAATGCGTCATTTCAAGCATTCCGTGGCAAGAAGCGGCGCCTGAGATCGGGCATCCCCCTGCACCCCCCGGCGGCGGTCGCAAGGAAAATCATGGTCCGCCCCCGGTCCAGGCACCAAGGCCAGCGGCATTGCCGGGAACCGGGCGCTTCGACGGCCCTGTCGGGCATGTCCCAGGCAGACCGTTCCGGTGCGGTCCCCGTTTCGGCACCCTGTCAGGCCCCGACCGCGGCCTGCGGCAGGATCTGCACCCCGTTGATCTGCCAGCCTTGATCGGTCTCAATCATCTGGTAATCCAGCAGATGCGTGCGGCCCGCCTGATCGGTGACCATCACCCGCTGCCACAGGTTGCCCGCCACCCTGCGCAGGTCCAGAAACTGCACCCCGGCGGGACGCCAGACCATCGGATAACCGTCGCGCACCATCCTGCCGAAGTTTTCCGGCGTGCCGAACAAGCCCTTGATGCCGGGCGAGGCAAAGGAAAAGGCCGTGCCGACATCTTCGGCGCGAAAGGCGTCAAACTGCTGCCGGATGACGGTTTCGATGGCCGGGTTGCGCGCCTCCTGGGCCTGGGCGGACAGGACAGGCAGGCACAGCAGAACAAGGGAAAGAAGAAGCTGGCGCATGGGCGGCCTCCAACAGGGATTACCCGGAAGGGTCTAGCGCGCGACGGCACCGCAACAAGGGCCGCTTGCCGCAAAGGGCAAAAGCGCCCATGTTGATCGCAAGGAGCGGCACATGGCTTACCGGTTTTCCCCCGACGACCCAAGCCTCCAGCAGGCGCTGCGCCGCATCGCCGATGAAGAGCTGCGCGCGGCACTGAGGGTGCTGGACAACACCGGCCTGCCGCCGCAGGCCGTCCATGATGTGCGAAAGCGCGCCAAGAAGCTGCGCGGGCTGTTGCGCCTGCTGCAGGGCAGCTTTCCCGGCCATGCGCGCGAAAACGCCGCCCTGCGCGACGCGGGCCGGTTGCTGGCCCTGCGGCGCGATGCCGAAGTGCGCCTTGCGACCTTTGACAGGCTGTTTCCCGGCACCCCGAAGGCGCTGGTGCCGCTGCACCGCCTGCTGGTGCAGGACCGGGACGCCCCCCCAGAGCCGTCGCATCAGGCGCAAGCGGCGGAAATCCTGCGCGCCATGCAGGATCGGGCACGCGGCTGGACACTGACCGGCAAGGACCACAGGATTCTGACGCAGGGCCTGGCGCGAACGCGCCGCCGAGCCGCGCAGGCGATGGAGGATGCCGCGCGGTCCCCCGGCTTTGATGCGATCCACGACTGGCGCAAGCGCGCCAAGGATTTCTGGTACCAGACGCGTCTTCTGGCCCCGATCTGGCCCGAGGCGATGGAACCGCTGACAAGATCCGCCGGGGACCTGACCGAAGCCCTGGGCCTGCATCACGACATCGCCGTGCTGCTGGCCCGTCTTCCGCCTGATCTGCTGTCCGCCAAGGCCGGGGCGCTGTTCAACCGTCGCGCCAGGGCGGCGCAGCACGACATCGAAGCCCGGGTCTTTCCCGAAGGCGCCCGGCTTTTCGCTGGCGACCCCAGGGCGATGGCAAAGCTGTGGTGCCGCTGGTGGCTGCTGTGGCGCGATCAGGCGGCAAGCGCGCCCGACAGTGCCCGGTCGATCAGCGCCACGGTTTCATCCACCCCGTAAAGCGCCACGAAACCGCCAAAGCGCGGTCCCTGGCTGGCCCCCAGCAGCACCTCGTAAAGCGCCGTGAACCAGTCGCGCAGCGGATCAAAGCCGTGGTCGGTGCCCACGGCGAAGACCATGGTCTGCAGGGCCTCTGCATCAAGGCCGCCCGTCCACGCCGCAAGCCGCTGGCGCAGATCGATCAGGGCGCTGCGTTCCTTGTCGCCCGGCGCGCGGAAGCGGCGGGTGGGGGCCACGAAATCGCGGTAGTAGCGCAAGGCAAAACCCGCCGCCGCATCCAGATCGGGATGGGTTTCGGGCGTCGCTTCCGGCGCATAGCGGCGGATGAAGCCCCAAAGCCCCGCCTTGTCCACCGCCCCCGCCACGCTGGCCAGGTTCAGCAGCATCGCAAAGGACACCACCATATGCGACGGCGGCGGATTGCCGCTGTGGATGTGCCAGACCGGGTTGTTCACCCGGCCTTCCGCATCCTGATCGGGATAGGTGCGCAGGTGCTGGTGGTATTCATCCACCGCGCGCGGGATCACATCGAAATACATCCGCTTCGCCGTCTTGGGCTTTTGATACATGAAGTAAGACAGGCTTTCGGTGGCCGCATAGGTCAGCCATTCATCAATGGTCAGCCCGTTGCCCTTGGACTTGGAAATCTTCTGCCCGTACTGGTCCAGGAACAGCTCGTAGGTGAAATGTTCCGGCGCGCGCCCGCCCAGAATTTCGCAGATGCCGTCATAGATCGGGGTGTTGGTGGAATGGTCCTTGCCATACATTTCGAAATCCACATCCAGCGCGGCCCAGCGCGCGCCGAAATCGGGCTTCCATTGCAGCTTCACATGCCCGCCGGTGACGGGCAGCGTCCATTCCCGCCCCTCTTCGTCGTCAAAGGTCACGGTGCCCGCCACGGCATCGACATGGCGGATCGGCACATAAAGCACCCGCCCCGTTTCGGGGTGGATCGGCAGGAAGCAGGAATAGGTCTGCTGGCGTTCCTCGCGCAGGCTGGCCAGCATCACCTCCATGATCGCGTCATATCGTTCGGCGGCCTTCAAGAGCGTCGCATCGAACCGGCCCGACCGGTAAAAGTCGGTCGCCGAGATGAATTCATATTCAAATCCGAAAGTGTCAAGGAACCGGCGCAACATGGCGTTGTTATGCGCGCCGAAGCTTTCATATTCGCCGAAGGGGTCGGGAACAGAGGTCAGCGGCTTCTGGCGGTGCAGGGCCAGCATGTCCTGTTGCGGCACATTGTCCGGGATCTTGCGCATGCCGTCCAGATCGTCGGAAAAGCAGATCAGCCGCGTCGGAATGTCGCTGATCACCTCAAACGCGCGGCGGATCATGGTGGTTCGGGCCACCTCGCCGAAGGTGCCGATATGGGGCAACCCGCTGGGGCCATAACCGGTTTCAAACAGGACATAGCCTTTTTCCGGGTCCTTCCTGGCATAGCGCGCCTGAAGAAGGCGGGCCTCTTCAAAGGGCCAGGCTTTCGACTTCATCGCGGCATCGCGCAGGGCTGACATCGGTGGCATCCTTGTGGCACCGGCAGGCCCCGTGCCCGCGATGCATCCCGTGTCCTATTGCCGGGGCCGTTCCCCGTCAATATTCTGCACCGGCAAGAAGATATCCAAGGATCCGTGCCCGTGCCTGATACCCCGTCATCGCTGACACCGCAGGACGCGCTTGTTGCGCTGATGATTGCCGTGTCCTTTTCGGACGAAACCATCCGGACCACCGAACTGGTGGCGATCCAGCGCATCGTCAATCACCTGCCGATCTTCACCGGCTATGACGCGGACCGCATCCGCACCACGGCGCAGACCGTCTTTGATCTCTTTGAGGAAGAAGACGGGCTGGATGCCCTGTTCGGCCTGATCCGCGATGCCCTGCCCGAACGCCTGCTGGAAACCGCCTATGCCCTGGCCTGCGACGTGGCAGCGGCGGACGGAAAGCTCAGGGATATTGAACTGCGGATGCTGGAAGAGATCCGGCACGAGTTGAACATCGACCGGCTGCATGCCGCCGCAATCGAATGGGGCGCGCGGGCGCGGCATTTGCGCGAATGATCATTCCCCCCGCTGCCGCGCGACGCGGTCGGTGATGAATTCTGCCAGGGCCGCAGCCGCAGGGGATGGCCGGGGGGCCGCCAGCAGGGCAATCTCTGCCGGGTCCAGCGGGGGCCAGCCCTGCGATGCACCCAGCACCTGCAATCCCTGCGGCACCATGGTGCGGGGCATCACCGCATACCCCAGCCCCGCCTTGACCGCCGCCGAAACCCCGGCATGGCTGGGGCTTGTGAAGACATCGGTCCAGGCGACATGTGCCCTGTCCAGCGCCAGGGTGGCGCGGCTGCGATAGACGCAAGGGGCGGGGGCCACCACCAGCGGCAGCGGGCGCGCCCGTGCCGCCAGGGCGGAAAGCGCCCCCTCGCCCGCGGGCGGGCCAACCCAGACCAGGGTCTCGCGCCACAGCGCCTGTGACCCGGCCTGGCGTTCTGCCGGGTCCTGCTTGATGATGATCAGGTCCTGGTCACCGGCCAGAAATTCCCCGATCAGCGGCAGGGTCAGCTTGCAGGTGACATGAAGCTGGACATTCTCATGCGCGGCGGCGAAAACGCCCAGAATGTCGGGCAGATAGGCAGAGGCAAAGTCTTCGGGGCTGCCAAAGCGCACTTCGCCTTTCAGATCGTCGGCACGGAAGCGTGCCAGCATGGCATCTGCCGCCGCAATCAGTCTGCGGGCATGGACCAGCAGGCGTTCGCCATCCGGTGTCAGGCGCACATTGCGCGTGTTGCGCTCCAGCAACCGTCGCCCGAATGTCTGCTCCAGCTTGCGGATCTGGCCCGAAACCGCCGATTGCGACCGCCCGATCAATGCGCCGGTTCCCGAAAAGCTGCCCGATTCCGCCACGGCGACAAAGGTGCGCAGCAAGGCCGTATCCACATCATGCATCGCGGTTCCTGCGCGCCAATTCATTTGTGTTTCCGATTATTCGGACAAGAACTTCGCATTTCTCTTTTCAATGTCAAGGTTGCAGAAGGGGGCATCACAAACCGTAACCAAGGGGGGCATCATGGAAACCTCGTTGCTTGTTGAAAATCTGATCTCGCCGGTCACTCTGGCCTTTCTGCTGGGTGTCATTGCCACCCTGATCAAATCCGATCTGGAAATTCCGGAACCGGTCATCCGCATCTTTGCAATTTTCCTTCTGTTTTCGATCGGGCTTCAGGGCGGGCGGGAACTGGCCGGGTCAGACCTTGGCAATCTGGGGGCGGCGCTGCTGCTGACGCTGGCGCTGGTGCTGCTGTTGCCTGGTCTTGCCTTTGTGGTGGCGCGCCGGGTTGTCGGTTTGCCCATTGCGGATGCAGCCGGGGTTGCGGCGCTGTACGGATCGGTGTCTTCCGTGACTTTTGTGGTGGCGCGCACCTATGCGGAAGGGGCGGGCACGCCGATGGACGGGTTCGTCACCGGATTGGTGGCGCTGCTGGAACTGGGGATTCTCGTGGCCCTCTTCTATGGCAGGCTGGCCATCAGCCGCAGCGACGGGCCGGGGTCGGCCGGGGGATTGAAGGTGATCCTGTCGGAAACGCTGCGCGGACGCGGCATCGTGCTGCTTGGGGGCGGGCTGATCATCGGCGCGGCTGTGGGCGAGAAGAACTTCACAAGGATCGAGCCGTTCTTCGTCGATCTGTTCCGGGGGGTGCTGGTGCTGTTCCTGCTGGAAATGGGCATGACGGCGGCGCGGCATCTGCGCGGCTTTGCTGCCGTGGGTCCCCGGATGCTGGGCTTCGGGCTGGCAATGCCGCTGATCAACGGGGCGATCGGCACGTTTCTGGCCACGCTGACGGGTCTGCCGCTTGGCTCTGTTTTCGTGATGGGGGCGGTTGCGGCCTCGGCAAGCTATATCGATGCGCCCGCTGCGGTGCGGGCCACCTTTCCGCAGGCCAACCCGGCGATCTATCTGACCTCCTCGCTGGGGATCACCTTTCCCTTCATGATGATTGCGGGGATTCCGCTGATCTATCAGATGGCGGTCTTCTGGCAGACCCTGCTGGGGTCGCCCTGACACCCCGGCCGGGCGGGCGAGCGCAAAAGGGTGCCGGAAAAGTGCCGGTCTGATGGGCTGCGGGGCATCACTTCCTGATCCGGGGAATGGGATTGCGCCTTTGGGCGGGGGAAACGCGCCGCGCTTCCCCCGCCTGCGCGGGACGGTGCCTGCAGGCCGGCAGGTCCGGGAAAGACAGAGGCCAGCGCCCGCCCCGGCGGGCGAGAAGCGCCCGCCGGTGGCGGGGCGGGCGCTGGCCGGGGGCTTTGGCCCCCGGCCGGTCCTGATGCCAGCGTAACGCTGAGGCAAAGGGCGATGGCCACTGCTATTGAAACGGGGCAATGCTTTCGGCTGTTCGGGCGGGAACAGGAAACGCATCGCGTTTCCCCGCCCGCGCGGAACAGTACCCTGTAGGCGGG
>JADCDI010000066.1 GCA_020251025.1 Rhodobacter sp. | reverse complement strand
TTGTTCGGCAACAGGGGTTCGATCACTGACCATTCAAAGTCCGTCAACTCGTAGCGTCGCTGCGTCATGTCACCACCTCATTCGCAGGAAGTGAATCACGATCACCGCATCCGCGCTAGCAATTTATGAGTGCGTGGCCTAATCGAACGTTCCCGTCACCCGGCCGAAGAGCATGAAGGCCCGCGCGGTGCGGGTTTCGGCAAGGTCAGCCATGTCCTGGTCGCTGGCGTTCCTTTCAAACTCCTGTATCGTCCGGTCGAACTGGCGCAAGAAATGATGGGCCGCATCGCGGAACACCGGATCTTCGCGCATCCGGCCTGCCGTCAGGGCAAGGCTGGACCGGTCGCGCACACCACCAAGCGCCGAGATTGCCCGCCCCCGTTCACCTTGGGCAAAGCGCCGCCAGACCTCGGGCCTGGCACGTTCCGGCCGCAGGTCGTCCATATAGATGCCGTCCTGGGACAGAAGCGTCAGCACATCCTGCGCGGCGCGGATCAGTTTTGAGGTCGTCCGGTCTTCCAGCGCCAGCCGAAGGGCGCGGAATCCGGCCTTGTCTTCCGCCGTTTCGGGAAAATTCAGGGCGCGGATGAAATCGGCCACCGAAAGCGGGGGGCGCAGGTCTTCGGCCGGCGTGCCAAGGGCCAGGACCGGCTGCTCATCGCCTGCCACGGTCTGCGGTGGAACCAGCGCCGCCTTGCTCTCTGCCGGGGGCCCCGCCTGCGTGGCATCGCGGCGCGATGTGAACATGGCCAGCGCGGTTTCCGTCTGGCGCTGTGCCGCGACAATCTCGTCCAGCTTCTTTTCCACCGATGGCTTCAGACTGCCGCTGCCTGCCTTGTTCTGGGCAACAAAGGCATTCCGCATGGCATCCACGGCGGCCTGAAGGCGCGCCGCCTCGTCCCGCAGCGACCGCACCGACCGCGACATCGACACCGCCGCCCACAGCAAGGCTATGGGAAGCAGCGCGATCAGACCCGTCATCAACAAACCCAAAATGCCCCCTTCGACCGGCTTGAAAAAGAAGAAAAGTCCGGCAACGCCAATCCAGGCAATGCTGGCCACGACCGCAGCCGGTCCTGCATTGGACGGCGGATCCCCGGTCGGCAGGTCGGGTTCTGGCACAGTATTCTGGTTCACATCCGGCATCGCCGCGCCCCGATCCCCTGATCGGCCACCCCGTTACAGATCATCTATACGAATCGAACGCTTACAACTTCGTAGCTGCGCTGCCCGCCCGGCGTCTTGACATCAACGCTGTCGCCCTCGTCCTTGCCGATCAGGGCCCGTGCCAGCGGAGAGCGGATGTTGAGCAATCCGCGTTCGATGTCGGCTTCGGTCTCGCCCACGATCTGATAGGTCTTTTCCTCGTCGGTCTCGTCATCCACAAGCGTCACCGTGGCACCGAACTTGATTGCCCCCGAAAGCTTCGCCGGATCAATCACCTCGGCCAGCGAAAGCACAGCCTCCAGCTCCTTGATGCGGCCCTCGATGAAGCTCTGCTTTTCGCGCGCGGCGTGATATTCGGCATTCTCGGACAGATCGCCATGCTCGCGGGCCTCTGCGATGGCGCGGATCACGGCAGGGCGTTCCACCGACTTGAGCTGCCTCAATTCATCGTCAAGCGCGGCATGCCCCGCGCGGGTCATCGGGATCTTTTCCATCGGCCTCTACACCAATGACAGAGCGCCCGGCCGGAAAAGGGCCGCGGCGCTGACCTTCGGTTACAAGGCACCTGACCTTAGGACCAACCCAAATGCAAGAGGCATGGCACGAGGTCGGCGAAAGCGCCGTCCTGACGCGGGCAGGGCTGTTCCGTCGCGTCGCAATTGACGCCCGGTCGCCGTTGGGGCAAAGGCTGCGCAACATGAAGGGGCGGACTTGCCCGGACCGGTAAGGGGAATGTGATGACGGACCAGATCGAGCGCGAGGCGATGGATTATGACGTCGTCATCGTGGGCGCCGGCCCATCGGGCCTTTCTGCGGCCATTCGCCTGAAGCAGCTTGATCCGGATCTTTCCGTCGTCGTGCTGGAAAAAGGGTCCGAAGTCGGCGCGCATATCCTGTCCGGTGCCGTGCTGGACCCTGCCGGGCTGGACGCGCTGCTTCCCGACTGGCGGCAGCGCGAAGCGCCGGTCACCGTGCCGGTGACGCAGGACAACTTCTATCTGCTCGGACCGGCAGGCGGCATCCGCATTCCGAATTTTCCGATGCCGCCGCTGATGAACAACCATGGCAATTACATTGTCTCCATGGCCAATGTCTGCCGCTGGATGGCCCGGCAGGCCGAATCCCTGGGGGTAGAGATTTTTCCGGGCATGTCCTGCTCGGCGCTGGTCTGGGGCGATGCGGGCGAGGTTGCGGGCGTGATCGCAGGGGAATTCGGCCGCGAAGCCGACGGCACCGCAGGCCCGAACTACGAACCCGGCATGGAACTGCGGGGGAAATACGTTTTCCTGTCCGAAGGGGTGCGCGGGTCCCTGACAAAGCAGGTGATCGACAAATTCAACCTGTCGGACGGCAAGGAACCGCAGAAATTCGGCCTGGGCATGAAGGAAATCTGGCAGATCGACCCCGAAAAACACCACGAGGGCACCGTCACCCACACGATGGGATGGCCGCTGGGGTCAAACGCGGGCGGCGGATCCTTTCTGTATCATGGCGCCAACTGCGAGGTTTACCTTGGCCTTGTCGTGCACCTGAACTACGCAAATCCGCACCTTTATCCCTATATGGAATTCCAGCGCTTCAAGCACCACCCGATGGTGGCAGACCTGCTGAAGGGCGGCAAACGCGTGGCCTATGGCGCGCGCGCGATCAGCGAGGGCGGCTGGCAATCGATTCCCGGGATGGTGGCCCCGGGCGTGGCCCTGCTGGGCTGTTCGGCGGGTCTTGTGAACGTGCCGCGGATCAAGGGCAACCACAATGCCATGCTGTCGGGCAAGGCGGCGGCAGAAGCGGCGCATGCAGCCATCGCCGCAGGCCGGTCGGGCGACGAGCTGACCGACTATGAGGCGGCGGTGCGCGGTGGTGCGATCGGCAAGGACCTGCGGCGGGTGCGCAATGTCAAGCCCCTGTGGTCGCGCTTCGGTCTTCTGGCCTCGCTGACGCTGGGCGGGTTCGACATGTGGACGAATTCCCTCTTCGGCGCGTCGCTGTTCGGCACCCTGAAGCATGGCAAGACCGATGCGGCTTCGACAGGTCACGCAAAGGACTTCACCCCGATCGACTATCCCAGGCCGGATGGTGTCTTGTCCTTTGACCGGCTGACCAACGTGGCCTTCAGCTTTACCAATCACGAGGAAGGACAGCCCGCCCACCTGACCCTGCGCGATGCGTCGGTTCCGATCCGCATCAACCTGCCCGACTATGCGGAACCCGCCCAGCGCTACTGCCCGGCGGGGGTCTACGAGGTGGTCGCAGAGCCGGACAAAGAGCCGCGCTTCGTGATCAATTTCCAGAACTGTGTCCATTGCAAGACCTGCGACATCAAGGATCCAAGCCAGAACATCGTCTGGACGACACCGCAGGGCGGGGATGGGCCGAACTATCCCAACATGTGACATTTGCGCGAGCAGGCGCGTTCGGTCCCGGCAAGGCAGCCGCCCCGCATGGACATGGCCAGGGCACAGGGCTAGCTTCACGGTCAATCCATACGGAGGCTGCCCTTGTCCCTGACCCGTCCGCTTGTTGCAGCAGCTCTTGGCGCGCTGCTTTGCCTTCCGCTGGCGTCCCGGGCCGCCGAAGAAGACGCCGGTGCCTATCTGGCGGCCCGTTCGGCAGTGATCGCAAGCGATTACCGCGATGCCGCATCCTGGTTCACCCGCGCGCTTCTGGCTGATCCGGACAATCAGCAACTGCTGGATGGCGCACTTGTCGGCCGCATGTCCCTGGGCGACTTTGAAGGGGCCAAGCCCATAGCGCAGCGCATCGTGACCCTTGGGGGCAACAGTCCGGCTGCAAACATCGCGCTGGCGGCGGATCAGGCAAAGCGCGGGGCCTTCGACGAATTTCTGGCCGATCAGGCGGCTGGCCGCACCATAAATCCGGCCGTGGACATGCTCAGCCTTGCCTGGGCGCAGGTCGGCGCAGGCAGCATGTCCGAGGCGCTGGAAGGGTTTGACCGGATTTCCGCAACCACGGGCCTTGAGGCATTCGGACGCTATCACAAGGCGCTTGCGCTGGCGTCTGTCGGCGATTTCGAAGGTGCAGAGGCGCTGATGTCCGGCGGCTTGCGCATGATGCGCCGTGGCATCATCGCGCATGCACAGATCCTGAGCCAGCTTGAACGCAACAAAGATGCCCTCGCCCTGCTGGACAAGGAATTTGGCACCGAACAGGACCCGATGATCGATGCGCTGCGGGCGCAACTGCGGGCGGGCGCGACGCTGCCCTTTGATGTGGTGCGCAATGCCACGGATGGCCTTGCCGAAGTCTATTTCACCGTCGCCACCGCCCTGAACGGCGAGGCATCGAATTCCTATACGCTTGTCTATGCGCGCACTGCGGTCTTTCTGCGCCCCGACCATCTGGACAGCATCCTTCTGGCTGCCGGGCTTCTGATCCGGCAGGGGCAGACCGATCTGGCGATCGAGGTCTATGACCTGGTGGCCAAAGACCATCCGGCCTTCTACGCGGTCGAGATCGGCCGTGCCGAAGCCCTGGCCTCGGATGACCGAAACGACGAGGCGATTGCCGTTCTGACCCGCCTGACCGGGACGCATGGCGATCTGATGATGGTCCACCTGGCGCTGGGCGATCTGCTGCGCAAGGTTGAACGGTTCGACGAGGCGTCGCATGCCTATGACAGGGCCCTGGACCGCGTCGGCACGGTCAACCCCAGCCATTGGGTTCTGTTCTACAGCCGCGGCATCACGCACGAACGCGAAAAGCGCTGGGAAAAGGCCGATGCCGATTTCCGCAAGGCGCTGGAATTGAACCCCGATCAGCCGCTGGTGCTGAATTATCTTGGCTACAGCCTTGTGGAACGGGGCGAAAAGCTGGACGAGGCCCTTGGCATGATCCAGCGCGCCGTCGCAGCCCAGCCCGACAGCGGCTTTATCGTTGACAGCCTTGCCTGGGCGCTGTTCACCCTTGGGCGCTACGACGAAGCCCTGGATCCGATGGAACGCGCCTCGATCCTGGAGCCGGTCGATCCGATCGTGACCGACCATCTGGGGGATGTCTACTGGGCCGTCGGGCGCAAGCTCGAGGCAGAGTTCCAGTGGCACCGCGCCCTGTCCTTTGACCCCGAAGAGGAACTGGCAACGCGCATCCGCCGCAAGCTGGAGATCGGCCTTGACGCCGTTCTGGCCGAAGAAGGCGCGCTGCCCCTTGATCAGCGCCGCGCCGCCTTCGACACCCCGGAAACGGGCACAGGACCCGGGGATGGGGATGGGGCCGTCACGGATGATGATTGAGGCCTTTGCCCCGGCCAAGGTCAACCTGACGCTTCATGTCACCGGACAGCGCGCAGACGGCTATCACCTGCTGGACAGTCTGGTGGTCTTCGCCGACATCGGCGATACCGTTCGCGCCACGGCCGCAGACAGCCTTTCCCTGACCGTGACCGGCCCGCAGGCCGCCGGGCTTGCCGCAGACGACGGCAACCTTGTGCTGCGGGCGGCGCGTCTGTTTCCGCCTGCGGCCGGCGCGGCCCTGATGCTGGACAAGGTTCTGCCGGTGGCCTCGGGCATCGGCGGCGGCTCTGCCGATGCGGCCGCAACGCTGAAGGTCCTGTCGCGCCTGTGGGGGGTGGCGCTGCCGGAGAAGGCCGAAGTCCTGCGGCTGGGGGCAGATGTGCCCGTCTGCCTTGCGGGGCGCCCTGTGCGGATGACGGGTGTGGGGGGGGACCTTCATGCGCTGGCCCATCCCCTGCCCCCGGTCGCGCTCGTGCTTGCCAATCCCGGGGTGGCGCTGCCAACCCCGGCGGTCTTTGCCGCACTTGACCGGCGCGACCAGGCACCGATGCCGCGCGCTCTGCCGCGTCTGCGCGACGCGGCGGAACTGGCGGCCTTTCTTGCGATGATGCGCAATGATCTGGAACCGGCCGCAACCCGGCTTGCCCCGGTCATCGCCCGGGTTCGCGCAGCGCTGACGGCGCAGCGGGGCTGTCTGATCGCGCGGATGTCGGGATCCGGCGCGACCTGCTTCGGGGTCTTCCCCGATCCGCTGGCGGCGGCGGCCGCCGCCCGCGCCCTGACGGCGGCACATCCGGACTGGTGGGTTGCCGCAGCACCCTTGCGGGCTTAGCAGGGTGCCGAAATTGCAATCGGGCTGCCTGCCCGTCGGGACACGCCTGATCCGGGGAAAGGGATTGTCCCTTGCGGGCAGGACAGGGAAACGCGACCCGCGTTTCCCCCGCCTGCGCGGGACGGTGCCCTGAAGACCGGCAGGTCCGGGACGGACAGAGGCCAGCGCCCGACCCGGCGGGGGCGAAGCGCCCGCCGTGGGCGGGGCGGGCGCTGGCCGTGGGGGCGGGGCGGGGGCTGGCCGGTGGCTTTGGCCCCCGGCCGGTCCTTGTACCAGCCTGGCGCTGTGGCAGGGGCGATAGCCCCTGCCAGAGAGACCGGGCATCGCGCGATACACAGGAACGCCCGTCCGGGCGGGAACAGGAAACGCACCGCGTTTCCCCGCCCGCGCGGGACGGTGCCCTGTAGACCGGTGGGTCTTGGACCAGCAGAGGCCAGCGCCCGACCCGGCGGGTGCGAAGCGCCCGCCGGTGGCGGGGCGGGCGCTGGCCGGGGGCTTTGGCCCCCGGCCGGGCAAGGGGCAACGTGGCGCTGTGGCAGGGGCGATGGCCCCTGCCATT
>JADCDI010000065.1 GCA_020251025.1 Rhodobacter sp. | reverse complement strand
GGAACAGGAAACGCATCGCGTTTCCCCCGCCCGCTCGGGACGGTTCCCCGTAGACCGGCAGGTCCGGGAAGGACAGAGGCCAGCGCCCGACCCGGCGGGTGCGAAGCGCCCGCCAGGGGCGGGGCGGGCGCTGGCCGGGGGCTTTGGCCCCCGACCGGGCAAGGGGCGGCGTGACGCTGTGGCAGGGGCGATGGCCCCTGCCATTCAAGCGGTGAGGGTGCCTTCGCCCATCCATGCGGGACACGGAACCGCGACCCGCGTTTCCCCCGCCCGCGCGGAATGGTGCTCTGCAGACCGGCAGGTCCGGGCGACACAGTGGTCAGCGCCCGCCGGGGGCGGGGCGGGCCAGGGATCGGCCATCCGGTGCCGGGACAGGGGCCATCGCCCCTGCCGGGATGTGCCG
Source organism: Rhodobacter sp. (assembly GCA_020251025.1). Classification (GTDB taxonomy): domain Bacteria; phylum Pseudomonadota; class Alphaproteobacteria; order Rhodobacterales; family Rhodobacteraceae; genus Aliitabrizicola. The sequence goes on along the minus strand of JADCDI010000065.1, from coordinate 8,005 downwards.
GGCGCGCGCAGCCAGAAGTGTTTGCCGCCTTGCGGTCTGGCGGCCCCGGCGGTGGCCATCCCTTCAGCATCCTGCCAGGAATGACATCGGTGCCCTTCTGGACTCCCGCCCCCCTGTCGCCTATCTCGGGGCGATGATGGCCACCAAATCCGACCCCAACTCAAAACTCATCGCCGAAAACCGCCGCGCGCGGTTCGACTATGCCATTGAAAGCGATATCGAGGCGGGCATCCTCCTGCAGGGGTCCGAAGTGAAGTCCCTGCGCCAGGGCGGGGCAAACATCGCCGAAAGCTACGCCAGCGTCGAAGGGGGCGAGCTTTGGCTGATCAACAGCTACATCGCCCCCTATCTGCAGGCCAGGACCTGGGGCCACGAAGAACGGCGCAGGCGCAAGCTGCTGGTCAGCCGCAAGGAACTGAGCCGCCTGTGGAACGCAACCGCCCGCGAGGGCATGACCGTTGTGCCGATCGCGATGTATTTCAACGACCGCGGCATCGTGAAGCTGAAGCTGGGCGTGGCCAGGGGAAAGAAGCTGGCAGACAAGCGCGCCACCGAGGCAAAGCGCGACTGGGACCGCGAAAAGTCGCGGCTGCTCAAGCAAAGCCTTCGCTGACGGCACGGGTGCCGGGCGGGTCCGCGAGGCCGGTTGCCGCCCGCAACCGCGTGACCCGCCCCTGTTCCCGGCGCGCAGGACCCGGTCATGCCGCAGGCGCAACCGGCACCGGCGGCAGCGGTCAAGGGCGGCCGTCCAAGGCAGGGCGGCGGGCGTCATGTTCCGGCAGCGTGCCGGACCGGAACATCCCCGCCGCGTCCCCCCTGAACAGGCTTTGCACCCCGCGCACCGCGCCGCCTCGCGTGCAGAGATGTCAGGCCGTCTTGCCGATCCCCCCTCTGCCCCGCTAAGGGTGAAAGGCAATGATGGGGGCGCATATGGCGGCAGACGATCCCGGAACGCTTGTTTCGACGCAATGGCTCGAGACACATCTGAAGGATCCGGATCTGCGGGTTCTTGATGCGTCCTGGTATCTGCCGGATGCCGGGCGCGACCCCAGGAAGGAATACCTTGCGGCCCATATTCCCGGCGCGCGCTTTTTCGACATCGACGAAATCGCCGATCACCGGTCCCCCCTTCCCCATATGGCCCCGCCGCCCGAAAAGTTCATCAGCCGGATGCGGGCGATGGGCGTGGGCGACGGGCATCAGGTGGTGGTCTATGATTCTGCCGGACTGTTTTCTGCGGCGCGCGTCTGGTGGACCTTCCGGCTGATGGGCAAGACGGATGTGGCCGTTCTGGACGGCGGTTTGCGCAAATGGCAATCCGAAGGACGGCCTCTTGAAGACGTGCTTCCCGTCATCCGGGACCGCCACATGACGGTGCAGCGGCAGGCCTCTTTGTCCAAAGACGTGACGCAGGTGGCCCATGCCAGCAAACTGGGCGATACCGAAATCATTGATGCCCGGCCAGCCGCCCGCTTTTGCGGCGAGGTGCCGGAACCGCGGCCGGGCCTTCGGTCCGGCCATATTCCCGGATCAAGGAATGTGCCCTATTCGACTCTCTTGAATCCGGACGGAACGATGAAGGATCCTGCCGGGCTGCGCGCTGCCTTTGCCGGGGCCGGGGTCGATCTGACGCGCCCTGCGATCACCACCTGCGGCTCGGGTGTGACGGCTGCAATCCTGTCTCTGGCGCTGGAACGGCTGGGCCACCGCAACCACGCGCTTTATGACGGAAGCTGGGCCGAATGGGGCATGTACCAAGACCTGAAGGTGGCAAAGGGGCAGGCCGGTGTTTGATGCGCTGAAACCGCAGCCGCAGGACAGGATCCTGAAGCTGATCCAGATGTTCCGGGACGATCCGCGCCCCGGCAAGATCGACCTTGGCGTTGGCGTCTACAAGGATGCAACCGGCCTGACCCCGGTGATGCGCGCGGTCAGGATGGCCGGGAAACGGCTTTGGGAAAGCGAGACGTCCAAGACCTATACCGCGCTGGCCGGTGACCCAGCCTTTCACGCGGCGCTGTCGGGCGTGATCCTGGGGGCCAGCGTGCCGCAGGACCGGATTGCGGCGGTGGCGACACCGGGCGGGACGGGGGCGATCCGCCAGGCGCTGGAGCTGATCCGTCTGGCAAGCCCCATGGCACGGGTCTGGCTGTCTGACCCGACCTGGCCCAATCACCCGTCGATCATCCGCTATCTTGGCATCCCGATGGCTTGGTACCGCTATTTCGATGCCCAGACGCGCGGCGTCGATGCCGAAGGGATGCTGGCGGATCTGGGGCAGGTGGCGGCGGGGGATGTCGTGCTGTTGCACGGCTGTTGCCACAACCCGACCGGGGCAAACCTGACCCTTGCGGAATGGGCTGCCGTTGCCGACCTTCTGGTGGCCAGGGGTGCCGTGCCGCTGATCGACCTTGCCTATCAGGGCTTTGGCGACGGGCTGCAGGCCGATGCAGCCCCGGTGCGCGCCCTTGCCGCGCGCTGCCCCGAGGTGCTGATCGCGGCTTCCTGTTCCAAGACCTTCGGCATCTACCGCGAACGGACCGGCCTTCTGATCGGGCTTGGAACTTCGGCGCAGCGCGGGCTGATCCAGGAAAACCTCGCGTTTCTGAACCGGCAGAACTACTCTTTCCCGCCCGACCATGGGGCACGGCTGGTGACCCTGATCCTTGAGGACCCCGCCCTGACCGCGATCTGGACGCAGGAGCTGGAGGAAATCCGCCTGAACATGCTGGGTCTGCGCCAGGCGCTGGCCGAGGAGCTGCGCCGCCTGACCGCATCAGACCGCTGGGACTTTATCGCCCGGCACCGCGGCATGTTTTCGGTCCTGGGCGCGACCGGGGCCGAGGTCGAGCGCATGCGGGACGAACGCGGCATCTACATGGTCAGCGACAGCCGGATGAACATTGCCGGGCTCAACGCGGCCACCGTTCCGGTTCTGGCGCGCGCCATCGCCGACATCGTCGCCTGACGGGCGGGCCCGGGCGGTCCGGCCCGGCGGCGGCCTGCCTGACCCGCCCCCTTGCCGCAGCCACAACAGAAAACGGCCCGGGCAAGGCCCGGGCCGACGTGGCGCGCGGGGACAGGGGCCGCGCATGGGTGCGGGCCGGCCTGGTCCGGCCCGCCCTGTCGGTTCGCTTACATGTTATAGGCCCGCTCGCCATGTTCGGCCACGTCCAGGCCTTCGCGTTCCTCTTCTTCCGAAACGCGCAGGCCGATCACCAGATCAACCAGCTTGAACAGGATGTAAGACCCGATGCCCGAGAAAAGAACGGTGAACACCACCGCCTTGACCTGCGCCATAAGGGCCGTGCCAAAGACATAGTCCGCCACCAAAAGCGACCCCGGCTGCGACAGGTAATCAGGTATGCCCGCCCCGCCAAGGGCCGGGTTCACCAGGATGCCCGTCGCCAGCGCACCGATGATGCCGCCGACACCATGGATGCCAAAGACATCAAGCGAATCGTCGATCTTGAAGGCATTGCGGATGAAGGACACCGCACCGAAGCAACCTGCACCCGCGATCAGGCCCAGCACGACCGCCCCCATCGGTCCGGCAAAACCCGCAGCCGGCGTCACGGCGACAAGGCCGGCAATCGCGCCGGACACAAGGCCCAGAAGCGACGGCTTGCCCTTTACCGCCCATTCCGTGAACATCCAGGACGCACCCGCAGCGGCCGAGGCGACGAAGGTGTTGACCACAGCCAGCGCGGTGACGACGTTCGCTTCAAGGTTGGAACCGGCGTTGAAGCCGAACCAGCCCACCCACAGCAGCGAAGCACCGATCATCGTCATGGTCAGCGAATGCGGTGTCATCGAATCCTTCATGAAGCCAACGCGCTTGCCGATCACGATGGCACCGACCAGACCGGCCACCCCGGCGTTGATGTGAACCACGGTTCCCCCGGCAAAGTCGAGCGCGCCCCAGTTCCACAAGAGCCCGTTCGCGGCAAGGTTCGCGGCGGCGGCTTCGGCGGCTGCGGTGTCACCGGCCGCTTCGGCCATCAGAAGCAGCGTCTGCTGTTCCGCCAGATAGTCGGGACCGCCCCACCACCAGACCATGTGGGCCATCGGAAAGTAGATGAACGTGACCCAAAGGACCACGAAAACCAGCAGGGCCGAAAACTTCACACGTTCGGCAAAGGCCCCCACGATCAGCGCCGGCGTGATGCAGGCAAAGGTCATCTGGAACGCGATGAAGGAATACTCGGGCAGCCAGACCCCGTTGGAGAAGGTCGGAACCAGCGTTGTCGGGTCGACACCGGCAAGGAAGAGCTTTGAGAAGCCGCCGACAAACGAGTCCAGAGACCCGCCATAGGTGAAAGCCAGCGAATATCCGTAGGTCACCCAGATGATCGCAACCACGCAGGTGGTTGCGAAGACCTGGGTCAGAACGGAAAGCATGTTCTTGCTGCGCACAAGGCCGCCATAGAAGAGCGCAAGGCCTGGCACCGTCATCAGCAGCACAAGGACGGTGGAGACGGTCATCCAGGCGACATCGCCCTTGTCGACCGTTTTCTCATAGACATAGGGCACCAGTGCTGCGGCATCTGCCGCCGCTTCCTGCGCCCGGACCGGAAGGGCTGTCAGCAGCGCGGGAAGCGCGGCAAGCCCGATGGATTTCATCAGTTTTGTCATGTCAGATTTCACTTTCCCCACTGCGCCCGTCAAAGAGCATCGTCGTTGATCTCGCCGGTCCGCACGCGCACGGCCTGCTGAACATCAAGCACAAAGATCTTTCCGTCGCCGATCTTGCCGGTCTTGGCCGTCGCGCGGATCGTTTCGACCACCGCGTCCGACAGGTTGTCGCTGACAACGATTTCAAGCCGCATCTTCGGCACGAAGTTCACGGCATATTCCGCACCGCGATAGATTTCCGTATGCCCTGACTGAGAGCCGAAGCCCTTGATCTCGGTCACCATCATGCCGCGCACACCGATGGAGGTCAGGGCTTCGCGGACCTCCTCCAGCTTGAACGGCTTGATTGCTGCTATGACAAGTTTCACGTCTTTTCCCTTCCGTGATGCAGGCGGCCGGGGTGGCCCACGCCCGAGGAAGGTTACGGAATTGCCGCAGGCACAAGAAATGTGGCCAGGGCACAGGCAAGAGCGCATGAATTTCTGCCTGTTTTTTATACTTATTGGGCACCATGCCTAATTTTTGATCGTGACGGTGATGTGAATCGATCTCTCAGACACTCCACATTTGTCGCAGGCTGCGATAGGCTGCGCTGCAAGAGCAGGCGCACGCAACGAACGGGCGGATCAGGCATGAGCGTGACGGATAACAGGCGACCGGTTCTGGTCGCGGACAGGCGCTATGTCGCCGCGCGCAAGCCTGCCGCCGGGTCCGGCGGGGGCAGCCGCAAGACGCCCGCCGCCAAACCGAAATCCGCGCCCCGCCGCCCCGGGCCGAAGCGCAATCCGGTCACGGGGTTCTTCGGGGGCATCCTGCGGTGGTTCCTGCGGATGATCTGGGCCATCGGCTGGCGCGTGGCCTTCCTGCTGGCGATCATCGTCGGCTCTGCCACCTTGTATTTCTACCAGAAGCTTCCCGAAGTCACGGCCCTGCTCGATGCGCGCGCGCGCGGATCGGTGACACTTCTGGACCGCAACGGCGAGGTGTTTGCCTGGCGGGGCGAGACCTTCGGCGGCCAGATCGACGCCGCATCGGTGTCGCCCAATCTGGTGAACGCCATTGTCGCCACCGAGGACCGCCGGTTCTACTGGCACGCAGGGGTCAGTCCGCGCGGGATCCTCAGCGCGATAAGGATCAACCTCAGCGAGGGGCGCGGCCCGCTGGAAGGCAACGGCGGGTCCACCATCACCCAGCAGGTGTCCAAGCTGCTGTGCCTGGGCGTGCCCTATGACCCGGTACAGTGGAAGTCCGAGGCCGAATACGAAAGCGACTGCCGCAAGGGCGGCATCTTTCGCAAGCTCAAGGAAATGCCTTTCGCCTTCGCGCTGGAGGCGAAATACACCAAGAATGAAATCCTGACGATCTATCTGAACCGCGCCTATCTGGGCGCCGGTGCGCGCGGCTTTGAGGCGGCCGCGCAGCGCTATTTCGGCAAATCCGCAAACCAGGTGACACCGGCCGAGGCCGCGATGCTGGCCGGGCTGCTGAAGGCTCCGTCCTATTACGCCCCCACCAACAACCTGGACCGTGCCCGCGCCCGCGCCCAGGTGATCGTGGGGCTGATGGAAGATCAGGGTTACCTGACCGCCGAAGAGGCCACCGAGGCCCGCACCAACCCGGCGCAACTGTCTGATGCTGCGGCAACCCGCTCGGGCGGGTTCTTTGCAGACTGGGTGATGGAATCGGGACCTGCCTTCCTGACCAGCGAGACAACCGAAGATGTGATCATCCGCACCACGCTGGACCAGACCCTGCAGCGCGCGGCAGAAACGGCGCTTGCCGATATCTTCGCGACAAAGCTGAAGGACGGATCACGGGCGCAGGCGGCGGTAGTCGTGATGTCGTCGGACGGCGCGGTCCGCGCGATGGTCGGCGGGCGCAAGATCGATGCGGCCGGGTCTTTCAACCGTGCCACGCAGGCGCTGCGCCAGACCGGATCGGCCTTCAAGCCCTTTGTCTATGCCGCCGCGCTGGATCTGGGCTATTCCCCGGCGGATTTCGTCGACGATTCTCCGCTGACCATCGACATTCCCGGCTCCGGCCTCTGGACGCCCGCAAACTATGACCGCGAGTTCCGGGGTGTTGTGACCCTGACCGAGGCCCTGCAGGATTCGCTGAACATTCCCGCCGTCCGGGTGTCTGAAGCGGTGGGGCGCGATCTGGTGCGGCGCGTCGCCAGCGACTTTGGCATCAAAAGCGATCTGGCAGCCGGTCCGGCGCTTGCACTTGGCGTGTCTGAATCGACGCTGATCGACATGACCGGCGCCTATGCCGGCATTCTCAACGGCGGCTCGGCCGTGAAACCTTACGGCCTTGTCGATCTGCGCCTGCAGGGCGACGATACCCCCCTGATGGGGCAGGCCGGCGGCATGGGAGAGCGGGTGATCTCGGACCAGGCGGCGCAGGAGCTGACCTATATGCTGACGCAGGTCGTGGAAAAGGGCACCGGTCGCCGCGCCGCCCTGTCCGACCGTCAGGTTGCCGGCAAGACCGGCACGACCCAGGCGGCACGGGATGCCTGGTTTATCGGGTATTCTGCCGATTATGTGGCCGGCGTCTGGATGGGCTATGACGACAATACCCCGCTGACAGGTGTCACCGGCGGCGGATTGCCTGCGGAAATCTGGCGCGAGGTGATGGTCCGCGTGCATGAAGGGCTGCCGCCCGCGCCGCTTCCGATGATCGTCCCGGCACCGCGCCTGCCGCCCCAAGCCGCCGCCCCGCCGCAGGCCCAAACCCCGGCACAGCCCCCGCAAACCGCGCCCGTCGCCGCAAGGGCCGAAAACAGGAACGAAGGCCTGTTGCGCAATGTGCTGGGCGTCCTGTCGGGCAACAACTGACGGGGCGCAGAGGGTGTGGCAACCGCAGGGGCGGGCCAGGCGCAAAGCGGGAAACACATGCGCCTGCGCGCGCCCGGTCACCCTGGCAAAGGCCATCGCCGCTGTCCCGGCAGCACGCTGATCCTTGTCCCGCGGGGGGGGCTAACGCCCCGGCCAGCGCCCGCCCCGCCCCCGGCGGGCGCTTCCCGCCCCCGTCGGGCGCTGGCCTCTGTTGGTCCAGGACCTGCCGGTCTACAGGGAACCGTTCCGCACGGGCGGGGAAACGCGATGCGTTTCCTGTTCCCGCCCGGACGGGCCTTCCCGCGAATGCCCGATCACTCTGGCAGGGGCCATCGCCCCTGCCACGGCACGACGCCGGGATCAGGACCGGCCGGGGGCCAAAGCCCCCGGCCAGCGCCCGCCCCGCCCCCGGCGGGCGCTTCGCTCCCGCCGGGTCGGGCGCTGGCCTCTGTTTCTCCCGGACCTTCCGGTCTACAGGGCACTGTCGCGCAGGGGCGGGGGAAACGCGATGCGTTTCCTGGTCCCGCCCG
>JADCDI010000064.1 GCA_020251025.1 Rhodobacter sp. | reverse complement strand
GGCCAGCGCCCGACCCGGCGGGCGGGAAGCGCCCGCCGAGGGCGGGGCGGGCGCTGGCCGGGGGCTTTGGGCCCCCGGCAGGTCCTGATCCCGGCGTTTCGCTGTGGCAGGGGCGATGGCCCCTGCCATTGAAGCGGGGGCGGGGCTGTCGTCAGTGCGGGCGGGAACAGGAAACGCGACCCGCGTTTCCCCGCCCGCGCGCGACGGTCCCCTGTAGACCGGCAGGCCCGGGGGAAACAAAGGCCAGCGCCCGACCCGGCGGGGGCGAAGCGCCCGCCGGAGGCGGGGCGGCTTCCGCCGACAGGGTGGGGGGCATGGGCGGTGAGGGCGGCAACGTCACTGTACCCAAAGAAAAACGGATGCTGCGGTCTTTGCCGGACGCCCCCTTGGCGGTATGGCGTCCGACGGTCAGGCAGATGCAGGCCGATGCTGACTTACCTTTGCGGGGGCACTGCCGCAGGACGGCGGGCCGATGATCCTGTGCCGCCTTTCGGGTTGGGACCGTTCGGTCACCGGGCTGGATCGGCACCCCGGTTCGCGTCAGGCCGCCGTCAGGCGGCAGTCCGCCCGCAAGGGGTCCAAAGGTTTGGCGGCAACACGATCAGCCACCGCATCAACGCCCCGCGCACCGGACAGATGAGGCCCCTGCCCGCATCCAGATTCGGCGCGCCGCATCGCGCGCCCCCTAGCCGCGTCCAAGAAACGGCATGTCGCGGGCCATGATCGTCATGAAGGGCACGCTGACATCCAGCGGAAGGCGCGCCATCTGCAACACGGCATCGGCGACCAGCCGCACATCCATGACCGGCTCTGCCTTCATCGACCCGTCGGCCTGCGGCACCCCCTTGGGCATGGCCGCCACCATATCGGTGGCGGCATTGCCGATGTCGATCTGCCCGCAGGCGATGTTGAAGGCCCGCCCGTCCAGCCCCAGGCTGCGGGTCAGGCCGGTCACCGCATGTTTCGACATGGTATAGGGGGCCGTTCCGGGACGGGGCACGGCAGCCGAGATCGACCCGTTGTTGATGATCCGGCCACCTTGCGGGTTCTGGCGGCGCATCATGCCAAAGGCGGCGCGCGCCACCAGGAACATGCCGGTGATGTTGACACCGGACAGCGCCAGCCAGTCCGCCACGGGAATTTCGTCGATCGGCGCACCCCCAAGCGACATGCCCGCGTTGTTGAACAGCACATCGAGATGACCCCAGTCCTGCGCAATGCGCATGAAGGCGGCATCGACCGCTGCCGGGTCCGTCACATCACAGGGCAGGATCAGCGCCGGATTGCCGCCCGCCGTCCCGGTCAGCGCCCCCTCGCGGCGGCCGATCAGCGCAACGCGCCAGCCCGCCGCGATAAAGGCACGCGCCGTGGCCCGCCCGATACCGCTGCCGGCCCCGGTGATGACGATCCCCTGTGCCATGCCCTGCCCCCTGCCGGTGCCCCGCAGTCTGCAATGCGGGTCCGGGGGGATGCAAGGGTGAAGGGCCGTCAGAAGCTGCGGCAACCGCCCACACTGGCGCGCCTGCCCGCCATGAACGCGGCATCATCGGGCGCAAGACGGATGGGGGTAGCTGCAATCCCTTCCGGGCGGCCCCCTTGGCGATCCGGCACCGGCCACGGCCCGCCCGGCGGCGGACCTGGCGGCGATCCTGCCGACACCTCGGGGCGCGGGGTCAGTGGTTGTCGCGGGGCAACCCCCGTGTGGATGCGATGCGCCGGTACTTCAGGGCCGGCTTCAGGACCATCCCTTCGGCAAGCTGATCGACCATGCCGCGCTGAATCTCCTGCCAGGGCGTCTGATGATCCGGATAGGGAAAGCCGCCCTGCGCCACCAAGGCTGCGCGCCGCGCGTCAAGCTCGGCCTCAGGCACCAGCAGATCGGCCCGGCCCTTCCGCAGGTCGATCCGGATGCGGTCGCCGGTACGGACCAGCGCAAGCCCGCCCATGGCCGCCGCCTCGGGCGAGGCATTGAGGATGGACGGGGAACCCGATGTGCCCGACTGCCGACCGTCGCCGATACAGGGCAGCATGGTGATCCCTTGCCGGATCAGCGCGGCGGGGGGCTGCATGTTCACCACCTCGGCGCTGCCGGGATAGCCGATGGGGCCGGTGCCGCGGATGACCAGGATGCTGCGGGCGTCGATCCCCAGGGCGGGATCGTCGATGCGGGCGTGGTAATCCTCGGGCCCGTCGAACACGATGGCGCGGCCTTCGAATGCGTCGGGGTCATCGGCGTCCGACAGGTAGCGGTCGCGGAACTCGGCCGCGATGACCGAGGTTTTCATGATCGCCGACTCAAAGAGGTTGCCCTTGAGGTTCACGAAACCTGCGGCAGGCTTCAGCGGCTGCGCAAAGGGGCGGATCACCTCGGGGTCGTCCACACGCGCGCCTGCATAGGCTTCGGCGATGGTCAGGCCGCTGACGGTAAGTGCCTGCGGATTGGGCAGTGCGCCCGCCGCCATAAGTTCGGCAATCACGCCGGGCACGCCGCCCGCGCGGTGGAAATCCTCGCCCAGAAAGCGCCCGGCGGGCTGCAGATCGACCAGCAGCGGAATGTGCAATCCCAGGCGCTGCCAGTCGTCATTGGTCAATTCCAGCCCCAGATGGCGGGCGATGGCGTTCAGGTGAATGGGCGCGTTGGTGGACCCGCCGATGGCAGAATTGACCACGATGGCATTCTCAAAGGATGCCCGCGTCATGATGTCGGACGGCTTCAGATCCTCGCGGACCATGTCCACGATGCGCCGCCCCGTCAGATAGGCCATCTGGCCGCGTTCGCGGCAGGGGGCGGGAATGGCGGCGGAGCCGGGCAACTGCATGCCCAGCGCCTCGGCCAGGGAATTCATGGTCGTGGCTGTGCCCATGGTATTGCAGTACCCCACCGAAGGGGCCGAAGCTGCGGCCATTTCCATGAAACCTTCGTAATCGATCTCGCCCGCCGCAAGCTGCTGGCGCCCCGCCCAGATGATCGTGCCGGACCCGGCGCGGCGGCCCTTGTGCCAGCCGTTCAGCATCGGGCCGACCGACAGGGCTATGGCGGGAATATCCACCGTGGCTGCCGCCATCAGCAGGGCGGGCGTGGTCTTGTCGCAGCCGATGGTCAGAACGACCCCGTCCAGCGGATAGCCGTAAAGCGTCTCGACCAGCCCCAGATAGGCCAGGTTGCGGTCCAGCGCCGCCGTGGGGCGCTTGCCGGTTTCCTGGATGGGGTGGACGGGAAACTCAAGGCAGATGCCGCCCGCAGACACGATGCCGTCACGCACCCGCCTGGCCAGTTCCACATGGTGGCGGTTGCAGGGCGACAGGTCTGACCCGGTCTGGGCGATGCCGATGATCGGCTTGCCGGACTGCAGTTCGGCGCGCGTGATGCCGTAGTTCAGATAGCGCTCGATATAAAGCGCGGTCATGCCGGGGTTGTCGGGGTTGTCGAACCAGGATTGCGAACGGAGTTTCATGATATCCCTGAAAGTTGCACAAAGGCCTGCAGAGTCGCGGCGCACCCCGCAACCCTGCCCTGCGCCCCGGGCGCGGTCAACGCCGGCTGTCACCGTCCTGCCACCGGCAGGGGGCGCGGGTCAACCGAAAGCCCCCCGCCCGCATCCCGCAAGCGGCGCGGCGGTTCTGCCGCCGGTCAGTCCGGGCCGATCCGGCCGGGCCGGAAAAGACAGGGCACAAGGACGGCAATCGTCAGGAAGGCGGCCGTGTTGAAAAGGATCGCCCGGGTGATGGCCGAGGCATAAAGCACATGGGGGGCCATCGCTGCGGCATCGGCGGCGGCAAGGCGGGAAAAGAAGATCTCGCCCATGATCGCAACACCAAAGGCGCTGCCCACCTGCTGCACCGCCTGCAGCGCGCCCGAGGCGGACCCGGTATCGCGCCCGCTGATCGTGGCCAGCACGGTCTGGAACAGGGGCGAGATCGTGGTCCCAAGACCCAGCCCGCCCAGCGCCAGCGGCAACGCAAAGCGCGCCCAGTCGATGCTGTCGCCGGTTGCCAGGATGGTCAGCCGCAGCCAAAGCATCGCCAGGCCCAAAAGCGCGGCCCCGACGGCGATGCGCCCGACCTGCCAGCGCGCCCCAAGCCGCCCCGACAGGATGGACGCCGCCAGCACCCCCAGCGAGAACGGCAGCGTCGTCAGGCCCGATTGCAGCGGCGTCAGGCCATAGCCGTTCTGCAGGTAAAGGGCCAGCACCAGGAAGAACCCCGGAATGCCGGAAAACAGCAGCGCCGTCAGGCCGGTGCCCAGCAAATAGGGACGGTTCGCCAGCAGGGTGGCGGACAGAACCTGCGGCCCGCCGCGCACCTGCTGTCGCTTCAGCCAGACCACGAACAGCGCCGCCGCCGGGACCGAAGCCGCCATCATCGCAAAGCACCACCACGGCCAGCCGGCCTGCCGCCCCTCGATCAGCGGAAGGATCATCAGTAGCAGCGCCGTCCCGGCAATGGCAATGCCGGGATAGTCATTGCGCAGCCCGCGCGACCCCGGCACTTCGGGCACAAAGCGCAAGGCGGCAAGAACGGCGATGACGCCGACCGGGATGTTCACCAGAAAGATGGGGCGCCAGCCCAGCCCCCAGACATCCTGCCCGATCAGAAAGCCGCCCAGCACCGGGCCGGTGACGGCGGCAAGCCCCGCCGACAGTCCGAACAGGGCAAAGGCTGCGCCACGCTCCTGCGGCCCGAACAGGGCCGGCACAATGGCCAGCGTCTGCGGCGTCATCATCGCCCCGCCGGCCGCCTGCAACACCCGTGCCGCCACCAGGGTCTGGATCGAAGGAGCAAGCCCGCAAAGCGCAGATCCCAGCGTGAACACCCCCACGCCCCAGACGAACATGCGCCGTCGGCCCAGGATATCGCCCAGGCGCCCGGAAGGCAGCAGGCCAAGCGCAAAGACAAGGATATAGGCGGCAACCACCCATTCGATCTGGCTGCTGGTGGCATTGAACGCCTTGTGCAGGCTTGGAAGGGCGACATTGACGATGGTCACGTCGATCAGGTTCATGAATCCTGCAATCAGCAGGATCGTCATCGCCAGCCAGCGGCCGGGTTTCGGCGCGGGGGCCGGGGTCGTGTCAGGCATGGACATGAACGTACCTTTGCGGATGGCCGGGCTTTGGCATATGTGCCCCCGCCAGGGCCTGCAGGTTAGCCGGGGCCACGGGAATGGCAAGGCCGCCCGTCCCTGCAGGCCATGCCCAAGGCAGGCGGTACCCTGCCCCGGCGGCGGCCACTTGCATGGTCACCGGACGGCGTGCTTAGTGTCCGCGTCAGCGCCCGGTCAGGGCGGTCAGGGGCGGGGAAGGCCGGCATGAACACCATCCATCGGGCTGCTGCGGTCTGTGCCGTGATGCTGTGGGGCTGGGCCGGGGTGGCACAGGCGGCACTGCCGCCGGAACAGGTCCTGCAGAACTGGTACAGGCTGATGCTGGAACTGGTGCGCCACACGCCAACCTATACGCCCCCGGTCGCAAGCCGGGCCTTCGCCTATGTCGGCATCACCGGGTTCGAGGCCGTCGCAGGCGGCAGCGATGACCTTCGGACGCTGGCCGGGCAGGTCAACGGGCTGACGGCCCTTCCCGCCCGCGACGCCGCCCTTGCCTATGATGACGGGGTGGTCCTTCAGGCGGCGCTTTCGACGGCGGTGAAAACCTTCTTTTCCAACACCGGGCCCACAGGCCAGCGGGCCATGGCCGCGATGGAGCGTGTGCTGACGGAAAAGACCACGGCCGGTGTTCCCGAAGATGTCACAGCGCGCAGCACGGCGCTGGGGATGGCGATTGCCCGGCATGTGATCGACTGGTCCCTGACCGATGGCGGGGCCGTGATTGAAAACATGGGCTTCCCCTATGACTACGCGCTTGGGACTGCGCCGGGGGCCTGGGTGCCGACCAGCAAGATCGTGCAGCAGCAAAAGCCGCTTCTGCCGCAGTGGGGCAACAACCGCACCTTCGCCATGCCGGACGGTGCCGCCTGCGGCCTGCCCCCGCCGCCCGCCTACAGCGAGGAACCGGGATCGGCCTTCTACGCAGAGGCCAAAGAGGTTTACGACACCGTCAGGTCCCTGACCCCGGAACAGCGCCAGATCGCGCGGTTCTGGTCGGATGACCCGATGCTGTCGCCAACCCCGCCCGGCCACTGGATTTCCATTGCCCTGCAGGTACAGAAGGCCACCGGTGCCCCCCTGGCCGAGCAGGTTGACCTGCAGGCCAGGCTTGGCATCGCGCTGGCCGACGCCTTTATCGGCTGCTGGCATGCGAAGTTCGAATATGATCTTCTGCGTCCGGTCACCTATATCCGCGCGACCATGGACCCCAAATGGGAACCGCTGCTGAACACCCCGCCCTTCCCCGAATATCCCAGCGGCCACAGCACCCAGTCCGGGGCCGCCGCCGAAGTGCTGACCGACTTTTTCGGCGAGGATTTCGCCTTCGAAGACGCCACCCATCTGGATGACGGGCTGAAACCGCGCCGGTTCCCCAGCTTCTGGGCGGCGGCGCAGGAGGCGGGGATATCGCGTCTTTATGGCGGCATCCATTTCCGGTCCGCCATTGACCGGGGGCTGGAGCAGGGCCGCTGCATCGGCCGTCATGTGACCGCCCTGCAGACAAGGACAAAATGATGGCATCCGGGTTCTTGCGCGGCGCAGTTTTGCTGATGACGGGCGGGCTCAGCCTGGCGCAGGCCCAGGAGACGCCGGTCATCCCGGGCTTCGTCGAGGAAACCGGCAGCGCCGGAATCACGAGCATCTTCGAGGGTGATTGGGAATACATGGTGGGCGGCGGGGCCGCGACATTCGACTGCAATGACGACGGCTTTCCCGACATGCTGCTTGCCGGGGGCACTGCCCCAGCCGCCTTCTACCGCAACACCGCCACGCGGGGCGGCCCCCTGCGCTTTGCCGCACAAGCAAGCGGGCTGGAGATTGACCGGGTCGCAGGGGCCTATCCGCTGGACATCGACAGCGACGGGATCACCGATCTGGTCCTGCTGCGCGTGGGCGAAAACCTGGTGATGCGGGGGCTGGGCAACTGCCGGTTCGAACGCGCGAACGATGCCTGGGGCTTTGACGGGGGCGATGCCTGGTCAACCGCCTTTGCCGCCACATGGGAACGCGGCGCAGCCTGGCCGACGCTGGCCGTCGGCAATTACGTTGACCGCAAAGAGGAAGCCTTTCCCTGGGGGTCCTGCACCGACAACTGGCTGCACCGCCCCGACACGGCAGGCACGGGCTTTGCCCCGCCGCAGCCGCTGACGCCCAGCTATTGCGCCTTGTCGATGCTGTTCACCGACTGGAACCGGTCCGGCACGCCCGGCCTGCGGGTATCCAACGACCGCGAGTATTACAAGGGCGGCACCGAACAGTTGTGGCGGATCGATCCGGGTGCCGACCCCGTTCTGTACGGCGAGGCGGACGGCTGGAAGACGCTGAAGATCTGGGGCATGGGCATTGCCAGTCATGATCTGAACTTCGACGGCTACCCGGAATACTTCCTGACCAGCATGGCGGACAACAAGCTGCAAACGCTGGCGGCGGTGCCTGAAACAGGCACGCCGAAGGCCACCTACGCGGATGTCGCCTTTGTCAGGGGGGCGATTGCGCAGCGGCCCTATATGGGCGACGACCTGCGGCCCAGCACCGCCTGGCATGCGCAGTTCGAAGATGTGAACAACGACGGCCTGGCGGATCTGTTCGTGGCCAAGGGCAATGTCGCAAAAATGCCCGACTTTGCCGAAAAAGACCCCAACAACCTGCTGCTGCAGCGGCGCGACGGAACCTTCTTTGAATCGGGCGGCCTGTCCGGCGTGGGCAGCACCCGCATTGCGCGCGGCGCGGCCCTGGTGGATTTCAACCTGGACGGCCTGATTGATCTGGTGGTGGTGAACCGCTGGGAAACGGCACAGATCTGGCGCAATACCGGCGCAGGGGCGGGCAACTGGCTGCAGCTGCGGCTGCGCCAGCCCGGCCCGAACCCGGATGCGATCGGCTCCTGGATTGAGGTGCGCACGGGCGATGTCGTGCAGCGCCGCGAAGTGACCTCGGGCGGCGGTCACGCCGGGGGCAGCCTTGGCTGGTGGCATATGGGCCTTGGGGCGGAAAAGGCCCCCGAGATGCGGGTGATCTGGCCGGACGGGACCCAAGGGCCCTGGCAGCCGGTTGCGGCGAACGGGTTCTATGTGGTCGGCAGGGACGGATCGGCCCGGGCGTGGTCCCCGCGCTGACAGCGCGGGGCGCGGCGCAGGCCGGTCGCGCGGCGCAGGCCGCAAGCCGCCTGGGGCGCGACCGGCTTAGCGGCTGGCCAGCGCCTGAAACAGCCGCGCCACGCCTTCGGCACCGGGGTCTTTGTGGCCGGCCAGCTTGTCCTGCGACAGGTAGCTGGCGCGCCCGGCCTTGGCGCGGGTCATCTGCGCCGTCCGGTCGGCCCCGCTGCGCGCCGCCTGCGACGCAGCCGCAACCCCGCCGGGCAGCGCCTGCAGCGCCGGGGCCAGCGCGTCGATCATCGTGCGGTCGCCCGGTTTGGCACCGCCCACCTGCATGACCCTTTCCAGCCCGGCCTGCATGGCCCCGATCAGGTCCTTGCCCCCGGCCGAGGCATCGCCTGCGGCGGCAAAAAAGATGGCCAGCAACACGCCCGATGACCCGCCCATGGTCTGGCTGAGTTCGGTGCCGATGGCGCGGTAAAGCTGCGTCGGATCAGCCAGCGGCAGACGGTCCAGCGCCGCGATCAGCGCCCGCGCGGCCCCGGCCAGCGTGCTGCCGGTGTCCCCGTCGCCGGATTTGGCGTCCAGCGCATTGAGGTCCGCCTCGGCGGCGATCAGGGCGCGGCAGCAGTCTTCGATCAGCGCACGGCGGGCCGGATGGGCCGAAGGCAGCGGCTGGATCGGCGTCAGCCCGTCAGGCAGGGGGCGCACCGTCACCTCGCCCAGCGCGGCAAGGCCGGGCCAGGCATGGGGACCGACCGGGGCGGCCAGGGCCGCCACCTGATCGGCCTCTGCCGGCAGGACCGAGACCGAGAAGCCGTGCATGTCAAGCGAGGTCATCATCGCCGCAGGACCCACCAGCCATTTCACCCGGTCACGCAGCGCAGAGCGGGCCAGTTCCTCGGCCAGCACGCTCATCTCCAGGGGGGTCGTGCCGCCAAGGTTGTTGAGCAGCGCCACATGGTTTCCGGGCGCGACATGGCGGGACAGACGGTCGACCACCATCGCCATGGCGGCGCGGGCCGTTGCGAAATCCACCTGTTCCACCCCGGCCTCGCCATGGATGCCCAGGCCCAGTTCCGCCTTGCCGGGATCGATGCGCTGTTCCTTCGGCGATCCGGGCACGGTGCAGGTATCCAGCGACATGCCGATCGATGCCGCCCCGGCAATCACCTTGCGCGCGGCGGCGGTGACCGTATCCAGGTCTGCGCCCGCTTCGGCCAGCGCACCGGCGATCTTGTGGACAAAGAGCGTCCCCGCCACGCCACGCGCCTGCGGCAGGTCGGGCAGGGCCACGTCATCATCCACGATGACCATCGATACCTTGTGCCCGAAGGCGCGGGCGCGTTCAGCGGCAAGACCGAAGTTCAGCCGGTCGCCCGTGTAGTTCTTCACGATCAGAAGGCAGCCCGCCTTTCCGGTGACCGCCAGGATGCCCGCCAGCACGGCATCGACCGAAGGCGAGGCAAAGACATCGCCGCAGACGGCGGCAGTCAGCAGCCCCCGCCCCACGAAACCGGCATGGCTGGGCTCGTGCCCGGATCCGCCGCCCGAGACCAGCGCCACCTTGCTGCGGTCCCAGTCGGCGCGCACCACGACGCGGATATGCGGGTAGCCGTCAAGCCGCGCCAACTGGCCGCCCGACGTGCGGATCAGCCCGTCGATCGCCTCGGTGACAAGCGCTTCCTTGCTGTTGATGAACTGCATCATCGGAAATCTCCCCTAAAGAACACGGATGCCGCCGGCATCGAACCACAGCGGATTTTCCGGGCGGATGGCCAGGGTGTCGCCGGGGCCAAGCGGGCTGTGGGCATCGGTCAGCGTGATCAGCCCGTGATCGGCCAGCGTCAGGTGCAGCCGGGTCTGGTCCCCCAGATGTTCGACCCGGCGCACGGTGGCTGCCTGCCCTTCCCCCTGCCGGATGTGTTCGGGGCGCAGGCCGATCTGCGTGGCCCCGCGGGGCGCACCGGGAAACAGGCTGGCGGGCAGAAGGTTGATGCGGGGCTGACCCAGGCGGGTGGCGACATAGGTACTGACCGGGTTCTCGTAGATCTCGCGCGGCGAGCCGAACTGCACCAGACGGCCGCAATCAAGCACGCCGACATGGCTGGCCATGGTCATCGCCTCGGTCTGGTCATGGGTCACATAGAGGAAGGTGGCCCCCAGATCGGTGTGAATGCGCTTCAGCTCGACCCGCAGTTCCGCGCGCAGCTTGGCATCCAGCGACGACAGCGGCTCGTCCATCAGGAAGATGCGCGGGCTGCGCACCAGGGCCCGCCCGATCGAGACGCGCTGCATCTCTCCGCCAGACAGGCGTGTGGCCTTGTTGTCCAGCTTGTGGGCAATGCGCAGCACCTGGGCCACATCCTGCACCCGCGCGGCGATCTGCGGCTCTGGCCAGTTCAGAATGGGCGAGCGCAGCGGGAAGGCCAGATTGTCACGCACCGACAGATGCGGATAAAGCGAGTATTGCTGAAAGACCATCGCCACGTCGCGCTGGGCGGGTGTGTCGGCCAGAACGCTGGCCCCGCCGATGCGCACATCGCCTGCGTCGGGCGCATCCAGCCCCGAGATCAGCCGCAGCGTCGTGGTCTTGCCCGCCCCGGTCGGCCCCAGCAGCACCACAAAGGCCCCGTCGGGGATCGTCATGCTGACGCCCTGCAGCGCCTGGGTCTTGCCAAAGGCCTTTGACAGGCCGTCCAGAACCACCTCAGCCATGGAATACCCCCGCATTGGCCGCCGTGCGAAAGGCGCGGCCGGACCCTGCGTCAAACAGCGAAAGGGTAGAGGCCGCAAATTCCAGCCCGACGGTTTCGCCCGCCCGCGCGGCACGGTCGGACGGGGTGCGGGCCTTGAGCGTGCCATGCGGCGTGGACAGGGTGACGATCTGCGTCGTGCCGAGGTATTCCACCGCCTCGATCCGGCCGCGATACGGCCCGTCGTCCAGGATTGCGATGTGTTCCGGGCGCACGCCCAGCGCCAGCTTGCGGCCGGCCGCCTCTTCCCGCAGTTCCGGCGTGGCAATGGGGGTTCCCCCGAGGCTGACGGACCGGTCACCGGGGCGGAAGCCGCCCTCGAAGCGCAGGAAGTTCATCGGCGGCGAGCCGATGAAGTCGGCGACGAACATGGTGGCGGGATGATCGTAGATCTCCTGCGGGGTGCCGAACTGCTCGACAACGCCGTGGTTCATCACCACGATCTTGTCGCCCATCTGCATCGCCTCAAGCTGGTCATGGGTCACATAGACGGTGGTGGCACCCATGCGGTCGTGCAGGGCGCGCAGCTCTTCGGACATGTGTTCGCGGAACTCGGCATCCAGCGCGCCAAGGGGTTCATCCATCATGAAGGCCTTGGGGCTGCGCACGATGGCGCGGCCAAGGGCCACGCGCTGACGGTCGCCCCCCGAAAGCCCGCCCACCGGTTTGTCAAGGATGCTTTCGATGCCCAGGATGCGCGCCACTTCGGCCACCTTGGCCCGCACTTCGGCGCGGGGCAGCCCCTGGGACACCAGCGGATAGCTGATGTTGCGCCGCACGTTCAGATGCGGATAAAGCGCGAACATCTGGAACACAAAGGCGATGTCGCGCTGGCTGGCGGGCCTTTGCGACACATCTTCGCCGTCGATCAGGATCTGGCCGCCGGTCGGCAGTTCCAGCCCGGCGATCATGCGCAGCGTGGTGGTCTTGCCGCAGCCCGAAGGGCCCAGCAGCATGAAGAATTCGCCGTCCCCCACGGTAAAGGTGGAGTCCCTGACAGCGACAAAATCGCCGAATTCCTTGCGCAGGTTGCGGATGACGATCTCGGCCACGGGCTACTCCGGGAAGTGGCTGGTGATGATGAACATCACCGTGCCGGTCAGGGTGACAAGAAAGCTCCAGGTAAAGGCCCAAAGCACGAAGGGCTGCATCAGCATGAATACGCCGAGGCCGATCAGGCAGCTTGCCAGCAGTTCCCAGGGACCGCGCCGCAGGCGCAGAAGGCCAGAGAGGAAACCTTTCATGCCCGCCCCCCTTTGTGCGATTTTTCTGCGAAAAATCCCGATGCGGTCGGAACGCCCGATTTTTCGCAGAAAAATCGCTGATTGAACCGTGCGTCTGCCCGAGTCATTTGCGCACCGCCCCGAAGGTGATCCCGCGCAGCAGGTGTTTGCGCAGCAGGATGGTGAAGATCATCACAGGCAGCAGGAACAGCGTGGCCCCGGCGGCGACGGCCGGCCAGTCCTTGCCGCCGACCCCGAAGATCGTGGGGATGAAGGGCGGTGCCGTCTGCGCCGTGCCGGATGTCAGCAGGAAGGCAAAGGCATATTCGTTCCAGGCAAAGATCAGGCAGAAGATGGCCGTGCTGGCAATGCCGGTGGCCGCCTGCGGCAGGACGACCTTGCGGAAGGCCTGAAGCCGCGTATAGCCGTCGATCAGCGCCGCCTCTTCGTATTCGCGCGGAATCTCGTCGATGAAGCCTTTGAGCAGCCACACAGCCAGGCTGATGTTGACCCCTGTATAAAGCAGGATCATGCCCAGATGCGTGTCCGACAGGCCAAGCTGGCGGAACATCAGGAAGATCGGGATCGCCACGGCGATGGGCGGCATCATGCGGGTGGACAGGATGAAGAAGAGAAGATCATCCTTGAGCGGAACGCGGAACCGCGAAAAGGCATAGGCGGCAAGCGTACCGAGGAAGATCGACAGGAAGGTCGATCCAAAGCCGATGATGACCGAATTCAGAAAGCGCTCGCCGAATTTCGACGGCTGGGTGATGACCTCGCCCCGGCGCTGCACGATTTCATCGACGAAGTTTTCCGGCGGCGGCATGGCCGCCAGTTGTTCCGGCGTCGCCCGGGTGCGGTCGGTGAAAAGGTTGACATAGCCTTCCAGCGACGGCTCGAAGATCACCTTCGGGGGATAGCTGATGGAATCCGGCCCGGTCTTGAAGCCGGTGGCGATGATCCAGACCAGCGGCAACAGGGTGATCACGGTGTAAAGGATCACCAGCACCGCAGCGATGCCCTTGGACCGGGCAGAGGGTTCGGTGACGGACCAGGCGCTCATCTTTCCTTTACCTTGTTCAGGGCCTTGACGTAGATCGAGGCCAGACCGAAGACGGTGACGAAGAGGATGATCGCATAGGCCGAAGAATAGCCGGTGCGCCATTTCTCGAAGGCTTCGCGCTTTAGCTCGATCGAGGTCAGCAGGGTTGTACTGCCCGGCCCGCCGCCGGTCAGCTGCACGACAAGATCGAACATCTTGAAATTCTCGATGCCCCGGAACAGCACCGCCAGCATCAGGAAGGGCAGCACCATCGGCACGGTCATGGTCCAGAACTGACGCCATTTCGACGCGCGGTCCACTTCGGCAGCCTCATAGATGTAATCGGGGATCGACCGCAGCCCGGCCAGGCAGATCAGCATCACGAAAGGCGTCCACATCCAGGTATCCGCGATCACGATGGACCATGGCGCCAGCGTGACCGAGCCGAGCATGGAGAAGGACGAGGCCGGGATGCCGGTGAAAAATTCCACCGCATAGTTGAACAGGCCGATCTGGGGTTCGTAAAGAAAGGTCCAGAAGTTGCCGACCACAGCGGGCGACAGCATCATCGGCAGCACGATCAGCGTGGTCAGCAGGTCATTGCCGCGAAACTTGCGGTTGATAAGCCAGGCCAGCGAAAAGCCGATCACCACCTGGAACAACAGGGTCCAGAACAGGAAATGCGCGGTGGCTTGCATCGTCTGCCAGATGTCGGGGTCCGTCAGGATGCGCGTGTAGTTGCGCAGGCCCACCCATTTCACCTCGGCGTTGGGTTTGTTCGCGGCAAAGTTGGTGAAACTGAGCCGGACGGTCCAGATCAGCGGAAAGATGTTGATCGCCAGCAGCAAAAGGATCGTCGGGGTGACAAAGACCCAGGCAATGGCGCGGTCCGACAGACCACGCACGCGGCGCGCCAGCGACGACGGGGTGGCCCGCGCCAGTCGGTCTATCGCAGAATCTGCCATAAGGGGGTGTCCTGTGGGGCTGAAAGCCGAAGGCAAAGGGGGGTGGGGCGCGCCAAATGGCCCGGCGCGCCCCGGCTGTTTTTCCGGTCAGAGCTTGCCTTCGTCCTGGAACACCTCGGTCCAGTCCTGGACAAGGCCGTCAAGCGCCTCTTTCGCGGTGCCCTGGCCGGCGACGACATAGTCGTGGAACCGCTTCTGGCTGGCCTGCAGCAGCGAGGCATAGGCCGGCTCTGCCCAGAAATCCTTCACGATTGCCATCGAGTCGAGATAGGTCTGGGCATAGGGCTGGCTTGCGGCGAAGGCCGGATCCTCGACCACCGAGCGCAGCGCGGAAAAGCCGCCCATCGACCACCATTTCTGCTGCACTTCGGGCTGGGCGAACCACTTGATGTATTCAAGCGCCGCGTCCTGCTTTTCCGAATAGGAGACAACCGAAATGCCCTGGCCGCCCAGCTGGGCGAACCTTTCGCCCGTCGGCCCTGCCGGGTTCACCAGA
The DNA here is from genome assembly GCA_020251025.1 of Rhodobacter sp. Lineage (GTDB taxonomy): Bacteria > Pseudomonadota > Alphaproteobacteria > Rhodobacterales > Rhodobacteraceae > Aliitabrizicola. The sequence goes on along the minus strand of JADCDI010000064.1, from coordinate 2,589 downwards.
TAGCCGGTCTTGCCGCCGCCGACGTTGGGATCAACCTCGAACCCGGGCCAGGTGAAGGCAAAGTTCATCTGAAGCGCCACCTGACCGGATTTGTAGGCATCGATGCCTTCGCCCATGTAGGAGTTGGACGCACCCGGCGGCGTGCAGCAATCATACAGCGCCTTGTAGAATTCCAGCCCCTCGACAGCGCCGGGAGAGTTGACGAAACCCTCCATGTCATAGGGCTTGTCCGGGTTGTCGTATTTGAAACCGAAGCTGTAAAGCACGTCCATGACGCCCATGGTGATGCCTTCCGACCCGCGTTCGGTATAGATCGAGGCGCCGTAAACCGTCTTTCCGTCGATCTCGCGGCCCTGGAAGAACTCGGCCACTTCCTTCAGCTCGGCAAAGGTCGCAGGCGGGGTCAGGTCGCGGCCGTATTTTTCCTTGAACTCGGCCTGCAACTCGGGCCGCGCGAACCAGTCCTTGCGGTAGGTCCAGCCCACCACGTCACCGAAAGCCGGCAGTGCCCAGTAGTTCGGGGTGCCCTTGGGCCATTCGGAATAGCCGGTCACCGTGGCCGGCACGAAATCCGACATCGAGATGCCGTTGGCATCGAAGAAGTCATTCAGCTTGATGTAATGGCCGCTTTCGGCGCCCGCCCCGATCCACTGGCTGTCGCCGATCATCAGATCGCACAGCTTGCCACCCGAGTTCAGCTCGTTCAGCATCCGGTCGGCGAAATTGGTCCAGGGCACGAATTCGAAGCTCATCTTGTGCCCGGACTGCGCTTCGAATTCCTTTGACAGTTCGACAAGCGCGTTCGCCGGATCCCAGGCGGCCCAGCACAGCGTCAGGTCTTCCGCCTGCGCCCCCTGGGTCATCGACAAGGTCAGACATGCGGCAGCGGTTGCCGCAAGGTAGTGCGATTTCATTGCAGTTCCTCCCTTTGGTTGATGGGTGCCGTATGCGACTCTCGCCGGACCCTCTTGGTTGATGGCACGATAGACAGCGGGTGTCCCTGCTGTCCAGAAGAATTTGAGGTACGCCCCTCATTTTTCGCTGAGGGGCGCGCGAAGGTCGGTCCCGGGGCCGGGCGGCAGGCTGGCGGGCAGGTTTTCGCGGATGACAATCTCGATCCGGATCTGCTCTTGCGACAGGTCGATGGGGCTGCGGTCGGTCTTGGCGCGCAGCACCCGCAGGGCTGATCGCACCACATGGCCGACATTCTGGGTGATGACCGCATCCATCGCCCCCGACTCCAGCGCGGTGCGGGCATGGGGTGTCAGTTCATGGCCGATCACCACAAGCTGTCCGGTCCGCCCCAGACTGTCCAGGCAGGTGGTCAGGGCGCGCTGACCGCTGCCCAGGCTGTAGATGCCGCCGATGTCGGGATACCGCGCCAGGGTCTGCCCCACAAAGTCATGCAACAGCGCGCCCTGCCCGTGCGTTTCCAGCGAAGGCAGAACCTCGATCCCCGGAAAGCGGGCCTGCATCACCTCGTCAAAGCCAAGGCGGCGCTCGATGCTTTCGCGCAGCAGCATGGAGTCAGACAGGACCATGACGCGGGCCGGACCGGCGCGCAGGAAGCGTCCGGTAAGGACAGCGGCCGTGCGCCCGGCGGCGCGGTTATCGATGCCGACGAAATGGTCGCGTTCGGTGTTGGGCAGGTCGGACACAAGCGCCACCACCGCCAGCCCCTCTTGCCGCAGGCTGCGGATCGCATCGCGCACGACGGGCGTCTCGGGGGCCATCAGGGCCACGCCGACCACGCCCGCCTCCGGCAAGGCGGCCAGGATGCCGGCCAGCGCATGCGGGTCTTCGGCGGGAAAGCGGCGCAGGACCACATCGGTGCGCAACGCCGCAGACAGATGTCCCGCGTCGGTCAGGGCCCCCAGCAGGGTGCGGATGAACTGGCTGTCGGTGTCGGGCAGCACGAAGGCCAGGCGGTAGTCGCGCTGGCGGGCCAGATTGGCGGCCGCGACATCGCGCACATAGCCGATGCGGCGGATCGCCTCCTGCACCGCCTCTACGGTCTTGGCCCGCACGCCGGGGCGATCATTCAGCACACGGTCCACCGTGGCCAGACTGACCCCGGCTTCCCTCGCAATGTCGTTGACCGTCGGACGCACGTCTTCCTCCCTTTCCTTCTGTATCCCCGCAGGAAAGAGGGACGTCAATCAGAGAGCCGGTCCAAAGTGGCCCCGGCAGGGTCCTGAAGATGTGTCGGTCGCAAGGGCTGGCTGCGCGCAACGCAGCAAAGCCTTGGGCCTGCCGGCGGGGGCCATCGCCCCTGTCCAAGGGAAACGCTGAACCCAAGGCCCGCCCCGCCCCCGGCGGCCGCCGGCCTGCCAGCCTGCAGGGCGCCGTCGCGCAGGGGCGGGGGAAACTCGGGTCGCGTTTCCTGTTCCCGCCCGGAGGGGCGAAGGCGCCCTCACCTTCCCGCCCGAACAGGCGACAGCACCGCCCCCGCTTCACTGGCAGGGGCCATCGCCCCTGCCACAGCGCCGCGCCGGGATCAGGACCGGCCGGGGGCCCAAAGCCCCCGGCCAGCGCCCGCCCCGCCACCGGCGGGCGCTTCTCGCCCGCCGGGTCGGGCGCTGGCCTCTG
>JADCDI010000063.1 GCA_020251025.1 Rhodobacter sp. | reverse complement strand
GCTGGCCGGGGGCTTTGGGCCCCCGGCCCGTCCTGATCCCGGCGCGGCACTGTGGCAGGGGCGACGGCCCCTGCCAGTCAAGCGGTGAAGGTGCCGTAGCCTGTTCGGGCGGGATCAGGAAACGCATCGAGTTTCCCCCGCCCGCGCGGGACGGTGCCACCAGAACCGTCTCCACCCGCATCAACGAAAGGCCAGCGCCCGCCGTGGGCGGGGTGGGCGCTGGCCGGGGGCTTTGGGCCCCCGGCCGGTCCTGATCCCGGCGCGGCGCTGTGGCACGGGCGATGGTCCCTGCCATTGGGGCGATGAAGGTCCCTTCGCCTGTTCGGGCGGGAACAGGAAACGCATCGCGTTTCCCCGCCCGCGTGGGACGGTGCCCTGTAGACCGGCAGGTCCGGGAGAGACATAGGCCAGCGCCCGACCCGGCGGGTGCGAAGCGCCCGCCATGGGCGGGGCGGGCGCTGGCCGGGGGCTTTGGCCCCCGGCTGGTCCTGATCCCGGCGCGGCGCTGTGGCAGGACAGGCAAGGCGCGCGGGGTGGAAGAGTTTCCCGCATTGTGCTCTGGCAGCCCCTGTGCCTGGCACTTTTCAGCACCCTCTTGACGCCGGCATGCGGCACGGATGACCGTCATTCGCCCAAAGGCCCGTTTTTGGTTGCTTGCCCTTCGCGGGCAACCAAGGGATGGTGCATCAGGATGACAGACAGATCTGTGCACGCATGAGGGGTGTGATGAGCCGTATCGTTCGCCTGGAAACCTTTCACAACGAGTTTGTCTGTTTCGTCCGCGCGACGGCAGAAGACGGGGCTTTTGGCTGGGGCCAGACATCAACCTACAACGCCGACATCACCGCACAGGTGTTTCATCGCCAGATCGTGCCCTGGGCCCTTGGGGCGGATGCGTCGGACATCGGCGGGCTTGTCCGCCTGATCGAACGCCGGGAGCACAAGTTTCCCGGCAGTTACCGCGCCCGGGCGCTTGCAGGGCTGGATACCGCACTGTGGGATATGGCGGGGCGGCGCGCGGGCAAGCCGGTTGCCAGCCTGATCGGCGGGGCACCGGGGCCTGTGCGGGCCTATGCCAGTTCGATGAAGCGCGACATTTCGGCCCGGGACGAGGCCGAACGGCTGGTCCGCCTTTGCGCCGAACAGGGCTTCACGGCGGCCAAATGGCGGATCGGCGCCGAATGCGGCGAGGACGCCGACGAATGGCCCGGCCGGACCGAAGAGATCATCCCGGTTGTCTCGCGTGCCCTTGGGGACGGCATCGACAAGCTTGTCGATGCCAATTCCGGTTTTTCGGTTGCCCGCGCCATCACGGTGGGCCGGATGCTGGAAGACAACGGCGTCGGCCATTACGAAGAGCCGGTTCCCTACTGGGATCTTGATGCCACGCGCGAGGTGACCCTGGCGCTTGAAATCGATGTGACGGGCGGCGAACAGGACTGGGACATGGCGACCTGGAAGCGCATGACCGACATGCGCGCGGTCGACGTGGTGCAGCCCGATGTCATGTATATGGGCGGGCTGTCGCGCACGCTGGAGGTGGCGCGCATGGCACAGGCGGCAGGCTTGCCCTGCACGCCGCATGCCGCGAACCTGTCCCTCGTCACGATGTGCACGATGCATCTGCTGACCGCGATTCCGAACGCGGGCAAGTATCTTGAACTGTCGATCGAGGGCGACGATTACTACCCATGGCAGCGTGATCTGTTTCTTGGGACACCCTATGCAGTTGTAGAGGGCCACGTTACCGTGTCGGACCTGCCCGGCTGGGGGGTGGAGATCAGCCCGGCCTGGCTTGACCGGTCCGTCCACACCGAAGCCGCAGTCGAACGCTTCAGTCCAAGCGCCTATGGCGCACTTTATCACAAGGGAGGAAAACCATGACCAACCCGACATTTCCGCGCGGAATGACCCGCCGGAGCCTGCTGAAGGGCACGATGGCGATAACCGCTGCGGGGTTGATCCTTCCCGCGCACATGGCACCGGCACAGGCGGAGCCGAAGAAGGGGGGCGTGTTCCGCGTCGGTATCGGCCACGGTTCGACGACCGATGGCTATGATCCGGGTCTTTGGGACCAGCTTTTTGTCCAGACCTTTGCCGCCGCGCGTCACAACTACCTGATCGAGATCGCGGCCGACGGCAACCTTGTGCCGGAAATCGCCGAAAGCTGGGACTCGGCCGATGGTGCAACCTGGGTCTTCCGGATCCGCCAGGGAGTGACCTTCCATTCCGGCAAAACTCTGACACCGGACGACGTGGTCGCCTCGCTCAACCATCACCGTGGCGAGGCCTCGACCTCGGCGGTCAAGCCCTATTTCGACCCCGTCACGGACATCAAGGTCGACGGCCAGAACGTGGTCGTTACGCTGAACGCCCCCAACGCCGACTTCCCCTACCTCATGTCGGACTATCATCTGCCGGTCATGCCCGGCACCGATGGCAAGATCGACCCGACCTCTACCGATGGCTGCGGCGGCTATGTCGTGGAAAGCTATGAGCCGGGCGTGCAGGCCACGCTGAACCGCAACCCGAACTACTGGAAGGCGGGCCGCGCCCACTTTGACCAGATCGTGCTGCTGACCATCCTTGATCCGGCGGCGCGTCTGAACGCCCTGATGACATCGGAAGTGGACACCATCGATCAGGTTGACCCGGCCTCGATCAGCCTTTTGGAAAGCCGGGGCGTGGCCAAGATCCTGTCGATCTCGGGCAATGCGCATTACTGCTTCCCGATGGACGCACGCGCCGCACCCTTCACGGACAACAACGTGCGTCTGGCGCTGAAATACGCCTTTGACCGGCAGGAACTGGTGGACAAGATCCTGGCGGGCCACGGCTCGGTTGCCAATGACAACCCGATCGGCCCGGCAAACCGCTATTTCTTTGCCGGGATGGAAGCCAAGGCCTACGATCCCGACAAGGCGAAGTTCCACCTCAAAGAGGCCGGCATGGACAAGCTGGAGGTTGCGCTTTCGGCCGCCAATGCCGCCTTTTCGGGCGCGGTCGATGCCGCCGTCCTGATGAGCGAAAAGGCCGCTGCGGCAAACATCACCATCACGGTGGACCGGGTGCCGGATGACGGTTACTGGGACAATGTCTGGATGAAAAAGCCCTTCTGCGCCAGCTACTGGGGCGGTCGGCCCGTGGAAGACCAGATGTTCACCACCGCCTATCAGTCAGGCGCCGCCTGGAACGAAAGCTTCTGGTCGAACGAGGCTTTCGACAAGCTTCTGGTCGCCGCGCGGTCGGAACTGGACGATGCCAAGCGCCGCGAGATGTATCAGGAAATGCAGCGCCTTGTGTCCTTTGACGGCGCGACCATCATCCCGATGTACAACAACTATGTGATGGCGCTGGCCAACACCGTGGCCACGCCCGAAAAGGTTTCGAACAACTGGAACCTTGACGGCTTCCGCTGCGTGGAACGCTGGTGGTTCGCCTGATCCTGCCCCTATGAAAACCTGGTCCCGGCTGGTACTGCCTGCCGGGGCCGTTCCGCCAAGGCAGCGCAAAGACTGCCGGGCAAACAGGACGGCGACGGGGGGAAGATGACCGGAATCTGGCGGATGATCGGGCAGCGGCTGCTTCTTGGCGTGCTGACGCTTTTCATCATTTCCTTGGTCATCTTCGGCGCGACCGAGCTTTTGCCGGGCGATCTTGCCCGTGAATTGCTGGGCCAGTCGGCGACCGAGGAAACGCTTGCGGCCCTGCGCGAGCAATTGGGGCTGAACGAACCTGCCCCTGTGCGCTACTGGAACTGGCTGACGGGCGTTCTGCAGGGCGATTTCGGCGTGTCGATGGCAACGCAAAGGCCGATTTCGGAACTGGTCGGCGCGCGGCTGGGCAACACCTTGTTCCTTGCCTTGTATGCCGCGGCCCTGTCGGTTCCGCTTTCGCTGCTGCTGGGGGTGCTGGCCGCCCTGTGGCGCAATTCCGTCTTCGACCGCGCATCGAATGCGCTGGCGCTGACGGTGATTTCCTTTCCCGAGTTCTTCGTGGCCTACATCCTGATCCTGTGGCTGGCACAGACCGGCCTTTTTCCGTCGATGGTGCGCATCACCGGCGCGACGACAACGGGCGATCTGCTGTATTCGGCCTTTCTGCCCGCCCTGACGCTGACCCTTGTCGTGACCGCGCATATGATGCGGATGACGCGGGCCGCGATCATCAACCTGATGGCCAGCCCCTATATCGAGATGGCGCGGCTCAAGGGCATGTCACCGATGCGCGTCGTGCTGCGCCATGCGGTGCCCAATGCGCTGGCCCCGATCATCAATGTGGTGGCGCTCAATCTTGCCTATCTGATCACTGGCGTCGTGGTGGTCGAGGTGGTCTTTGTCTATCCCGGCCTTGGCCAGCTGATGATCGACGCGGTGACCAACCGCGACATTCCCGTTGTGCAGGCCATTGCACTGATCTTTGCTTCGGCTTATGTCCTTCTCAACCTTCTGGCGGATGTGCTGTCGACAGTCACAAACCCGCGCCTGATGCACCGGACCTAGGGCCATGACCGTTCTTGTGTCCGTCATCGTCGGGCTGGGCCTGTCCTTCGTCATCGGTCTTGCGGCCCGCGCGGCGTTGCGGGCGGCTGCCCCGGCCCGTCACAGGCCGATGTTCCGCGACATGCCGCTGACCGCCTCTTTCGGTCTGGCGGTGATCCTTGCCTATGTCGTCGTGGCCGTTCTTGCCCCTGTCATCGCCCCGTTCGGCGAGGGCGAGGTGCTGGGCGACCAGTACCTGCCCTGGGCCGCACCGCATTATCTGGGCACCGACAAGCTGGGCCGGGACATGCTGACCCGGCTGATCTATGGCGCGCGCAACACGGTCGGCATCGCCTTTGCCACCACCGCGCTGGCTTTTGTTGCGGGCGCGGTCCTTGGCATCTGGGCGGCACTGGCGGGCGGCTGGATGGACCAGGGGCTGTCGCGCCTTGTCGATGCGCTGATGGCCATTCCGGCGCTGATCTTTTCGCTTTTGCTGCTGACGATCTTCGGCACGTCGGTTCTGACGCTGATCCTGGTCATCGCCGCTGTCGATGCCACGCGCGTCTACCGCCTGGCACGGTCGGTGGCCCAGGGCATTGTGGTGATGGACTACATCGAAGCCGCCCGCCTGCGCGGCGAGGGGAACTGGCACCTGATCCGGCGCGAGATCCTGCCCAATGCCATGGCACCGCTGGCGGCCGAATTCGGGCTTCGGTTCTGCTTTGTTTTCCTGTCGATCTCGGCCCTGTCATTCCTTGGTCTTGGGATCAAGCCGCCCACGGCTGACTGGGGGTCCATGGTGCGCGAGAATGCGACGCTGATCACCTTTGGCGATATCACGCCGCTTCTGCCCGCCGGGGCCATAGCGCTTTTGACCGTCGCGGTGAACTTTGTTGTCGACTGGCAGTTGCAGCGCGCCAGCGGGCTGAAGGAGTAGGCATATGGGCAGAGACATCCTGCTGTCCATCAGGGGCCTGCGGATCGACGGCCGGTCGGGCGATGCCTGGCATCCGATTGTCAAGGGCGTGGACCTGACCCTGCACCGGGGCGAGGTTCTGGGCCTGATCGGCGAATCCGGCGCGGGCAAGTCAACGCTGGGTCTGGCGGCGATGGGGTTTGCCCGCGACGGCTGCCGTATCTCGGGCGGGACCATCAACTTCGACGGGATCGATCTGCGCACGGCCCCCGAGGCGATCCGGCGCGGCTTGCGGGGCAAGCGCATCGCCTATGTCGCGCAATCGGCTGCGGCCAGCTTCAACCCCGCCCACAGGCTGATCGACCAGTATTGCGAAGCCCCGGTCGTCCACGGTGTCATGTCGCGCGAAAAGGCCGAAGGGGATGCGGTGGATCTGTATCGCCGCATGCGTCTGCCCAACCCCGAAGACATCGGGTTTCGCTATCCGCATCAGGTGTCAGGCGGGCAGTTGCAGCGCGCGATGACGGCGATGGCGATGGCCTGCCGCCCCGACCTGATCATCTTCGACGAACCGACGACGGCGCTGGACGTGACGACGCAGATCGAGGTGCTGGCCGCGATCCGCGACATCGTGCGGCAGTCCGGCACGGCGGCGATCTACATCACCCATGACCTGGCCGTGGTGGCCCAGATGGCCGACCGCATCAAGGTGCTCTTGCGCGGGGACGAGGTGGAAGAGGCCGATACCCGCAGCATGCTTGCCGCCCCGCGACAGGCGTATACGCGCAGCCTTTGGGCCGTGCGCAGCTTTGCCCGCGCCGAACAGCCGCCCGGCACCGGAACGCCGGTTGTCTCGGTGCGCAATGTGACGGCGGGCTACGGCGCGGTCGATGTGCTGAAGAATGTCAGCTTTGACATTCACGCCCGCCGCACCGTGGCCGTGGTGGGCGAAAGCGGATCGGGCAAGTCGACGGCGGCGCGGGTGATTGCGGGACTTCTGCCGCCACGAAAGGGCCAGGTGCTGATGGGCGGAAAGACGCTTCCCCCCGGTTTCAGGGCGCGCTCGCGCGACGAGTTGCGCCAGTGCCAGATGATCTACCAGATGGCCGACACCGCGCTGAACCCCAAGCTGCGCCTGCGCGAGTTGATCGGGCGGCCGGCCGAGATGTATCTGGGGTTGAAGGGACGCGCGCTGGAGACGCGCATCCGCGACCTTCTGGCGCTGATCGAGCTGGAGCCGGACACCTACATCGACCGCCTGCCTTCCGAACTGTCAGGCGGGCAGAAGCAGCGCATCGGCATCGCCCGCGCCCTGGCCGCCGAGCCGCAGTTGATCATCTGCGACGAGGTGACGAGTGCTTTGGACCAGATCGTGCAGGAAGACATCCTGAAACTGCTCGACCGGCTGCAGGGCGAATTGAACCTGGCCTATATGTTCATCACGCACGACCTTGCCACGGTGAAATCCATCGCGGACGAGGTCGTGGTGATGCAACAGGGCACCGTGGTTGAACACGGGCCAAAGGGCGCACTTTTTGCCAGGCCGAAGCAGGATTACACGCGGCTTCTTCTATCCTCTGTGCCCGAGATGGACCCGGACTGGCTGAACAGGCTTCTGGCCGCGCGCGGCGAACATGCGTGATCTGGCGGTCATCACCGTGCCGGTCGCGGGGGCACCCGGTCTTGGCCCTGCCTGCACCTGCGCGCGAAGTGGCACGGCGTGACCGGCCTTTTGCCCGGCCCGTCGCGCTGCCGACGGGGGGGGCGTGGGGGGCGAGACGGCCAAGGCGGCGGATACCGACGGGATTGACGGATTGGAAGACAAGGCAGGGACCTTTGCCGGTGGCACCGCGGCCGCGCGGCCCGCGTCTTGCCCGCAGCAGAATGTCGTTTTGCCGACGATACCATGTTCCGCGTGACTGCGGTCACCGCCCTGGCACCCCCGCTTTCAAGGCCCCGTCCGTCAGCCTTCAACCACCGGATCGGGCCCGGGAAGGGTCACGCGCCAGCGCCGCAGGTATGAGGCCGCGCCTTGCAATCATGGCACGCGCAACGGAACCCGCGCCGTCGGGCCTGCTTGCGCGAACCCGAAGACCGCCCTACCCAAGCGCCCGCAAGATCATGATCGCATGGCGGCGGATGTAGGCGTCGTTCGCGGATTGCGTTGCGGCAGGTGAGGTCTGCAGGTCAGAAAACCCGTGCACGGCCGTCCAGACAAAATACTGATCCTCGGCTGTGGCACTGCCGATCACGCCGAATGCCTTGAGTTCGCCAAGCGCCTTGCCCAGCCAGTCATAGGTCGAAGGCCGCGCCAGCTTGGGTGCCTGCGGGTCACGGCCATAGGGGCCGAACATCAGCCGCCACAGCCCGTAGTGGTCACGCGCAAAGCTGACATAGGCCTGCGCCAGCGCCTGGTACCGCTCCAGCGCGGCAGCGGCATCCGGGGCTGTGGAGCCGTAGGGCAGGGCGGTTTCGAATTGGTCGGCCAAAAGGTTGAACCCGGCCTGGGCCACGGCGCGCAGGATTGCCTCACGGTCGGGGAAGTGGCGGTAGACCGCCGCCGGCGATACGCCCAGCCGCCGCGAGACATCGCGTATCGACATTTGGTCGATCGACCCCGCGCGTGCCGCATCGATTGCCAGTGCGATCACCGCCTCGGGCAGGCGACCGTGGTGACGGGGTTTTCGCGTCATGTCCTGATCCATGACACAAGTTTGTAATCACTGTTTACATCAGGGGCAAGTGGGTGTATGTAATCATTGTTCACTTTATGGAGGACATCATGACCATCCAGACTTTTCCCGAAATCAGACCCAAGGGCGCGCGCATGGTGCCCACCCCGCTGGGCGACCTGTCGGTGCGAATCATGGGCCACGGGCCGCGCAGGATCGTGCTTTGGCCTTCGATCATGACGGACAGCCACATCTTCGACGTGCTGGCCGAAAAGCTGGCAGACAGCGCGACCTTCGTGTTGATCGACGGGCCGGGCCACGGCGCAAGCCCTGGGACGGGGCAGGAATTCACCGGTGCCGATGCCGGTCGGGCGATGCTTGCGGTCATGGATGCCATGGGCATCCGGCGCGCGGTTGTCGGCGGCGTGTCGGGGGGCGGGTTGGCGGGGGCAGAGGTGGCGTTTGCCGCGCCCGACCGGGTGGAGGCGCTGATCCTGATGAACACCCCGATGGACATTGACGGGACAAGGCCCGGTTTCGGCGACCGGATGATTGCCTTCGGTGCCCGCTGGATGATCGGCTGGAAGTTTTTCCGCGACGGGGTGGCAAGACGCTTCTTTGATGCCGACATCCCGCGCCGCAACCCGGCCTATCATGCCCGGTTCCACGCCATGCTGGCCGGGGCTGACCGGCGCAGGCTGGCGGCGGCGGTCCGGTCGGTCCTTCTGCGCGGCGAGCCGCTTCGCGGAAGGTTGAAGGATCTCTCGGTCCCGACGCTGATGATCTCGGGAAGCGCGGACGCGCTTTATCCGCTTGAAAGTCAGGCCGAGGCGGCGCTGCGCATCCCGAACGGCCGGTTCGCACCGGTCCCCGGCCATCACATCTCGCCGGTCGACGCGCCCCAGGACGTGGCCATGCTTCTGCAGGATTTCCTGACGGAACGGGCCGCAGCGTGACCTTTCTTGTCCTTGGGGCCACCGGCCAGCAAGGCGGGGCTGTCGCCCGCGCCCTGCTGCGCCGGGGCCAGACCGTTCGCGCCCTGACAAGGAAGACAGACAGTCCTGCGGCCCGCACACTCGCAGGTCTGGGTGCCACAGTTGTTGCCGGGGATCTTGACCGGCCCGAGACCCTTCCGGCTGCCTTTGCGGGCGTCCGGGGTGTCTTTTCCGTTCAGGACTTTTACAGCCCCGGCGTGGGCCTTGCAGGCGAGCTTCGGCAGGGCCGCAGCGTGATCGCGGCGGCCCGGAACGCGGGCGTTGACCATATCGTGCAATCCACGATGGGCGATGGCCTGAAACCCGGCGGCCCTGCGCATTTCCTGTCGAAGGCGCTGCTGGAACGCGACATCCGCGCCAGCGGTCTGCGCTGGACACTGCTTGGAACCGTCTGGTTCATGGACAATCTGTTGAACCCCGCGATGAAGCCGCACCTGATGTTCCCCGTGCTTGCCGGCAGCCTGAAGCCCGACACAAGGTTCCAGATGCTTGCGGTCGAAGACCTGGGCTGGATCGCGTCCGGGGCTTTGATCAGCCCCGACCTTTGGGCCGGTCGCAAGATCAACCTCGCCGGAGATACCCTGACCGTCGGCCAGATGAAGGACGCATACCGCGAGGTCACGGGAAAAAGGCCAAAGGCCTGGTCCCTTCCCGCCCCGCTGTTCCGCAGGCTGGTGCCCGAGTTCGCCGCCCAGTTGCGCTGGCATAACGAGACAGGATTTGCCTTCGATCAGGCAGAACTCCGCGCGGTTCATCCTGCGGCTCTTGATTTCAAGGCGTTTCTTCGGAAGAGCGGGATCCAGGGGATGTGACTGTCTGACGTGTCTGTGGCCGGAAACGCGGGAACCCTTCCCCGATGCCCTGACAGGCGGCTGAAGGGGTTTCTTTCCGATCAGGCGCTGACCAGGAACTGCATAAGCCGTTCGGCGGCACGGGTCGGGTTCAATTCGCCAACGTGCAGGTCGTAGCCCCAGCCGGTCGGCAGGCGGTCCGGAAACGGGGCCACCAGGGTTCCGCGCTGAAGATGGACCTCTGCCAGAGACTCCAGGGTAATGGCGCACCCAAGTCCCGCCACTGCCATTTCCAGCGCGACGTTGGAGCTGTCGGTCATCAGGCCGTTGCGCAAGGGCAGATCGGCAATGCCGAAATGCAGCGCAAACGCTTCCCAGTGATCCTGCCGTCCAAGGACATGCACCAGCCCGCAGCGCAGCACATCCCTTGGGGACGTGATGCGGTCCCCGCCCGCCATAAGGCCCGGCGCGCAGACCATCAACAGACGTTCCTCGCCAAGGCTTTGCCCCAAAAGCGGCTGGCTTGAATGCCGTGGGGTGATCCGCAAGTCGGCGATCTGGTCGCTTGTCTCGGACCAGATGGTCGCATGAACCGTGATGTTCACTTCGGGATGCTGTCGCAGGAACCGGTGCAGACGTTGCGGCAGCCAGTTCGTGGCCAGCGAGGCGGGACAGGCCAGCGTGACCTCCTGCCGGTGCGGAACGGTCAGGATCTGACCGGTCGCAATCTCGATCTGCGAAAGCGCCTGCCGCAGCGTCGGCAGATAGGAGGCGGCAACCTCTGTCAGCGTCAGGCTGCGCGGCGCGCGATAGAACAGGGGCCGCCCGATATAGGTCTCAAGCGCACGCACATGGCCTGAAACCGCCGCCTGTGTCAGGCCAAGCTCTTCCGCAGCCTTGGTAAAGCTCAGATGCCGGGCGGATGCCTCAAAGGACCGGATGTAGTTCAGTGGCGGCAATGTCTTCATGCTGTGGCCCTCCTCCTGCAGGTTAACCGAGGCAAGGTCGGCGAACCATATCCCGAAGCCCCCAAATCTTTTCGTGCCAGTCCCCTGTTTCCCTTTCGTGAAAGCGCCCCTTTGCGCGCCTATCGTTGATCCGGGGCGCGGACAGGCACAGGCCCGGCCCGCCCGGAACGCGGCAGGCCAACACAAGGGCAGGGTCATGCGGGAAACAAGGCGCGGACGGCGCGGACGGCGCGGCGCGGCGGGGGCGGCGATTGCGCAATTGCCGTGGGAGCGGGTTGCAAACCCCTATGCGCCGCTTGAGATGCTGACGCCGGACCAGATGCAGGATCTGCACGACACCTCGATCCGCATCCTGAAGGAACTGGGGATCAAGGTGATGGGCGAAAACGCCCGCGACCTGATGCGCAGGGCGGGGGCAAAGGTCGATGCCGAGGGCGTGGTGCGCCTGGACGAAAGCATCGTCGACAATGCCCTGTCCACCGTGCCAAGGCAGTTCTCGCTGACCCCGGGCAATCCTGCGCGGCAGGTCCATTTCGGCGGCCGCGATCTGGTCTTCGGGCTGGTCGCGGGGCCGCCCAATGTGCACGACCGCATCAACGGCCGCCGTGCGGGCAACCTGGAGGATTACCGCAACTTCATCCGGCTTGCCCGGCACTTTAACGTGATCCACATGATCGGCAACCAGGTGACGGCACCGCAGGAACTGCCCGCCAACACCCGCCACCTTGATACCTATCTGGCCAACCTCACGCTGTCTGACCTGTCGTTCCACTGCACCGCCATCGGGCGCGGGCGGGCGATGGACGGCATCCGCATGATGGCCATTGCGCGTGGCGCAACCCTGGAGGATATGGCGCGCGCGCCGGGGGTGACCACCATCATTTCGGTCAATTCGCCCAGGCTTCTGGACGATGCAATGGGCGACGGGCTGATCGCGATGTCCCGGCACGGGCAGCCCGTGACGATCACGCCCTTTACCCTGATGGGGGCAATGACACCCGTCAGCCTGCCCGCCGCGATGGCACAGCAGAATGCCGAGGTGCTTTTCGGCGTGGTCCTGACGCAGCTTGTCCGTCCGGGGACGCCGGTGATGTACGGGGCCTTCACGTCGAACGTCGATATGCGTTCCGGCGCGCCTGCCTTCGGAACGCCGGAAAATGCAAAGGCTAATGTGATCGCGGGCCAGCTTGCGCGCCGCTACGGCCTTCCGTACCGCACGTCGAACGCGAATGCGTCCAACACGGTTGATCTTCAGGCCGCTTATGAAACCGCCATGGCCACCTGGGGCGCAGTGCTGGGCGGGGCGAACCTTATCTATCACGCAGCCGGCTGGCTGGAGGGCGGGCTGACGGCCAGCTACGAAAAGCTGATCCTTGACGTGGAAATCCTGCAGAACATGGTGGAATTCCTGCGCCCGCTGAAATGGGATGCCGACGAACTGGGTTTTGATGCGATCCGCGATGTGCCTGCGGGCGGGCATTTCTTCGGCGCAGCCCACACGATGGCGCGCTATGAACACGCCTTTTATCAACCATTGCTGTCTGACTGGCGCAGCTATGAGAACTGGGCCATCGCCGGGGCCAAAGATGCCGCGCAACGTGCGACGGACCTTTGGCAACAGGCCCTGGCCGAATACGAAGAACCGGTGATCGACGCAGGCCGCCGGGAAGAACTGGAAGCCTATGTCGCCAAGCGGCGGGAAGAGATCGGACATGACGACCCCTGAGACAAAGCTGAAATCGCAGGCGCAGGCCGTCGTCATCGGGGGCGGGCTTGTGGGGTGTTCGATCCTTTACCACCTGACCAGGCTGGGCTGGAGCGATGTCGTTCTTCTGGAACGGTCCGAACTTACCTCCGGCTCCACATGGCACGCGGCGGCGAACATCCACGGGCTGCATGACAGCACCAACATCAGCCGCCTGCAGCACTACACGATGGGGCTTTACAAAGAGCTGGAGGCAGAGACAGGGCAGGGCTGCGGCATTTTCCAGCCGGGCAGCCTTTATCTGGCGCAGACCGAGGCGCGCGAACACCAGTTGCGGCTGCAGGCGGCAAAGGCGCGGTACTACGGCATGGCCTTTCACGAGGTGACGCGCACCGAGGCAGAGCGGCTGCATCCGCTGGTCGATTTCGACGGCGTCCGCTGCATCATGTACGAACCGCAGGGCGGCAACGTCGATCCGTCGGGCGTGACCATGGCCTATGCGGCGGGCGCGCGGGCGCGGGGCGCGCAGATTCACCGCAACTGCCCCGTCACAGCCACAAGGATGCAGCCGGACGGGTCGTGGATTGTCCAAACGCCACTGGGCGAGATCCGCGCCGGATGGCTGGTGAATGCCGCAGGCCTGTGGGCGCGCGAGGTGGCGCGCATGGCAGGGACAGAACTGCCCCTGGTGCCGACAGAGCATCAGTACTTCGTCACCGAAACCATCGCCGAGATCGCCGCGATGGACCGCCGGTTGCCTTCGGTCGCCGACCGTGACGGCGAATTTTACCTGCGGCAAGAAGGCAAGGGCCTGCTGGTCGGTGCCTATGAGCGCGACATGCGCTTCTGGGCCGAAGACGGAACACCCGCAGGCTTCGGCCATGAACTTTTCGCCGATGATCTGGAACGGATCGAACCCAACGTGCTGCGCGCCATTGCCCGCGTTCCGGCCGTGGGTACGGCCGGGATCAAGCGCGTCATCAACGGTCCGATGATCTGGTCGCCCGATTCCTCGGCCCTGTTCGGTCCCGTGCCGGAACTCAGGAACTACTTCTGCTGCAACGGCATCATCCCCGGTTTCTCGCAATCCGGCGGGCTTGGCCTGCTTTCGGCCGAATGGATCGTCCAGGGGGAACCGACGCTTGACATGTTCGCCTGGGATCTTGCCCGCTTTGGCGCCTGGGCGGGGCGCGATTTCACCAGGGCGCGGGTGCGCGACCAATACGCCAACCGCTTCAAGATCCATTTCCCGAACGAGGAACGCGCAGCGGGCCGACCTGTGCGCACGCGCCCGGTCTACCGGCAGCAGAAAGAGATGGGTGCCGTCTTTGGCCTGAACTACGGCTGGGAACACCCGCTCTGGTTCGCGACAAAGGGCGAGCCGCGCGAGGAAACCGTGGGCTTCGAACGGCAGAACTGGTGGGAACCGGTGGGGCGCGAGGCGCGGATGCTGCGCAATCGTGCAGGGATCATCGACATCTCCAACTTCGCCCGCTACCGCATCAGCGGTCCAGGGGCGCACGACTGGCTCGAGGCGCTGCTGGCCAACCGCATTCCCACCCGCCCGGGGCGCAGTTGCCTTGCGCCGCTGATCGGCAAGCGGGGCGGGATCGCGGGCGATTTCACGGTCACCTGTCTGGATGACGGCGATTACTTCATGGTCGGCTCGGGCATGGCCGAACGCTATCACCGCCGATTCTTCGATGCCGTTCCCTTGCCCGCCGGGACGGCATGGCACAGCGTGACCGAAGCGATGGCAGGCTTCAACGTGGCAGGACCGCTGGCGCGCGAGGTGTTGCAACCGCTGACGGAAGCTGACCTGTCCAATGCCGCTTTTCCCTTCGCCCGCGCGGCCCGGATCACGGTTGCAGGCATTGGCTGCATCGCGCTGCGCCTGTCTTTCACCGGTGATCTGGGATGGGAACTGCACTGTGCCGAAGCTGACCAGCCCGCGCTTTATCACGCGCTGCTGACCGCAGGATCAGCCCATGGCGCCGGTCCCGTGGGCAGCCGTGCCCTGATGAGCCTGCGCGTGGAAAAGGGTTATGGCAGTTGGGGGCGGGACTATTCGCCCGAATACTGGCCGCAGGAAACGGGCCTGGCAGGGCTGGTTCGCATGGACAAGGATTTTCTGAACAAGGCCGCCTATGCGGCCATCGCCGCCAGCCCCCCGCGCGAGGTGCTGCGGACCATCGCCATCGACGCGACCAGCGCCGATGCCACCGGAAACGAGCCGATCTTCGATGCCGCAGGAAAGCCTGCCGGAAAAGTGTCTTCGGGTGCCTATGGCTATCATGTGGGCCGGTCGCTGGCGCTGGCCTATCTGCGCCCCGACATCCCGGCAGGGGCGGAACTGTCTGTCATGGTCCTTGGCCGGCCGCACCGGGCGACCGTGCTGCAGGGACCGGCATTCGACCCCGAGGGGCGGCGGCTGCGGGCGTGACGCCCGCCGGCAGGGTGCCGAAAAGCATCCCCGCCGCTTGCCGTGCGGGAAAACCGTCATGATCCGGGAAGAAAAACCGTCATGATCCGGGAAAAGAGGAATGCCTTTCCGGGCTGACAGGGAAACGCGGCGCCTTTCCCCGCCCGGCCAGGGACCGCAGTCCCGCAGGAACCCATCATGCAGGCGCAGCGAAAGGCCAGCGCCCGGCCCGGCGGGTGTGCAGCACGCGCTTCGCCTGGCCGGGGCGACAGCCCCGGCCAGACCGCGTGAGGCGGAAGATTTCCCTTCTTTCCAGCCGGACGTCCATGCGGCCGGCATTTTCCGGCCGCCCGCAAGAAGCCCGCGACCCGAATCGACAGACCGGCTTCCGGCATCCGCAAAACCTCAGCAACCCGCCGTGGCAAGGTCCAGCAGGGTTTGCGCCGACTGGCCGGGGGCAAGGCGCCCGGCGGCAACCCGCAGGGCTTCGGCCCGCCCCGCACCAAGCAGGGGATCGGCGCAGGCGTGATATTTGGCATGCATTTCCGCGCGGCTGACCATGTCTTCGGGGTCGCCGCGCGCTTCGGTCGGGGCAGATTCCAGCCGCGTTCCGTCCCGCAGGACGACAACGGCATGGGCGATACGGCGGGCGGGGAAGGCCGCGTTGTAGGTATCGGATTCCGTCACCACCATCCCCTCGGCCAGTCGGCGGATTTCGGGGTCGGCAAAAGCGGCCCCGGCGATGTCCCCGGCCCCGATGGTGCCGCGCACAGCGGCGACGGCGGTGGGAAAGGCGGTGGAATACTGGGCCTCTTCCGTCGTGGCCGGGGTTCGCGTGGCAAGACGCAGGGATTGGTGGAAGGTCACGATCTCGATCCGCGCCACATCGGTCGGGCGCAACCCGTGCCCCTGCATCAGCGAAAGCACCGCCTGAACGGGCGGCTGCGCCCAGCGGCAGACCGGGAAGGGCTTGTAATATTGCTCCATCACCCGCCAGGTCCGGCCAAGGTCGCCCCAAAGGTCGGCGACATCATCGCTTTCCGCCGTGATCGCCGGTGCCCCGGTAAAGCCTGACCGTGCCAGATAGGCGGCGCAAACCCCCGCCATTCCACCCCAGCCGGAGCCATCCTTCAGCATGGTCGGATGATCGATGCAGCGCATCATCTGGCTGCGGGGTCCGTGGTATTCGGCGATCCCAAGCGCGTGGCGGGTCTGGCCCGCCGCAAGGCCCAGATAGCGTGCCGCGATTGCCGAACAGGACAGCGCGGTCCAGGCCCCGCTGGTGTGATAATCGCAGGCCGTGCGGTGCAGCGCGATGCCCGCCCGGGTGCCGATTTCATAGCCAAGCAGCAGCGATACCAGAAGATCGCCCCCGTCCAGCCGGCCTGTCGCCTCGGCCATGGCCATGGCCGCCGGAAGGGCGGCACAACCGGCATGGCCCTTGGTCAGGCGGTGGCCGTCGTGGGCGTCATAGGCGTCGATGGTCATGCCGCCGGCCAGTGCGGCCCCTGCAGGGCTGACGGGGCGACCGTCAAGAAGCATCCGCGCCGGGGTGCTGCCGGGGGCGAACTGGTCGGCGGCATGGTCGCGGATGATCCGGCTCAGCCTTGTGCCGATCCCGCCCACCGCCACACCAAGCAGGTCAACAAGAAAATCGCGTGTCCGGTCCTGGACATCGGGCGGAACGTCCTGCCAGCGCAGCGCATGGATGAAATCGGTCAGGGGGTGCGGCACGTGGTGGCCTCCTTTGCCGTTGTTCCGTCAAGGCCAGGCCGGGGCCAGACCCAAAGCCCTTTCCAGATAGTGATGCAGCGGCAGGCCGTCGGCGACCCGACGGCCCCGGTTCAGAACGATACGGTCGGCCTGATCGCGGGCAAGAACCACGTTCAGGCTGCGGGCCTGGAAGATCACCAGATTGGCGGGCAGGCCCACGGCGATCCTGCCAAGGTCCGGCCGCCCGATCAGGTCGGCGGGGATGCGGCTGGCCATGGCAAGGGTGCCGGTCAGCGGCTCGTCGGCCTGAAAGACCCGGATCGCCTGTTTCAGCGTGTCCAGCATGTCGTGATCGCCGTAGGGGAACCAGGCATCGCGGCAGTTGTCGCCGCCAATGGCCAGTGGCAGGCCCGCAGCGCGGATTTCATGCGCAGCGGTGACACCCCGCCAGCGCGGCGTGCGTCCCGGTTTGCGGTCCATAAGATACATCATCGGCGTCGGCATCGAGACAAAGGCAAGCCCGGCCTCTTTCGCAAGCGCAAGGGTTTCGTCGATCACCCGCTCGGGCATGAGCGAAAGGTTCACGCAATGGCCCAGAACCAGCCGCCCCGTGAACCTTGAACGCAGTCGGGCGCGGGCGATTTCGGGAATGGTAAAGGCGGACAGATCATCGGTCTGGTCCACATGCAGGTCTACGTCCAGCCCGCGTTCCGCAGCCAGTTCGAACAGCCGGTCAAGCGCGCCGGACAAGGTATCGTAGGTGCCGTTCGCCCCGCGCTCCAGCGTGTCGGTCACGCCGCCCAGGATGCCGCCATGGTCGGCAGCAAGATCGGCAAGCGCGCGCGCCTCGGGACCAAGCCATGCCTCCATCGCGCAGATCGTGACGCCCTGCAGGTCCACCCGGCCCGCCCATGCCTGGCACAGCCGGTCCAGCACCCGATACCCCCGAGAGGATAAGGCAAGTGTCTCGCTGTCGACATGGGTGCGAAGCGCTGCAACACCATGCGCCCGGGCACAGCGGATGCCGAATTCCATCCGCAGGGCCATGTCGTCATCTGTCCAGCACGCCCAGTCCCCGGCCGTCCGCGAGAAGCCGCCGTGGATCGTGCCGTCCGGCCGGACGCGCGGAATGGCATGGCCGCAGTCCAGGTGGGTATGCATGTCGATGAAGGCAGGCCACAGGTGGCGGCCTTGCAGCGGGACCCGGGGATGAATATCGGGTGCCGAACCGGCCGGGAAGACACCCGCGATGCAACCGCTGTCCAGCAGCAGGTCCAGCGCAAGCGCGCCTTCGGCATCCTGACGGGCATTGTCGGGCGGCCCTTCCACCAGTTCTGCCGGAATCCGCGCCCCTGACAGCAGAAGGCGGGGCGCGTCGGGAATGGTGATCATGTCCGTTTGCATATCCCGGTCCCTTGGCGCAGCCCATTCAAAGGTATGACATCGCGGGGCGCTGCCGCAGGTGCCGGGCACCAAACCCGCCTTGGGGCATCTGCCTCTGGCTGTGCCGCGACGCGCCTGCCATAGCGGGGCGGCGCCGATCGCCGCCCCCGGCGGGGTGTCAGTCAGACCTCCAGCCAGACGCCCCCCAGATCCATCTCGAATGTCTGGTGCACGCGGTAGCCCTTCAGTTTCGGGTTGGAATGCGAATAGACGTTCTGCCAGTAGGGTTGGATCAGAACGCCGTCCCCCTGCAGCATCGCCTGAAGCTCTGCCATGATCGCCCGCCGCGCCTCGACATCGGCCGTGGCCAGCGCCTGTGCCAGCCTGGCGTCAAAGTCGGGGTTGGAATAGGCGCTTTCGTTCCACGGCTCACCCGAACGGTAGGCCAGGGCCAGAACCTGAACCCCCAGCGGGCGCATGTTCCAGTTGGTCATCGAGAAGGGGTATTTCGTCCAGTCGTTCCAGAAGGTTGCCCCGGGGATGACGGTGCGCTTTATGGTGATGCCGACGTCGCGCAGCTGTGCGGCGATGGCATCGCAGGATATCTGGTGAAAGTCCTGATCGATCGAGATGAGATCGAACTCGTACTCTGTCTTGCCCGCCTCTTCCAGCAGCGCCCTGGCCCTGGCCGGGTCGCGCGACTGTCTGGGCAATTCGGCATATTCAGGGTGGATCGGGCTGACATGGTGGTTTTCACCCACCGTGCCCAGCCCCGAAATCCCCAGTTCCAGCACCACGGCATTGTCCACCCCCGCCTGAAGTGCCTGCCGGACCCGCTTGTCGGTATAGGGTTCCTGTGCGACATTCATGCGCGCCACAACGGTGTTGGCCGTGGCAACCGAGTTGCGCGTTGCACCCAGCGCATCAAGCGATTCAAGGAAGTTCTCGCTTGTCTGCTGGTTCAGGTCGACCTCGCCCGAGGCCCAGGCGTTGAGTTCGATCACGGGATCGTTGCCGTGATCCGTGAATTCGATGGCATCAAGATGGGCTTCACCGCCCCACCATTTCCCGTCCCTGCGGCGCACGACGCGCGCCTTGTTGCCGACTTCGTGGAATTCCAGCTCGAACGGGCCGGTCCCGATCGGGTTGGCCGCCAGATTGGAACCGGTTGCCTCGTAGCTGCGGTGCACGATAAGGGCCGGGTAATCGGCCATGTTCGGGATGATGGCGATATCGGGCGTCGAAAGGTTCAGCTCCACCGTCATGTCGTCGACCCTGACGATGGCCCCGTCCCGCGCCTTGCCCGTCGCCTCGTCAACCAGGGCCGAAAAGCGCGACGCCATTGAATTGCCTTCGGCACCCTTGTCGCACCAGCGCGTGATGTTGAAGATCACGTCGTCGGCAGTGAACGCATCGCCATTGTTCCAGATGACGCCGGGGCGGACGCGCAGGGTGTACCGGGTTGCGTCTTCGTTGACCTCCCAGCTTTCCAGAAGCCTGCCCTCGAACGTGAAGTCCTGGGTATACTTGACCAGGGGCTCCAGAAACTGGCGGGCCAGGTTCGCGATCTGGGACCAGTCGGCGGTGCGCGGGTCTTTCAGATCCATGACCTGCATGCCGACGCGCAGCGTCCCGCCCCTGACGGGCGTTTCCTGCGCCCGGGCCGGGGCAGGCAGGCCCAGCATGGCATAGGCCGTGGCGGTTGTGGCCCCAAAGGCCGATGCGGTGGCAAGGAATTCCCGGCGTGTCAGCGGATCCCTGCCGCCTTGCCTGGCGGCGCGGGTCAGGTGATCGGGCAGGGGCCGGCCATGGCGGTCTTCAAAGGTCATGATGATCTCCTTGTTGGGACAGGGGCGGTTTTTCGCCTTGTTATCGGTTCAGGTCTGATGCAGGGCTTCGATGGCTTCCGGCGTCATGTCGCGGACACGCGCCCATTCGCGGCTTTTCGGGCTGTTCAGCAGGCCCAGCGGATCAAGCCGCTTTTTCCACGCCAGATGGCGGTAATCGGCCTTCTTCATGCCGCCCTCTTCGATGATGCACGAATGCGGGTCCGAGGCGGGGCAGCCATGTGCCTCATAAAGGCCCATGATCGCATAAAGCCGCTCGTCGGTACTGTAGCGCACCAGCGGCAGATCGAACGCCACCAATTGCCCGCCCATGCGCGAGAACTCGTGATGCATGTAGATGTCATCGCCCAACACGGCCTGCAGTTCGACGATCCTGTCCACATCAAGCGGTGCGGGGCAGAGGATCTGCAGATAGGTCACCTTCCGGTCGGTCTTCAGCGCCTGCAATGTGGTGTGGTTATAGGAAAACTCGAAGGCATGGGGCAGCTTGCGGGCAAGACGCGCGGTCTCGTCCAGGGCCAGGTCGATCCGGCCGCCCCGGGCGGCAATGAGGGTGCGGAAGGCCTCCATCTGGCGGCGCGGAATCAGTGTGACCAGCAGGGCACGGCCCTGGGGGAGGATACCCTTCAGCCGGTCGAAATAGGTGCCGATCCGGGCGTCGAGTGTCGAGCACAGCTTTCGGCAGATGTCCGAAGCTGCCAGGGCCATCCCCGCAGAATAGCAGGCCGGGTAGGTATCAAAGGTGGCGATGCAGCCGATCCAGTCCTCGGTCGGTACGGTGCGCAGCGTCAGTTCGGTGATCACGCCGTTGATGCCCCAGGCGTGATGGATCATGTTGATCTGATCGCCCGAGAAGGCCACCTCGCGCGGGGTCTCCCCGACCGACAGCACCCGTATCTCCAGGATGTTTCCCGCATCGCGCAGCATCCCGTGGCTGACCGTGCCGATGCCCGCCGATCCGCCCGAGATGAAGCCCCCGATGGTCGCGATGTCCTGGGTTGAGGGGAAAACGGGCAGCTCGCGCCCCCGTTCCTGCAGCGCCCTGTTCAGTTTCAGGATGTTGCAGCCCGCCTGCACGCGGACAAAATCGGGGCCCGTCTGCAGGATCGCGTCCATCGCGGTGGTCTCGATGATCAGGCCGCCTTCCATCGGGACAGATTGGCCATAGTTGCCGGTTCCCCCGCCGCGCAGTGTCACGGGGACACGGTGGCGTGCCGACAGGGACAGGCAATGCGCCATCTCGGCGGGGGATTTCGGCCGTGCAACCAGATCACCGAAGCAGGTCTTCAGGCGCCGGTCGAGGATGGGGGAATACCAGAAAAAGTCCCGGCTGCGCTTCTTGACCAGGACAGGCTCGTCAATGACCTCGACAGGCGAAAGGGCGGCGGCGAAGGCGGCCCAGTTGATCGTGGTCTTGCCGGAAATGCTGGTCATATGCGGCTGCGGCTTTCAGGCTTCGGGCACTGCCCGAAAGGGTAAGGCGGGGGCGCGGTGCGTTCACGCAAGCAAAACGGGGATGTGGCCCCAAGGGATTCCACGTCATGCGACCGCGCGGGGGCCGTGGAAAAGCGGGCGGCGGGCGGGTTGAGCACTGACAAGCCCGGGCAGGGATACGGCCTCGGCCAGAAACAGGTGCGGGGGGCGCGCGCGGTCCACAAATCCTGCCTCAACGCCGGTGGCGCGGGCGGCAAGATGCGTGATCAGCGGCAGATGCGCCCCGAAGGGCGGGTCCAGATGCAGGGCCGGAACGGCGGTGGCAAGGGTCAGCAGCGGGTCATGCCGGCCAAGCGGGTAGAAGGCGTCCTGTACGTTGTCGGTCCCAAGGCAGGGGGTTACACCCCTGGCGGCGGCCTCTGCCAGCCGGGTGATGCCACGCCTGTCGGGCGTTCCCGCGCCACGGGACTGCAGGTAGAGATTGGTCGTCGGCAGCGCGCAGAGGCTGATGCGCGCACGGGCCAGATCCTCTGTCAACCGCGCCAGACGGTCGCCCGCAAGGTTTGTCAGGCTGACGGCATGACCGCACAGGACCGGCCCCTCGAAGCCGGAACGCAACGCCGCGGCGGCGAGTGTTTCCAGCCCGTCCAGTTCGGCCCCCTGCCCCTCGTCAACATGGAAATCCAGCGCGAACCCGCGGGATGCGGCAAGATCGAACGCGGCGGCAAAGCCCCTGGCCCGGCGGGGATGGTTCAGGCACCACGCGCCCAGCGTTCCGCCAACCCGCCCCACATCAGCAGCGATGCGGGCTGCCGTCGCGGGTTCTGCAAAGGCATCGATGTCCGGCAGGCAGGACAGTTCCAGCCTGATGCGGTCCGCCCAGTCCTGCGCCAGTTCCGCCAGAACATCCCAGGCACGGGGGGGGCCGTCGGGTCAGCGCCGTTGCCCCAGTCGACATGTGTGCGGGCATGAACAACACCCGCCGCCACCAGTTCGGCCAGCGCGCGCCCGGCCCGCGCCCGCAAGTCATCGTCGGTCCAGTTTTTCTTGTCTGCCTCCTGCGCCCGTATCGCGGCAAGAAGATTGCCCCCGGCATCGGGCAGGCGCGGCAGGGTAAAGGCCTTGTCAAGGTGCAGATGCGGCTCCACCAGCCCGGGCAGAAGAATGCGCCCCCTTCCTTCGACAATGCGCGCTTCGGCAGGGGGTGCCGCAGTCATGCCGATCACCCGATCTTCCGAAATCAAAAGATCGCCGCGCTTCAGGTCGCCCTCGACCCGCCCGCCGAACCTGTCCGGGTCCGCCAGAAGGCTGTGCGGCACGGCAATGTCGCGGATCAGGGTCGGCATGCCCTAACCGAAGCGCCCGAACTGGGCCACAAGATGTGCAAGGTTCTGCGCCGCGGTGCCCAGCAGCACCGCGCCCTTTTCCGCCGTTGCGGCGGCGGCATTTCCGACAGCACCCCGGGGGTTCAGATCCTCCATAAGCCAGCCGGGCCGCAGGGGTGCCTTTCCCAGCCCGAGATCGGGGTGCGCCTGCCGCCAGTGCAGATGCGCGGAACCGAAATCCCCGGCCCGTTCCATGCGGACACCGTCCGGACAGGCGCAAAGCATGGCCGACGTTTCCACATCACCTGCATGCAGGCCGTTGTCTGCCTCGGCCGGGCCGACGACAGCCTCTGCCCCGGCCAGATCATCCCACGCCACATGGGCCGTGACCAGCCCGGACCGGGCGCGAAGATCGCGGCAGGCCACCTCCAGCAGTGCCCGGTTGCCACCATGGCCGTTCAGGATCATGAGCCGCCGGATGCCCGCCTGCCGGACCGAGGCCGCGATGTCCTGAAGCACCAGCAGCAGCGTTCCGGCAGAAAGCGTCAGCGTTCCGGGCCAAGCCGCATGTTCGGTGCTTATGCCGATGGCTTGCACAGGCAGGGCAAGCACGGTCAGGTCGCGCGGAATCAGCGGCAGGGCACGACCGAGCACGGCAAGCGTCAGGTCGCGGTCCACCGAAAGCGGCAGGTGCGGCCCGTGCTGTTCGATGGCGCCGATGGGCAAGATCGCCACGGCATCGCTGCGGTCAAGTGCGGCAAAATCGGGGGCGGTCAGGTCGGCCCAGTGTCCGATGTGGCCCATGCCCCGCCCCTACAGCGGAATGCGCGCGATACGGGCCCGAACCTTGCCCAGAAAGCGGGCGCGGGTCGTGTCCGTGCGGGCATCCATGTCATGCAGGCCCAGCCAGAAGGTCCGCGTCCGGGGATGGGTGCAATAGCGCAGGCCGCGCAGGATGATCTTGCGCCCCGGCGCGCCGATCAGAAAGGTCCAGAACCACCAGGGCGACCCGAAGGTGGTGATCACCCCGATCAGCCGGACATTGTGCAGCGCCCCGCGCAGGGGTTCGGTCGCGGTCCGCAAGGTAAAGGTGATGCCCGGCCGCCAGACACGATCAATCCAGCCCTTGAGGATTGCGGGCTGCGAATACCACCATGTCGGATAGACAAGGATCAGCCCCTCGGCCCATTGCAGCGCCTCGACATGCGGCCGAAGATCGGGCGGGACCGGCACATCTTCGGTATATCCGCGCCGTTCTTCGGCGGTCATCACGGGGTTGAAGCCGTCAGCGTGAAGGTCGATCAGGCGAACGTCGTGCCCCTGCTGCCGTGCAGTTTCCAGCACTGCCCTGCAAAGCGCCGTGTTGAAACTTTCGGGAACGGGATGGGCATGGACGACAAGCAGGCGCATCAGGCGACACTCCCGGTCCGGGTCAGGCGGCGCAGGGCGTGCAGCGAGACCGTGGCGACAATCACCGTCCCGCCGATCAGCGTCATCTGTCCGGGATTCTCGCCGATAACGGCCCAGACCAGCAGCGGGCCAAGGATGACCTCCAGCAATGTGATCATCGACACCTCGGGCGCGGGCAGGTAGCGCGGGCCAAGCATCAGAAGGCCGGCCGCAGCGGGCAGGATCACCGCGCCGGACAGAAAGATAAGCAGCGCCTGCATCGTCGTGACAGGTGTGAAATCCGCGAACGGCAGGGCAAGGATGCCCCCAAGGATCGACCCCAGCGCAAGGTGGGGAAGCATGTTGCGCCGCCCCGTGGTCCGCAAAGTCACATAATAGGCCGCGACGGTCAGCGCATTGATCAGCGCAAATCCGTCACCCAGAAGCCGTCCGTGACCGAAGCTGCCCGAGGCGATGATCAGAACGCCCGTAAAGACCAGCGCGATGGCCAGCGCGGTTGCCCTGTCAATCCGTTCCCCAAGCAGCAGGTACGACAGGATTGCGGCCAGAAAGGGGGCGACCGCCAACACAAGAAGCGCGTTCGCGGCCGAGGTGTATTGCATGGCCGAACACCAGCTCAGGACGCCGGCCGCGTTCAGCCCGATAATGAGCAGTCCCTTGCGGTCGAACCATTCGCCGCGCGCGGGCATGGTCTGCGGGGCAAGGACCAGATTGCCAAGAAGGAAGATGCCACCCGCCAGCAGGCCGCGCCAGAATGCCAGCGCCAGCATGTCACCGCCGATCAGCCGCATCACAAGCGCGTCGGGAACAAAGACCAGCACACCTGCCAGCGTCACCAGAATGCCGAAGGCCTGCGGATTGCGGTGCGAGAATGCCGTCATGTGGCGCGGCCGAACAGCTTTCCAAGAAAGCGGTAGAACCAATCGGCCTGCGCCGCGTCATGTTGGGCCATCAGCGCATCCTGTTCCGCCCTGGACTGTGCGCCCGGTTTGTCATAGGGCGCCCAGGCGTTGGATTGCCAGCGCCGGAACCCCTCGATGGTGCATTCGGGGTGGAACTGGACGGCATAGGTCCTGTCGCCATGACGAAACGCCTGGTTGGGATAGAGCGGGCTTGACGCCAGGTGCACCGCACCTTCGGGAATGGCAAAGGTGTGGAAATGCGCCTGCGTCATGTGCATCGTTGCAGGCAGGAAATCGCTGCCCCCGGGGGTGGGCGAAACCGGGTAGTAGCCGAATTCGTGCACCGGCTTGTCATAAGGGCCGACCTCGGCCCCAAGCACGCGCGCGATCTGCTGCGCACCCTGACAGATGCCAAGCAGCGGAACACCCTGCGCCATGCAGGCGCGGATCCAGTCCGCCTCGTCGTTCAGAAACGGATGCCTGTCTTCCTCGAAGACATTGTAGGGGCCGCCGTAGACCACTGACCCCGCCACATCCGGGCCGGGCAGGCCGGGTTTGTCGCCCTTGAACGGGCGCAGGAAGACGGGCTCGAAGCCGTTCTGAACGGCAAAGGTCACCACGCGGTCATCAGGCGGATCATCGCCATGCCGGACCAGAACAATCTTGCGCTGCATTGGGTCCCCCTTTCCGCGACGCCGGAAGCTTACGGTGATACCTGCCCTTGTCAGCACAAGAAAAACAGGGGCGTGATGAAAGGTTTTTTTGCCGTGCCGGGGCGGGGTGCGCGGGCATAGTGGGCGCGCGCAATCTGCGGGAGTTGACATGCGAACCCTGAACCCCACGACAATCCCCGCCCCTCTGGCCCGCTATGCACATGGTATCGAACTGCCCGCCGGTTCGCGGATTATCCGGACGTCGGGGCAGCTTGGCATCGCAGCCGACGGAACCGTGCCGCAAAGCATGGCCGGGCAGGCGGCGATCTGCTTTGACAACATCCTGCATATCCTTGCCGAAGGCGGCATGGGCGTGCAGGACATCTGCCATATCTCGGCCTGGCTGACCGAACGGGGCGACCTGCCCGGCTACATGGCCGCGCGTGATGCCTTTCTTCGCGGCTGCAACGTGCTTCCCGCATCGACCCTGCTTCTGGTCGCAGGATTCTCGCGTCCCGAGTTCAAGGTGGAGATCGAGGTCATGGCGGCAAGGGTCGAGGCAGACCCGAAGGTACGGTTCGCTGATCCGCACCCTGCCGGGCCGGACCCCCTTGCGGATACCGGTTTGCGCCCTGATCGGCGCGCCCTGTGACCCTTTCCTGGCTCCATCCGCCCGCACCGCGCCAACCCCGGCACCTGCATCCTGTAGAGCCTGGGGATCGCCTTGACGTCGAAGCTGTCGAGGTGCCCGGCGGCAGGTCCCAGTCAGCCGGGGAAGCCGCCTTGTCCAATGCGTGCATCCTTATCCCGATCAGCGGAAGCTGATGGATCGGACCGAAGTCCATCCCTTCGCGTTCGCAGCGGTGCGGATGCCGCGCGATCACCTTGCCGCCGCAGCCCATTACGACCCGGTCGACATGGCCGCACAGCCGGACGTCGCGGTGGCCACAGGCAACCGGAACCGGGTAATCCCTGGTCCTGCGGCGCTCCGGCACCTGCGGGCTGATCACAGGCCTTGAAGGGCGCAACCGGAAGGTCGGCCATCGCGACCCGATCCCGCTCAAGCCGTTTTCCGGTGGTTTCCGGCCGGCTGCGGGGCACCTCCGCCCAAGGGCTGCAGCAGTGATCCGCCAGATAAGGGGTGAATTCCTCCCGCTGGCGATCCTGCGGTTCGCGACCAGAAAGGAATTCACCCCTTATCTGGTGGAACCGGGAACCCCATCATCGAGGTCACGCCGTGGCGCGACAAGTCAACGTGCCGCGCCGCCTCGCGCGGGCTTCTACCCTTGGCACAGGCCGCTCGGACTTTGCGATACAAGTCCGGCGTGAAAATCCTTTCGCCACCCTGCCGCAAGGGAGGGTAGGGGTACACAACAGCGGCGGGCTGCCGGCGGATCGGTCGGATCGCAGCCGGTATCATGGCGGGACAATGGTCAGGGGGCATCGCCGGACTGTCACCGCAGCCGGAGCCGGGCGATACGATCAGGCGGCCCTGACCCGTGCCACAAGCTGTTGTCCCCGGGTGCCGGTGATGTCGGCCACGATGATCCGGCCTTCGGGCTGATCGGTGTCAAAAACCGCTTCGGCAAACTGTTCGGTCCGGCCCATGCGCGGGCCTTCCATCAGCACATG
This sequence comes from Rhodobacter sp., assembly GCA_020251025.1. Classification (GTDB taxonomy): domain Bacteria; phylum Pseudomonadota; class Alphaproteobacteria; order Rhodobacterales; family Rhodobacteraceae; genus Aliitabrizicola. The sequence goes on along the minus strand of JADCDI010000063.1, from coordinate 24,816 downwards.
GTGGGTCATGCCGGACTGCTCTGCCAGATGCCGCGAAAGCCGGGCATCGCCCGCCGCGCGCAGCCGTGCGGCGCGGTCGCGGATCTCTGGCCCGCGAAGCTGCGGCATGCGTGCGGCGGGGGTGCCTTTGCGCGGACTGAACGGAAACACGTGAAGAAAGGTCAGCCCGCAGTCGTCCAGCAGCTTCAGTGAATTTTCGAACATCTGTTCGGTTTCGGTCGGAAACCCTGCGATGATGTCGGCCCCGAAGACGATGTCAGGCCGCAGACGGCGGGCTTTTTCGCAAAAAGCGATGGCGTCGTCGCGCAGGTGGCGGCGCTTCATGCGCTTGAGGATCATGTCGTCGCCCGCCTGCAGCGACAGATGAAGATGCGGCATCAGCCGCGGTTCGGTGGCGATGGCCTGCATCAGCGCCCCGTCGGCCTCGATCGGGTCGATGGAGCTGATGCGCAGACGCGGCAGGTCCGGCACAAGGCGCAGGATGCGCAGAACCAGATCCCCAAGGCGCGGCTGTGCCGGCAGGTCCGCGCCCCAGCCTGTCAGGTCTACCCCCGTCAGGACAACCTCGTTGAATCCCTTGTCCACCAGCCGCCTGATCTGATCCACCACCACGCCGGCGGGGACAGAACGGGAATTGCCGCGCCCGAAGGGAATGATGCAGAAGGTGCAGCGGTGATCACAGCCGTTCTGGACCTGCACATAGGCGCGGTGCCGCCCGAAGCCGTCAATCAGGTGCCCGGCGGTTTCGCGCACCGACATGATGTCATCCACCTGCACCCGCAGCGTATCGCCGGTCAGGCCGGGGGCCGTCATCGCGGCCCAGGTCGCCGCCTGCATCTTTTCGCTGTTGCCGATGACGCGGCTGACCTCGGGCATCGCGGCGAAGGTTTCCGGCTCGGTCTGCGCGGCACAGCCCGTCACGATCAGGGTGGCGTCCGGGTGGTCGCGGCGCAGGCGCCGGATTTCCTGCCGTGCCTTGCGCAGGGCCTCGGCCGTGACGGCACAGGTGTTGACGATAACGGCGTTTTCCAGCCCCGCTGCGGCGGCAAGTTCCTTCATCGCCTCGGTCTCATAGGCATTCAGGCGGCAGCCGAGTGTGGCGAAGACCGGCGCGGTCATGTGCAGGCGGCCAGGAAAGCCGGTGTCACAAGCCCGTCAAAGACATGGGCGGTCGGGCCGGTCATCCAGACACCATCCTCGCGCCAGTCAATCTCCAGGCTGCCGCCATCAAGGTCCAGCAGAACGCGCCGCCCGGTCAGGCCGCGCCTGTGCGCCGCAACGGCAACGGCGCAGGCCCCCGAACCGCAGGCCAGCGTGATGCCCGCGCCCCGTTCCCAGACCCGCATCCGCAGCCGGTCAGGGGCGATCAGCGCGGCGAATTCGACATTCGTGCCTTGGGGAAACAGCGGATCATGTTCCAGCAGGGCACCCAGCCCCGCCACGTCAGCCGCATCGGCATCCGCCACGAAGAGCACGCAATGCGGGTTTCCCATGCCGACGGCCACAGGCGCGCCGGGCAGCGGAAGATGCAATGTGTCGGTGGGCCGGGCAAGCGGCACCTCGGCCCAGTCAAGCTGTGGCTGGCCCATGTTGACGCTGATCTGTCCATCGGCGCGGCGGCGCGCGTGCAATCTGCCGCGTGCTGTCCGGATGCTGATGCTGTCCTGCCCGGTGGCCTGCATCACATGACCGGCAACGCAGCGCGTGGCATTGCCGCAGGCCCCGGCGCGGGTGCCGTCGCTGTTCCAGAAATCAAGCGCGATATCGGCATCGTCCGCATCGCGGATTTCCGCCAGCTGGTCAAATCCCACGCCCCTGTTGCGATCACCCAGCGCGCGCGCCAGCGCAGCCGTGGTCACAGCCCCGCGCCCGCGCGAGTCGATCACGACAAAGTCGTTGCCAAGCCCGTGCATTTTCATGAAGGGCAGACCGGATATGGCGCGGGGCGGTGTCATCGGGGCGCGTATACCCCCGCTTTCAGCCTTTTGCCAGCCCGACGCTGTTTCCCGCCGATTGGGTCTTGACCCCGCCGGGTGAAGTTCATACCAAGCGGTCCTGTCATGAGACGGCGTCTCTGGCGTGCAGCCCTTGACGTTCCGTGACTTGCGGGCCGGGTCGCTGACTGCTGTGCCAAAGCGGGTCTTGTGCGGGGAACGCCGCTGGCGCTCCGGGACGGTGAGGGCGGGTAGCTCAGTTGGTTAGAGCACGTGACTTTTAATCATGGGGTCGGGGGTTCGAATCCCCCCCCGCTCACCAGTCCCTGAAAGCCGGCCGGACCCGGGCTGCCGCATGGCAGGCAGCCCCCTGTTCGGGGCGCTTTCCTGCGGGCATGCAAGACTGATCCGGCGATGTATCCCGTTCTTGGCCACGGCGGCTGGGCGGCCCTGGCGATATGGCCCGGCATTGCCGGTCATGCTGGCCAAAAGGAACGGATCGGCGGCACGAAACCGCTAAAATGCCGCAGGTTAAAGCGGCGTTCACCCGCAGCGGCTATGCCGGATGCGGGGATTTGTGGGGTGTCTGATGGCAAAGCAGCCGAATGCTTCGCCGGTCATCATCAAACGCAAGAAGATCATTCAGGCGGGCGGGCACCATGGCGGTGCCTGGAAGGTGGCATATGCCGACTTCGTCACCGCAATGATGGCCTTCTTCATGTTGATGTGGCTGTTGAACGCGACAACGGAAAAGCAGCGAAAGGGGCTTGCGGATTACTTCAATCCGACGATCCCGATCAATCGGGTCTCGGGGGGCGGTGAAGGATTCTTCGGCGGCGACAACGTGTTTTCCGAAGAAGCCTTCTCTCAAAGCGGCACCGGTGCCTCCGTGGCACGACCGACCGAGGAAGACCGCGCGCGCGGTGCCAACCGCATCTCGGAAGGCGACGGCACCGGAGGCGAGGGGGCGGACGAGGCGATCAAGGAAGTCGAGAAAGCCCTGCTGGCCCGCGGCGGCGAAAGCATGACGATGGAGCAGGCCTTGCGGCACATCGTGACCAAGATCACGGATGAAGGGCTTGTCATCGAGATTTTCGATCTTGAGAATGCCGCGCTTTTCGAGGCGGACAGTGCCACCCCTGCCCCGGTTCTGGACGAAATCGCGGGACTTCTGGCAGAGGTTCTCAATCTTGCCAGCAACAAGGTTGCCGTGCAGGGGCACGTCCGGTCCTATCCGATTACCCTGATCCGCAACCCGGTCTGGGACCTGTCCGCAGACCGGGCCGACGTGATGCGGCGCAAGCTTGAAGGGGCGGGCCTGCCGGGCGCACGCCTTCAGCGCATGGCCGGATTTGCGGACCGCGTGCCGGCAACCGACAATCCCATGGCAACCCGCAACAACCGCCTGGAGGTGATCCTGCTGCGGCGCGACCGCTGAATAGTTCAACTTCCATGCATTAAGCCGTTCTTAAGCCGTCGCGCGCAAAGTGGGGTCCGTACCATTAACCCTCTGAAAAGGGCGCTGCCGGATGACGATTTCCTCTTCTCTGAATGCCGGGGTTGCCGGGCTCAACGCCAATGCGACGAAACTGGCAACCATCTCGGACAACATCGCGAATGCGTCGACCTTCGGCTATCGCCGCACTGTGGCCGACTTCAACTCGCTTGTGTTGCAGGGCGGCGGGTCAAGCAGCTATTCGGCGGGCGGCGTGCGCGTGTCCACCATGCGGCTGATCGATCAGCGGGGATCTCTGGTCGGCTCCACCAATGCCACAGACCTTGCGGTTGACGGACGGGGCATGCTTCCCGTCACGACGGAAAAGGACGTGAACCGCGGCGGGGCCACCTTTCCGCTGAGCCTGATGACCACCGGTTCGTTCCGGCCCGATGGCCAGGGTTATCTCAAGACGGAATCCGGGATGGTCCTGCTGGGCTGGATGGCGGACACGGACGGAACGATTCCCAACTTTCCGCGTGTCAGCAACGCCGGGCTTCAGCCTGTGCGCATCAACCTCAACCAGTTCACCGCCAACCCGACCAATGAAATCGCCTTCTCTGTGAACCTGCCTGCGACGGCGACCGCCTCGACCAGCAGCGGCGATGAGGAAAGCCTTGCGCTTGAGTATTTCAACAACGTCGGCATCTCTGAAACGCTGGATGTGACCTTTGAACCGACCGTTCCGACAACCGGCTCCTCGAACACCTGGACGATGACCCTGCGCGACTCTGCATCGGGCGGCAGTGTCGTGGGGGCGTACACGCTTGTCTTCAACACGTCGGCCGGATCGGGGGGTACGCTGTCGTCCGTGACGACAGTTTCGGGGGGTGCTTATAACGCCGCGACAGGCACCATTCCCGTGACTGTGGCGGGCGGGTCCATTTCGCTGTCGATCGGCAGGCCGGGCGCGCCCGACGGCATGACGCAATTGTCTGACAGTTTTGCCCCCGTCAAGATTACAAAGAACGGCTCGCCCGTGGGAAATGTCACCTCGGTCCAGGTTGACTCGAAGGGCGATGTCTACGCCATTTACGATCAGGGGTTCACCCGCCGCATCGGCCAGGTGCCACTGGTGGACGTGCCGAATGTGAACGGTCTGGTCGCGCTGAGCAATCAGACCTACCAGGTCTCGCCCGAAAGCGGTCCGATGTTCCTTTGGGATGCAGGTGACGGCCCGACGGGCGCCGTGCTCGGATTTGCACGCGAAGGGTCCTCCACCGACGTGGCCGAAGAACTGACCCAGCTCATCGTCACCCAGCGCGCCTACTCCTCCAATGCCAAGGTCATCCAGACCGTCGACGAGATGCTGCAGGAAACGCAGAACATCAAACGCTAGCAGGTGACAGGACCTTGTCATGAGCCTTTCTCTTTCCTTGTCGAGTGCGATGTCCGGTCTGCAGGCAAGCGCCCGGTCTGCCGAACTTGTGTCCAGCAATGTGGCCAATGCGCTGACCGATGGCTACGGGCGGCGCGAGATTCAGCTTGCGGCACGCAGCCTGGGCGGAACGGGAAACGGTGTCGGGATTACCGGCGTTCTCCGGGTGAGCGATCATATCCTGTTGTCGGATCGCAGGGTCGCCCAGGCCAACATGGCCGGCAGCGCCGTGCTGGCCGACGCCTTCGCCAGGCTGGAGGCGGTGATCGGCACGCCCGGGGACGCGGCATCCCTTGGCGGCAAGATCGCCGGGCTGGATCAGGCCCTGCTCTCGGCATCCGGTCGCCCTGACAGCGAACAGCGGCTGGCAGCGGTTCTGACGGCGGCGCAGGGGCTTGCCAACCATGTCGGCAAGGCCTCGATCGCCGTGCAGATGGAACGCGAGCGGGCGGATGACTGGATTGCCGAGAATGTGAAAGAGCTGAACGACACCCTGGCCAAGGTGGCGGCGCTGAACGCACAGATCCTCAAGCAGGTTGTCGCGGACCGCGATGCCTCTCCCCTGATGGACCAGCGCCAGCAGTTGATCGACAGGATCGCTGAAATCGTACCCCTGCGCCAGATCGACAGGGAGACCGGGCGGATCGCGCTGATCTCAACGGGCGGTGCCGTTCTGCTGGACGGTCGGCCCGCATTGTTCGGCTTTACGCCCGTGGGCAAGATCACCCCGGACATGACGCTGGACTCGGGGGCGCTTTCCGGCCTGACGATGAACGGCAAGCCGGTGACCTTTGGCGAGGGGTCCGGCAAGCTTGACGGCGGGGCGCTGGCCGCGAATTTCCGCCTGCGCGACATCGAGGCACCCTTGCAGCAAAAGCGGCTGGATGCGGCGGCCCGTGACCTGATCGCCCGCTTTGCCGATCCTTCGGTCGACACCACGCTGTCGGCCGGTGCGCCGGGCCTGTTCACCGATGCCGGGGCGGCCTTCAATGCCGCAACCGAAACCGGACTGGCAGGGCGGCTTGCCGTCAATACGGCAGCCGATCCGGCCAAGGGCGGCGCGCTTTGGCGCCTGCGCGATGGCCTCGGTGCCACCGCCGAGGGGCCGCCGGGCGAATCCGCGCTGCTGACCGGGCTGCGCGGGCGCCTGAACGCCTTCATCTCTCCGGCATCGGGCGGGTTCGAGCCGGGGGCGCGCAGTTTTTCGGGCCTTGCATCCGATGTGCTGTCCTATGTCTCACGGGCGCGGAACGGGGCGGAGGCGGAACAAAGCTATGCCGCAGCCCGCCACGATTCGCTGCGCGCCGACGAGCTTGCGGCAGGCGTCGACACCGATCAGCAACTGCAATCGCTGCTGCTGATCGAGCGCGCCTATGGTGCCAATGCGCAGGTTATCAAGACCGTGGATTCGATGATCCAAATCTTGCTGGGAATATAACGATGACGCTGTCTTCCATCGGCGATCTTGCGCGCAGCTTTACCTTGCGCAACCAGACGACACAGCTGAAGGCCGAACTTGAACAGCGGTCGCAAGAGGTGACCACGGGGCGCATCAGGGATATCGGACGCGCCGTAAAGGGTGACTTTACCCCGCTGACGGCACTGGATGCGACGCTGGCCCGGCTGGATGCCTTCAAATCCGTCACAACCGAGGCCGCGCTTTCGACGCAGGCCATGCAATCGGCGCTTGCCACCGTGTCGGACATGTCGGGCAAGCTGGGTTCCGCCCTGTTTTCGGTCGCAAGCCCCGGAAACCCGACATCGGTCGATGCAGTGGCCATGGATGCGCTGGCGCAGTTCCGCTCTGCCGTGGCAACTTTGAATGTCCGGGTCGGGGACCGCAGCCTGTTCGGCGGGACCGAAACGCGCTCTCCCGCCCTGGCCCCGGCAGACGTGATTCTTGACGCGGTGGTTGCCGCAGCCGCGTCTGCAACCACCGCGCAGGGCGTGGCAGCGGCGGTCGACGCCTGGTTTGCCAACCCGTCCGGCTATGCGGCTGTCGCCTATACCGGCGGGCCTGCCCTTTCTCCCTTGACGGTGGCCGAGGGTGAAGCGGTTCCGCTGGATGCAACGGCGGCCGATGCGGGTGTGCGCGATACGCTCAGGGGGCTGGCCCTGGCGGCCATCCTGGACAGGGGGATACTGGGCGGAAATGCGGCCCAGCGCGCGGAACTGGCGAAAACCGCCGGGGCCGTGCTGCTTGATGCGACCGATGCGCGGGGCGCGCTGGCGGCGCGGATCGGCACGGCGCAAGAGCGGATAGCGAGTGCGGCGACACGCAATTCGGCCGAAGCGACGGCCTTGCAGATTGCGCGGATTGGGATCGTGTCTGCCGACCCCTACGAAGCCGCAACAGCCCTGACCGAGGCGGAAAGCCAACTGGACACGCTTTATGCCGTAACCGCGCGCCTGTCGCGCCTGAGCCTGGCGAATTACCTGTGATCCGCCTGCTGGTGCTGCTTGCCTCGCTTGTTGGCCTGCCCGCTTTGGCGGCAGATATCCGCATCAAGGATCTGGTCGAATTCGACGGGGTGCGCGGCAACGATCTGGTCGGCTACGGCCTTGTGGTCGGCCTTGACGGAACGGGTGACGCCCTGCGCAGCAGCCCGTTCACCGAAGAGATCCTGTCCAATCTGCTGGAACGGCTGGGTGTGAATGTGGCGGGCGAACAGTTTCGTCCCAAGAACGTCGCAGCCGTCTTCGTGACGGCCACCTTGCCGCCTTTTGCCCGTGCCGGATCGCAGATTGATGTGACCGTTTCCGCGATCGGCGATGCGCAAAGCCTGCGCGGCGGCACCCTGATCATGACCCCGCTCAACGGGGCCGATGGCCAGATCTATGCCGTGGCGCAGGGGCCGGTCCTGGCCGGCGGGTTTTCCGCCGAAGGGGATGGTGCCAGCGTTGTGGAAGGTGTGCCGACATCCGGCTCAATCCCGTCCGGCGCGCGGGTGGAGCGTGAGATTGCCTTCGACTTTTCGGGGCTGACATCGATCCGGCTGGCGCTGAGGACACCCGATTTCACCACGGCAGAGCGGATCGAGGATGTGATCAACCGCAGTTTCGGACGCCGGGTTGCCGTGATGACCGATGCCGGTACCGTGGCGCTGGATGTCGTTGCGGCCAACATGCGCTCTCCCGCCCATGTTCTGGGCCGGGTGGAGAACCTGGTGATAGCGCCCGAGTCCCGGGCGCGGGTCGTTGTGGATCAGCGGTCCGGCACCATCGTCATGGGTGCCGATGTCCGGATCAGCGAAGTTGCGGTGGCGCAGGGCAATCTGACGCTGAGCGTGCAGGAAACGCCCCAGGTGGTACAGCCGAACCCCTTTGCGCAGGGCAGAACTGTGGTGGTGCCGGATACCACCATTGACGTGACCAAGGAAAAGGGCACGGGCCTTGCGATGGTGACAGGGGGAACCACCCTGTCGCAGGTGGTGGCCGGGCTCAATGCGTTGGGCGTTGCGCCGAACGACATGATCGACATCCTCAAAAGCATCAACTCCGCCGGGGCGCTCCACGCCGAGTTCATCGTGCAGTGACCTGCTGCGGCAGGTGCGGGCATTTGCCGGGGGGCTTGACGCGCAGCCTTTGGCCGCGCCATCGGGCCCGATCCCGGGTGCCCCCGCAAACCCGGCGCGGGTGACGCCCGCAGCCGGGGTATTGGCAGGGCCGGACTTGTCCCCCCGGGCAGGGCCTGTCCTGCCGCCTGATCGCGCAGGGCACGGCAGGCGGGACAGGCGGGTTTCGCGCGGCCCGCTTCGTCGGCTCACCCCTGGTCTGCGCTGAATTCCGGACCTGAGATATGAACGGCCAGAAGGCAGCCGTTCGGCGTGTGGGAACAATGTTCGCTCCCATCGCGGTAAAACACCATGTCGCCTTTGCCAAGCACGGTGCCGTCGCTTTCGATCAGCTCGCCCTCCAGGATCAGGAACTGCTCGTGCCCGTTGTGGCGGTGCCCGCGCGTCGTCATGCCCGCAGGCATCCGGTAGACGTGAAAGCCGGTTCCAAGCGGCTGATCATCATCCAACTGCAGGATTTCATCGCCCAGTGCCAGGCCATCGTCATAGACAAAGGGCCGGAAGGGGGCGCTGCGGATGTTGGCGATCTTGCGGTCGGCGGGGTGGATGGGCTTCATTTCAGGCGCTTTCCCGGGTGAAGGGTGTCATCATGCGCCGCAGCGATCATGGCCAAAGGCTGTGCGGCCCGTGAACAGGGGCAGAAGTATCTGCAACAATCAAGGGTCGATCCCGGCACCTGTCCGGTCGCCGCAGGTCCGGGCATTGCCGCCCGCCGCATCGGCCCCGGCACCGTCCCGGTGACGGCGGCCACAGCAAGGCGGGCCTGAATTCCCCCATGCCCGGAATATCCGCCTTGAAAGCCGGCGGTGCCGGTCATCCGCAAGCGGGGGGAACGGCTTCGCCCCTTGGGGTCGCGGGTGCCGGGCGCATCCCGGTCCCGGACAATCGCCACCCGCATCGCGCCGCCCGAACGGGATGCCAACCTTATGCCCCGCCCGGATGCCGACCGCTGCGGGCCCTTGCCAGCGTGATCTGATGCTGGCGTTCGCGGAACCGGTTCCTGTCCCGTGGGGTGTATTCCCCCTGGCAGGCCGGGCAGCACACGCCGTCTTCGAAAGACGGATCGGCGCGGCCCTCTTCGGTGACAGGCCGGCGGCAGGCACCGCAACTTGTCAGACTTCCGGGACGCAGGCCGTGCCCAAGGGAGATCCGCCTGTCGAAAACGAAGCATTCGCCTTCCCACAGGCTTTCCGCCCGGGGGATCTCTTCAAGATACTTCAGGATGCCGCCTTTCAGATGAAAGACATCCTCGACGCCCTGACCCAGCAGCCAGTTCGTTGATTTCTCGCACCGGATTCCGCCGGTGCAGAACATCGCAATCTTCTTTCCGGCGAAGCGGTCCCTGTTGGCCGACCACCAGGCGGGAAAATCGCGAAAACTGCGGGTCTGGGGATCAACCGCAGTGCGGAAGGTACCGATGGCCACCTCATAGGCGTTGCGCGTGTCGATCAGCACAACATCGGGCGATGTGATCAGCGCGTTCCACCCGGCCGGGCTGACATACTGCCCGGTTCCGGCACGGGGATCGACACCGGGCTGGCCCAGCGTCACGATTTCTTGCTTCAGGCGCACCTTCATCCGGCCGAAGGGCATCGTTTCTGCCTGGCTCTCTGTCCATTCCAGGTCCGAGCAGCCGGGAAGCGAACGGATGTGATCCAGCAGGGTGTCGATCCCCGCGCGCGGGCCCGCGACGGTTCCGTTGATCCCCTCGCGCGCCACAAGCAGCGTGCCCCCCAGCCCCCCGGCCCGGCAAAGGTCAAGAAGGGGACCCCGCAGCGCCGCAGGATCGGAAAAGCGGGTGAACCGGTACAGGGCGGCAACAATCAGCATGCCGCCTGATAGGCCCGTCCGGGACGGGTCTGCAAGCCCTTCGGCTTGACGGGGGCAAGACGGCACCCTACCGAAAGCAGTTGACGCACAGCGGAGGCTGCGATGCGACCTGCCACAGAAGCCCTGATCGTGATCGACCTGCAGAATGACTTCTGCCCGGGCGGCGCGCTGGCAGTGACCGGCGGGGACGGGATCATTCCCCGTGTCAACGCCTTGCTGCAGGATTTTGCGGTGCGGGTGCTGACGCAGGACTGGCATCCGGAAGGTCACAACTCCTTCGCGGCCAGCCATCCGGGCGCCGCCCCCTTCAGCGTGACCGACATGCCCTATGGCCCGCAGGTGCTGTGGCCCAGGCATTGCGTGCAAGGCACCCATGGCGCGGCCTTTCATGCCGGGCTGAATGCCGATGCGGCCCAGCTTGTGCTGCGCAAGGGGTTTCACCCTGACATCGACAGCTATTCGGCCTTTTACGAGAATGACCGCACCACCCCGACGGGGCTGGACGGATACCTCAGGTCGCGCGGGGTCACATCGGTAACCCTGGCCGGGCTGGCCACGGATTTCTGCGTCGCCTGGTCGGCGGTGGACGCGGCGCGGCACGGTTATGACGTGACCGTGCTGGAAGGGGCCACCCGCGCCATCGACCTGAACGGGTCGCTTGCCGCCGCCCGCCGCCTGATGCGCGATGCCGGCGTGAAGGTGGAACACTGACATGGTCGATATTGCCACAAGGGTCTACAACCACAAATGGAAGATCGACCCGATCGTGCGATCCCTGATCGACACGGATTTCTACAAGCTTCTGATGTGTCAGTCGATTTTCCGCAACAAGCCCAGGACGGACGTTACCTTTTCGCTGATCAACAGAACCACCTCGGTCCGGCTGGCCGATCTGATCGACGAGGGCGAGTTGCGCGAGCAGCTGGACCATATCCGCACGCTGCGCCTGTCGCGCGGCGAATCCACCTGGCTGCGCGGCAATACCTTCTACGGCAAACGCCAGATGTTCCGGCCCGGTTTCATGGAATGGTTCGAAGGTTTGCGCCTGCCGCCCTACCATCTGGAAAAGCATGACGGCCAGTATCACCTGACGTTCGAAGGAAAGTGGCCCGAAGTCATGCTGTGGGAGATTCCGGCCCTGTCCACCCTGATGGAGTTGCGCACCCGCGCGGCGCTGAAGGACATGGGGCGGTTCGAGCTGCAGGTGCTGTACGCCCGCGCCATGACCCGGCTTTGGGAAAAGGTGGAACGTCTGCGCCGGATCGACGGGCTGCGCCTTGCAGATTTCGGAACCCGGCGGCGCCATTCCTTCCTGTGGCAGGACTGGTGCGTGCAGGCGCTGATGGAAGGGCTGGGGGGCAAGTTCACCGGCACCTCGAACTGCCTGATCGCTTACCGCCGCGAGACAGAGGCCATCGGCACCAACGCCCATGAATTGCCGATGGTGTATTCGGCGCTGGCGGACAGCAACGAAGAGCTTGCCCAGGCCCCCTATCAGGTTCTGGCCGACTGGCACGAGGAACATGACGGCAATCTGCGGATCATTCTGCCCGATACCTACGGCACCGAAGGGTTCCTGCGCAATGCGCCGGACTGGCTGGCAAGCTGGACCGGAATCCGCATCGATTCGGGCGACCCGGTGGCAGGGGCAGAAACGGCGATCCGCTGGTGGATATCGCGCGGCGAAGACCCGCGCGAAAAGCTGGTGATCTTTTCTGACGGGCTGGATGTGGACAGGATCGAGCAACTGCACCGCCATTTTGCGGGCCGGGTCAAGGTCAGCTTCGGCTGGGGCACCATGCTGACGAACGATTTTCGCGGTCTGGTGGCGGGCGATACGCTGGCCCCGTTCAGCCTGGTCTGCAAGGCGGTTTCGGCAAACGGCAGGCCCACCGTGAAACTGTCGGACAATCCCAACAAGGCGATGGGTCCGCCGGATGAAATCGCTCGTTACAAAAGGGTGTTCGGTGTCGGTGCCCAGGTGGCCGAAGAGGTGCTGGTCTGACGCCGCAACGCGCCCGACCCATGGGCAAGGCCGCGCGGCCGCGACCGGCCGGTCAGGGCCAAAGCCCGCCTCCGTCCAGCAGCCGCCGGGCCAATCCGACCGCACGGGCGATATGGCTGCGGTGGATCGGATCGTCCGGCGCAAGCCGCGGCATCGTCCAGCCCACCGACGCGCAGCAGCGCATCAGGGTGAAGACGGGGATCATCGCAGCGTCCAGCGGCCGGGTTTCGGCATAGCCTTCGGCCAAGGCCTGCGCGATCAGGGGCAGGGCCGGTTCGAACAGGTTCTGCGACAGCACCGTTCCCAGATCATACAGGCGAAAGCCAAAGCCGGAATCGTCAAAATCGATCAGGGACAGCCCGCAATCCCCCACAAAGACATTCTCGCGCAGGACATCGGCATGGATCAGCCCGAAGCTGCCGCTGGCGGCATGGTCCTGCACCCTGTCGCGCAGAAAGTCCCGCGTCCTGCGCAACAGGGCCGCGTCATCGGGCTGCAGGGCCGGATGGTCCCAGAAGCGGCCCCAGAACGGCGTTTCCCCCAGCAGGCCGTCACTGTCCCAGCGCGTGCGCACGAAATCCGGCGGCGGTACCAGCGCATCGCTGGCCGTATGCAGCCGGGCCACCAGCCGCCCAAGGGCGCGGTGATGCCCGACCTGCGCGGCAACATTGCCCGCAAGGGGAACGCCGGCCTCGCCCAGGGGCACCCCGTCAACCCAGGCCAGGGCGGATGCCAGCCGCCCCGTGGACAGCGCCACCAGAAGCTGCCCGTCCCCTGCCGGAACGGGCCGGGCCACCGGCACGCCCGCAGCGGCCAGGGCGTGACACCACCACAGTTCCGACCGGATGGCTGCGGCAGACTGATACCCCGCCCGGTGCAGCCGCAATGCCGCGCGGCCCGAGGGAAGCATCACGTCATAGACCGCGTTTTCCCGCATGCGGATCAGCCGCGGGACCGACCCGCCAAAGGCCCGCGCGGCCTCTTCCGCCTCGGTCATCGCCGGACCTGCGTTTGCGCCAGCACATCCTGCAGCGCGTCCATCAGCATGTCGGCGTTTTCCACCGAAAACGGCATCGGCGGCCGGATTTTCAGCGTGTTGCCCGCCCGCCCGATCCGGTTCAGCAGAAAGCCGCGCTGCACCATGCCTTCCACGACATCGGCCACAAAGCCGCTGGCAGGCGTCATCGCATCGTCCAGCACGAATTCCGCGCCGAAGATCAGCCCGGCGCCGCGCACTTCGGCCAGCAGCGGGTGGCGCAGGGCGCGCAGACGGTCCATCGCATGGGCGCTGACCCGGGCCGCATTCTGCTGCAGCCCTTCGCTGTCCATCACATCCAGCACCGCCATGCAGGCAGCCGCAGAAACCGGATTGCCGCCAAAGGTGTTGAAATATCCGAAGGCGTCGCGAAAGGCACCCATCACGGCGGGCGTGGCAAGAACAGCGGCCACCGGATGACCGTTCGCCATCGGTTTGCCCACCGTCACCACATCGGGCGCAACGCCAAGCCAGTCATGCCCCCAGAAATGGCTGCCGACCCTGCCGAAACCGGGCTGCACCTCGTCGGCGATGACAAGCCCCCCGGCCTGGCGGATGACCGCGACCGTCGGGTCAAGAAAGCCGGGCTGCACCGTGGGGATGCCTTCGTTGGCGAAGACCGGGCACAGCATCATTCCGGAAAATCCGTGCCCCGCCGCCTCCAGTTCAGCGATCGCGCGGGCGACATGGGCGGCAAAGGCCCGGGCCTGACCTTCCAGGCTTCCCCCCACGGGCCGCAGCGAATCCGGCGCGGGGACAAGGCGGACATGGCCGGGATAGCCGCCGATCGGCGGGCGGCGGGTGGACAGAACCGATGTGGCCCCCGTATTGCCGTGATAGGTGTTGTCGGTGGCGATGATGCCGGTCTTGCCGGTGACCGCCTGTGCCATGCGCAGGGCGATGTCGTTCGCCTCGGACCCCGTGCAGGTCATGATCGCCTGGCTGATCCCGTGGCCCAGCGTGGCGGTCAGCCGTTCGATGTAATCCAGCACCAGATCGTGAAGGTACCGGGTGTGGGTGTTCAGGGTGCCGGCCTGCCGGCAGATCGCCCCGACCACCTTCGGGTGGCAATGGCCGACATGCGGCACGTTGTTGTAGCAATCAAGATAGCGCCTGCCTGCGGCATCCCACAGCCACACGCCCTTGCCGCGGACCAGATGCACCGGGGTGCGGTAAAAGGTGGGCACGTTCGGCCCCATCAGGCGCGCACGCCGCTGGATCAGGTCTTCGGTCATTCCTCCTCCGCCGGTCGGGCGCGGCCTGCCTTCACCTTGCCGCGCACGGCTTTCAGGGCAAGCCGCCGCTTCTGGCTGCCCGGTGTGGGCCGGGTCGGCACCCGGCGCCTGGGGGCGACCAGGGCCGGGCGGATCATCTCTGCCAGACGCTCTCGTGCCAGGTCCCGGTTGCGGATCTGGCTGCGCGTTTCTTCCGCACGGATCACGATGGCCCCGTCCAGCGTCCAGCGGCGCCCGGCCAGCCGTTTCAGCCTGGTCTTGACCGCCGCGCTGAGATGGGGCGAGCGTTCCGCCTCGAACCGCAGTTCCACGGCGGTTTCCACCTTGTTCACGTTCTGCCCGCCGGGGCCGGACGCGCGCGAGAAGCTTTCCGTCAGCTCCCAATCGGCAAGAAAGACCGTATCGGTGATCCTCAACATGCCCCAAAGCTACCCAAGCCCGGCGAAAAGAGAAAGGGCCGCCCGCAAGGGCGACCCTTTCCGAGTTCCAAGGAGATGGGCCAGTTAGGTTTCAAGCCCAATCAGCAGTCTGCCTTTCCAGGGGGCTGCCCCTAGAACACATCCCCGCCGACTGTCCCGACACCTCTCTCCAACATCACTCTAGACACTGGATCACCTCCTTTCAAAATGTTGCCGATGCAAGAAGGGTGGCACAGATTTTGTATTTGTCAAAAGCTTTCACGCTACCTTTGCGTTTGACCGCGCAAGGATCAGGCGGAACGGCACCAGTGCCGCCAAGGCAAGCGCCAGCTTCACCAGCCAGTCTGCGGCGGCCAGCGAAACCCAAAGCGGCGCTGCAGGGCCGACCCCCAGCAGCGCCAGCCGTTCCCCGGCCCAGGACACGTCGTTCGCAGGCTCGATGAAGCTGAGCGTGGCCGAAAAGGCGATGGTGAAGAAAAGCGCCGTATCCAGCGACGAACCGAGCAGGGTCGAGACCAGCGGCGCTTTCCACCAGGCACCGGTCCGCATCCGGTCAAACACGGTCACATCCAGCATCTGCGCCGCCAGAAAGGCGGTGCCGGAGGCAAGGGCGACGCGAAGCGTCACCAGCGGGCCGGCTTCGCCGGTGATCTGCGTGCCGGCCAGCGAACAGGCAACACCGGTCGCAAAGCCGGCCCAGACAACCCGGCGGGCGGCGGGTGCGCCGTAAAAGCGGTTGGTCAGGTCGGTGACAAGAAAGGCAAAGGGATAGGTGAAGGCCCCCCAGGTCAGCCATTGGCCGAACAGGTGCTGCACCAGGATGTTGGAGGCGACGACGATGATCGCCATGGCAAGAATGCCGGGCAACAGCTTGGGGGTCATCTTGTGGTCCGTTTTGACAAGGTTGCGGATACTTGGCCCGCCTGCCGGGCGGACGCTGCGCCATAGACCTGCGCGCATCGGCAAGTCAATCAGGGACAGTGAATCCGCCCGCCTGGACACCGGGAAAGAAAAGAAGACTGTCGTTCGCCACCCCTGCCAGACCGGCGGCCTTTCAGGATTGCCGGATGCGCCGGACGCGGTTTCGACAGCCGGATCATCCGCAGCGGGGAAGGCCCGCCGCGCGCGACCATCCCCAAGCGCGTGCAGCCCCGCCGGCCAAGGGCAGGGGCCGCAATCAGCGCGAGGACAGAACTTCGGCGCATTGCGCGGGCAGGTCCGCCATCGTGTATTCCCGCGAGGTCTTTTCGCGCGGTTTCGGTTTGCCCGGCTGCTTTGCCGCCTTGGGCGGGTTCAGAAAATCCGTGACCCACCAGGTCAGCGTCTCGTCGCAGCCGCTTCCGCCATCGGACAGTTCCTTGACCGTCGGGGTCTGCGTCTTGCACAGGCGCGCGCCTTGCGGGCATTTCAGGCGGATGTGAAAATGGGTGTCATGCCCGGCGACGGGCCTGATTTTCTGCAGCCAGTCCCTGTCCTTGCGGGTGGCCGTCCGGCACATGTCGATCTTCACGGCGGCGGCGACAAAGATGCGGTCAACCCTGGGGTCCGACGCCGCCGCCTGCAACAGGGCTTTGTGCGCCGGGGTCCAGGCCGGGGTGACACTGCGCTGATCGGCGGAGCGGACGGCGACCGAACTGATCTTTTCCCGTTCGGCCGGCGTCAGGTCCAGCCGGCGCGGCGGCAGCATCCAGACATCGGCATCAAGCCCGATCTGGTGGCTGGCATGCCCCGAGGTCATCGGCCCCCCGCGCGGCTGGCTGATATCGCCGATGTAAAGCCCCGCCCAGCCGATCTGCTGCGCTGCGGCGCTGAGCTGCTTGAGGAACGTGATCATTTCGGGCTGGCCGAAGTTGCGCCCCCGGCTGAGGCGCATCACCTGCCAGCTTGGGCCCGATTCGGGCATGGCAACCATGCCCGCCCCGCAGCCCCGGGCATAGCTGCCGATGGGCATCGGCGCTTGCGCCGAAGGCACATCAACCGCGCCAAAAAGGCGGTTGGCCAGTTCCTGCGCGGCCGCAGGTGCTGCAAGTACCGCCGCCAGCACGATAACCACGATCCGACTCATGCGGTTTCAAAATCCCTGTTTGGCTTTACCCGGATCAACAGGACCAGGCCCATGGCGAACAGAAGAATCAGGGGCGTTATCCCCCAAGACTGGCTTCCCGTCAGCGCGGTGACAATCCCGATCGACAGGGGTGCGACAAAGGATGTGGCTTTTCCGGCCAGCGCATAAAGACCGAAGGCTTCGGTCATGCGGGCCGGGTCGGCCTGGTGAACCATCATGGTGCGGCTCGAGGCCTGCATCGCCCCCCCGGCCGCGCCGATCAGGCCGCCAAGCAGGTAGAAGGCAAGATCGGGCAGGCGGCTTTCCGGCGGAACGGCCAGACCGAAGACAGCCTCGCGAGAGACAAAGACGATGCCGGCGGCAAGGGCCGTCAGAACGACAAGGCAGGCCACCACCACGGCCCGCGATCCGAACCGGCTGTCGGCCCGCCCCCCCAGCCAGGCAAAGATCGCGCCGGTAACCGCAGCCAGGATGCCGAAGGCACCCACGTCGGTCACGCCCCAGCCCAGAACACCCGCCGCATAGATGCCGCCGAAGGCATAGATGCCGTTCAGCGCATCGCGGTACAGCATGGAAGAGATCAGAAAGGACAGAAGGCTTTTTTGTTTCGGCAGGTTGGCCAGCGTGCGCCGCAGGTCCGGGAAGGCGTGGCGGGCGGCGGCCCGCAGCCCGATGGTATCGCTCCGGCGCGGTTCCCGGACCCACAGGAAGAAGGGGATCATGAAAACCGCATACCATATCGCCGTGAACGGACCCACCGCGCGGGTCCCCTCGCGCAGGGCCGGGTCCAGCCCCAGGATGGGCGGCAGTCCGATCAGCGTCCGTCCCGTTGTCCCCTCGGCCAGCAGCGTCAGCACCAGGATCAGCGCGATGACCCCGCCCAGGTAGCCAAAGGCCCAGCCCGATCCCGAGATGCGGCCGATCTCTTGCCGGCTGCCAAGGTCCGGCAGCATGGCATTGGTGAAGGTGGTGGCAAATTCCATGCCGATCAGGCCGATGCCGAAGCTGATCATCACGAACCACAGGTTAACCTCGCCGGGCGCGGCCTGCCACAGGCCCCAGGCCCCCAGCACATAAAGCACCGAGAAGAAGGCGATGAAGCGCATCCTGTGCCCGCAGCGGTCGGCCACCGCCCCCAGAAGCGGCGACAGAACGGCAATCAGCACGCCTGCCGCCCCGATGCCAAAGCCCCAGACCGTCTGCGCCGCCGTACCGTCGCCCAGCAGACTGGTTATGTAGGGGGCAAAGATGAAGGTCAGAAGCAGGGTGTTGTAGGGCTGGCTGGCCCAGTCGAAGAAAAACCAGCCCCAGATTCTGCGCGCCGCTGTCGTCATCCCGGCCCCCTTCTGCCCCGATGTGATAGAAGCGGGAACGGCCGGTGCGCGCAAGCGGCTTGCACTGCGGGAAATGGTTGCCCTTGTGCGCCGCGGACGGTAGCAGTGGCGCAACGTGCTGCAAGGGACCGGGACATGACATCGCTTTTTCAGATCCTGCTGCTGATCCTGGATATCGCCCAGTTCTTCATCATCGCCCATATCATCATGAGCTGGCTGATCAATTTTCAGGTCCTGAACCTGCGCCAGCCGCTTGTGGCCCAGATCTGGGATGGGCTGAACCGCCTGCTGGAGCCGCTTTACAGCCGCGTGCGCAACATCCTGCCGCGCATGTCCGGCCTTGATCTGGCCCCGCTTGTCGTCCTTTTGGCCGTCTATGCCATCCGCATCGTGCTGACCAACAACGCGGCGATGTTCATGTGACCTGCGGCGGGCCCGGACCTTCAGCGTTTGCGCCGGGGCGCCTTGCCGGGAACGGTTCCATGCCGGACCCCTCTGCCCTGCTTCAGTCCGTCTTTGGCTTTGCCGGGTTCAGGCCCGGTCAGGCCGAAATCGTCGGGGCTGTCCTGGCGGGGGAAAACGTGCTGGCGATCATGCCGACGGGGGGCGGCAAGTCGCTGTGCTTTCAGCTTCCGGCGCTGTGCCTTGAAGGGGTGACGGTGGTGATATCGCCGCTGATCGCGCTGATGCGCGACCAGGTGCGGGCGCTGCGGGCGGCGGGCGTCATGGCGGGGGCCCTGACATCGGGCAATACCGAAGAGGAAACAGAGGCGGTCTTCCGGGGCCTGGACGAAGGCCGCATCAAGCTGCTTTACATGGCACCCGAACGGCTGGCCTCGGCCGCAACCGTGCAGATGCTGCGCCGCATCGGGACCCGGCTTATCGCGGTGGACGAGGCGCATTGCGTCAGCCAGTGGGGCCATGATTTCCGCCCCGATTACCTGCGCATCGGCGGGCTGCGCCGCGCGCTGGATGTGCCGCTGGCGGCCTTTACCGCCACGGCGGACAGCGAAACCCGGGCCGAAATCGTGACGCGCCTGTTCGATGGTGCCGCCCCGTCCACCTTTCTGCGCGGGTTCGACAGGCCCAACCTGCGCCTGGCCTTTCAGGTCAAGGACAGGCCGCGCCAGCAGATCCTGGCCTTTGCCGCCGCCCGCAAGGGGCAGTCGGGCATCGTCTATGCCGCCACCCGCGCCAAGACCGAAACCCTGTCGCAGGCGCTGCGCGAGGCGGGCCATGCGGCCTGCTTCTATCACGGCGGGATGGAGGCCCAAGAGCGCCGGCGGGTCGAAGTGCGCTTTCAGCAGGAAGACGGGCTGATCGTGGTGGCGACCATCGCCTTTGGCATGGGCATCGACAAACCGGATATCCGCTGGGTCGCCCATGCCGACCTGCCGAAATCCATCGAAGGCTATTATCAGGAAATCGGCCGTGCCGGCCGCGACGGTGCCCCCGCCGATACGCTGACCCTTCATGGCCCCGATGACATTCGCCTGCGCCGCAGCCAGATCGACGAAAGCCCGGCCCCCGCAGACCGCCGCGAGGCGGACCATTCGCGGCTGAACGCGCTGCTGGGCCTGGCCGATGCCACCGTCTGCCGCCGCCAGGTGCTGCTGGAATACTTCGGCGAAACGTCGCAGCCCTGCGGCAATTGCGACCTGTGCGAAAGCCCTGTCGCCCTGTTTGATGCCACCGAGGCGGTGCGCAAGGCGCTGTCCGCCATGCTGCGCACCGGCGAGTGGTTCGGTGCGGGGCATCTGATCGACATTCTGACGGGCGATGCGACCCCAAAGGTAAAGGACCGCGGCCATGACCGGCTGCCCACCTTCGCCGTCGGGCGCGATCTGTCGAAACCGGCCTGGGGTGCCGTCTTTCGCCAGATGATGGGCCGCGATCTGGTGCGCCCCGATGCGGACCGGCACGGGGCGCTGCGCATGACCGAAGCCGCACGGCCCATTCTGCGCGGCGAGGCCAGCATCACGCTGCGGCGCGACACCGTGCAGTCGCCCGGGGCAAAGCCCGCCGTGCGGTCGCTGGTGTCGGACGGGGATGCCCCGCTTCTGTCGGCGCTGAAGGCAAAGCGCCGCGCCCTGGCCGAGGCGGCCGGTGTGCCCGCCTATATCGTCTTTGCCGACCGGACCCTGATCGAGATGGCCGAACGGCGGCCCCGCAGCCTGGACGACATGGCCCGGATCACGGGGGTCGGGGCGAAAAAGCTGGAAAGCTTTGGCGCGGCCTTTCTCGAAGTGATCACGGGCGCGGCCCCCGCCGCGCTGCATCCGCAGCGGATGCGGCTGGCCGGGCGACCGGCCGGCGGGGTGTTCGACCGGCTGGCCGAAACCCAGCTGCGTCTGGCGCGCGGCGAAGACGGCACCGGCAAGCTGCTGAGCTGTACCCCGGCCGAATTGCGCCGCATCGCCGAGGCGCAGCCTCTGACCCTGTCCGAACTTGACCGGGTGGCATCGCTTGGCCCGCAGAAGCTGGACCGTTTCGGCCCGGCCTTTCTGGCGGTGCTTCGTGACGGCTGAGGCTGGACCTTCACCGCGCCGCGCTTATGTAGCGTCCTAAAGGTAGCGTCTTAAAGGACGGCCAGATGCTGACCGTGATCTCACCCGCCAAACGGCTGGACCTTGGTCCCGTCACCCTTCCCGGGGGCATGACGCCGACTGTGCCGGCCTTTGCCGCCGATGCGGCGCGGCTTGCGCGCGTGGCGCGCCGGCTGTCCGTGGATGACCTGCGCAGGCTGATGGCCATTTCCGAACCGCTGGCGGTCCTGAACCGGGACCGGTTCCGATCCTTTGCCGATGACCCGCAGGCGGATCAACTGCATCCGGCGGCCCTGGCCTTTGCCGGGGATACCTATATCGGGCTGGAGGCGAAGACCCTGTCCGAAGACGCCCTGCGCTGGGCGCAGGACCGGCTTCGGATTCTGTCCGGTCTCTATGGTCTGCTGCGCCCGCTGGATGCGATCCAGCCCTACCGGCTGGAAATGGGCAGCAAGCTGGCCACGGCCAGGGCCGCCGACCTTTACGGCTACTGGGGCAAGCGCCTGGCGCGGGCGCTGAACGCCCAGGCAGAAAGCGTCGGCACCGGGACCCTGGTGAACTGTGCCTCGCAGGAATACTTTGCTGCCGTGGACAAAAGTGCGCTGACACTGCGGGTGATCACGCCGGTCTTCCTGGAAGACAGGGCCGGTGATGCCAGGGTCGTCAGCTTCTTTGCCAAGCAGGCGCGCGGGGCGATGGCACGCTTCATCGCCGAGAACCGCCTGACTGACCCTGCGTCCATTCAGGACTTTGACCTGGGCGGCTACCGCTTTCAGCGGCAGCTCAGCGACGGCGACCGCTGGACGTTCCTGCGCCCCGCCGCCTGAGGGTTCTATCCCGCTTCCAGCACCACAGCCTGGGCAACCGGACGGGCATCCGGCGGACAAAAGGCGACGATCAGATCCGTGATCGCCGATTTGCGCAGGGGCTTTGTCAGATAGCGGTCCATGCCGGACGCCAGAATCCCGGTTTCATCGCCCTCCATCGCATGGGCGGTCAGCGCCACGATGGGAACATGGCCGCCGAGATGCGCCTCAAGCGCCCTGATCGCCTTGGTCGCATCCCGGCCGTCCATCTCGGGCATCGAGACATCCATCAGGATCAGGTCCGGATGCCAGGACTGGAACAGATCCACCGCTTCACGCCCGTTGTTGGCAAAGACAAGGTCGATGGACAGATCCTTTGTCATCTTGCGAAAGACGAGTTGGTTCGTTCTGTTGTCCTCGGCGGCCAGCACGCGCATCAGGCGCCCTTCGGCCGGGGGCGGCGGGGCTTTTGCCCCGGGCGGGGCAGCGGTTCCGGACAGGCCCTGAAGGCGCCGGTACAGATCGGACCGCAGGACGGGCTTTTGCAGCACCGCCGCCAGAATATCGGCCTGCGGCAGGGCGCGCACCTCGGCCGGGTTGGACGACAAAAGCACGATGGGCAATGCGTATCCGGCCTGCCGGGCCTGCTGCGCCAGATCAAGCCCGTCAATCTCGGGCAGATCATGGTCCGTCACCAGCAGGTCGATTGTGCTGTCCTGCCGCAGCGCGGCCAGGGCATCGGGTGCCGACCGGCATTGGACCACCTCGATCCCGCAGGTGCCCAGTTGCCGTTCAAGGATGGTCCGGTTGATGAACTGCGCGTCCACGACAAGTGCCCGGCGCAGCGGTATCCGCGCCGGAGGCACCCCGCCGGCCTCGGCCACCGGCAGATCCACCCGGAAACCAAAGCAGGAACCTTTGCCCAATTCGCTGTCCACCCAGATGATGCCGCCCATGCGTTCGACCAGGCGCTGCGTGATGGCCAGACCCAGGCCGGTCCCCTCGAACCTGCGGTCGGTTTCCGCCTCGACCTGGTTGAACTCGCCGAAGATGTGGTCAAGGTGCTCGGCCGCAATGCCGATGCCGGAATCCTCGACCGTGACATGAAGCTGCTGCAGGCCCGCTTGCGTTTCCAGTCCCACGACCCGGACAAGCACCTGCCCGGCATCGGTGAATTTCACGGCGTTGCCCATCAGATTGGTCATCACCTGCCGCAGCCGCACCGGATCACCGACGTAGCGTGTCGGCAGGAACAGGTCGAAATCGATCATCAGGCTGATGCCCTTGGCCCGCGCCCGGGGCTGAAGCAGCATGGCGACCTCGTGGATCGTCCGCTCCAGGTCGAAGGGTTCGGGCTGCAGGGTTAGCCGTTCGGCCTCGATCTTGGAGTAATCAAGGATGTCATTGATGATGACCAAAAGCGCCTCTCCCGACGACCGTATGGTTTCGGCAAACAGGCGCTGCTCGTTCGACAGGGCGGTGTCGCACAGCAGTTCGGCCATGCCCACCACCCCGTTCATCGGTGTGCGGATCTCGTGGCTCATGTTGGCCAGGAAGGCCGACTTGGCGCGGTTCGCGGCCTCTGCCGCCTGCCGGGCCGCTTCCAGCGCGGCCTGCTGTTGCTTGGCCCAGGAGATGTCAACGCGCAGCCCGACGCGCCCGCCATCCGGCGTGCGGTGGTCATGGACACGCAGCCAGCGCCCGTCGCGCAGCTGCTGCTCGTGCACACCGTCGGACTGGCGGTGCTGCGCCAGACGTTCGGCCAGCCAGGCCTCTTCGCGGCCCACCGCATCGGCATGCTGGCCGTGGTCAAGGCCGTAGCGCAGGATATCCTCGAACCTCGCACCGGGCACCATGGCCGGTGCTGTTTCGGGATAGATGTCGCGGTAGCGCTGGTTGCAGGCCAGCAGGCGGTCGTCCTTGTCGAACAGAACGAAACCGTCGGGGATGGCCTCGATGGCGGCCCAGATGCGCATCTGTTCGGTGATGTCGACGGCAAGTGTCACCATATCGCCGTCGCGGGCGCGGCGGTCGACGATGCGCACCCAGGTATTGTTGGAGAATTTCAGAACGACCGGTTCGATCGGATCACTGTCCCAGCGCGCCATCATGGCACTGACCCATGCATCCACCGACAGCCCGCCCGTATCGACGATCGCCTGCTCTGCCGCCCAGCGCAGGATGCTGTCGTAGCCCAGCCCCGGGGCAACGGCCAGACCTTCGAAGGCGGCAAGGTAGGCCCGGTTGGCGGCGACCAGCCTTTGCGCGGGATCAAACACCGCAAAGCCGTCGCGGATCGTATTGATCGAATCCCAAAGGCGCCGTTCTGCCATGACAGCCGCCGTATGCGCGTTTTCCAGATCGGTCAGAAAGCGGCTGTTCTGGCCCTTCAGCGCCTCGGCTTCGGACAGGGCGCTGCGCACCGCCTGCCTTTGCTCCACGATCTGGTCGGACAGGGACCGGGCATGCAGCGCCAGCTTCTCGTTCGCGGCAAAGAGTTCGCGCTGCTTCTGCTCCAGAAGCCGTTCCGCCGCCAGTCTGCCCCGCCGTTCCTTCGCAAGCCGCTCGGCGATGTCCATTCCACACTCTGACCTGTCACGGTGCCTTCTGGCACCTGCCCTTCGGCCAGACTGCCGCAACATCATGAACCGGGCCCTAACAGGATGCTGAAAAGTGCCCGCCGCATGGGGCGCCTGACCGCAAAGCGGGAGAGACCTGCGCCCCGCGCGCCTTGCGCGTCCCGGCAGGGGCCATCGCCCCTGCCAAAGTGCTGCGCCGGGATCAGGACCGGCCCGGGGCCAAAGCCCCCGGCCAGCGCCCGCCCCGCCCCCGGCGGGCGCTTCGCCCCCGCCGGGTCGGGCGCTGGCCTCTGCTGGTCCAGGACCTGCGGGTCTGCGGGGCAGCGTTCCGCGTGGGCGGGGAAAACGCGATGCGTTTCCTGATCCCGCCCGAACGGGTGAAGGGATATTCAACGCTTCAATGGCAGGGGCCATCGCCCCTGCCACAGCGCTGCGCCGTTATCAAGACCGGCCGGGGGCCCAAAGCCCCCGGCCAGCGCCCGCCCCGCCCCCGGCGGGCGCTTCTCGCCCGCCGGGTCGGGCGCTGGCCTCTGTCCCTCCCGGACCTGCGGGTCTACAGGGCACTGTCCCGAGCGGGCG
>JADCDI010000062.1 GCA_020251025.1 Rhodobacter sp. | reverse complement strand
GATCAGCGTAACGCTGTGGCAGGGGCGATGGCCCATGCCATTGGAGCGGTGAAGGTCCCTTCGTCGTTCCGGGCGGGAAAAGGAAACGCATCGCGTTTCCCCGCCCGCTCGGGACCGTGCCCCGTAGACCGGCAGGTCCGGGAGACACAGAGGCCAGCGCCCGACCCGGCGGGGGCGAAGCGCCCGCCGGGGGCGGGGCGGGCGCTGGCCGGGGGCTTTGGGCCCCCGGCCGGTCATGATGCCAGCGTAACGCTGTGGCAGGGGCGATGGCCCCTGCCATTGAAGCGGTGAAGGTCCCTTCGGCTGTTCGGGCGGGAACAGGAAACACACCGCTTTTCCCCCGCCCGCGCGCGACGGTGCCCCGCAGATCGGCAGGTCCGGGCACACCGGCAGGCCAGCAGCGGGACGGGGTGCGGCGTCGCGCCGCGACAGGGGCGGTGGCCCATGACGGGATGCTCAAGGCGCATGCAAGCGCACGGGTTTCCCGATTTGCGGTCAGGCGGCCCCTGCGGCTGGCACGTCTCCACCGTCCCGCTTCGCCGCGCGCGCCCGAAAAGGAGAAAGTCATGCCAAACCGAAACAGTAACCCCACAGGCAGCATCCCAGGTGCGCAGGCCTGTTTTTCTTGCGTCAACAACATCGGTCAAGAAGACGCATGATCGCGCGCGGGACTGCGACACGGTCTTCGAAGTTCCGGATCTCGATCCCCAAGGCGATCCGGGCCGCCCGGCACTGCGAAGCCGGGCTGACCTTGCCGTCATCCCCTGGGGCACCGGCGTTCCCTTGCTGCCGGTCCCGAAGCGGGAGACGCCGAAAGGTCTTTCCCGCCGGGCCACCGCCACCGGTCACCATGGCCGCGCGCACCAGGTCCGATGATCTTTGTCGACACCTCGGCCCGGACCGAACGGCAGACCGGCCCCCCCCGACCGGGGCAAGCCGGCTGGTCCCAACCATGGTGCAACCGGACATGGCAAAGTGGCCGTGGCGCGACCCGGGCGGGCGCGCTTGCCTGGGTTGAAGGCGCCGCCCGCCCGCAGGGAACCGGGCCACCCCCTTGCACACCGCCCGCACCGACACCGCGCCCGCCGCCGCCGTCCGGCCCGCGACGATGGGGGCGACGGTCTGGTCGCGACCGTGACGGGTCGGGCGGGCAATCCGACGCGGGTTGTTCATCCTTCGATGCCCCCCGGCCGAAGCCCGGCGGGTGCAGCCTGACCCCTTTGCGGGTGACCCCCCTGATGAGATTTCACGGCAGGCCGCCTTCGTCCGGACCCGCGTCAGGCAAGGCCCGCGTCCTTCACCGCCTCCATCGCCACATAGGTTGATGTGCTGGCCACATGCGGCAGGGCCGACAGCCGTTCGGCCAGCACCCGGCGATAGGCCTGGATGTCGCGGGTGCGCACCTTCAGCAGATAGTCAAAGCGACTGGCGATCATGTGGCATTCCTCGACCTCGGGGATGGTCAGCACCGCGCGGTTGAAGGCCTGCAGGGCCGCCTCGCGCGTATCGCTCAAGCGCACCTCGACAAAGGCCACATGCGCCTGCCCGATGCGGATCGGGTCCAGCACCGCGCGGTAGCCGGTGATCACCCCAAGCTCTTCCAGCCGCCGCAGCCGGACCTGAGTGGGCGATTTCGACAAGCCGATGCGCCGCGCCAGTTCCACCACCGCAATCCGTCCTTCGGTTGCGACCTGACGCAGAATGGCATGGTCGAAATCGTCCAGGTCAAAGTCAGACTGCATTGAAAGACCCCGTTTTTTCAGGCGATCTGCCTGCAACTGTGCAAAGAACGGGAAATACGGCCGCTCTTTCACGTGTATTCTGCCACAAAGACAGGAGCCTGCCCATGCCCCGCGACAGCCGGGAAACCCCCTGGACCGTGATCGGATCGCACAGCCTTGCGCCCGAGGCACCTCTGGTGGCCCGGCTTGTCGCCGGGGCGGCGCTCAGCGCCGGGGACCGCGCCCGGATCAGCGCCGCCGGGGCCGGTCTGGTGCGCCGCATCCGAAGCTCTGTCCGGCCCGGCCTGATGGAGGTGTTCCTGGCCGAATACGGCCTGTCCACCGATGAAGGCATTGCACTGATGTGCCTGGCCGAGGCGCTGCTGCGCGTGCCCGATGCCGAAACCATGGACGCGCTGATCGAAGACAAGATCGCGCCGTCCGACTGGGGCCGCCACCTGGGCCGGTCATCCTCATCCCTTGTCAATGCCTCGACCTGGGCGCTGATGCTGACCGGCAAGGTGCTGGACGACCGCGAGCCGGGCGTTGCCGGCCATCTGCGGGCGGCGGTGAAACGGCTGGGCGAGCCGGTGATCCGCGCCGCCGTCGCCCGCGCGATGAAGGAAATGGGCCGCCAGTTCGTGCTGGGCGAAACCATCGACAGCGCCATGAGCCGCGCGGCCGAACTGGAAGCAAGGGGCTACACCTACAGCTATGACATGCTGGGCGAAGCCGCCCGGACAGAGGCCGATGCGCGGCGCTATCACCTTGCCTATTCCCGCGCGATCACCGCCATCGCCGGGGCCTGCACCGGCCCCGACACCCGCCGCAATCCCGGCATTTCGGTGAAACTTTCGGCGCTGCATCCGCGCTATGAGGTGGCAAAGCGTGACCGGGTCATGGCCGAACTGGTGCCGCGCGTCCGCGCGCTGGCCGGGCTGGCCCGTGCGGCCGGGCTTGGCTTCAACATCGACGCGGAAGAGGCGGATCGTCTGGCCCTGTCGCTGGAGGTGATCGAGGCGGTCCTGGCCGACCCTTCGCTGGCGGGATGGGACGGCTTTGGGGTGGTGGTGCAGGCCTATGGCCGCCGCGCGGGTGCTGTCATCGACTGGCTGCATGCGCTGGCGGTCAGGCTGGACCGCCGGATCATGGTGCGGCTGGTCAAGGGTGCCTATTGGGACGCCGAGGTGAAGCGCGCCCAGGTGCTGGGCCTTGCCGGCTTTCCCGTCTTCACCCGCAAAGAGGCCACCGATGTCAGCTACATCGCCAATGCCCGCAAGCTGCTGGGCATGACCGACCGGATTTATCCGCAATTCGCCACGCACAATGCCCATACCGTGGCCGCCATCCTTGACATGGCGGGTGATCCCGGCAGCTTCGAATTCCAGCGCCTGCATGGCATGGGCGAGCGGCTGCATGACATCGTGATGTCCGACCACGGCACGCGCTGCCGCATCTATGCCCCCGTCGGCGCGCACCGTGATCTGCTGGCCTATCTGGTGCGCCGCCTGCTGGAAAACGGGGCAAATTCCAGCTTCGTCAACCAGATCGTGAATGAAGACGTGACCCCGGAACAGGTGGCGGCCTGCCCGCTGACAGCGATGGAACGCATCGATCCGGTTGCCTCGCCCGCACTTCCGGCCGGGCCCGCGCTGTTTGATCCGCGCCGCAATTCACGCGGCTTTGATCTGACAGATGCCGCCGATCTTGCCCTGATCGAACAGGCCCGCGCGCCCCACCGCGACCGCCGGTTCGATGCCCGCCCGCGCCTTGCGGGACCGGTGGCGGGCGGGTTGCGCCGGGCCGTGCACAACCCGGCGACCGGGGCCATTGTTGGCCATGTCCTGCCTGCGGCCACCCCGGATGTTCAGTCAGCCCTTCAGACGGCCCTGCCCTGGGATGCCGCCCCGTCCGAACGCGCCGAAATCCTGAACCGTGCGGCAGACCTGTATGAGGCCGGCTTTGGCCCGATCTTTGCCCTGCTGGCGCGCGAGGCGGGCAAGACGCTGGCCGATGCGGTCGGCGAACTGCGCGAGGCGGTGGATTTCCTGCGCTACTATGCACAGCAAGCCACCGCGCTGACCGCCCCGGCGCGCGGCATCTTTGCCTGCATCTCGCCCTGGAACTTTCCGCTCGCCATCTTTACCGGCCAGATCGCCGCCGCTTTGGCCACCGGGAACGCGGTGCTTGCCAAACCGGCCGAACAGACCCCGCTGATCGCCACGCTGGCCGTGGACCTGCTGCTGAAGGCGGGCGTCCCGGCAACTGCGCTGCAACTGCTGCCCGGCGATGGAACGGTCGGGGCGGCCCTGACACGTGATCCGCGTGTGGCAGGTGTTGCCTTTACCGGCTCGACCGAAACGGCGCTGAAGATTCGCGCCGCGATGGCCGAACACCTGCACCCCGGTGCGCCGCTGATCGCCGAAACCGGCGGCCTGAATGCGATGCTGGTGGATTCGACCGCCCTGCCGGAACAGGCGGTACGCGACATCCTGGCATCCGCCTTCCAGTCGGCGGGACAGCGCTGTTCCGCCCTGCGCTGCCTTTATGTGCAGGAAGACGTGGCCGAAACCGTGACCGAAATGCTGTTCGGCGCGATGGATGATCTTGCCTTGGGCGACCCCTGGCAGCTTGCCACCGACATCGGCCCGGTGATCAACGCCGAAGCACAGGCATCCATCGCCGCCCATATCGCCGAAGCACGGGCCGAAGGCCGCGTGCTGAAGGAACTTGCGGCCCCGCCCGGCACCTTCATTGCACCCACCGTCCTGCGGGTGTCGGGCATCGCACAGATGCCGCGCGAAATCTTCGGCCCTGTGCTGCACATCGCCACCTTCCGCGCCAATGACATCGATGCGGTCATCGACGCGGTCAATGCCACCGGCTATGGGCTGACCTTTGGCCTGCACAGCCGCATCGATGACCGGGTGCAGCGCATCGTCGACCGCCTGCGGGTCGGCAACATCTATGTCAACCGCAACCAGATCGGTGCCGTCGTGGGCAGCCAGCCCTTCGGGGGCGAAGGGCTGTCGGGCACCGGGCCAAAGGCGGGCGGGCCGCATTACCTGCCGCGCTTCACCGCCCATCCCGCGCCGCAGGGGCAGGCCGACCAAAGCCAAACCACCGCCGAACTGGCCCAGACCGCCCTTCTGACCTCTGCCCTGCCCGATGCGCCGGTTCCTGCCCTGATCCTTCCCGGCCCCACGGGCGAATCGAACCGGCTGGTGTCGGTCGCCCGGGCACCGCTTCTGTGTCTTGGCCCGGGGGCGGCCACCGCCCTGGCGCAGGCTGAAGCGGTGCGCAGCCTGGGGGGAGAGGCCGTGCAAGCGCCCGGCCTGCCGCCCGATGCGCTGGCATCGCTGACGGGGTTTTCGGGCGCGCTGTTCTGGGGCGCGCCGGACCTGGCGCGGCCCTGTGCCCGCGCAATGGCGCAGCGCCAGGGGCCGATCCTGCCCCTGATCACCGGGCAGCCGGACAGGGCCCATGTGCGGCTTGAACGCCACATCTGCATCGACACCACCGCTTCCGGCGGCAATGCCAAGCTTCTGGCACAGGCGGCACAGGCTTGACGCCGCGCTCCGGATCGGAAAACCTGCGCGGATGTTCCCGATCCGCGACCACAACCCTTCGGGCCGCACGCCCTATGTGACTTATGTGCTGATCGCGGTGAACATCGCGGTCTTCCTTGCCTATTGGTACACGCTGCCGTCAGAGCGCGCTTTGGCAAGGTTTTACGAGATATGGGGGCTGGTCCCTTCCGACTTTACGCAGCGCGGCCTCATTCACGGCTTTGTCACCTCGATGTTCCTGCACGGCGGCTGGATGCACCTTCTGGGCAACATGCTGTTCCTTTGGATTTTCGGGGACAATCTGGAAGACGAGATGGGGCATGTGCCCTATCTTCTGTTCTACCTTCTCAGCGGAATCGCCGCAGCTTTCCTGCAGGTCGCGTCCGACCCCTATTCGCTGGTGCCGATGGTCGGGGCCTCGGGGGCCATTGCCGGGGTGATGGGGGCCTATCTGTTGCTGTTTCCCAGGGCCCGCGTCGATGTATTCTTCTTTTTCATCGTTTTCTTCCGCGTCTTTCCGGTTCCGGCCTGGATCATGCTTGGCATCTGGTTCGCCCTGCAGGTGGCCAGCGGGGTGATGATCCGGTCCGAGGACGGCGGCGTGGCCCATTGGGCGCATGCCGGCGGTTTCGCAGCCGGTCTGGTGCTGGTCTTTCCGCTGTGGCTGGCCCGCGGCGGCCCGGCTTTCTGGGGCCGCACACATGGCAGGCCACCCCATCCCGAGGCGACCTATCCGGTCTCACGATCGCGGATTCCGAACGTACGGCGCATGAAATAACCGCACCCGCAGGGCCGCGCCCGGGCGACCGTCCGCGATCATTCGCCCCGGATCACCTTGCGGAAGTCTTCGAACAGCGCGCTGTTTGCCGCGATGATCGATCCGTTTTGCACCGGATCGTCCCCCTCGCGGATGGCGCTGACAAAGCCGCCCGCTTCGCGGACCAGAATGATGCCGGCCGCCATGTCCCAGGGCTGGATGCCGCGTTCCCAGTAGCCCTCGAACCGGCCCGCCGCGACATAGGCAAGGTCCAGCGCCGCCGCCCCCCAGCGCCGCACGCCGGCACAGGCGGGCATCAGGCGGGCCAGATCCTGCAGCGTGGCGGGCAGGGCACCCCGCCCGGCAAAGGGAATGCCGGTGGCGAAGACCGCATCGCTCATCGCGCGGCGGCCCGACACCCGCAGGCGGCTTTCGTTCAGCCAGGCGCCGGTGCCCTTTTCGGCCCAGTAGATTTCGTCCTTGGCCGCGTCGAAGATCACGCCAGAGACGATCTCGCCCTTGTGTTCCAGCGCGATGGAGACGGCCCAGTGCGGCAGGCCGTGCAGGAAATTGGTGGTTCCGTCCAGCGGATCGACAATCCAGCGCCGCGTCGGATCGGCACCTTCGGTTTCGCCGGTTTCCTCGCCCAGCCAGCCATAGGTCGGGCGGCCCGTCATCAGCTCTTGCTTGATGATGCGCTCTGCCTCGCGGTCGGCCCTGGTCACGAAATCGCCCGGACCCTTGGAAGAAACCTGCAGGTTCTCAACCTCGCGGAAATCCTTGACCAGGCTGCGCCCGGCCTTGCGGGCCGCCTTGATCATCAGGTTCAGGTTCGCGCTGCCTTGCATCCGGGGCTCCATCCGTTCAGGGGCGGGGGTATAAGGGCAGCAGGAGCCGAAGGAAAGGGTCAGGAAGCAACCGCGCGGCACCATGCCGGGCGCTGGTGCCCGCGGACGGATTCGAACCGTCACGGCCCTTCGGCCTGGGGATTTTAAGTCCCCTGTGTCTACCGTTCCACCACGCGGGCGCGCGGCCGCGTGCGGCGGCGGGGCCAGCATAGCCTGCCTGCGCGCAGGGTAAAGGTGCCGCTGCAATTTCGGGTTTGACGCGCCGCCCCGCCGCCGCTTAGTGAAGCAGTCCCGTGCAGGAGTATGTGATGCGCCGCTGCCTTGTCGCCGTTCTGGCCCTGATTGCGTTTGTCCCCTGGGCACAGGCCCGCGACATCACCGGGCAGATGACCTACCGCGAACGGATCGCGCTGCCCCGGGAGGCGCAGCTTGTGGTTGAGCTGCGCGGTCCCGGCGGAACCGTGGTGGCCGAGGCGCGCATCGAAACCGCCGGACGCGAGGTGCCGTTGGCCTTTACCCTTGTTGCGCCCGACGCCGGCGAGTTCACCCTGCAGGGGGCCATTTTCACCGGCGGTCAGGCCGACTGGCTGTCGGCCCCGGTTGCGGTACCCGCCGGAGAAGGCGCGCTGGACCTGGGGCCGGTGGTGCTGCGGCGTTTCACACCGCTGGGCTTTGCCAGCCGCATGACCTGCGGCGGCACGCTGGTTGATCTCAGCTTTGCGGATACCAAGGCGCGTCTTCGGGCAGGTGCCGAAACCTTTGATCTGGTCACGGTAACCTCAGCCTCGGGCGCGCGCTATTCGGACGGCAAGACCCCGGAGACCCTTTTGTGGACCAAGGGCAACCGGGCCACTGTCACCCTGCGCGGCCAGGATCTGCCCGAGTGCCAGCCGGTTCTGCCCGCAGCCCTTGTTCCGCTTACGGCGCGCGGGAACGAACCGGGCTGGGTTCTGACGGTCAGCGACACCGGTTTTGTCTATGACGGCGACATGGGGGCGCGGCGCATAGAAGGCCCGCTGCCCGCAGCCGTCCCAAGCCTGGGCGGGGCCGGTTTCGTCTTTTCCGACGACTTCCGGTTCACCCTGGACCAGACCCTGTGCCGCGACACCATGTCGGGCATGCCGTTTCCGGTCTCTGTCACGGTGACGGACGCGGGCCGCACCCTGACGGGCTGCGGCGGCCTGTCCGGCGATCTCATCGCCGGGCCTTGGACGGTCGAGGTGCTGGAGGGCGCGGCCTTGCCCGCGACGGCAGAGGTTGACATGACCTTCGATCCCGCGTCGGGCCAGGTCTTTGGCAGCAGCGGCTGCAACCGCTATGCGGGCGGATTCACCCTGACCGGCGAAGGGCTGAGCTTTGGCGCGGCGGCAGGCACGATGATGGCCTGCCCCGAGGATGAGATGGCGGTGGAACAGGCCTTTCTGGCCGGCCTTACAACCATCTCGCGCTTTGACATCGCGGCGGACGGGGCGCTGGAGCTTTACGCGGCGGACAGGGTCGTTATCCGCGCGCGCCGCTGAGCTGCGCCCCGGGACCTTGCGGGTTCAGCAGCCTGCCCATCAGCCCTTCGGCGCGGATCGTGCCGATGATGGTCCCGTTTTGGGCAACCGAAACCGCCCCGGCCCCGTCCCGCAGATGCTCCATCACCACGCGCACCGGGGTCGATGGCGCGACGGCAACCGTGGCGGCAGGGTCTGCGGGCGGTCCGGCAACCATCACATCCGATGCGGTCAGAACCCCCAGCGGGTTCATGTGGGCCACGAAATCCTGCACATAATCTGACGCCGGGCTGGCAATGATCTCGCGCGCGGTGCCGCATTGCACGATCCGGCCGCCGTCCATCAGGGCAATGCGGTTGCCCAGCTTGAACGCCTCGTCCAGGTCATGGCTGACGAAGATGATCGTACGCCTGAGCCTGGCCTGAAGGTCCAGCAACTCGTCCTGCAGCCGGGTGCGGATCAGCGGATCCAGCGCCGAGAATGGCTCGTCCATCAGCAGGATCGGGGCCTCGGTGGCAAAGGCGCGGGCAAGACCCACGCGTTGCTGCATGCCGCCCGAAAGCTCGGCCACCTTGCGGTCGGCCCATTGTGTCAGGTTCACCAGCGCCAGCTGCACATCCACAAGATCGCGCCGCTGTTCTGCCGCAAGCCCCGCCAGTTCAAGGCCAAGCCCCACATTCTCGCGCACGGTGCGCCAGGGCAGCAGGCCGAAGGCCTGGAACACCATGGCGATTCGGGTCAGCCGCAGGCGGCGCAAGGTGGCGGGATCGGCCCTGGTCACGCTGACCATGCGATCCCCGTCCAGTACCCGCACCTCGCCCCGTACAACGGGGTTCAGCGCATTCACCCCGCGCAGCAGGGTTGATTTGCCGGACCCCGACAGGCCCATCAGCACCAGAATCTCGCCCTTGCCCACGGTCAGCGAACAGTCGTGCACGCCCAGGATCTGCCCGCAGGCCGCCTGCACCTCGGCCCGGGTCTTGCCCTTGTCCATCATCGGCAGCGCGATGTCGGGCCGGTCGCCGAACACGATCGACACGCGGTCGAATTCCACGGCGGGGGTCATGTCGGTCATTTGCGGGTCAACCTCAGCATCCGGTCCAGCACGATGGCGACCACGACAATCACGAATCCCGATTCAAATCCAAGCGAGGTATCGACCCGGCTCAACGCCTGCACCACCGGCTTGCCCAGCCCGTCGGCACCGACATAGGCAGCGATGACCACCATCGACAGCGACAGCATGATGGTCTGGTTCAGCCCGGCCATGATCTGCGGAAAGGCGTAAGGAAGCTCTACCTTCCACAGCCGCTGTGACGGCGTGGCGCCAAAGGCTGTCGCCGCTTCCAGCAGGGTTGTCGGCGTACCCGAAACACCCAGCCAGGTCAGCCGGATCGGGGCGGGCAGCACGAAGATCACCGTGGCGATCAGGCCCGGCACCATGCCAAGACCGAAAAAGATGATGGCGGGGATGAGGTAGACGAAGGTCGGCAGCGTCTGCATCAGGTCCAGCACCGGGCTGACCGCGGCATAGGCGCGGGGCCGGTGTGCCAGCCAGATGCCGATGGGCACCCCCAGCCCCATGCAGACCACGCAGGACGACAGCACAAGCGCCAGGCTTTCGGTGGTTTCTTCCCAGTAGTCCTGATTGAGGATGAACAGAAAGCCAAGCAGCACCAGCAGGCAGGTTTTCCATGACCGCTGCAGGGTCCAGGTCAGTGCGACGAAGGCGGCGATGATCGCCAGCGGCGGCGGTGCCTGCAACGCCCAAAGCACGCCGGCGATCAGCCAGTCCATCACCGCCGACATGCCGTCGAACAACCAGCGTGCGTTGGATTTCAGCCAGTCGAACACCAGTTCTGCCGTATCGCCTACGGGAATCTTGGGAATGTTCAGCCAATCCATGCCGGAGTGATTCCTTCAACTGTGGCCGCTGGACCGGATTGTCCGGGGCAGCCGAGTTACAGGCAGGACCGGGACGTGTTTCAGACCATGACCATGACCATGAATCCTTGAGCTGGCCGGCATTGCGCGATTCCCGTTCTTCCTGACTGATTTGACCCGCGTCAAATCAGTCCGCGCCTGCCTGGGCGGGCGCGGCCTGATTTACCAGCCATATCCCAAGACCAGCCCCCCTTGCCCTGCGGCTTGCGCCTTTGGGCAACGGACCGGGCCACGCGCCACCGGCGCGTGACCTTGCCGGTCCGGACGCGGTATTCGAAAGCAGTGCATTTGTTCGCCGAAGCGTCATGGCACCCAATACCCCGGGGTACGTGGTGATCCGCCACAGGCAAGGTGGCCGGCAAAATTCCACTCTGCCGCAATCAGAATCGCGGCAGGGCGGAGGATTTGCGCGGCAATGCCCATCCTCAGCCGGCAAGCGCTGCGGTCACGGCCGCCACGGCATCGCCGCCGTCCTTGGTGGTCACACCCTCAAGCCAGGGGCCGACGGCATCCGGGTTCGCCTGCAGCCAGGCTTTCGCCGCCGCAGCCGGATCAACCCCGTCGTTCAGGATCGCGCCCATGATCTCGTTTTCCATGGCCAGCGTGAAGGACAGGTTCTGCAGCAGTTTGCCGGTGTTCGGGCATTCGGCGACATAGCCCGCGCGGGTGTTGGTGGCCACCGTGGCCCCGCCCAGGTTCGGGCCGAAGAAATCATCACCCCCCGTCAGGTAGGACATATTGAAGTTGGCGTTCATCGGGTGCGGCTCCCACCCCAGGAAGACCACGGGTTCACCGCGTTCGTCCGCGCGGGCGACCTGCGCCAGCATGCCCTGTTCGCTGCTTTCGACGACTTCAAAGTCCTTCAGGCCGAAGGCATCCTGTGCGACCATGTCCATGATCAGGCGGTTGCCGTCATTGCCGGCCTCGATCCCATAGATCTTGCCGTCAAGCGCTTCGGCATGGGCGGCAATATCGGCGAAATCCCTGATGCCGAGCTCGGCGCCTTTGGCATTGGTGGCCAGCGTATACTTGGCACCTTCCAGGTTGGTCCGCACAACGTCCACGGTCCCCGCATCGCGGTAGGGGGCGATGTCGCCCTCCATCGTCGGCATCCAGTTGCCAAGGAATACGTCGATATCGCCTTCGGCCATCGAGGTGTAGGTCACCGGAACCGACAGCACCTTGGTCTCGGTCTCATAGCCAAGTGCCTCGAGGATCAGCGTCGTCACGGCGGTGGTGGCGGTGATGTCCGTCCAGCCCACATCGGAAAACGTGACCTTGTCGCAGGTTGCAAAGGCCGGTGCCGCAGTCAGCGCCACGGCGCTTGCAAGAAGCGCATTGCGGAAGGTGGTCATGGTGGCAGTCTCCCTGTTTTTTGTTGATTGACGGGTCAATTAACGTCAGGCTGGCATCGGATGGCAAGCTTTATCGCAAGGAAGTCCACCGATGCCCAAGCTGGGAATGGAGCCTATCCGAAAGGCTGCGCTGGTCAACGCCACGATTGCCGAGATCGGGCGCACAGGCAGCCTTGATGTGACGGTCAGCCAGATTGCCCGGCGCGCCGGAATGTCTTCTGCGCTGGCGCATCATTATTTTGGCGGGAAAGAGGGCATGTTTCTGGCCGCGATGCGGCATGTGCTGACCCTGTACGGGGCCGAGGTGCGCGGGGCGCTGGCCGTGGCCCGGGGGCCCGAGGCGCGGGTGCAGGCGGTGGTGCACGCGTCGTTCAGCCCGGCCAACTTCCGGCGCGAGGTGATCGGGGCCTGGCTTAACTTCTACGTCATGGCCCAGACCATGCCCGAGGCCGCGCGTCTTCTGGATGTCTATCAGCGCCGCCTTCGGTCAAACCTGCGCCATGGCCTGCGTCCGCTTGTGGGGCCGCGCGCGGCCACGGTTGCCGAGGCACTGGCCGCCCTGATCGACGGCGTCTATCTGCGACAGGTCCTTGTGCGCGGCAAGGCCGACCGTGCGGGTGCGGTCGAAACCGTGCTGG
The DNA here is from genome assembly GCA_020251025.1 of Rhodobacter sp. GTDB lineage: Bacteria > Pseudomonadota > Alphaproteobacteria > Rhodobacterales > Rhodobacteraceae > Aliitabrizicola. The sequence continues at coordinate 10,377 of JADCDI010000062.1, read as the reverse complement.
GTGTCCTGGCCGCCGAACTGGGGCGGGGTGCCAGGACGTGACCGGGCCGAACATCCTGATCTTCATGGTCGATCAGCTTGCCGGCCCGTTCTTTCCCGACGGCCCGGCAAACTGGCTGCATACGCCCAATCTCAGGGCGCTTGCGGCACGGTCGGCGCGCTTTGCCAATACCTACACGGCCTCGCCGCTTTGTGCGCCGGCCCGTGCCGCCTTCATGTCGGGGCAACTGCCGTCGCGCACCGGCGTTTATGACAACGCGGCAGAATTTCGCAGCGACATTCCCACCTTTGCCCATCACCTGCGCCGTGCCGGCTACCGCACCGTGCTGTCGGGCAAGATGCATTTCGTCGGCCCCGACCAGATGCACGGCTTTGAAGACCGTCTGACCACCGATATCTATCCCGCCGATTTCGGCTGGACGCCCGATTACCGCCGCCCCGGCGAACGCATCGACTGGTGGTATCACAACATGGGGTCGGTCACCGGCGCGGGTGTGGCCGAAATCACCAATCAGCTGGAATATGACGACGAGGTTGCCTTTCACGCCACGCAGAAGGTCTATGATCTGGCGCGCGGGGCGGATGCCCGGCCCTGGATGATGACCGTCAGCTTTACCCATCCGCACGATCCTTACGTCGCGCGCCGGAAATACTGGGACCTTTATCAGGACTGCGCCCATCTGATGCCGCAGATTCCGGACGTTCCCTTTGACGCCCAGGATCCCCATTCGCAGCGCATCCTGCGGGCCAGCGACCGGCACAGCTACACCCTGACCGATGACATGGTCGCCCGGTCGCGCCGCGCCTATTTCGCCAATATCTCATACATCGATGACAGGATCGGCGAGGTTCTGGCAGCGCTGGCGGCGACGCGGCAAGAGGCGGTCATCGTCTTTGTCTCGGATCACGGCGACATGCTGGGCGAACGGGGCCTGTGGTTCAAGATGAGCTTTTTCGAAGGTTCGGCCCGCGTGCCCCTGATGATCGCGGCCCCCGGCCTGCCCCCCGGCCTGATCCGCCAGCCTGTGTCCACGCTGGATGTGATGCCCACGCTGTGCGACCTGGCCGGGGTCCCGATGCAAGACATCCGCCCCTGGATGGACGGCACCTCTCTGATCCCGCTGGCGACAGGTCAGGGCCCGCGCCCGGCGGTGCCCATGGAATATGCCGCCGAGGCCAGCGAAGCCCCGATGATCGGCCTGCGCAAGGGCCGCTGGAAGCTGATCCTCTGCGCGCTCGACCCCGACCTTTTGTTCGATCTGGAAGCAGATCCGCAAGAGCGGCACAACCTTGCCGCCGACCCCGCCCATGCCGCCACCCTTGCCGGACTGAAGCACGAGGCGCAGGCGCGCTGGGACCTGGCGCGGTTCGATGCCGAAGTGCGCGCCAGTCAGGCCCGCCGCCTGATCGTGTATCAGGCCCTGCGCAACGGGGCCTATTACCCGTGGGATTTCCAGCCGCTGCAGAAGGCGTCCGAACGCTACATGCGCAACCACATGGACCTGAACGTGCTGGAAACCGGCCAGCGATTTCCAAGGGGCGAATGATGCATCCCGCCCTTGTGCCCGCTTTGGCGGACCTTGCCGCAGCCTATGCCGTGACGCGGGCCGCAACGCAGCGCACCCCGCTGCTGGACTGTGATGCGCTGGCCCGTGCCACCGGGGCGGCCCGGGCGCTGGTCAAGGCGGAAAGCCTGCAATCGACGGGGTCGTTCAAGATCCGGGGCGCGTACTGGCGGCTTTGGTGCCTGCCCCCCGAAGATCGCGCGCGGGGGGTCGTTGCCTTTTCCTCGGGCAATTTCGCGCAAGGACTGGCGGCGGCGGGCCGCAGCCTGGGCGTGCCTGTCACCATCGTCATGCCCGCCGACGCGCCTGCGCTGAAGCGCGAGGCAACCGAAGGCTACGGCGCGCGGGTGATCCTGTCGCACCACGGCGACCGCCCGCGCGAAGAGGTGGCCGCAGCCCTGGCCCGCGACATTGCCGCCCGCGAGGGTCTTGTGCTGCTGCATCCCTTTGATGATCCGCTGATCGTGGCCGGGCAGGCGGGGGCCGGCCTTGAACTGCTGGAACAGGTGCAGGACCTTGGCCTGACGGCGGATGTCGTGGCCTGTCCTGTCGGCGGCGGCGGGCTTTTGGGCGGGCTGGCCCTGGCGCTGCATTACGCCAGCCCCGCAGCGGCGATCTGGGCGGTAGAGCCCGAAGGCTACAACGGCATGGGCCTGTCTCTGTCGGCTGGCGGGATGCGGCGCGTGCCCGGCGCGACCCCGACCATCGCGGATGCGCTGCAGGCGACCGCCCCCGGCACGGCACCGCTTGCCGCCGCGCGCAAGGCCGGCGTGCGCGGCGTGGCGGTGGCCGACGGCCCGGTGGCCCATGCCATGCGCTTTGCCTTCGAGCGGCTGAAACTGGTGCTGGAACCCTCGGGCGCGGTGGCGCTGGCCGCCGTGCTGGATGGCCGGATCCCGGTCCGCGGCAAGACGGTGGTCATCGTTGCAACCGGCGGGAATGTGGCGCTTGGCCGCTTCACCGCCCTTGTCGGATCGGAGTGAACATGACGGCAGACGTGGTGATCGTGGGCGCAGGTTCGGCAGGCTGTGCCATGGCTTACCGGCTGGGCATGGCCGGGCTGAACGTGACGGTGATCGAACACGGCGGCACCGATGCCGGTCCCTTCATCCAGATGCCCGCCGCCCTGTCCTATCCGATGAACATGGCCCGCTATGACTGGGGCCTGCACACAGAGCCCGAGCCGCACCTGGGCAACCGCGTGCTGGCGACCCCGCGCGGCAAGGTGCTGGGCGGGTCGTCCAGCATCAACGGCATGGTCTATGTGCGCGGCCATGCGCGCGACTTTGACCATTGGGCCGATCAGGGTGCCAGAGGCTGGGCCTATGCCGATGTGCTGCCCTATTTCAAGCGCATGGAACACTGGCACGGCGATGCGGGCGATCCCGAATGGCGCGGCCATGACGGCCCGCTGCACGTCACGCGCGGCCCCCGCGACAATCCGCTGTTCGATGCCTTCATCGAAGCGGGCAGGCAGGCCGGTTATCCGGTCACGGATGATTACAACGGCCGCGCGCAGGAAGGCTTCGGCCCGATGGAAGCCACGATCTGGAAGGGCAGGCGCTGGTCTGCGGCCAATGCCTATCTGCGCCCCGCAGTGAAGACCGGCAAGGTGCAGGTCGTCCGCGCGCTGGCGCAACGGGTGATCGTGCAAAACGGGCGCGCCACCGGGGTCGAGGTATCGCAGGGCGGCGCCTTGCGTGTGATCCCCGCTGCGGGCGAGGTGGTGCTTGCCGCCTCGTCGATCAACACGCCGAAGCTTCTGATGCTGTCGGGCATCGGTCCTGCGGCACATCTGGCGGAACATGGCATTGCGGTCATCGCCGATCGTCCGGGCGTGGGGGCCAATCTTCAGGATCATCTGGAGGTATATCTTCAATTCGCCGCCAGCCGGCCGGTCACGCTTTACAGGCACTGGAATCTCTGGGGCAAGGCCAGCATCGGCGCGCAGTGGCTGCTGACCGGACGCGGCCTTGGTGCGTCGAACCAGTTCGAAGCCTGCGCCTTCATCCGCTCCGGATCCGGGGTGGATTACCCCGACATCCAGTATCATTTCCTTCCCCTCGCGGTGCGCTATGACGGCAAGGCGGCGGCCCAGGGGCACGGCTTTCAGGCCCATGTCGGCCCGATGCGGTCGAAATCGCGCGGCTCGGTGACGCTGCGCTCGGCCGATCCGGCGGCGGCCCCGGTGATCCGCTTCAATTACATGTCCCATCCCGACGACTGGCAGGATTTCCGCACCTGCATCCGCCTGACCCGCGAGATTTTCGCACAGGCGGCGATGCAGCCCTTCGTGAAGCATGAAATCCAGCCCGGCGCTGCGGTGCAATCGGATGACGGGTTGGATGCCTTTGTCCGCGACCATGCCGAAAGCGCCTATCATCCCTGCGGAACGGCGCGGATGGGGCGGCGCGACGACCCCATGGCGGTGGTCGATCCCTGCTGCCGTGTCATCGGGGTTGACGGGCTGCGGGTTGCCGACAGTTCGATCTTCCCGCGCGTGACCAACGGCAACCTCAATGCCCCCTCGATCATGGTGGGCGAGAAGGCCGCCGATCACATCCTGGGCCGCACGCCACTGGCACCGGAAAATCTGGAACCCTGGGTCAGCCCGCGCTGGGCAACATCGCAGCGCTGACCGCGCGGGCAGGCGAAAGGCTGTGCGCAGCCGGGTCCCGTCCCCGGGCGCTGAAACCTGTCTGCCAGACAGCAGACATATGCCCGGGCACGCCTTATCCTTCATCGCCGCCCTGCGCCATGCCGGGATCGTTGCCCCCCGGAAAGATCGGCGGGCCGATCCCCGGCGAAGCGTTTGCGCACCTGTGCCATGCAGGTTCCTGTCCCCGCCCGGCACCCGGACGACACCGTGATCCCGGACAGTCGCAGCAGGCACAAGGCCCCGCCATCGGCATCGCTGCGCGCTGCGGGGGCTGCCGGCGGCGCTCTTGTTCGATGCGATGGAGGGACATGCGGCGGCGCCGAACGGAACGCAAGGAAGGTATCCGCCACGGCACTTTGTCAGGAAAGGATCTTCAACTTCGCCCTGGACGGATGGGAAAGCACGATATATGGTGAGAACAAAAGGGGACGCACGCATGGAAAAGGGCTTTGCCTTCATCGACCTTTTCGCGGGAATCGGCGGCCTCCGGCAAGCCATGGAGAGTATTGGCGGACGCTGTGTTTTCACAAGCGAATGGGACAGGTACGCACGCCTCACCTACGAGGCGAACTACCGTGACAACCGGCCAATCGAAGGCGACATACGACAGGTTCACGCGGCAACAATCGCCGCCCACGATGTTCTTTGTGCGGGTTTCCCCTGTCAGCCCTTCTCGATCGCCGGAGTTTCAAAGAAGAATTCCCTTGGCAGACTGCATGGCTTCGAGTGTGAGGCGCAGGGAACGCTTTTCTACGATGTCATCCGTGTTCTGAAACATCATCGCCCGTCTGCATTCCTTCTTGAAAATGTCAAGAACCTTAAGTCTCACGACAGGGGCAAGACCTATCAGATCATCTTTGGCGCCCTTGAATCGCTTGGTTACACCGTCAGGGCGCAGGTCATCGACGCCGGGCATTTTCTGCCCCAGCACAGGGAAAGAATTGTTCTGGTTGGCTTCAGGGAAGATACCGGATTTTCGTTTGATGCTTTGCAGCTTCCTGAAAAAGGAAAGGCGAAGATGCGGTCAATTCTTCATCCGCAGGACGGAACGGAATTGCCGGAGTTTCCGTACACCGAAGGCAGTATGGGCAGGGTCAGCGACAAGTACACGCTGACGGACCATCTTTGGGGCTATCTTCAGGGCTATGCCGAAAAGCACAAAGCGGCAGGAAACGGATTTGGATTTGGCCTTGTCGGGCCCGATGACACCTGCCGCACGCTTTCCGCGCGCTATCATAAGGACGGTTCGGAAATCCTGATCCTGCAGGACAGAAAGCCCCCCCGCCGCCTGACACCAAGAGAATGCGCCCGGCTTATGGGGTACGCTGACACATTCAGGATACCGGTGTCGGACACCCAAGCGTACCGCCAGTTCGGAAACAGCGTTGCCGTTCCCGTCTTCAAAGAGGTGGCGCGGATCATGGCCCCGCATATCGCGCGGGTCATGGATATGAAGGGCAAAGAGGCTGTTGCGGTCTGACCTCGGTGTCAATGAGGCGCGAAGCCGCAACATGGCGGCCATTCGCGGAAAGAATACGAAGCTGGAAATGATCGTCCGCCGTGGCCTGCACGCCCGGGGGCTGCGGTATGTCCTTCACGGCAAGAAGCTGCCGGGCAAGCCCGACCTCGTGTTTCCATCAAGAAAGGCCGTTGTTTTTGTGCATGGGTGCTTCTGGCATGCGCATGAAGGATGCGGCGCGTTCCGATTACCCAAAACGCACACCGAGGAATGGAAGGCCAAGCTTTTGGGTAATCGCAGCCGCGATGCACGCAACGAGGCCGGGCTGAAGGCGCTCGGCTGGCGGGTTATCATCCTGTGGGAATGTGACGTCCGGGGAAAACAGCCCGGGGAAGTTTCTGCTGTTCTGGACGGACTGGCGAGGAAGATAAGGACCGCAGGTGAGGCAGGAGAGGTGTAGTGTTTGACAGCTTCGTTTTCAAAAAGCTCTCGCACAATGACACGGGCAAGGCGCCAGGTCATCAGGGCGGCATCGTTATTCCCAGGGACATCGCAAGGTTCTTTCCTGCCCTGCCTGCGGTCCTTCCCGGGGGAAGCCCGACAGTTGACGTGCGATTGACGGCTGACCTGTTTGTTGACGCAAGCCGCATCGCAACTGTCGAAACCCGCTATCAGCATCAGACCTGGGGCGGGACAAGATCTGCTGAACGCCGCCTGACAGACAATCTTGGTCCGCTCAGGAACCTGGCATCACAAGATGATATTCTCTTGTTCTCCAAAGACCTTGAGGATGATCGGCTTATCCGCTTGCATCTGGTCAGGAAGATTTCCGCAGAATACGGCCATGTCAGCGCCATGACCGGCACAAGGCGCTGGGGCGTGCTTGACCTGCAACAACAGCCTGTGTCTGTTGAGGAAACGGCAGACGCCGGGCGCTACATCAATGACCAGATGGCGGGAACCCCGACGGCATTCGGCGCCCCAAGGGCGCTGACCGCAACCGCCACGGTGCGAAAGGCCCGCGACCGCGCTTTCCGTGCCGTTCTGCTTTGCGAGTATGGGTCTTTATGCGCCTTCACGGACAGAGGGTATACGTCCCCGGTGCCACCCCGGATTGTCGGTCTGGATGCCGCGCATATCGTTCCTGTCGAAGCTTCTGGTTCGGACCACCCGGCGAACGGCCTGCTGCTTGCAAAAGACATCCATTGGGCATTTGACCGCGGTCTTATCGGAGTGTCCGAGAACCGCGAAATCATTGTCCCGGACAGCGTGCGCAAACAGAACGGCAATCAATTTCTGGGCGGCCTCCACGGCAAACCGATCCGCGAAGCCCGGTCCGCGCATTTGAGGGTGCTGGAAGAAGCCCTGGCATGGCACCGCAACAAGGTGCTTGTTTCCTGACCGTGTTTTGCCGTGACGGCCGCGTCTCAGGCCGGGGCATGCACCGGGTTAACGCCCCCCTCAGAACGGCGCGTCATCCGCCGCTTGCGCGCTGCGCACAAACCTTGCCACGATCTTTTTGATCCCGGCCTTGTCAAAGGCGATGTCCAGCTTGTCGCCCTCGATCCCCACCACCGTGCCATAGCCGAACTTGTCGTGGAAGGCGCGGTCGCCCGTGGCAAAGGATGACAATGCGGTGGCGTTGATCACCAGCTCGCGCGTCTCGCGCGGCTGGCTGACCGGGCGGTTTGCCGCGCGGTCCTGCATGCGCTTCCAGCCCGGAGAGTTGTAGACATCCGCCTTCATCGCCCTCGTCTCGATCGAGGATGCCATTCCCGCCGCGCCGTAGCCGCCGCCGTAAAGACCCGGGGGGGTCAGCACCTCGACATGGGCCTCTGGCAGCTCGTCGATAAAGCGCGACGGCAGCGCGCCTTGCCACTGCCCGTAGACGCGGCGGTTGGAGGCAAAGGAAATGATCGCCAGTTCTTCCGCCCGGGTGAGGCCGACATAGGCAAGCCGCCGTTCCTCCTCCAGCCCCTTCTTGCCGCTTTCGTCCATGCTGCGCTGGCTGGGGAACAGCCCGTCTTCCCAGCCGGGCAGGAAGACCACGGGAAATTCCAGCCCCTTGGCCGCATGCAGCGTCATGATGCTGACCTTTTCGGCGGCATCTTCGCTGCTGTTGTCCATGATCAGGGCGACGTGTTCCAGAAAGCCCTGCAAGTTCTCGAACCCTTCCAGCGCCTTGACCAGTTCCTTCAGGTTCTCCAGCCGCCCCGGGGCTTCGGGTGTCTTGTCATTCTGCCACATGCCCGTGTAGCCGGACTCGTCCAGAATCTGCTCGGCCAGTTCGATATGGCTGCAGCCGGGCTGCCGTGTGGCCGCATGCCAGCGGTCGATGCCCTGCACGAAGGCCCGCAACTGCCCGGCGCCCTTGCCCGCCAGCCCGCCTTCGGCCAGAAGCATCCGTGCGGCCTCGTGCAGCGACAGGCCATTGGCCCGCGCCAGCACCTGGATGGATTGCTGCGCCCTGTCGCCCAGGCCCCGCTTGGGGGTGTTCACCACCCGTTCAAAGGCCAGATCATCGTCGGGTGACACGGCAAGGCGGAAATAGGCCATGGCATCGCGCACCTCCTGCCGTTCGTAAAAGCGCGGCCCGCCGATCACCCGGTAGGGCAGGCCGATGGTCAGAAACCGGTCCTCGAACGCGCGCATCTGGTGGCTGGCGCGAACAAGGATTGCGATTTTGTCGAGGCTTTTCGGTTCCGGCATGCGGCGGCCTTTGGCCAGCGCATCCACCTCTTCGCCGATCCAGCGCGCCTCTTCCTCGGCGTCCCAATGGCCGATCAGGCGCACCTTCTCGCCGCCCTGCGCCCTGGTCCACAGGGTCTTGCCCAGCCGGTCCGAATTGGCGGCGATGATACCCGAGGCCGCCGCCAGAATATGCGGGGTGGACCGGTAATTCTGTTCCAGCCGGATCACCTTCGCCCCTGGAAAATCCGTCTCGAACCGCAGGATATTGCCCACTTCGGCCCCGCGCCAGCCATAGATCGACTGATCATCGTCGCCCACGCAGCAGATGTTGTGATGCGATTGTGCCAGAAGCCGCAGCCACAGGTACTGCGCAACGTTGGTGTCCTGATACTCGTCCACAAGGATGTAGCGGAACCATCGCTGGTACTGCGCCAGCACATCCGGATGCGCCTGAAAAATCGTGACCACATGCAGCAGCAGGTCGCCGAAATCCACCGCGTTCAGGGTGCGCAGCCGATCCTGATACTGCGCGTAAAGCTCGGTCCCCCGGTTGTTGTAAGCCCCCGCTTCCGCCGATGGCACGCGGGCCGGCGTCAGCGCCCGGTTTTTCCAGCCGTCGATCAGCCCGGCCAGCATCCGCGCCGGCCAGCGTTTTTCGTCGATGTCGGCCGCCGAGATCAGCTGCCTGAGCAGGCGCAACTGGTCATCCGTATCCAGAATCGTGAAGTTCGATTTCAGCCCGGCCAGTTCGGCATGGCGGCGCAGGATCTTGACGCTGATCGCGTGGAAGGTGCCCATCCAGGGCATCCCCTCCACCGTCTCGCCCAGCATCCGGCCCACACGCTCCTTCATCTCCCGCGCGGCCTTGTTGGTAAAGGTCACGGCAAGAATCTCATTCGGGCGCGCCCGCCCCGTTTTCAGGAGATGCACGATCCGCGCCGTCAGTGCCTTGGTCTTGCCCGTGCCCGCGCCCGCAAGCATCAGCACCGGCCCATCCAGCGACTCGACCGCCGCGCGCTGGGCGGGGTTCAGATCATCCAGATAGGACGCAGGCCGCGCCACCATGGCACGGCGCGACAGGGGCACCGCCGCCTCGAAATCCTCATGTTCGTCAAAGCTGCTCATGGCGGCGATGCTAGCGCGTCATGCGGGGAAGTTAAAGAACTGTTCTTCTTATGTTCATAAGTGGTTAACCTCCGGCCTGCGGCAGCCGCGCGGCCCATCGGGCAAGACCGCCGGGGAAAGAAAGACCCGAAGAACCAGAAGGTCAGGCAACAATACCCCTGCGCCGGGGCCGAATGCCAAGGGGCGCAAGGCCGCAGGCCAGGTGCCGCCCCCCTTGCCAGACGCCGGGAAATCCGCCCGCGCCGGCCCGATTCGCCCGAAGGATGAGCGCACCCTTGACAGGGTTCCGGAAGGCACCCGCCCCGCAGGCGGCCTGACCGCATGGCAGGACTGTTTTCTGCACGCATCACCCGTTGCGGCAGGCGGCCTTGCCGCCCGCCAGCAACCCGCACCACCGGGCCGCGCGCGCCTTTTGTGGTCCAGGTTGTGACGGTCCTGATCCGGGCGATCCAAAGGGGCGGGAAAAACGCGGGGCGTTACCCCCGCCCGGGGTTGCGCAGGCTCAGGCCCCGAACCGCAGTATCGGCAGGGGCCATCGCCCATGGCCCAGCGTCCCGCCGTTATCAGGACCGGCCGGGGGCCAAAGCCCCCGGCCAGCGCCCGCCCCGCCACCGGCGGGAACTTCGCACCCGCTGGGTCGGGCGCTGGCCTCTGTTGGTCCCGGACCTGCCGATCTATAGGGGACTGTCGCGCGTGGGCAGGGGAAACGCGATGCGTTTCCTGTTCCCGCCCGGACGAGCGAAGGCACTTTCACCGCCTCAATGGCAGGGGCCATCGCCCCTGCCACAGCGCCACGCTGGCATCAGGACCGGCCGGGGGCCCAAAGCCCCCGGCCAGCGCCCGCCCCGCCCACGGCGGGCGCTTCGCCCCCGCCGGGTC
>JADCDI010000061.1 GCA_020251025.1 Rhodobacter sp. | reverse complement strand
GGTCCGCATAGGCGTCCTCAACGGCTACACCGCGCTCGGCATCCCCGTCACAGAGGCCGTGGGATAAGTCTGTCCGGGGAAAGGGGTACCTCGGTCGTCAGGTGATTTGCGCAACAGAGCCCTTGGCAGCGACTAAGATCATGGATGGAGTATTTTGAGGACTCAATAAGACCTCTTATCTTGGTGAGCCTGTTCTCGCCGCCATCATTGCTCTCTGTTGCAATTCGAGGGGAAAACCCCAAGTAGATGACGCAAAACAAAATTACTTGGAGAATTGGCTCAAAGGCCTCGTCAAACGGGCAGTTTATAAAGACACTCTGCTCAAATGGCGGAGGAGGCACTTTCAGCCCTTAGGAGGAAATGGATCTTTCCCAAAGCTACTTCTTTCACGGATTCTTCCGTCCTTGCCGTGAACATAGAGTTCCGTTCCTTGGTTTTTAGCAAGCTCTTTCCCTTTAGCTACAGCTTCTTTCTGAGTCGCGTAGACGCCTGATGCACGCTCCGCGCCAGCCTTACGGACCGCCCATTTCCCGCCATTCGGGACGACGTGTTGACCTTTCGTATGCATCACAGTCTCTCCTTCTAGTGTGGTAATGACGATAGTCATGGACGCACGTGAGTGCAAGGGGAACGCAAGCGTAGCGGTGCGCTTCAGCGCAGCTAACCCGCCGCTCCGATGCGCCACCGTTCCCAAAGGTTCGCCAGTGGAAGGTACGCAGAAGCGCACCCTACCGGGTTCTGGAGAAGGCAAGCGACCCTTGCTGGCGGCGGGTCGGTTTGTCGACAAATTGGATGCGGGGAATGAAGTCAACGGTCTTTCAACCCCTTAACCCCCATCAACACTCCTGCCGTTACCCTGCCATACGGGTTTGATACCGGATTCCAGGCCAAATCCGGGCAATCAAAGCAGAACCGGCGATATCGCCATGCCGGGTGTCAAGGCCCATGGTTCGAATTGACGGCGATATGCCTCGCGCCAAACCCGCGCGTGTGGCGGGCAGCGGGGCCGGCCTTTGCCTGGCTTGCGGGAAAACAGGAACCCCTTCTGCGGGCCGCGCAGGGTTTGGCCGGGGTCATCGCCCCGGCGCTGAAATGTGCGTCCCGCCCGTCCCGCCCTGCGGTCGTTGCGCGCTGGCCGGGGCGGGCGCTGTCCCTTCGTGGCGCTTGCGGGAACGTCCCTTGCGGAACCCTGGCCGCCGGCCGGGCGGGGAAAGGCGGCGCCTTTCGGGGTCCGCCCGGAATGCCAAGCCACCCTTGAGGCGGATCACAGGGATGTTCGCGTCCGTCGGGCGGCGCGCATGCTTTTCGGCACGCTGTCAGGCTGCGGCCCCTTGCGCGGCCTTTCGCCGGCCTTCGCGGGGACATTCGGACAACTGCCGTTTTTTCGGCTATCTGCCGGGGACATGTCAGAATCCAGTGGGCGCGGGAAACGGGGGCGCGTATGGAGTGTCTGTCTTTGCGCAGGGTCTGAAGACGTCGGAAAGAGCATTGAGATGACAAAGAACAAGGTGACGAAAGCCGTCTTCCCGGTTGCCGGTCTGGGGACCCGCTTTCTTCCCGCGACCAAGTCGATCCCGAAGGAAATCATGACGCTGGTGGATCGACCGCTGATCCAATACGCCATTGATGAGGCCCGTGCGGCGGGGATCGGGGAGTTTATCTTTGTGACCTCGCGGGGGAAGGGGGCGCTGGAGGATTACTTTGACCACGCGCCCGAACTGGAAAACGCGCTGCGCCGGTCCGGCAAGCACCAGCTTCTGGAGGTTCTGGAACGGACCAACATGGAAAGCGGGGCAATCGCCTATGTGCGCCAGCACAGGGCGCTGGGTCTGGGTCATGCCGTGTGGTGCGCGCGTCATCTGATCGGGGATGAACCCTTTGCGGTCATGTTGCCGGATGATGTGATCGCCGCCGAAAAGCCCTGTCTGCAGCAGATGGCCGAAGCCTTTGCCGAGACCGGCGGCAACATGGTGGCCGCAATGGAAGTGCCGCCGGAAAAAACCTCGTCCTATGGCGTTCTGGATATCGGCGATGACAGGGGGGCGCTGGTAACGGTCAAGGGCATGGTCGAGAAGCCGAAGCAGCAAGACGCGCCGTCCAACCTTGCGGTGATCGGGCGTTACATCCTGTCGCCGGATGTTCTGGGCAACCTCAATCGCAGGAAGACCGGGGCGGGTGGCGAAATTCAACTTACGGATGCCATCGCCGAGGAAATCACCGCCGGCCGCAAGGTTTACGGCTACCGGTTCCGCGGGCAGCGGTATGATTGCGGATCAAAGGCAGGTTTTCTGCAGGCGACGGTGGCCTTCGGTCTGGCGCGGACCGATCTGCACGACGAATTCCTGGAATATCTGTGCCAGATCATGGCGCAGCAGAAGGCCGCGCTGTAAGGCGCGTGCCAGCCTGCCCCATGGCCGCCGGGTGCCGTCAGGCCGCCTGATGGGTGCGGCCTTCGGTCAGGATGGCGTGCAGTTTCGATACATCGCTGTTGGCGCGCAGTTTGGCGCAGATGGCCGGGTCACGCATGGTGCGGCTGACCAGGGCCAGCGCCTTGAGGTGATCGACGCCGGAATCCTTTGGCGCGAACAGGGCAAAGACCAGATCCACCGGCTGGCGGTCCACCGAATCGAAGTCCAGCGGTTTTTCAAGCCGCAGGAAGATGCCGATGATCCCGCCCAGATCTTCAAGCCGGGCATGCGGCAGGGCTATGCCATGGCCGACGCCGGTCGGACCCAGGCTTTCGCGTTCCTGCAGCCCATCCACGGCGACCGACGCATTCAGGCCATAGGCCTGGGCGGCAACATCGCCCAGTTCCTGGAAAAGGCGCTTCTTGCTGGTCAGGTGGCCAACAACGCGGACGGCCCCCGGTTTCAGAAGCTTGGACAGTTCCATGAATCGTTCAATTCCTGCGCCCGCAGGCGCTACTTGCTGTTGCGCGGGTCAATCCAGCCGATGTTGCCGTCATCCCGCCTGTAGACAACGTTGACCCCGCCGTGACCTTCGTTGCGGAACACAAGCATACGGTGCCCTGCCAGTTCCAGCTGCATCACGGCCTCGCCGACGGTGATCGAAGGGATCTTCGTCTCCATCTCGGCAATCACGACGGGCTGAAGCGTTTCGGGCTCCGCATCCTCGGGGTCCTCGGATGACGCGAGGATATACGAGGAGCCGCCGTCGAATTCAACAGGTGCCGTGCGGTCACGGTGGTGGCTGCGCAGGCGGCGCTTGTAGCGGCGCAATTGCTTGTCCATCTTCTCGCGGCAGGATTCGAAGGCGGCGTAGATTTCGGTTGCATGGCCCTTGGCCTGGGCCGTCAGGCCCGTGGACAAATGCAGGATGCATTCGCAGACGTATTCATGCGCGGCGCGCGAAAAGACCACCACACATTCCGTCGGGCGCTGGGCGTATTTTTCAACCACCTCGCCCATCTCGGCCTTCACATGGGTCTGAAGCGCCTCGCCGATGTCAATCTGTTTGCCGCTGATCTGATAGCGCATGGCCCCTCCTTCGCATGTATGGTGCCAGGTCCGCCGGCCGCAGGCAGGACCTTCCCTTGTCTGACGTTGTGCCAGATCTGTGCGCCACCGCCGACCCGGCGCTGCACCGGGCAGAGAGAGGGCCGCCGAAAGAGCGGCGCATCGGGGCGGTTCGCAAATGCATTGACAGCATTTGGAAGCAGGTGCGACCGGGTTGTCAACAGCTTCTTGGCAAAGACCATCCGGCGTCAGCCGATGCGGAAATCCCGCCCAAGGTAGACGCGGCGCACGTTTTCGTCGCGCACAACCTCGTCCGCGGTGCCGCTCATCAGGACCGCGCCTTCGTGCAGGATGTAGGCGCGATCCACGATATCAAGCGTTTCCCGCACGTTATGATCGGTGATCAGAACGCCTATTCCACGGTCCTTCAGATGCTGGACCAGCAGCCGGATTTCACCCACGGCAATCGGATCGACCCCGGCAAAGGGCTCGTCCAGAAGCAGGTACCTGGGCTCGGCCGCAAGACAGCGGGCAATTTCCACCCGGCGCCTTTCGCCGCCTGACAGCGCAAGTGCGGAAGCGCGCCTGATATGCGTGATGGAAAAGTCCGACAGAAGTTCCTCCAGCCGTTCGCGCCGCTTGTGGCGGTCCGGCACGATGATCTCGAGAACCGCGCGGATATTCTCTTCAACCGTCAGGCCGCGAAAGATAGAGACTTCCTGCGGCAGATAGCCGATGCCAAGCCGGGCGCGGCGGTACATCGGCAGGGCCGTCACATCGCGCCCGTCCAGGATCACGCTGCCCCCTTCGGGCATGACAAGCCCGGCGATGGCATAAAAGCAGGTGGTCTTGCCCGACCCGTTCGGCCCCAGCAGTGCGACGATTTCGCCACGCGACAGATCAAGGCTGATGTCACGGATGACAGGGCGGCGCCTGTAGCTTTTGCGCAGGTTGCGCACGCGCAGACCGGCCATGCCCGTGCCCGTCGTCAGGGTCAGGGTCAGGGTCAGTTCCGGCGGCGGCGGAGTCATGGCGCGGCGCTGCCGGGAACGAACACGGTCTGTACGCGCCCCTCCATAAACCCGGTGCCGGTTGTCAGATCCACCGTCAGCACCTTGCCCGAAAGCGCGCTGGTACCCTGGGTCAGAAGAACATCGCCCGTCATCACCACCTGGCCGGATGCGATGGTATAGACCGCGTCCTGTGCTTCGGCGGCCTCACCCCCATTGGCCAGCATGACGCCCCCTGTGGCGTGCAGGCGCGCAATCCCTTTGCCGTCGGCGGCATAATCGACCTGAACCTCTGGCGCGGTCAGGCGCATGCTGCCCTGGATCACGATCACGTTGCCCCGGAAGATCGCCGTGCCGTCGGCCGGGTTGACCTGCAACTGATCCGCCGTCACCTCGACGGGTTGCGTCGGATCACCCTTCATGCTGCCGAAGGCCACGGTCGCGCCCGCCTGTGCCTGCACGGGGGCCGGCACAAGGCCGATGAGCCATCCAAGAAACACAGCGGCCAGGAAACGGAACATGCAGGTGCCTCGGGTGGTCATTCCTGCGGCTTGTATACCAGCCGGACGCGCCCGTTGAAAACCAGAAGATGGTTTCCGGGTGCGGCCGGATCGGACCGAAGCTGCATGGCGTCTGCAGTGATTCGCCCCATGGGTGCGGTCGCCTCCACCGGCCCGGTTGCATCAAGTTGCGTCGCGTTCAGCAAACCGGCCATTTTCGACGCGGCAATCGTGTAGCCGGTTGAAAGCACTGCCGTCACGGTACCGGTCATCTCGTAGGTGCCCGCCACGGTATCGACCTTGCCGCGGTCTGATGCGACATCGGTGGTGTCCCCGGTCTTCGAGACCAGCCGCGCCCGCAGGTCGGTGGCGGTGCCGCTGCCGGTCTTTGCCGGATCAGGCCGCATCTCGGTCGCATCCAGCGTGACAAGCGCCCCGTCGCTTGTGACGCCCGAAAATTCCGGCGTGGTCAGGCGCGGTTCGCGGGCACGGTCTTCGACATCAACTTCGGCAAAGGGCATGGCTGCGGTCGGGTCGATTGTGCGCGACAGAAGAAAGATCGATGACAGCAGCGCAAGTGCCATCAGCGGAAGAACGATCTTCAGCAGCACGACCCAGCGTGACCAGGCGTTGTCCGCGCGTCCCATCGGTCAGGCCACACCGGCGCGCAGGCAATCATGGATATGCAGGATGCCTATGGCCATGCGGCTGCCTTCGGGATCGACAACGAAAAGGCAGGTGATCTTGTTTTCATTCATCACGGCAACCGCCTTTTCCGCCAGGGCATCAGGACCGATGGTGCGGGGTGCCTTGGTCATGACCTGATCCGTGCTCAGCGACAACAGCCCGTCCATATGCCGGCGCAGGTCACCATCCGTGACCACACCCGCAAGATAGCCCTCCGCATCGGTTACGCCAACCACGCCAAAGCCCTTGCCCGACATCGCAAGCAGCGCCCCGGCCATGGGCGTGCCGCTGCGCACCAGCGGCATGTCGCTGTGCATCAGGTCGCGGACCTTTGCCAGCCGGGCACCAAGCTTGCCGCCGGGATGAAAGACCCGGAACTGTTCGGGGCTGAACTGCCGCTGCTCCATCAGCACCACCGCAAGCGCATCGCCCAGGGCAAGTGCCATGGTGGTAGAGGTGGTGGGGACCACGCCGGTCGCACAGGCTTCGGGCGCGTCGGGCAACAGAAGGGCCACATCGGACTGGCGCAGCAGGGTCGATCCCGCCTGCGCCGCGATGCCGATCAGCGGGATGCCAAAGCGGCGGGTGTGGGCCACGATATCGGCAAGCTCCGGCGTCTCGCCGGAATTGGACAGCACCAGCACCACATCGCCGCGCATCACCATGCCCAGATCGCCATGGCTGGCCTCGGCCGGGTGGACGAAATGCGCGGGCGTTCCGGTAGAGGCGAAGGTGGCCGCAATCTTGCGCGCGATATGGCCCGACTTGCCCATGCCCGAGACGATGACACGGCCTTCGGCGGCCAGAAGAAGGTCGACCGCCCGGGCAAAGCTTTCGCCCAGCGTGCCCGAGAGAATGTCCAGCGCCTGCGCCTCGCGGGTGATGACCCGGCGGGCGGTGGCCAGAAAGGTGTCGTGGCTAGGGGCCGCCCTAGTGGTGGAAGATGTCATTGGGTTCGTCCCACCCCATCAGATCCAGCTCTGCCCGCGTCGGCAGAAAGTCAAAACAGCGCTGTGCCAGCGCCATCCGGCCTTCGCGGATCAGACGTGATTCGAGTTCGCCCTTCAGCCTGTGCAGATAAAGGACATCCGATGCCGCGTAATCCTTCTGCGCATCCGTCAGGGTTGCAGCGCCCCAGTCCGAGGTCTGCTGCTGCTTGGAAACGTCGATGCCCAGAAGTTCGATCAGAAGATATTTCAGACCGTGCCGGTCGGTGAAGGTGCGGGTCATCCGCGAGGCGATCTTGGTGCACCAGACCGGGGCCGTGCGCACACCGAAGGCGTTTTGCAGGGCGGCAATGTCGAACCGGCCGAAGTGGAACAGTTTCAGGATGGCGGGATCGGTCAGAAGGCGTTCCAGATTGGGCGCGGAGGTCTGGCCCCGGTCGATCTGCACCAGATGGGCATGACCGTCGCCCGACGACAGTTGCACCACGCACAGCCGGTCGCGGCGCGGGTCAAGGCCCATCGTCTCGGTGTCGATCGCCACGATTTCGCCAAGGGAAAGCCCATCGGGCAGGTCATTGCGGTGGTGGTGGATTGTCACTGTCTGATCCTTCGAACTGGCACGAGGGATCGATGGTGCCCAGGAGAGGACTCGAACCTCCACGCCTTGCGGCACACGGACCTGAACCGTGCGCGTCTACCAATTCCGCCACCTGGGCAGGTGTCACAGGCGCGCTTTACCGGGGGGTGCGGGGCGTGTCAACGCCCTGTCACAAGAATTCGCCACAGGTTTGGCGCTTGTGAGCGAAGGCATGAAAAGCTATTGCCTGTGGCACCTTCGCAGGCTTACCCAACAGGGCAGGGCAGATGAACAAGCTGGTCACGATCTATGGCGGTTCCGGGTTTATCGGGCGCTACATTGCCCGACGCATGGCGAAAGAGGGCTGGCGCGTGCGCGTCGCCGTCCGCCGCCCGAACGAGGCGATCTTCGTGCGGCCCTATGGTGTGGTGGGCCAGGTGGAACCGGTGTTCTGCAACATCCGCGATGACGCGTCCGTCCGGGCGGTGATGCAGGGCGCGGATGCGGTGGTGAACTGTGTCGGCGTGCTGAACGAGGTTGGCCGCAACGGCTTTGACGCGGTTCAGGCCGAAGGGGCGGCGCGCGTTGCGCGCATTGCGGCAGAGCTTGGCGTAGGCCGCCTTGTGCAGCTTTCGGCGATTGGTGCGGATGCGGACGCGGCCAGCGCCTATGCGCGCAGCAAGGCGGCAGGCGAGGCCGCCGTGCGCCAGGCCTTTCCGCAGGCCGTGATCCTGCGGCCCTCTGTGGTGTTCGGGACGGAAGACCAGTTCTTCAACCGTTTTGCCGCGATGACGCGCCTTGGCCCGTTTCTGCCGGTGGTGGGAGCCGCAACAAGGTTCCAGCCGGTCTATGTCGATGACGTGGCGCAGGCGGCGGTCAAGGCCGTTCTGGGCGAAGCCGCCCCAGGCATCTACGAACTGGGCGGGCCGGAGGTTCACAGCTTCCGCGCGCTGATGCAGAAGATGCTGCAGGTTGTGCAGCGCCGCCGGCTGATCGTGAACATCCCGTTTTTCGTGGCGCGGATCATGGGCGGCGCGTTTGACCTTTTGCAGACCCTCACGCTGGGACTGTTCACCAACGCTTTGATCACGCGCGATCAGGTGCGCAACCTGGCGCATGACAATGTGGTGTCGCCCCACGCCAGGGGGCTGGCCGATCTGGGCATTGCCCCGACGCCCATCGATGCCGTGCTGCCCGAATATCTGTGGCGCTACCGCCCGTCGGGCCAGTTTGCCGCGATCAGGGAATCGGCGAAGAACCTGCGGAAAACCTGAAAAAGGGGCGGCGATGGCCGACAGTTCCACCCTTGTCGCGGCCCTGCTGGGGCTGATCGAAGGGTTGACCGAATTCATTCCGGTATCCTCGACCGGCCATTTGCTGCTTGCTGGCCATTTCCTTGGCTTCCAGTCTGCGGGACGCACCTTTGAGGTGGTGATCCAGCTCGGTGCCGTTCTGGCGATTCTGACGGTCTATGCGGCAAAACTGTGGGCGGTGTTCCGGGCGGCCCCGCGGGATCCGGCGGCGCGGCGGTTTCTTGTTTCGGTGCTGGTCGCCTTTCTGCCTGCCGTGGTGATCGGCGTGCTGGCGCATGATGTCATCAAGACGGTGCTGTTCGAATCGCCCCGGCTGATTGCGGTGATGCTGATTCTGGGCGGCATCGTCCTTTTGTTTGCAGACCGGCTGGCGGCAAACCCGCGTTACGAAGATGCGATGGCGCTGCCCCTGGGCGTTGCGTTCAGGATCGGGGTCATCCAGTGCCTGGCGATGATCCCGGGCGTATCACGGTCGGGGGCTACGATTGTGGGGGCACTGTTGCTTGGCGCGGGGCGCCGCGCGGCGGCGGAATTTTCGTTCTTTCTGTCGATGCCGACGATGGCGGGGGCTTTCGCCTATGATCTTTACAAGAACCGCGATGTGCTGGACGCAAGCGCGCTGGGCGATATCGCGACAGGCTTTGCGGTGGCCTTTGTCAGTGCCGTCCTGGTGGTGCGCTGGCTGCTTGGCTATGTGGCAACCCATGGGTTTGCGCTGTTCGGGTGGTGGCGAATCGCTGTCGGGGGAACAGCGCTTGTGGCGCTTCTGGCGGGCTACTGACCCGATATGTAAGTTATGCTGACCTGAAAATGACTGATATGAGCGGGAAATGACCGAAAAGGCGCGCAATAGACGTTTATAGGTCAATAATACTGACTTTTAATCCCTTCAAGCCCGCCTTATCACAGGCATCCTGACGCAAGCTTTCCGGAAGGTGCCCGCATGGCCAAGCAACGCATGCTGCAGTTCGTCACCGTTAGCCGGGAAATGCCGGACAAGCGCCCCCCAAACCTGCGCGCACAGGATTTTCATGAAATCTACCAGGAATTTGCCGACCGGAAAGCGGCGGAACAGGCGGGGCGGTGCAGCCAGTGCGGCGTGCCCTATTGCCAAAGCCACTGCCCGCTGCACAACAACATCCCCGACTGGCTGCGCCTGACGGCAGAGGGGCGCTTGCAGGAAGCCTATGAGCTGAGCCAGGCCACCAACACCTTCCCGGAAATCTGCGGACGCATCTGCCCGCAGGACCGTCTGTGCGAAGGCAATTGCGTGATCGAGCAGTCCGGCCACGGCACCGTCACCATCGGTGCGGTCGAGAAATACATCACCGATACCGCCTGGGAACAGGGCTGGGTAAAGCCGATCCGTCCGGCGGAAGAGCGCGCCGAAAGCGTGGGCATCATCGGGGCCGGTCCGGGCGGGCTGGCGGCGGCAGACGTGCTGCGCCGCCGTGGCGTGCAGGTGACGGTCTATGACCGCTACGACCGCGCGGGCGGGCTGATGACCTACGGCATTCCGGGCTTCAAGCTTGAAAAGCCGGTGGTCATGCAGCGGATCGAACAGTTGCAGGCAGCAGGCGTGCAATTCATTCAGAATTGCAACGTGGGCGAAGACATCAGCTTTGACGCCATCCGGGGCCAGCATGATGCGGTGCTGATTGCCACGGGCGTCTACAGGGCGCGCGGTCTTTCCGCCCCCGGAATCGGGGCCGCAGGCATCGTGCCCGCGCTTGATTATCTTACCGCATCGAACCGCAAAGGCTTTGGCGACGAGGTTGAGGCTTTTGACAGTGGCGAGTTGAACGCGCTGGGCAAGCGCGTGGTGGTGATCGGCGGCGGTGACACGGCAATGGACTGTGTCCGCACGGCCGTGCGGCAGGGCGCGGTATCGGTCAGGTGCCTGTACCGGCGCGACCGGACGAACATGCCCGGATCGCAGCGCGAAGTGGCAAATGCCGAAGAGGAAGGCGTGGATTTCGTCTGGCTTTCTGCACCCCGCGGCTTTACCGGCGGTGCGGTGGTGGATGGCGTTATCGTGCAGCGGATGCGTCTTGGCGCGCCGGATGCCAGCGGGCGGCAAATGCCCGAGGTCATCGAGGGTGCCGATTACGTGGAACCGGCAGATCTTGTGATCATGGCGCTGGGGTTCGAACCTGAGGAGATTCCGGCACTTTGGGGCGTGCCGGACCTGGCCGTGACACGCTGGGGCACCATCAAGTCCGACTTCCGCACCCATGAGACCAGCCTGCCCGGCGTTTTCGCCGCAGGCGATATCGTGCGCGGTGCCAGCCTGGTCGTCTGGGCGATCCGTGACGGACGCGAAGCGGCAGAATCGATTCTGCAGTATATTGCGCAACCGGTTCAAGTGGCGGCGGAGTAGGCAGATGCGGCAACAGACAGCAATGCTTTCCGGCGGCAGGGGACATCTGCCGAAGATCGGGCCCGGTGGCCGTCTGATGCTTGCCCTGTTCGCCTGTCTGGCCGTGCCGGCCGGGTCAGAGGCGGAAGGGCAGACCACCATTCCCGGCACATTCAGCCCGCCCCCGGGATGCACGGGCTGGGTGACGGTTCAGTCGCGCGGTTGCCGTGTGTCCAATCATTACCGCTGCGAAGCCGATGCGCCGGGCGATCAGTGGCGGGCGGATTTTGACCAGGACGGTCTCTTCTTTGTCAGCCGGATCGACCGCGAGACGCAGTGGGTCGAAAGCTTTGAAATGTTCCCGACCACGCGGCAGGTCCTGCTGCCCGATCCTGCCGATCCGGCATCCTTCAGCACGCTTCTGTCGACGGGGATCGATACCTTCGACTTCGGCCTTGCCGAGGATGGCGGTCCGCAAACCGTGGTGCGCGGCTTTGACAGGCTGACGGGGCGCAGCGTGACGATTGATGGCGTGACCTTGGAAGAAACCGAGTTCGACTACACCGAAACGACACCCGACGGCACCATCGTGCAAAAGGCCAGGGGCCACGAATACATCAACCGCGACTGGCGCATCTTCCTGTCCGGCATTTCGCAGTGGGAAACCCCGGACGGGACAATTCCCGTTGACGGCACGCCGCGCCAGTTCGTGTTCCCGGGGGAGCCGGGGTTTTTCACCACCGCGCCGATCTTTGACTGTGACGCAACCATGTCCGGACTGGACGGCAAAGCGGACCTTCTGCCTGCGATGGTGCGGGAATGACCGGGGCACCGATGACCGGGCACTGTCTGTGCGGTGCCGTGACGGTGCGTGTTGCGGGCCCGCATGATCCGCGCCCCGGTGCCTGCCATTGCCGGATGTGCCAGCGCTGGTCGGGCGGGCTGTTCCTGTGCTTCAACGCGGATGCGTCAGGCGTAACTTTTGACGGCCCCGTGACGCGTTATGCCTCGTCAAGTTTTGCCGAAAGGGCGTTCTGTTCCGTTTGCGGCAGTCATTTATGGATGCGCGACGGCGAGGATGACTTTGAACTTATGCCGGGGCTTTTTGATCAGGCGCGCGACTGGCCGCTGCGGTCCGAGATCTATACGGATCGGGCGATGGCCTCGGCCAGGCTGGCGGGCGACCACGGCCGCACCACGCGGGCCGGATACGAACAGAAGAACCCCCATGTTGCGGGAGATATTCCATGACCTTTGATGATGCCTGGGTTGCCGCCGAAGAGGCGAAGCGCGCCTGTATGCATGAGCATTCGCTTTACAGAAGCGATGATGAACATGCCTCCTGCGGGGTGGGTCTGGTGGTTGCGATTTCGGGCAAGCCCAGCCGCAAGGTGGTGCAGAACGGCATTGATGCGCTGAAGGCGGTCTGGCACCGGGGTGCCGTGGATGCCGATGGCAAGACCGGCGACGGCGCGGGCATTCATGTGCAGATTCCGGTGCGCTTTTTCTACGATCAGGTGCGCCGCACCGGGCATGAGCCTGACGTGCAAAAGCTGATTGCCGTGGGCCAGGTGTTTCTTCCCCGCACCGATTTCGGCGCACAGGAACGCTGCCGCACCATCGTGGAAACCGAAGTGCTGCGCATGGGCCATTACATCTATGGCTGGCGCCATGTGCCGGTGAACACCGAAGTTCTGGGCGACAAGGCGAATGCGACGCGACCCGAGATCGAGCAGATCCTGATCCGCTGCGACAAGGCGATTGACGGGGAAACCTTCGAGCGCGAGTTGTACATCATCCGCCGCCGCATCGAGAAGGCGGCGATTGCCGCGCAGATCCAGGGGCTTTACCTGTGTTCGCTGTCCTGCCGCAGCATCATCTACAAGGGCATGATGCTGGCCGAGCAGGTGGCGGCATTCTACCCCGATCTGCTGGACGACCGGTTTGAATCCGCCTTTGCGATCTATCATCAGCGCTATTCCACCAACACCTTTCCGCAGTGGTGGCTGGCCCAGCCGTTCCGCATGCTGGCGCACAACGGCGAGATCAACACCCTGAAGGGCAACGTCAACTGGATGAAAAGCCATGAAATCCGCATGGCATCGTCCGCCTTTGGCGATGCGGCGGAAGACATCAAGCCGATCATCCCGTCGGGTACCTCTGATTCCGGCGCGCTGGATGCGGTGTTCGAGGTGATGGTACGCTCGGGGCGCAATGCGCCCATGACCAAGACCATGCTGGTGCCCGAAGCCTGGTCGAAGATGACCGGCGAAATGCCCAAACCCTGGGCCGACATGTATGCCTATTGCAACGCCGTCATGGAACCCTGGGATGGCCCTGCGGCGCTGGCGATGACCGATGGCCGCTGGGTTTGCGGCGGGCTGGACCGCAACGGGCTGCGGCCGATGCGCTATCTGGTGACGGGCGACGGGCTGCTGATCGCCGGGTCCGAAGCGGGCATGGTGCCGGTTGATGAAACCACCGTTCGGGAAAAAGGTGCGCTTGGGCCGGGCCAGATGATTGCGGTCGATATGGCCGAGGGCAGGCTGTACCATGATGTCGAACTGAAGGACAAGCTGGCTGCGGCACAGCCCTTTGGCGACTGGATCGAAAAGGTCGTGGACCTGAACGCGCTGCTGCGCGATGTGCCCGAAACGGCGCAGTTCAGCGGGGCCGAACTGCGCCGCCGCCAGATTGCGGCGGGCTACACGGTCGAGGAACTGGAACAGGTCCTGGCCCCGATGGCCGAAGACGGCAAGGAAATGATCGCCAGCATGGGCGATGATACCCCCGCCGCCGTTCTGTCATCGATCTACCGTCCGCTCAGCCATTTCTTCCGCCAGAATTTCAGCCAGGTCACCAACCCGCCCATCGACTCCTTGCGCGAAAGCCGGGTGATGAGCCTGAAGACGCGGTTCGGCAACCTCAAGAACGTGCTGGACGAACATTCCAGCCAGGCCGAAATCCTGGTTCTGGAAAGCCCGTTCATCGCCAATGCCGAATTCGGTGTGATGGTCCGGCAGTTCGGCGATCAGGTGGCCTTCATCGACTGCACCTTCCCGGCGCAGGCCGGGCTCGATGATCTGCGCCAGGGGCTGGAGCGGATCCGCGCCGAGGCCGAAGACGCCGTGCGGTCGGGTGCGGGGCACCTGGTTCTGACCGATGAGCATCAGGGACCGTCGCGCGTGCCGATGCCGATGATTCTGGCCACCAGCGCCGTGCACAGCTGGCTGACGCGCAAGGGCCTGCGCACCTTCTGTTCGGTCAACGTGCGGTCGGCGGAATGCATCGACCCGCATTACTTCGCCGTTCTGATCGGCTGCGGGGCCACAACGGTCAACGCCTATCTGGCGCAGGATTCGATTGCGGACCGCATCGCGCGCGGCCTGATCGACGGGTCGCTGACCGATGCCATGCGCCGCTACCGCGACGCCATCAATTCCGGCCTGCTGAAGATCATGTCCAAGATGGGCATCTCGGTGGTCTCAAGCTATCGCGGTGGCCTGAACTTCGAGGCGGTGGGCCTGAGCCGCGCCATGGTGGCCGAATACTTCCCCGGGATGCACAGCCGCATATCGGGAATAGGCGTATCGGGCATCGAGCAGAAGCTGGAAGAGGTTCATGCCAGGGGCTGGCTGGGCGGGGCGGATGTGCTGCCCATCGGCGGCTTCTACAAGGCGCGCCGGTCCGGCGAAAAGCATGCCTGGGAAGCCTCGTCGATGCACATGCTGCAATCGGCCTGTGACCGCGCGTCCTATGACATCTGGAAGCAATACTCTGCGGCGATGCGGGCCAACCCGCCGATCCACATCCGCGACCTGCTGGATATCAAATCACTGGGCAAGCCGGTGCCCATTGAAGAGGTGGAATCGATCACCTCGATCCGCAAGCGCTTTGTCACGCCGGGCATGAGCCTTGGCGCGCTGTCGCCCGAGGCGCACAAGACGCTGAACATCGCGATGAACCGCATCGGTGCCAAGTCCGACTCGGGCGAGGGCGGCGAAGACCCGGCCCATTTCACGCCCGAAGCGAATGGCGACAATCCCAGTGCCAAGATCAAGCAGGTGGCCTCCGGCCGCTTCGGCGTGACGGCGGAATACCTGAACGCCTGCGAAGAGCTGGAAATCAAGGTGGCGCAGGGGGCCAAGCCCGGCGAAGGCGGCCAGTTGCCCGGCATGAAGGTGACAGCCCTGATCGCGCGGCTGCGCCATTCCACGCCGGGGGTGACGCTCATCTCTCCGCCGCCGCACCACGACATCTATTCCATCGAAGACCTGGCGCAGCTGATCTATGATCTCAAGCAGATCAACCCGCGCGCCAAGGTGACGGTCAAGCTGGTGTCGGCCAGCGGGGTTGGCACGATTGCCGCCGGGGTGGCCAAGGCCAAGGCCGATGTCATCCTGATTTCGGGGCATAACGGCGGCACTGGCGCCTCGCCGGGCACATCGATCAAATATGCGGGTCTGCCCTGGGAAATGGGCCTGACCGAGGCGCATCAGGTTCTGGCGATGAACAACCTGCGTGAACGGGTCACGCTGCGCACCGACGGGGGCTTGCGCACCGGGCGCGACATTGTGATGGCCGCGATGATGGGGGCCGAGGAATACGGCATCGGCACAGCCGCCCTGATTGCCATGGGCTGCATCATGGTGCGCCAGTGCCAGAGCAACACCTGCCCGGTGGGTGTCTGCACCCAGAACGAAGCACTGCGGCAGAAGTTCACCGGCAGCGCCGACAAGGTGGTGAACCTGATCACCTTCTATGCGCAGGAGGTGCGCGAAATCCTCAGCCAGATCGGCGCGCGGTCGATGGACGAGATCATCGGGCGGGCCGACCTTCTGACGCAGGTCTCGCGCGGGGCGGCGCATCTGGATGACCTTGACCTGAACCCGCTGCTGATCACGGTCGATGGCGCATCGAAGATCACCTATGACCGCAGCAAGCCGCGCAATGCCGTGCCCGACACGCTGGATGCAGACATCGTCAGGGACGGTGCCCGCTTTTTCGAAGAAGGCGAAAAGATGCAGCTTTCCTATGCCGTGCGCAACACGCACCGGACCATCGGCACGCGGGCCTCTTCGCATATCGTGCGCAAGTTCGGCATGCGCAACAGCCTGCAACCGGATCATCTGACGGTGAAGCTTTCGGGCAATGCCGGGCAGTCGCTGGGGGCCTTTGCCGCACCGGGGCTGAAGATCGAGGTGATGGGCGATGCCAACGACTATGTCGGCAAGGGCCTGTCAGGCGGGCTGATCGTGGTGCGGCCGCCCATGGCCTCGCCGCTGGTGGCGGCTGAGAACACCATCATCGGCAATACCGTGCTTTACGGGGCGACGGCGGGGGCGCTGTTTGCGGCCGGGCGCGCGGGCGAACGCTTTGCGGTGCGCAATTCGGGCGCGCAGGTGGTGGTCGAAGGCTGCGGGTCGAACGGCTGCGAATACATGACCGGCGGGGTGGCCGTGATCCTGGGGCGGATCGGGGCCAATTTCGGTGCCGGGATGACCGGCGGCATGGCCTATGTCCATGATCCGCAGGGAACGGCGGAAGACATGATGAACCTCGAATCGCTGGTCACCTGTGCGGTGACCCATCCGCACTGGGAAGCCCAGCTTCGCGGCCTGATCCAGCGCCACGCGCAGGAAACGGGCAGCCTGAAGGCAAAGCAGATCCTGAACGACTGGGCGGTGGAGCGGCTGAACTTCGTGCAGGTCTGCCCGAAGGAAATGCTGATCCATCTGGCCCACCCGCTGAGTGATGAGCCCCGGGCGATGCCGGCAGAATAAGCCGGGCTGTTGGCGACAAGCCGCCCTGCGACCGGGTCCGAACCCCGTGGGGCGGGCACAGAAAGGCACGAATACGTCTTGTTGCCGCGACAAAGCCGCGCCAAAGTCATGGCGGGTCTTTGTTGTGGAGGTATCGACATGGCCGATCTGATCTTGGTGGGGTTTGACGACGAAGCGACGGCGTTCGAGCTGCGCGCGGCACTGGTCAAGCTGCAGAAGGAATATCTGCTGGAGATGGAGGATGCAGTGGTCGTTACCAAATCGGCCGATGGCAAGGTGGTGCTGCATCAGGCCGTGAACCTGACGGCCGCCGGGGCTGCGGGCGGCGGCATGTGGGGCGCGCTGATCGGGCTTTTGTTCCTGAACCCGCTGCTGGGGGCCGCCGTCGGGGCCGGGGCCGGGGCGCTTTCGGGCAAGCTGACCGATATCGGGATCAATGACGGCTTTCTGAAAGAAGTCGGCTCGGCGCTGACGCCGGGCGGGGCGGCGGTGGGCGTTCTTGTGCGCAAGGTGACCGGTGACAAGGTGCTGGACCGGCTGGGAGAGTTCCGTGCCAAGGGCCGCATCATCCAGACCTCGCTCAGCAAGGAACAGGAAGAAAAGCTGAGATCGGTGGTTGAAGCCCCGCCCGCCTGACACAGCGGTCCGTGCGGCCCCGGGCTTGACCCGGGGCTGTCGCAGTGATTGATCTGCCCGGATGGTACAGGCGCGCCGCAGACCCAAGGCAGACAGGACCGGCCCCGAGGCGTCCGGCCTGCCCAAACCGGCAGACACCCGGCCTGCACGGGCGCGCGGGCTGATCCGGCAGGCCTTGCGCTGGGCTGTGCGGGGGGTGGCCGCCCTGGGCGCGGTGCTGATGGCGCTGATCCTGCTTTACGCAATTGTCCCGCCCCCGACCACGCTTTACATGCTGTCCGAGGGCCGCCGCCTGGGCGGGGTGCAGCGCACCTGGGTGGGCGGAGATCGGATTGCCCCGGTGATGCTGCGTTCCGCCGTGGCGGCGGAAGATGCGAATTTCTGCCTGCACTGGGGGTTCGACATGGCCGAGATCCGCCGCGCCATGGCGCAGGGCGGCACCCGGGGGGCATCGACGCTAAGCCAGCAGGTGGTCAAGAACGTGTTCCTGTGGCACGGGCGCAGTTGGCCCCGCAAGGCGCTGGAGGCGATGATCACCCCCGTGGTGGAACTGATCTGGACCAAGCGGCGGATCCTTGTCGTCTATCTGAACGTGGCTGAATTCGACAAGGGCGTCTTCGGGGTGGAGGCGGCGGCACAGCACCATTTCGGGGTTTCGGCCGCCGATCTGACGGCGGCGCAGGCGGCGCGGCTGGCAGCGGTGCTGCCCGACCCCAAGGGGCGCGATGCCGCTGCCCCGTCGCGGTCGGTGCGCAACCGGGCTGCCGCGATAGCCGACGGGGCGGAAACGATCCGGCTGGATGGCCGGGCGGCATGTTTTGAGGCCGCCCGGAGCGACTAAAAATGCGCGGGATTGAATTCCGGCCCGGGGCGCGGCATGACGGGGCCGGACAGACCACGGTGAGACCCCTTTGATGAACCGCCTCTATCATGCCCCGCTGTCGCCATTCTGCCGCAAGGTTCGCCTGACGCTTGCCGAAAAGCGGATCGAGGTGGAATTGATCGAGGAACGCTATTGGGACCCCTCGGCGGAATTCCTGCGCCGCAACCCGGCCGGCAAGGTGCCGGTGCTGCGCATGGATACCAGGGTCATGTCCGAAAGCCAGGCAATCTGTGAATACCTGGACGAAACCGTGCCCCAGCCGCCGCTGTTTCCGCGCGACCCCGAAGGACGCTACGAGGTACGCCGCCTTTGCGCCTGGTTCGACGACAAATTTCATTCCGAAGTGACATCGAAACTGCTGTATGAGCGCGTCAACAAGAAGATGCAGGGTCAGGGCTATCCCGATTCAAGGAACGTCAAGGCCGGCGCGACGCGGATCAAGTACCACATCGATTATCTGGCCTGGCTGCTGGATCAGCGCCGCTGGCTTGCGGGTGACCAGATGTCGCTGGCCGATTTCACTGCTGCCGCGCATCTGTCCTGTCTGGATTACATTTCCGATGTCGACTGGAACCGGTCCGCCACCGTGAAAGACTGGTACGCCAAGATCAAGTCGCGCCCGTCGTTCCGCCCGCTGCTGGCCGATCAGGTGCCGGGCTTTCCCCAGCCGGCGCATTACGCCGATCTTGATTTCTGAACCCGTGGCGGGCAGCGGTGATCCTGCGAAAGGTCGCGGGGGCAGGGGCCTGTCCGCCCGATTGTGTCCTGCGGCCACCTCATGCCGTGGCAGGGTGGCGAAACCGCAAAGCGACCGCTTGCCTGACGGGGCACTCTTTCCGATCCAGAAACAGGGATTGCCCTTTCGGGCGGGATCAGCAAAGCCAGCGCCTCTGCCCCGCCCCCGCGCGACACGGCCACAAGGACCCGTGCCGCCCGCACCCCCCGCTGGGGCATCTTTCCCGGGAAGAAGAAAAAGATGTCTGTCGCGCTGAAGGAACGGCTTGCGCAGCGCGCGCGGGAGGAGGGGTTTTGCGGCATCGGGGTGTGTGCCCCCGGTGCCGTGCCCCAGGCGGCAGGGCGGTTGCAGGCCTGGCTCGCCGAAGGGCGGCAGGGGCAGATGGGCTGGATGGCCGAACGTGCCGACTGGCGCGGCAGTGCGGCGGCGCTGTGGCCCGAGGCGCGTTCGGTGATCATGCTGGCCGAGGTCTATACCCCGCAGGCGGACCCGCTTGCGGTGCTGAAGCTGCGGGATCGGGGGGCGGTCAGCGTCTATGCCCAGGGAAAGGATTACCATGATCTGGTCAAGCGGCGGCTGAAGCGGCTGGGGCGGTGGCTGATCGGGGCGGCGGGCGGCGAGATCAAGGTCTTTGTCGATACCGCGCCGGTGATGGAAAAACCGCTGGCCCAGGCGGCGGGGCTGGGCTGGCAGGGCAAGCATACCAACCTGCTGAGCCGCGATCTGGGCAACTGGATCTTTCTGGGGGCAATATTCACCACGCTGTACCTGCCGCCGGATGTGCCGGAGGCAGAGCATTGCGGCAGTTGCACCGCCTGTCTGGACATCTGCCCGACACAGGCCTTTCCCGCGCCGTTTCAGCTGGATGCCAGGCGCTGCATTTCCTATCTGACCATCGAACATCGCGGCCCGGTGGACGAAGACCTGCGCGGTCTCATGGGCAACCGCATTTACGGCTGTGACGACTGTCTGGCGGTCTGCCCCTGGAACAAGTTTGCGGCGGCAGCGCGCGAGATCGGGTATCAGCCAAGGGTGGGCGCGCCCCTGCTGGCTGATCTGGCGGCGCTGGATGATGCCGGCTTCCGGGCGCGGTTTTCGGGAAGTCCGATCAAGCGGATCGGGCGCGACCGCTTCGTGCGCAATGTGCTTTATGCCATCGGCAATTCCGGCGATCCGGGTCTTGCACCCGTTGCGGCGGGGCTTGTGCAGGATGCCGATGCTGCTGTGGCCGATGCGGCGCGCTGGGCCGTTGCGCGGCTGTCTTGAACGGTGCCGGGGCGGGGATGCCGCCGCTGCGCCGCAAAGCGGTTGCACCTGGCAGGGTGCCGGAAAAGCATCGCCGCCGCCTGCCCGGCAGGAAAAGCATCCCGATCCGCCGCAAAGGCGGCTTGCCGCAGCGGGCAGACGCCGGAGCGCAGCGCTTTGCCCCGCCCGGCGAGGGGCGAGCGCGGCACGGGACCGGCCCCGCAAGCCCAGTGCAGGCAAGCCCCTTTCATCGGCCTGCCAGAGAGTCGCGCGCGGCCTGTCCGGGTCGTCGCGGCTTTCTGTTCAAGGCCGCAACATCTGCGGGCGCCCTGTCCTGACGAGGGTGCTGAAAAGTGCCGGGCGCAGGGCCTGCCTGACTGCAAGGCGGGAACTTCTTCCGCCGGCGCACGCCTTGCGCATCCTGGCAGGGGCCATCGCCCTTGGCCCAGCGCTGCGCTGGCATCAGGACCGGCCGGGTGCCAAAGCCCCCCCGGCCAGCGCTCGCCCCGCCCCCGGCGGGCGCTTCGCCCCCGCCGGGTCGGGCGCTGGCCTCTGTGTCGCCTGGACCTCGCGGTCTACGGGGCACCGTTCCGCGCGGGCGGGGGAAACG
>JADCDI010000060.1 GCA_020251025.1 Rhodobacter sp. | reverse complement strand
GGTCTACAGGGCACCGTCCCGCGCGGGCGGGGAAACGCGCTGCGTTTCCTGATCCCGCCCGGAAGGGCGTTCCTATGTATCGCGCGATGTCCAGTCTCTTTGGCAGGAGCAATAGCACCTGCCACAGTACCACGCAAGGATCAGGACCGGCCGGGGGCCAAAGCCCCCGGCCAGCGCCCGCCCCGCCCCCGGCGGGCGCTGGCCTCTGTCCTTCCTGGACCGACCGGTCTACAGGGCACCGTCCCGCGCGGGCGGGGAAACGCGGGTCGCGTTTCTTGCCCCAGCAGGGGGCTATCCCTTGCCCCGGACCGGGAAGTTTTCCGCGTCCGGCAGGCGGTCGGATTGCTCTTCTTCGGCAACTTTCCAATGATGCGCGACACTGCGGCAGGGGACCGGGTGGCAGGTGCGGCGGCGGGGGTGGGCGGGGATGACAGCATGAACGCAAAGCAAATGAGCGCCACCAACCCCCGGGCACCAGACACCCCGGTTCCTGTCTTATGGTGGGCAGGGCTTCTTTTGCCCGCCCCGATCCCCCCGGCAACCGCCTCCCCGCCTGCCGAAAGGCCGCCGCAACGGGCGACGGCCCCCCGGAACACTCCCCATAAGGATCACCCGATGACCTGAAGGCGATTGCCCCGTCGCGGAACGGCCACAGCGGGCGCAGGCCGGCCCCCGCCCTGTGCGGGCCGGATTGCCGCTGCGCCTGCGGCGGGCCCCCTTTTCGCGCGCACGGCTTGGGCCTATACGGGGGTCCAGTCAGCAGGCAGGGCAATCATGGGCGAGACACGGCATACCAGGGTTCTGATCATCGGCTCGGGCCCTGCGGGCTATACGGCTGCCGTCTATGCGGCGCGGGCCATGCTGAACCCGATCCTTGTCCAGGGCATCCAGCCCGGCGGGCAATTGACCATCACGACCGAGGTCGAAAACTGGCCGGGCGATACCCATGTCATGGGACCCGACCTGATGGTGCGCATGCAGGCCCATGCCGAAGCGATGGGGGCCGAAGTGATTGCGGACCATATCGCAGCGCTGGATCTGTCGCGCCGCCCCTTTACCGCAGAGGCCGACTCCGGCACCACCTATACCGCAGATGCCGTCATTCTGGCGACGGGCGCGCAGGCAAAATGGCTGGGCCTGCCGTCGGAAGAACAGTTCAAGGGCTTTGGCGTGTCGGCCTGCGCCACCTGCGATGGATTCTTCTATCGCGGCAAAAGGGTCGTGGTGATCGGCGGCGGCAATACGGCTGTGGAAGAGGCGCTGTTTCTGACCAACTTCGCGTCACAAGTCACCCTGATCCACCGCCGCGACAGGCTGCGGGCGGAAAAGATCATGCAGGACCGGCTGTTCAAGCACCCCAAGATCAATGTGCTCTGGCACCATGAGGTGACCGAAGTGCTGGGCGAAGACAACCCGCGCGGTGTCACCGCCGTGCGCCTGCGCCATGTGACCACCGGGCAGGCCACCGATATTCCCTGCGACGGCGTCTTCGTGGCCATCGGCCATGCGCCGGCATCCGGACTGGTCAGGGACCAGCTGGAATTGCACAACGGCGGCTACGTCCGGGTAGATGCGGGGTCCACCCGCACCTCCGTCCCCGGCGTCTTTGCGGCGGGCGACCTGACGGACCACATCTACCGCCAGGCCGTGACCAGCGCCGGAATGGGCTGCATGGCGGCGCTGGACGCGGAAAAATTCCTTGCCGGCCACTGAAAACCGCCAGTCCTCGCGTCATGCACAAAACAGGTTTCCGCGCTTTTGGTTGAATGACGGAATTTCAGCCCGCCTGCCCCCGCCGTTCGGGACGGCTGTCGCGGCCCGCAGACCGGCTTTGAAATTTGCGCCTCATTTTGCCGCCCCCTGCCGTGCCCGCTTGATGTTCCGCGCCCCCGCAGGCTAATGCGCGCCATCCCGGCGGCCTGACGCGCTGCCACCCGTTCCCGTGCAAAGGCCGCCCATGTCCCTCCATGCCCCCATCCCCGAACTTTATGTCTCGTCCGAGTCCGCCGCCAAGCTGAAGGTCGCGGCGGGCAGCCTGCCGTCCTGGGATCTGACGGCGCGGCAGGTGTGCGACCTGGAATTGCTGATGAACGGCGGCTTCCACCCGCTCAAGGGCTTTCAGTCTGAGGCCGATTATGCCGGCACCGTGGAAACCATGCGCACAAGCGACGGCACCCTGTGGCCCATCCCGATCACGCTGGACGTGTCCGGGAAATTCGCCGCCGGGGTTGAACCCGGCCAGGACATTGCCCTGCGCGACCAGGAAGGGGTGATCCTGGCGATCCTGTCGGTTACCGACAAATGGGTGCCGAACAAGGCGAACGAAGCCCTCAAGGTCTTCGGGGCCGATGATCCGGCCCATCCGGCGGTGAATTATCTGCACAATGTCGCAGGCCCGGTCTATCTGGGTGGCCCCGTGACCGGCATCCAGCAGCCGGTGCATTATGATTTCAAGGCGCGCCGCGACACGCCCAATGAACTGCGCGCCTATTTCCGCAAGCTGGGCTGGCGGCGCGTCGTGGCGTTCCAGACACGCAATCCCCTGCACCGCGCGCATCAGGAACTGACGTTCCGCGCCGCCCGCGAGGCGCAGGCGAACCTGCTGATCCACCCCGTTGTCGGCATGACAAGGCCGGGCGACGTCGATCATTTCACCCGCGTGCGCTGCTATGAGGCGGTGCTGGATCAATACCCGGCCTCGACCACCCACCTGTCGCTGCTGAACCTGGCCATGCGCATGGCCGGCCCGCGCGAAGCGCTGTGGCATGCCATCATCCGGCGCAATCACGGCCTGACCCATTTCATCGTCGGTCGCGATCATGCCGGTCCGGGCAAGAACAGCCAGGGCCAGGATTTCTACGGCCCCTATGACGCGCAGGCGCTGGTGGCGGCCCATCAGGCGGAAATCGGGATCGAGATGGTCGATTTCAAGCAGATGGTCTATGTGCAGGAAAAGGCACAGTATTATCCCGCAGATGAAGTTCCCGCAGGGTCCACTGTGCTGGATATCTCGGGGACCGAACTGCGGCGCCGTCTGCGCGAGGGTCTGGAGATTCCTGACTGGTTCAGTTTTCCCCAGGTGGTCACGGAACTGCGCCGCACCTCGCCCGCGCGGTCGCGGCAGGGCTTTACCGTGTTCTTCACCGGCCTGTCCGGATCGGGAAAATCCACCATCGCCAATGCGCTGATGATCAAGCTGATGGAAATGGGCGGCCGCCCGGTGACGCTGCTGGACGGCGATGTCGTGCGCAAACACCTGTCGTCAGAACTTGGCTTTTCCAGGGAACACCGCGACATCAACATCAAGCGCATCGGCTATGTCGCATCCGAGATCACCAAGAACGGCGGCATCGCCATCTGCGCGCCCATCGCGCCCTATGCCGCCACCCGCCGCGCCGTGCGCGAGATGATCGAACAGTATGGCGCCTTCATCGAGGTTCACGTCGCCACCGCGATCGAAGAATGCGAACGGCGCGACCGCAAGGGGCTCTATAAGCTGGCCCGCGAAGGCAAGATCAAGGAATTCACCGGAATCTCAGACCCCTATGAGGCACCCGTCGCACCCGAGCTGCGCCTGGACACCGAAAGTGTCGAGGTGGATCATTGCGCGCATCAGGTGATTCTGAAGCTGGAACAGATGGGTCTGATCACCGCCTGACGGGCACAGCCTGCGGCCTCCGCAGTCGGGCGGTGCCCGTCGGGTCCTGCATTTGGCGAGGGCGGCGATCGGTGTTGCGCGTCGTGAAAATCTGCCCGCCTGCGCCCAGGTTGGTACCCGGATCAGCATCTTGCTCCGCCGCAGGGGCAGACCTGCCCAATTGCCCTTTCAGGCGGGAACCGCAAAAGCGACCCGCGTTTCCCCCGCCCGCTTGGGACAGTGCCTTGTAGACCTGCAAGTCCGGGAGGAGCAGGGGTCAGCGCCCGCCAGGGGCGGGCGGGCGCTGGCCGGGGGCTTTGGCCCCCGGCCGGTCCTGAGCCCGGCGTGGTACTGTGGCAGGGGCGATGGCCCCTGCAATTGAAGCGGTGCGGGTGCTGTCGTCAGTGCGGGCGGGGGAAATTGCCCTGCAGACCGGCAGGTCTTGAACCAACGAAAGGCCAGCGCCCGACCCGGCGCAGCGCCGGGCCTAGGGCGATGGCCCCTGCCGGGATGCGCAAGGCGCGCGCAGGCAGAGGTGTTTGCCGCCTTGCGCTCAGGCAGCCCGGGCGACAGGCACGCCTTCAGCAGCCGGTCAATGCGCGTTGACCGGAGCCAGATCGTTCTGACGCGCCAGCGCAAAGGCCATCCAGCGGTCACGCACCAGGGCGACCCGTTCGCCATTGGGCAGATGGACGGAATACAGCGTCTCTATGCCTTCGGCCTGCTCGCGGATATCGTCCGGCAGGTCCGCAACCGCGACGGGAAGAATGTAGACGATCCGGTCGCCCTCATCGGGTAAGGCGTTGAATTTCGTGTTCATCGGCGTTCTCCTGTTCCGCATCCGATCCTGATGGTCTGCACGACCGTTTCCGGCGCAGATCGCCGCAGATCGACATGCAACAAACCGTTTTCCATCGTCGCGCCCGCCACCTCGACACCATCGGCCAGCACGAAGCTGCGCTGGAAGGCGCGTGCGGCAATACCCCGGTGCAGGAAGACGCGGCTTGCGTCGTCATCCGATTGGCGACCGCGGATCACCAGGTGGCGGTCCTCGACGGTGATCGCAAGATCGTCCTCGCGGAACCCGGCCACGGCCAGTGTGATCCGATAGGCGTTGTCGGCCACAGCTTCGATATTGAACGGAGGGTAGCTTTCGGATGCGGTTTTCGACGTCCGCTCGACCAGCCGTTCCAGCTGTTCGAACCCCAGAAGATGGGGATGCGCCCCGAAGCTCAGTTTCGTCATTCCCTGTGTCCTTTGATCAAGCGACAGCCAGCAAAGCCCCCGCAACGGGCAGCTTGCGATCAGGAATATGGGATCGGCCCGCCCCTTGCACAAGGCCTTTCACCTGCCCAGATTTCTTCCCGCACCGCCCGGAAACCGCTATGATGCTGCGGCGGGCAAAGACCGACTCGGGGATTGGGCCATAGCCAGATGAACGCGCCGTCCGAACTCAAATCCGAAGAAATGCTTCGCATCCGGCTGGAGGTTCTCCGGCGGGAACACCGCGATCTTGACGATGCAATCCACGCGCTTGCCGGCGGCGGGCGGGCGGATGCGCTGACATTGCAGCGCCTGAAAAGGCAGAAGCTGGCGCTGAAGGATCAGATCGTGCGCATCGAGGATCAGCTGATACCCGATATCATCGCCTGATCCTTGCCCCCACGGGTCGCCCGGCTATAGTGCGCACCTTGGCTTGGCGGGGGCACGGATGCGCGTTCGGGTGGGAATCGTCATGGGCAGCCAGTCCGACTGGCCGACCATGAAGGAAGCCGCGCAGATCCTGGATGATCTTGGCGTCCTGTGGGAAGCAAAGATCATTTCGGCGCATCGCACGCCTGACCGGCTATGGTCCTATGGCACCTCGGCTGCGGGACGCGGCCTGCAGGTGATCATCGCGGGTGCGGGCGGTGCCGCACATCTGCCCGGCATGATGGCATCGAAGACCCGGCTTCCCGTCATCGGGGTTCCGGTTCTGACCCGTGCCTTGTCCGGCGTGGACAGCCTTTATTCCATCGTGCAGATGCCCAAAGGCTATCCCGTGGCAACCATGGCCATCGGCGGCACCGGCGCGGCGAATGCAGGCCTGATGGCTGCGTCAATTCTTGCCCTGTCCGACCCCGACCTTGCCCGGCGCCTTGAAGACTGGCGCGACAGTCTTTCGGCGTCGATCCCGCAGGAACCGCAGAATGACTGAGCCGCTGCCCCCCGGTGCGGTGATCGGCATCCTGGGCGGCGGGCAACTGGGCCGGATGCTGTCGGTCGCGGCCGCCCGTCTTGGGTATCGCACCCATGTCTACGAACCGGGCACCGCCCCGCCCGCCGCCGATGTCGCCCATGCCGTGACCACTGCCGATTATGGCGATGCGGCGGCCCTTGCGGCCTTTGCCGGTGCCGTCGATGTCGTCACCTATGAATTCGAGAATGTGCCGACCGCTGCCCTTGATCTGCTGGAATGCCACCGGCCCATCCGCCCCAACCGCCGCGCCCTGGCGGTCAGCCAGGACAGGATGACCGAAAAGGCCTTTCTCAACGGGATCGGCCTGACCACGGCACCCTATGCCCCCGTGACCGGCGCAGAGGATCTGGCGGCGGCCTTGGCCCGCATCGGCTGCCCTTCGATCCTGAAGACGACGCGGCTGGGATATGATGGCAAGGGCCAGGCCCGGATCAGATCCGCCGCCGACGGCGCCGCTGCCCTTGCCGCGATGCAGGGCG
Source organism: Rhodobacter sp. (assembly GCA_020251025.1). GTDB lineage: Bacteria > Pseudomonadota > Alphaproteobacteria > Rhodobacterales > Rhodobacteraceae > Aliitabrizicola. Next base: position 54,196 of record JADCDI010000060.1, on the reverse strand, counting down.
CGGCTGCCGTACTGGAAGGCTTCATTCCCTTTACCCATGAGGTTTCGGTGATTGCCGCCCGCGCCATGGACGGTTCCGTCGCCTGCTATGACCCGGGTGAGAACGTGCACCGCGACGGCATCCTGCATTCCACCACCGTGCCTGCGCGCCTGACCCCGGGTCAGCGCAGTGATGCCATCCTGGCGGCGGCCCGCATCGTGAATGCCCTGGACTATGTCGGCGTGCTGGGGGTTGAGCTGTTCGTCACGCCCGAAGGGCTGATCGTGAACGAGATTGCGCCGCGCGTCCACAACTCGGGTCACTGGACGCAGAACGGCTGCGCGGTGGATCAGTTCGAACAGCACATCCGCGCCATCACCGGCTGGCCGCTGGGCGACGGCGGGCGGCACAGCGATGTGACGATGGAAAACCTTATCGGTGATGACATCAGCCGCATTCCCCAGATCGCCCGCGAACGCAATGCGGCCCTGCATCTTTACGGCAAGGCCGGGGCCCGCCCGGGCCGCAAGATGGGCCATGTCAACCGCATCGTCCCGCGGTGACGCCGATCTGGGCGGGATCGGGAAAGGCAGCGCGTTTCCCCCGCCCCTGCGCAACCGACCTGCAAAGACCCGTTGCTGCCCGCGCCACCGGCAGGCCCGCGCCCGGCCCGGCGGGGGCACAGCGCGCACAGGCGCAAATGTTGCCCCGCGCTGCGGTCAGGCCGCCCCTGCGGCAGGCAGGTCTTCAGCCGCCGGTCAAGGCGCGGTGACCCTCAGCAGCCGGACCGCGTCCGTCAGCGTCATGTCTGGGGTAAAGGCACCGGTTTCAAGGAAACGGATCGTCTGTGCGATGACCACCGGGTTCAGCATCATGAAGGTATGCGTCACCGGCAGCACGATGTGGTCGGTCATCCCCGCCACCCTTGTGCTGGCCACCGACACCTTGCCGTCATCGGCCCCCGGAATGACCGAAGAGTAGATCGGGTTCAGCGACCGGTCGCCCGCAATCACCCCCAGTTCGAAATCCGGCAGCGGCAGCTTGACCGGAACCGAACCCGGCCCGGTTCCCAGTTCCAGCGCCGCCGGCCCGTTCACCCATTCGAAAGCCGCGATTGCCCCCAGCGCGTCGACAAGTTCGGACCCCTGATTCGGCGGTGCCAGCATGACAACCCGGCCCATATTGTCGGGGCGGTGCTGCGCCAGCCAGATGCGGGCCAGAATCCCGCCCATGGAATGCGTCACGAAACTGATGCGGTCGGTCCCGCAGGCGGTCACCGCAGGGCTGACATAGCTTTCCGCCAGATCGCGCACCGGCAACCTGGTTGACGGGTATTTCACATTGATCACGCGATAGCCCCGCGCCGAAAGTGCCGCATCCATCGCCAGAAGCGAGGCTTCGCTCCGCGCCAGGCCATGCAGCAGCACCACGCATTCAGCACGGGTAGAACCCGCACCCCCAAGAGACAGCATCAGGACCAGCCAAGGGAACAGCCACCGCATGGCGGCATTCTATCCGATCTGCAGGGCATGGACAAACGGCCGTTCCGGGGCCAGCTTACCGGGCATGGACAATCGCCCGCCGCGCGTCGCCGCCCGCGCCCTGATCCTGCACCAAGACCGGCTGTTGCTGGTGAACGCCTATCCGGGCGGGCGGTCAGATCTGTGGTGCGCGCCGGGCGGCGGGGTCCGGTCAGGCCGGTCGCTGCACGAAAACCTGATCCGCGAGGTGCACGAGGAAACCGGCCTGACCGTAACCGTCGGCGCGCCCTGCCTGATCAACGAATTCCACGATCCCGACAGCGGCTTTCATCAGGTGGACCTGTTCTTTCGCTGCACCATCGCGTCGGGCAGCCTTTCAGACGGTTGGCGCGACCCCGAACGGGTGGTTACCCGGCGGCGCCTTTTTTCCCGTGCCGATCTGGACCTGGGCCGCATCCGCTTCAAGCCCGACAGCCTGCCAGCCGCCGCATGGGATGGTGTCTTGGCCTATGACCCGCTGGAGGTGATCGTGCGATGAGCCGCGCCTTTGTCAGGGAAGACGGGCCGGACAACACCCCGCTGCCCGACCTGCCGGTTTCGCCGCATCCCAATTACGTCACCCCGCGCGGTCTGGCGGCACTGCAGACCCGCCTTGCCGAAACGCAGGCCGGACTCGCCCGTCTGCGTGCCCGCGCCGACCGGCTGGACCGGATGCCCGAAGCGGCGGCCGAACGGGACATCCGCTATCTTGAGGCGCGCCTGCGCAGCGCGATCCCGGTCGATCCCGCGCGCCAGCCGCAGGATGAGGTTGCCTTTGGTGCCCGCGTCACCGTGACCGATGCCGCCGGTCACACCCATGTCTTCGAGATCACCGGCGAGGACGAAGCGGACGCAGCACAGGGCCGCATCGCCCCGCAATCGCCGCTGGCGCGCGCCCTTCTGGGCGCTGCGGTGGGCGAGCGCGTGCCTTGGACTCGCCCCTCGGGAAAGCAGGAGCTGGAAATCACCGCCATCCGCTATGGGGACGCGCCATGACCCTGATCCGCGAACTTGATCCTGTTGCCGATGCCGCCGCCGTGCGGCACCTGTTTGACCGTGCCGCTGATTACCTTGATCTGGAAACAGGCGAGGGTCCGTCCGATGCCCTTGTGGCCGACTTCTTTGCGCCTGCACCCTTTGCCGCCAGCCCCGCAGATACCCTGAAAACGGGTCTGTTCAGCGGCGGCAGGCTGGATGCCATTGCGGACCTGGCCTTTGGCTTTCCCGAACCGCAGGATGCCTTTATCGGCCTTCTGCTGATCGCGGCAGACCGGCGCGGCTATGGACTGGGCCACCTTTTTGTCGATCATATGGCCGATGTGGCCCGCGCGCGCCTTGCCCTGTGCCTGTTCGTCGCCGTGCTGGAAGCCAACCCCAGGGCCCGCGCCTTCTGGGAACGCGAGGGCTTCGTCCCGGTGCTGACATTGCCGCCCGCGCAGATGGGGCAGCGCGTGCATATCCGCCACCGCATGGAACGGCGGCTCTGAAATGCAAACGGGGGCGGCCTGCGCCACCCCCGCCCGGAACCCGTCTGTCCTGAAGATCAGGCCAGCGCCAGGTTCATGGCCGATTCGCGGCCGTCGCGACCGGTTTCGATATCAAAGGTCACTGCCTGACCATCGTTCAGCTGGCGGATGCCCGCGCGTTCCAGCGCCGACACATGCACGAACACGTCGCGGTTGCCGCCCGCCGGGGCGATAAAGCCGAAGCCTTTGGTGGCGTTGAACCATTTCACGGTGCCATTGGCCATCGTGATGTCTCCTGTTCTTGTCGTGGTGCCATCCGCGAAATGCGATGGCTTGGCTCAGTCAATCAAGATCGAGAACTGAAGCCGCGAGGAAACAGAAGATCGACAGAAAGAATACAGCAAGCGGGACATAGGGCCGGATGTCCCGCGTTACAAGGGAAATCGCCACAGATCGCCGGAACAGCGCCCCGGCGGACTTCGCCGCAGCACGATACCCCCGGCCAGGCCCGACCGGTTCGGAACCGGATTGGCCGCAACAAAGGCGATCATGTCCGGCAGAGCCGGGCGCATGCCCCGGTCTGCCCTTGGGGGCCACCGGACGGATGTTCACCGCAAGGATCGCGGCAAGAAAAGAGGGGCCCCGCTTGCGCAGGGCCCCTTCCCGTAACAGTCCCAGGCGGGGACGGATGATTACATCATGCCGTCCATGCCGCCCATTCCGCCCATGCCGCCACCGGCAGCGGCGCCCGCCTTCGGCTCCGGCTTGTCGGCGATCATCGCTTCGGTGGTGATCAGCAGCGAGGCGACCGAAGCCGCATCTTCCAGCGCGGTGCGAACCACCTTGGCCGGGTCGATGACGCCGAACTTGAACATGTCGCCATATTCTTCGGTCTGGGCGTTGAAGCCGAACGTCTTGTCGTTCGATTCGCGGACCTTGCCGGCCACGACCGACCCGTCGACACCGGCGTTCTGCGCGATCTGGCGCAGCGGCGCTTCCAGCGCCTTGCGGACGATGGCGATGCCTGCGTCCTGGTCGCTGTTCACGCCCTTCAGACCGTCCAGCGCCTTGCCGGCCTGGATCAGGGCCACGCCGCCGCCGACGACGATGCCTTCCTGCACGGCGGCACGGGTGGCGTTCAGCGCGTCATCGACGCGGTCCTTGCGCTCTTTCACCTCGACCTCGGTCATGCCGCCCACGCGGATCACGGCAACGCCGCCCGCCAGCTTGGCCACACGCTCCTGCAGCTTTTCGCGGTCGTAGTCGCTGGTGGTTTCCTCGATCTGGGTCCGGATCTGGGCCACGCGGGCCGAGATTTCGGCCTTGTCACCGCCGCCGTCGACGATGGTGGTGTTGTCCTTGTTGATCGAGACTTTCTTGGCGCGGCCCAGCATGTCGATCGTGACATTTTCCAGCTTCATGCCCAGGTCTTCCGAGATCACCTGACCACCGGTCAGGATCGCGATATCCTGCAGCATCGCCTTGCGGCGGTCGCCAAAGCCCGGTGCCTTCACGGCGGCAATCTTGAGCCCGCCGCGCAGCTTGTTGACCACCAGCGTGGCCAGAGCCTCGCCTTCCACGTCTTCGGAAATGATGATCAGCGGCTTTTGCGACTGGATCACGGCTTCCAGCAGCGGGACCATCGGCTGCAGCGACGACAGTTTCTTCTCGTGCAGCAGGATCAGCGCATCTTCAAGGTCCGCCACCATCTTGTCGGCATTGGTGACGAAATAGGGCGACAGGTAACCCCGGTCGAACTGCATCCCTTCGACCACTTCGGTCTCGGTTTCCAGGCCCTTGTTCTCTTCGACGGTGATCACACCTTCGTTGCCGACCTTCTGCATCGCATCAGCGATCTGGCGGCCGATTTCGGCCTCGCCATTGGCCGAGATGGTGCCCACCTGCGCCACTTCGGCCGAATCGCTGACGGGACGGGCGGCCGACTTGATTGCGGCCACGACCTTGTGCGTCGCCAGATCAATGCCGCGCTTGAGGTCCATCGGATTCATGCCGGCGGCAACGGCCTTCATGCCTTCCTTGATGATCGCCTGGGCCAGAACCGTGGCGGTCGTGGTGCCGTCGCCGGCCTCGTCATTGGTGCGGGAAGCAACTTCCTTCACCATCTGTGCGCCCATATTCTCGAACTTGTCGGACAGTTCGATTTCCTTGGCAACGGTCACGCCGTCCTTGGTGATGCGCGGCGCGCCGAAGCTTTTGTCGATGACAACGTTGCGGCCTTTCGGGCCCAGCGTGACCTTCACGGCATCTGCCAGAATGTTGACGCCGCGCAGCATGCGGTCGCGGGCGTCGGATTCGAATTTTACGTCTTTAGCAGCCATGGAAACTCTCCTGGTTGTCTGTGATTGACCTTGGGGTGCGTGGCGTCACGCACCGGGCATGCGGCGTTCTCAGGCGATTATGCCGAGAATGTCGCTTTCCTTCATGATCAGAAGCTCTTCGCCATCCAGCGTCACTTCGGTGCCCGACCACTTGCCGAACAGGATCTTGTCGCCGGCCTTTACCGACGGTGCGATCAGCTCGCCCGAATCCTTGCGCGCGCCGGCACCGACGGACACGATCTCGCCCTCGGCAGGCTTTTCCTTGGCAGTGTCGGGAATGATCAGGCCGCCCTTGGTCTTTTCGTCACTTTTGACGCGGCGGACAAGCACGCGGTCATGCAGCGGTTTGAATGCCATCTGAGAACACTCCTGCGGTTCAGGTTGAATTTCTGTTGGCACTCAGCAAAGGCGAGTGCCAACGCGGCGTACTTAGGCATCGCCCGCCGCACTGTCAACGGCCTGTGGTGTGAAACTTTTGCATCTGGTGACTTGGCCTTGGGGCGCTGGCGTGCCATTCTTTCCGGCCTTTTGGAAAATCCCGTATGCTGCGCTTTGCCCTTGCCTGCCTGGTCGCCGTCCTTGTCGCTGTCCCCGCATCGGCCATGTGCCGGGGCCGCAACCTGATCGACACCCTTTCGGCGGAAACGCAGGCCGGGCTGCGCGCCGCCGCCGATGCCGCCCCGTTTGCGCGGGGGAATTTGTGGCGGGCGACGCGGGGCGATCAGGTGTTGCACCTGATCGGCACCTTTCATCTGGATGATCCCCGCCACGATGCCCTCATGGCCCGCCTCGCCCCGCTGATCGACGGTGCATCGACGGTTCTTGTCGAAGCCGGCCCGGCGGAGGAAGCCGCCCTGCAGGCCGCGCTGGCCGCCGACCCGTCGCTGGTGTTCCTGACCAACGGCCCGACCCTGCCCGAGACGCTGGCCCCCGCCACATGGGACCGGCTGAAGGACGCGCTGCGCGCCCGGTCAATCCCCCCGTTCCTGGGGGCAAAGATGCGGCCCGCTTATCTGTCGATGCTGCTGAGCCTGCCGCCCTGCGCGCTGACAAGCGCGACAGAGCCGCAGAACGGCCTGGACCGGCGCATCATCGCCCGGAGCCGGGCGCAGGACATCCCTCTGCGCGCGCTCGAACCCTTTTCCGTGGTGTTCGACATCTTCTCGGACATGACCCTGTCCGATCAGGTCGCCTTGCTGGAACTGTCGCTGGCCCTTGATGCCCAGTCCGAAGATGTCTTTGCCACCCTGACCGACGCCTATTTCGCCGAAGACGGCCGGATGATCTGGGAATTCTCGCGCTGGCAGGCGCTGACCCTGCCGGGGCTTGACGCAGCGCAGGTGGCCGATGATTTCGCGCTGATGGAAGACCGCATGATGTCGGCCCGCAACCGCGCCTGGATTCCGGTGATCGAGGCGGCGCTGGCCGACGGCCCCGCCCTTGCCGCCTTTGGCGCGCTGCATCTGTCGGGGGAAGACGGGGTGCTGGCGCTGTTGCAGCAGGCGGGATTTGCGGTGGAGCGTCTGCGGTTGTGACCGGCGGGCGCGGCCCGCCGCCCCCAATACCCCCCATGACATTCCCCCGCACCCTGCCTATAAGGCGCCCAGCCCCAGCCAACGCCCCAAAGGTGCATCATGATCAAGGTCTTCGGCCACAAATCCCCCGACACCGATTCCACCGCATCGCCCATCATCTGGGCCTGGTACCTGACCAAGGTGAAGGGCACGCCCGCCGCGCCCTTCCTGCTGGGCGAGCCGAACACCGAAGCCGCCTTCGTGCTGACCCGCTGGAACCTGCCAAGGCCCGAAATCATCGCCGATGTCACCGCCGCCGATACCGTGGTGATCGTGGATACGAACAACCCGCAGGAACTGCCGCCCTCGATCAACGAGGCGAACATCATCGGCATCATCGACCATCACATGCTGGTCGGCGGGCTGAAAACCCGCTCGCCCATCGACATCACCCTGCGCCCCTTGGCCTGCACCGCCACCATCCTGCACGACCTGATCGGGGCCGACCTGGCCCGCGCACCGAACGCCATCAAGGGTGCCATGCTGTCGTGCATCCTGTCGGACACGCTGGAATTCCGCAGCCCGACCACCACCGCGCATGACCGCGCCGTTGCCGAAAGCCTGGCCGCCGATCTGGGCATCGGCATCCCCGATTACGCGGCACAGCTTTTCGCGGCCAAATCCGACGTGTCGCGCTTTTCCGATGCCGAACTGCTGCGGATGGATTCCAAGGAATATGAGGTTGCGGGAAAGCAGTTGCGCATTTCCGTACTGGAAACGACCGCTCCCCGGGTGCTGCTTGACCGCAAGGCCAGCCTGATGCAGTCGATGGACGGCGTGGCACGGGAAGACGGCGCGGATCAGGTGCTGCTGTTCATCGTCGACATCCTGAACGGGGAGGCCACCCTTCTGGTACCCAATGATCTGGTCAGGGCCCTTGCCGAGGCGTCCTTCGGGGTCAAGGTCACGGGCGATACCGTGGTTCTGCCCGGCATCATGAGCCGCAAGAAACAGATCATCCCCGCGCTGAAGCTTTGATCCCCGGGGCGGGCACCCGTCGCCCGGACCCTGCACCGGAAGGCCGCAGATGACACCCATTCTTGCCGCACTTGCGCAGGTTTCGGACCGGTACGATGCGCTTTACTGCGATCTCTGGGGGTGCCTGCACGACGGGCGGCAGCCTTTTCCCGCCGCCGTTGCCGCGCTGCGTGCCTTCCGCGCCAAGGGTGGCAAGGTTCTGCTCCTGACCAACGCCCCTCGGCCGAGGCCCAGCGTTCAGGCCCAGCTCGACCGGCTTGGCGTGCCGCGCGACTGCTATGACGAAATCGTAAGTTCCGGCGATGCCGCCCAATACGCGCTGATCACTGGCGCTGTTGGCCGCCGGGTGCATCACATCGGCCCCGAAAAGGACAGAAGCTTCTTCACCGACCTGTCTGAAGACCTGTTGCCCATCGCCGCCGCCGAACCACCGGTCAGTCTGGTGCCGTTGACCGAAGCCGAAGGCATCGTCTGCACCGGTCTGGTCGATGACCTGACCGAAACACCCGACGATTATCGCGCGACCCTGCTTTACGCCAGGACGAAAGGGCTGAAACTGCTTTGCGCCAACCCCGATATCATCGTCGATTTTGGCGACAAACGCCTGTTCTGCGCCGGGGCCATCGCGCAGGAGTACGACCGGATGGGGGGCGAAAGCCTGTATTTCGGCAAGCCGCATCCCCCGATCTATGATCTGGCCCGCCGCCGCCTTGCCGCCCTGCCCGGCGCCGTGGATGACCCGCGCCTTCTTGCCATCGGCGACGGGGTGACCACGGATGTGCAGGGGGCCGTGGCCGAAGGGATTGACGTGATCTTCGTCACCGGCGGCATTGCTGCCGAAAACTTCGGTCCAAACCCTGAAAACCCCGATCCCGACCGGCTGGATGCCTGGCTGGCCGATCTGGGGCTGAGTGCCACCTATGGGATTGGCCGGCTGCGGTAACATCCGTCTGGCAATATTGTTGCGCCTGAATCGCCATCTGAACTAATTTTATTGCGCGCACGATTGCGCCGCTGCGCCACCCAGGCTAGTGTCACCCGACCACAGCCCAAGGATTCGCAGGATGCTCGACAATATGCCGCGCGGCACCATCTGTATCGAAGACCTTGAAATCGGCATGACCCGTCATTTGCGCAAAACCGTCACCGACCGTGACATCACGCTTTTTGCCGAAGTCTCGACAGACCGGAACCCGGTTCACCTCGACGATGACTATGCCCGCGACACCATCTTTCAGGGCCGCATCGCCCATGGAATGCTGACGGCCGGGCTGATCTCGGCGGTGATCGGCGAACAGCTTCCCGGGCATGGCACGGTCTATCTTGGACAAAGCCTGAAATTCATGGCACCCGTGCGCCCCGGAGACAGCGTTTATACCGAGGTAAGGGTGACGGCCATCGATCATGCCCGCCGCCGCGTGACCCTTGAAACCCACTGCGCCGTGGGTAATACCGTGGTTCTGAAGGGCGAGGCGCTGGTCCTGGCACCCAGCCGCAAGTTCGACTGACGGCGGGGCCCTTCGCGTCAGGCAGGCTCGGGGGACGATGCGCATACATCCGCACTGGCAGGGGCTTGATCCGCAGGCCCGTGGCGCTTCGGTCGCGCTGGGCAATTTCGATGGTGTGCATCTGGGCCACCGCGCGGTGATCGATCTGGCACGACGCCCCCCGGCACCCTTGGGGGTTGTCACGTTCGAGCCGCATCCGCGCGAATACTTCGCGCCCGCCGCGCCGCCCTTCCGCCTGATGAACGCCGAAGCCCGCGCCAGCCGCCTGGCCAAGCTGGGCGTGGATCACCTGTTTCAACTGCCCTTCGATGCCGTCATGGCGGCCTTTCCGCCCCGGGATTTCGCCCGGCATGTCCTGGCAGAGGGTCTTGGTGTTACCCATGTCGTCGTCGGGGCTGATTTCTGCTTTGGCAGGGGCCGGGCCGGAACGGCGGCCGATCTGCGGCGGCTGGGCGACGATCTGGGGTTCCGGGTGACGGTTGCCGATCTGGTTCAATCCTTGGGGACAAGCATTTCGTCTTCGGCCATCCGTCAGGCCCTGACCGAGGGCCGCCCGCGCGATGCCGCCGCCATGCTGGGCCACTGGCACCGCATCGAAGGCGAGGTCATCCACGGCGAAAAACGCGGGCGCGCGCTTGGCTATCCCACCGCGAACATGTCGGTCGCGGGCCTGCATCTGCCCCGGCTGGGCGTCTATGCGGTGCGCGCCGATGTGCTGACCGGCCCGCAGACCGGCAGCTACATGGGCGCGGCCAGCTTAGGCGTGCGGCCGATGTTCGGCGTGAACCAGCCCAATCTGGAAACCTTCCTGTTCGATTTTTCCGGCGATCTGTACGGCCAGCACCTGTCGATCGCCTTTGTCGATTTCCTGCGGCCCGAGATGACGTTTGACGGCCTGCCCGCGCTGATCGCCCAGATGGATGCCGATTGCGACCGCGCACGCGGCATTCTGGCAGCGATCTGAGTGCAAGAAAGACATCCGGTCATGCCCCCCAGACAGATCGTTGTCACCCTGACCAGCATCCCGCCGCGCTTTGCCAACCTGCCGCGCAAAATGGCATCCATCGGTCGGCAGACCGTGCGCCCCGACCGGGTCGAACTGCACCTGCCAAGGGACTACCGCCGGTTTCCGGGGCAGCGTCCGGCCCTGCCGCCCCTGCCGGACTGGGTCGATGTCATCGAAACCGATCACGATCTGGGCCCCGCCACCAAGGCGCTGCCCGCCGCCCGCCGGTGGCGCGGCACGCCGACGGACCTGCTGCTGTGCGATGACGACCGCCTGCAGGACCGGCACTGGATGCAACGCTTTGTCGCAGGCCGCTGCCTGCGCCCCGACGATATCCTGTGCGAACGCGGCTGGAACATCGAAGACCGCTTCGGCCTGCACAGGTCGCATCCCGACCTGCCCCGTGCCGAACCGGCCCCGAAAGGCGGGCGCAGCCTGTCCTACCGGCTGAAACGGCTTGCCTCGCTGACGCTGTTTCATCCCGACCGGCAGATTTACCGGACATCAGGCCACGCCGATGTGTTCGAGGGCTTTCTGGGCGCGCTGGTTCCGGCAGATGCCTTTCCCGAAGCCGCCTTTGACATCCCGGAAATTGTCTGGACCGTGGATGATGTCTGGCTGTCGGGCATGGCCTGGTCGAACGGGTTCAAGGTCTGGGTCAATGCCATGCCGCGCCCGGTCTATGCCGATGGCCATTTCGACAAGGTGGCATCGCTGCGCGATCATGTCGAACAGGGTGCCGGGCGCGAAAAATCTGATCGCTACGCCGTGGACTATCTGCGCAGCCGATATGGAGTCTGGCCATGAAACCCCCTGCCGACCGGGTCATCCTGTGCATGAAATGGGGCACGCTTTATCGGGCGGATTACGTCAACGTCCTTTATTCGGCCTGCCGCCGCCACCTCTCCGGCCCGTTCCGCTTCCTGTGCCTGACCGATGACCCGACCGGCTTTTCACCCGGCATCGAAACCCGGCCGATCCCCGATCTTGGCCTGACGCAGGGCATGTGGAAAAGCGGGGCCTGGGCCAAGCTCGGGGTCTTTCAGCACGATCTCTACGGTTTCACCGGGCGGGCCTTGTTCATTGATCTTGATATGGTGATCTGCGGCAGTCTGGATGCGTTCTTTGATCATCCCGCCCCGTTTCTGACCACCGACATGGGCACAGACTGGCGCCCCCGGCCCACGGGGCGCGGCACGGTGGAACCGGGGACCTGCCTGTTTGCCTTCGATCTTGGCAAGGAAGGCCAGATCATCGACCGTTTTGTTGCCGACCGCGAAAAAGCCGTGGCAGAATACACCATCGAACAGGCCTGGGTCGGCGCGCAGGCCCGTTCGATGGCGTTCTGGCCGCGCGGCTGGGTCATCAGTTTCAAGCGCCACCTGCGCCAGCCCATCGGCCTTGACCTTTTCCTGCCCCCGCACCCCCCGCCGGAAGAGGCCAGGGTGGTCGCCTTTCATGGCGCGCCCCGCCCTGCCGACCTGTTGCGCCCGGGCACCGCGCTTTGGGACCGGCTGCCCCACATGGGACACGGTCAGGTGCGCTGGATGGTTGATTACTGGACGGAAAACGGCGGCACATTGCCCGTTGCCTGAAGCGGCCCGCGCCTGGCCCGCAGCCGCCCCCGTGCCGCGAGATGCGCCAGCTTTCCCAAAAGGTTGCGCCAGCGCAAGCCATACACGGGCAGGCGGCGGTACCAGGGAAATTTCTTCACCGCGGAAAACGCAGTTCCCGTGATCGTGCTTTCATGGCCGTCATCGACATGGCTGGGAAAGGGTTCCAGGCCGAAATGCCGGAAATCATGCACATGGATGCGGTCAAGCTCGTGGTCGATGGGCCGGGTTACCGGCAGCATCACAGGCAGAAGGCGGGCGGCCAGATCGCGCGTGATCAGGTATGCCCCCAGCCCGGTGGCCGGCCCCAGATAGGCGTTCACACGCCACGGCCCGACGGTGCCCTGGCAGATCGGCTGCTTGGCCCGGATCCTGTTCAGCTTCAGAAAATCCCAGGCCCCCCGCACCGAAAGGGCTGCATCCAGCGCCTTGCGGAACTCGGGATGGAACACCACGTCGTCTTCCATCACCAGGGCCACTTCGGCGGGCCCGGCCAGAAAATCGCGCCAGACCGCCAGATGGGCATGATAGCAGCCGATTTCCCCCGCCATCACCTCGCGTCCCGTGTTGCGGCGGAACGCGCGCGCATCAAGCAGGGGGGCCAGCCGATCCCATTCGGCGCGCCCGTCAATCGCCGGGAACAGCGTGTAGGGCAGCACCATCGCGTCAAGCTGCGCCGCCATCCTTTCGCGCCGGCTGACAGAGCGGGGCAAGTTGATGACATAGCACGCAAGCCTTGGACCAGTGTCGGACATGGGGCGTTCCTTCGGGGGGTCGTGGCGGTGGCTGCAACCGGGTGCCGACGCTGCTTTTGCCCGAGGCTTTTAACAACTGCGCCCGCCCTTGCCAAGTTCAGGGCGCGCCGCGCCGCAATCGGCAGGCCCGCCCCCTTTCCTTTTTCCGCGCCCCGCATCACTCTGTCACCATGACGACAAAGCTTCGCCCGCGCTTTTGGGAACGCATCCCCCTCAAGAACATGACCCCCGCTGAATGGGAGGCTGTCTGCGACGGCTGCGGCAAGTGCTGCCTGAACAAGCTGGAGTTCGAAGACACCGGGGAAGTGGCCTTTACCCGTGTCGCCTGCCGTCTGCTGGATGGCGAAACCTGCCGCTGCACGCAATACGCCGCCCGCCGCCGCTACGTTCCCGATTGCGTGCATCTGTCGATGAAAACGCTGCCGGACATCGCCTATTGGCTGCCCCGGACCTGCGCCTACCGCCTGCTGCACGAAGGCAGGCCGCTTTATGACTGGCACCCCCTGCTGTCAGGCGATCCGGCCTCGGTACACGAGGCTGGCGCATCGGTGCGCGGCTGGACCCTGCCCGAATCCGATATCCCGGAAGAAGACTGGGAAGACCATATCATTGAGGAAACCCCCTGATGTTCTTTGCATCTGACAACACCTCTGGCGTTCCGCCCGAGGTTCTGGCGGCCCTGACCCGCGCGAACGAAGGCTACATGCCGTCCTATGGCGGCGATCCGGTGATGACGCGGGTGCGCGACCGCATCCGCGAGCTGTTCGAAGCGCCAGAAGCGGCCGTCTTCCTTGTGGCTACGGGAACTGCGGCCAATGCGCTGGCCCTGGCCATTGCCTGTCCGCCCTGGGGTGCCGTGTTCTGTCACCGCACGGCCCATGTCACCGAAGACGAATGCGGTGCGCCCGAGTTCTTCACCCATGGGGCCAAGCTGGTTCTGGTCGAGGGTGACCATGGCCGCATGGCGCCCGAAACCCTGTCTGCCAGCCTGTCGCGCACCGGTGTCAGCGGCGTGCATGGGGTACAGCGCGGCTGCCTGACGATCACCAACGTGACCGAGGCGGGAACCGTCTATACCCCGGCCGAGGTTGCAGCACTGACAGCCCTTGCCCGTGCCCGGGGTCTGCCCTGTCACATGGATGGCGCGCGCTTTGCCAATGCGCTGGTCGCCACCGGGGCGACCCCGGCCGAGATGACGTGGAAAGCGGGCATCGATATCCTGTCCTTCGGCGGCACCAAGAACGGGCTGATGGGGGTCGAGGCGGTGGTGATCTTTGATCCCGCCAAAGCCTGGGAGTTCGAGCTGCGCCGCAAGCGCGGCGGGCATCTGTTTTCCAAGCACCGCTTCCTGTCCGCCCAGATGGAGGCCTATCTGGCCGATGACCTTTGGCTGCGCCTGGCGGCCCGGGCCAACCACATGGGTGCGCGGCTGGCCACGGGGCTGGCCGCCCTGCCGGGGGCGGGTCTGATCCACCCCGTAGAGGCCAACATGCTGTTCGCCTGGTTTCCCGCCGCAGGCCACGCCCGCGCCCGGGCCGCCGGGGCCACCTATTACGACTGGTCTGCCCCGCCCGAAGGGGCCGTCCGCCTGGTCTGTTCCTGGTCCACCACCGAGGCGGATGTGGACGGCTTTCTGGCGCTGGTCGCAGGCTGACTCAGCATCGCGCCAGATGCGTGGCAATCGCTGCCGCCACGGTCTGCGGATGCGTGATCGGCACCATATGCCCGGCACCGGGCACCGACAGGCGCGTGACCTGCGGCAGACGCCGCGCCAGTTCGGTGTGGATGGCACCGATCACGGCGGGCGAATCGGCACCTTCGATCAGAAGAACCGGCACGCCGACGGATTCCAGCCGCAGACAGGCCAAAAGGCCGCCGCTGTCGTCCTTCAGCGCCGGTCCCTGCGCCACGATGATGTGAATCCGGTCAAGGATATAGCTTTGCTGCGCCTCTGGCAGGCTGTCAAAGCTGTCGCCCCCGCCCCAGGCCGCATGAAAGGCCGCCGCCCCTTCGGCCCGCCGGCCCTGCCGCACCAGGTCTTCAAACGCGCCATGCGCGGCGGCAAAGGCGGCATAGGCGGGCGCACCGGCCGCGCGCGCGGCGGCAAAGATCACAGGTTCCACAAGCGTCAGGCCGCGCACCAGATCGGGCCGCTCCAGCGCCAGGCGCAGCGCCACGGTGCCGCCAAAGGAATGGCCGATCAGGTCAATTGGCGCGCCGCCGCCCAGCCGTTCGGCAAACTCTGCCGTGATCCGCGTCGTCAGCGTATGCAGGTCGCCCTGCCCGTCCCAAACCCCGGACCGGCCATGGCCCGGCTGGTCAAAGGCCGTCAGGGCCACCCCCGGCAGGCCCCGGGCCACGCCGGACCAGGCCCCGGCATGGGCCAGCGAACAATGCAGCGCCAGCACCTGGCGCGCGTTCCCTTCGCCCCAGACCCTGAACGGGGCCGGGTCAGACACCACATCACCCTGCATCACAGCTTTCCGGACAGATGAAGATCAAGGTCGTCCAGCCGGTCCTGCCCCCAGAACAGCTCAGTCCCGGTCACATAGAACGGCACACCGAAGACGCCGCGCGCCACAGCCTCTTCCAGATTGGCACCATAGGCTTCGGCGGCATCCAGCATGCCCCGGTCGGCAACCTTCGGGTCAAACCCCTGCGCCGTCAGCAGGTCTGCAATCACTTCGGCATCCGCAATATCCCGTTCTTCGGCCCAAAGCGCGCGGGCAATGCCATGCACCAGCCCGGCAAGATCACCGCCCCCGGCCTTTGCCGCCGCAAGTATGGCATAGGACGATGGCGCCGGGTTGACCGGCCAGAACTGCGGTTTCAGATGGATCGGCAGCCCCGCCTTTGCGGCCTGCCGCCGCATCTCCTGCAGGCGGTAGGCCTTGCGGCTGTCATGCCGGTCGGCCAGCGCCTGCCCGCCCGTCCTTTGGAACAGAGCAGCGGGATCAAGCGGCCGGTAGGCAATATCTGCGCCGTGCCGTGCCGCAATGGCTTCCAGTCGCTGCCCGGCAATATAGACCCAAGGTGACACCGTGGCGAAAAAGTAGGTGATCTGCGCCAAGCCGGCCCCCTGACCCAAGCTGCGGTTTCCAAAGACCCTAACCGGGTGATAAGCGGTGTCAACGCCACGAATCCGCGGCCTGCCGCCGCGCTCAAGGACCGGAAAATGCGCGCCATGACCGAACCCAAGCTGATTTCCGGCAATGCCAATCTGTCGCTTGCCAAATCCATAGCCCGGCGGATGTCGATGCATCGCGGCATGTCGGTCAAGCTGGTGGACGCACGGGTTGAACGGTTCAACGATCAGGAAATCTTTGTCGAGGTGTTCGAGAACGTCCGGGGCGAGGATATGTTCATCATCCAGCCCACATCGAACCCGGCCAACGACAACCTGATGGAGCTCTTGATCATCACCGATGCCCTGCGCCGATCCTCGGCCGCGCGCATCACCGCCGTGATTCCCTATTTCGGCTATGCCCGGCAGGACCGCCGCGCCAAGGCCCGGACCCCGATCAGCGCCAAGCTTGTGGCAAACCTGCTGACCGAAGCCGGGGTCGAACGCATCCTGACGCTGGACCTGCACGCCACGCAGATCCAGGGCTTTTTCGACATCCCGGTTGACAACCTTTATGCCGCCCCGGTGTTCGCGCTGGATATCGAGCATCATTTCAAGGGGCGTATGGGCGATCTGATGGTTGTGTCGCCCGATGTCGGCGGCGTGGGACGCGCCCGCGAACTGGCGACGCGAATCAATGCGCCGCTGGCCATTGTGGACAAGCGCCGCGAAAAGGCGGGCGAAGTGGCCGAGATGACCGTGATCGGCTCGGTTGAAGGCAAGAGCTGCATCATCGTCGATGATATCTGCGACACGGCCGGCACGCTGTGCAAGGCGGCCGGGGTGCTGGTGGAAAACGGTGCGGTCGAGGTGCACAGCTATATCACCCATGGCGTGCTGTCCGGCCCGGCGGTGGAGCGCATCCAGAACTCGGTGATGAAAAGCCTGGTGATCACCGACAGCATCGAACCCACCGACCTGGTCCGGAATGCCCCCAACATCCGGATCGTGCCCACCGCACCGATGTTTGCCCAGGCGATCCTGAACATCTGGAACGGCACCAGCGTATCGTCGCTGTTCGACACCGATACCCTGGTGCCGATCTATGAGGGGATGTATTCGCGCTAGGGGCAGGCGGCTGCAGACAGGCAGCGCCAGAGGACCCGGAAGCGAACGTCCAGTGGACCTTCGCCGGGTCCGATTGCCGAAGGCTGCCGCGCCCGCAGGCAAGGGGCCATCGGTTTGCCTGACGGTCTGTTCAGGGCGCGCCTGACCGCCGGGTGGGCGCAGGGCGCCCGCTTGGGGGGGGCGGTCGGGCGCGGCCGGATTTGACTGGGGTCAAATCCGGCAAGAACAGGGTCAAGACCCATGCGTCGAAGCCGCCCAGCCCCTCGCCTCTTCAGACCCCACCACCTCATCCCAACCGGCCATCGGCACGGAACATCCCCCACGCCCCAAAACAAGAAGGGCCCCGGCTTCCCGGGGCCCTTCCTTTCGATGTCCTGCGAAACTCAGTGCCCGGCGGCGGTCTTTAACGCCTGCATGTCATGCACCAGTTTTTCCGCCGTGTCGCGGTCTTCCGGCAGCGCCATTGCCGCCAGTGACCGCGCCTCGTCGATCATCTTGTCCAGCAGCGTTCCCGTCAGTTCCTCGACCGGGACAGCACTTTCGGCCAGCACCGAAACCCCCGCTGCGGTGATCTCGGCAAAGCCGCCGGTCACGGCAAAGGCGCGCACGCCGTCTGCGCCCACGGCCCGGACAAGGCCCGGGCGCAAGGTGGTGATGGTCGCCTCGTGCCCTGCCATCGCCGTCAGATCGCCGGCGGTTCCGGGGATGCCCACCTCGGTCACGGCTAGGGACGCAAGCCTGCGTTCCGGTGACACAAGGTCGAATTGCAGCGTGCCTGCCATGATGCCCCCTCAGGCCGCAGCCGCAGCCAGACGCTGTGCCTTGGCGATCACCTCGTCGATGTCGCCGACCATGTAGAAGGCGGCTTCCGGCAGGTGATCATACTCGCCGGCAACCACGGCCTTGAACGAGGCAATGGTCTTTTCCAGCGGAACCTGCACGCCGGGCGACCCGGTAAACACCTGTGCCACGTCGAAAGGCTGGCTCAGGAAGCGCTGGATCTTGCGGGCGCGGGCCACCGTCAGCTTGTCTTCTTCCGACAATTCGTCCATCCCGAGGATGGCGATGATATCCTGAAGCGACTTGTAGCGCTGCAGGATGCCCTGCACGGCGCGGGCGACGTTGTAATGCTCTTCGCCCACCACCAGCGGATCAAGGATTCGCGAGGAGGAGTCAAGCGGGTCCACCGCCGGATAGATGCCAAGCTCGGAAATCGCGCGGCTCAGAACCGTCGTTGCGTCAAGGTGCGCAAAAGAGGTGGCCGGGGCCGGGTCGGTCAGGTCATCGGCCGGAACGTAGATGGCCTGAACCGAGGTGATCGATCCCGCCCTGGTCGAGGTGATGCGTTCCTGCAGCGCACCCATGTCGGTCGCCAGCGTCGGCTGATAGCCCACGGCAGAGGGGATCCGGCCCAGCAGGGCCGACACTTCGGACCCCGCCTGCGTAAAGCGGAAGATGTTGTCGACAAAGAACAGCACGTCCGTGCCGGACTGGTCGCGGAACTGCTCGGCAATCGTCAGGCCGGTCAGCGCCACGCGCAGGCGGGCCCCCGGCGGTTCGTTCATCTGGCCATACACCAGCGAGACCTTGGATTTTTCCAGGTCATCGATATTGATGACGCCGGATTCGATGAACTCGTGATACAGGTCGTTGCCTTCGCGGGTACGCTCGCCAACGCCGGCGAAAACCGAAAAGCCCGAGTGCACCTTGGCGATGTTGTTGATCAGTTCCTGGATCAGAACCGTCTTGCCCACGCCGGCACCGCCGAACAGGCCGATCTTGCCGCCCTTGGAATAGGGGGCAAGCAGGTCGATCACCTTGATGCCGGTTTCAAGGATCTGGGCATCCGTCGCCTGGTCCGAAAAGGACGGCGCAGGCTGATGGATTGATCGCACTTCGCTGTGAACAACCGCGCCTTTTTCGTCGATCGGGGCACCGATCACGTTCAGGATGCGCCCCAGTGTGCCGTTGCCGACGGGGACCGAGATCGGCGCGCCAAGGTCGGCCACGGCCGCCCCGCGGACCAGACCTTCGGTTGCGTCCATCGCGATGGTGCGAACGGTGTTTTCGCCCAGGTGCTGGGCCACTTCCAGCACCAGGCGCTTGCCGTTGCTGTCGGTTTCCAGCGCGTTCAGAATCGCGGGAAGCGACCCTTCAAAGTGCACGTCAACAACCGCGCCGATCACCTGGGTGATCTTGCCTTGGGCCTTTGGGGCTTTTGCCATGTCGTTTCTCCGGTTCCTCAGAGCGCCTCAGCGCCCGAAATGATCTCGATAAGCTCTTTCGTGATCGCCGCCTGACGCGACCGGTTGTACTGGATGGTCAGCCGGTTGATCATGTCGCCTGCATTGCGGGTCGCATTGTCCATGGCGCTTTGACGCGCGCCCTGTTCAGACGCGCCGTTTTCCAGCAGGGCGGTGAAGACCTGTGTCGCCACGTTGCGCGGCAGAAGATCGGCCAGAATGCCTTCCTCGCTGGGCTCGTAGTCGTAAAGCGCCGATGTTGCGGCGCCTTCGAACACGGCCGGGATCACCTGCTGTGCGGTCGGGATCTGGCTGATCACCGACTGGAAGCGGTTGAAGAACAGCGTCGCCACGTCAAACTCGCCGGCATCGAAGCGCGCCAGAATGTCACGGGCAATGCCCTGCGCATCGACATAGCCCACACGCTTGACCGCCGACAGATCGACATGGCCGACGAAATTCTGCGACATGTCCCGGCGCAGCTGTTCGCGGCCCTTGCGCCCCACGGTCAGGATTTTCACCGACTTGCCCGTGGCCAGCAGCGCCTGCGCATGCTGGCGGGCAAGCCGCGCGATGGACGAATTGAAACCGCCGCACAGCCCGCGCTCTGCCGTCATCACGACCAGAAGATGCACGCGGTCGTCACCCGTTCCGGCCAGCAGCCGGGGGGCCTGATCGCTGCCGCCGACCGATGCGGCCAGCCCCGCCATCACGGCATTCATCCGCTCTGCATAGGGGCGGGCGGCCACGGCCGCCTCCTGGGCGCGGCGAAGCTTCGCCGCAGCAACCATCTGCATCGCCTTCGTGATCTTCCGCGTGTTCTTGACGCTTCCGATCCGGTTCTTCAGGTCCTTAAGGCTGGGCATCTACCTGCTCCTTGCCACGCCCTCAGGCGAAGTCTTTTGCAAAGGCGTCAAGCTGCGCCCGGATCGCCTTTTCAAGATCACCGGTCACCTTGCGGTCATTGGCAGTGATATCGTCCAGCAGTGCCTTGCCCTTGCTG
Organism: Rhodobacter sp.; assembly: GCA_020251025.1. Classification (GTDB taxonomy): domain Bacteria; phylum Pseudomonadota; class Alphaproteobacteria; order Rhodobacterales; family Rhodobacteraceae; genus Aliitabrizicola. The sequence continues at coordinate 34,020 of JADCDI010000060.1, read as the reverse complement.
CGCAGGTGCTTGAGCAGACCGGCTTCAAAGCGGGTCACATCCTTTACGGCGATCTTGTCAAGGTAGCCCGAGGTGCCCGCATAGATCACGCAGACGATTTCCGCATTGGTCAGCGGGGCATACTGCGGCTGCTTCATCAGCTCGGTCAGGCGCGCGCCGCGGTTCAGAAGCTGCTGGGTGGACGCATCAAGGTCCGACCCGAACTGCGCGAAGGCCGCCATTTCGCGGTACTGTGCAAGTTCCAGCTTCACCTTGCCGGCCACCGATTTCATGGCGCTGGTCTGCGCCGAAGACCCCACGCGCGACACCGACAGACCGGTGTTCACGGCCGGGCGGATGCCCTGGTAGAACAGTTCGGTTTCAAGGAAGATCTGGCCATCGGTGATCGAGATCACGTTGGTCGGGATAAAGGCCGACACGTCGCCACCTTGCGTTTCGATGATCGGCAGCGCGGTAAGCGACCCCGAGCCGGAGTCCTCGTTCAGCTTTGCCGACCGCTCCAGCAGGCGCGAATGCAGGTAGAACACATCGCCCGGATAGGCTTCGCGTCCCGGCGGACGGCGCAGAAGCAGCGACATCTGGCGGTAGGCAACCGCCTGCTTGGACAGGTCATCATAGATGATCAGGGCATGCCGGCCGTTGTCACGGAAGAATTCCGCCATGGCGGTGGCGGCATAGGGGGCCAGAAACTGCATCGGAGCCGGATCGGACGCGGTCGCGGCAACCACGATGGAATAGTCGATCGCCCCCGTTTCTTCCAGCTTCTTGACCAGCTGCGCCACAGTCGACCGCTTCTGTCCGACAGCGACGTAGATGCAATACAGCTTTTTCGATTCATCCGAACCGGCGGCTTCGTTATAGGCCTTCTGGTTCAGGATCGTGTCCAGCGCCACGGCGGTCTTGCCGGTCTGGCGGTCGCCGATGATCAGCTCGCGCTGGCCACGGCCCACCGGGATCATGGCATCGATGGCCTTCAGCCCCGTTGCCATGGGTTCGTGCACCGATTTGCGCGGAATGATACCCGGGGCCTTGACATCGGCCACACGACGCTCGGTCGCCGCAATCGGCCCCTTGCCGTCGATGGGGTTGCCAAGGCCGTCCACGACGCGGCCCAGCATGGCATCGCCCGCAGGCACGTCCACGATGGACCGGGTGCGCTTGACGGTGTCGCCTTCCTTGATGTCCTGGTCCGACCCGAAGATCACGATGCCGACGTTGTCCTCTTCCAGGTTCAGCGCCATGCCGCGGATGCCGCCGGGGAATTCAACCATCTCGCCTGCCTGGACATTGTCCAGCCCGTGGACGCGGGCAATCCCGTCGCCCACCGACAGCACGCGGCCCACTTCGGCCACTTCGGCATCCTGGCCGAAATTCTTGATCTGCTCTTTGAGGATCGCGGAGATCTCAGCAGCTTGGATACCCATTATCCGACCTCTTTCATTGCGTTCTTGAGTGCCGCGAGCTTCGCGCGGATCGAGGTGTCGATCATCGTCGAGCCCAGTTTCACGACGAGTCCGCCAATCAGGCTTGCATCGACGGTTGTCTTCAATGTCACGTCCTTGCCCGCGCGGGCCTTCAGCGTGGCCGCAAGCTGCGCGGTCTGCTCAGCGTTCAGCGGCGTTGCCGACACGACTTCTGCCGTCACCTCGCCCTTCTCGGCGGCGATGCGGGCGCGCAATTCGCTGATCAGCTGCGGCAGCACGAACAGGCGGCGCCTTGTGGCCATAAGGCGCAGCGTATTGGCCATCAGCGCCGAAAGCTTCATCCTGGAGGCAATCGCGGAAATCGCATTGCCCTGATCCCCGCGCGAGACCATGGGCGAGGCGATCATCCCGCGCAGATCGGCGCTTTGGGCCAGCGCCGCATCAAGCGCATCGACATCCGCCGCCAGTGCTGCCAGCGCCTTGCCCTCCATCGCAAGCTCGAACACGGCCGAAGCATAGCGGGCGGCAATCCCCGTGGAAATCGAAGCTGGTTCCGACACGTCAACCCTTCCACTGTTCTGGCCCCGTCTCTGTCCGAACGTTTGTGCAAACCAACGTTTGTGCAGGAAAAGGGCCGTCCATGGCGCACACTGCCGCGTGCGTCTCGATTTCGGCGCGGTGTAGCAGAGGTGCCCAAACCCTGCAACCGTCAAGGTCACGTCAAAGAGAGGTGCCGGAGCCTTATAAAACAGGGGTTCGCCCGGCGTTGCGGCAGATGCGACGCTTTGGCGCCGCTGCATTGCGGCAAGGACCGCCCCCACATCCGCAAAACGCCGTGAATCACCCCGCCCCGGTGCCTGGACCCGCGTCCGGCAGGTGCGGGGTCGGCACCGGGGCGGGCAACCCTTCCAGCACCCGCAGCGGACGGCGGACCACGTCGCGCAGGCCGGGCCGCGTGGGGGCATAGGTTTGCCTCGATGCCTCTACCACCAGAACGCCCCCCGCCAACCACGGCACCACCCGCCGCCCGGCCCCGTCCCAGAAATCCGCCGTGCGCAGCCAGAAGCGCCGGTTGGACGGCGGGGCAAACAGCGCCGACTGGCTGCGTTCCGGTGTAAAGCCGTGATGTTTCAGCTGCGCTTCCAGCTGCGACATCGAATAGGGTCGGCCAAATCCAAAGGGCGTGCCATCCGCCCGCGCCCACAGGCCGGACCGGTTCGGCACCACAAACAGCGCCCGGCCGCCCGGCCCCAGGACACGGCTGCATTCCTCCAGCAGCGCCGCCGGATGCTCGGATGTTTCCAGCCCGTGCATCACCACCAGCCTGTCGACAAACCCGGTCGAGACCGGCCAGTGCGTTTCCTCGCACAGGACAGATACGTTTTGCGCCCCGGCGGGCCAGGGCATCACCCCCTGCTGGCCGGGCATCAGACCCACAACGCGCCGCGCCCCGGCCAGATAGGGGCGCAGAACCGGAACGGCAAAGCCAAACCCCACCACCGTCTGACCCTGGGCACCGGGCCAGGTTTTCGCAACCGTATCCCGGATCGCCCGCTGCGCCACCCGCCCCAACGGGGTCCGGTAGTAGAAATTGCGCAACTCGACCACATCAAGATGCATTGCGATCAGACCCCTCAAGGACGATTGTCGCGGCGAAGATATAGGCAGACAAAGGCGAAACACCATGCCGCTTGACCTTGTGACCATCCCTTGCCTGACGGATAACTACGCCTTCCTGATCCACGATGCCGCCAGCGGCGATACCGCCGTCATCGACGTGCCCGAGGCGGCCCCGATTCTGGCGGCCCTGCGCCAGCGGGGCTGGGCCCTGTCGCAGATCCTGCTGACCCACCACCACGCCGATCACATTCAGGGGGTTGCGGACCTGCGGGCCGCCACCGGCGCAAGGGTGGCGGGGAACGCCGCAGATGCGCACCGCCTGCCACCCCTTGACCTTGCCTTGCACGAAGGTCAGACGGTGCAGGTGGGCAATGAAACCGGAACGGTAATCGACGTCTCCGGTCACACCATTGGGCATGTCGCCTTTCACTTTCCGGCCTCTGCCCTTGTGTTCACGGCCGACAGCCTGATGGCCTGCGGCTGCGGACGGCTGTTTGAAGGCACCGGGCCGCAGATGTGGACCAGCCTGTCGAAACTGGCGCGGCTGCCCCCGGAAACGCTGGTCTGTTCAGGCCACGAATACACGGCATCGAACGCGCGCTTTGCCCTGTCGCTTGACCCCGACAATCCGGCGCTTGTCGCGCGGGTCGCGCAGATAGCGCAGGCACGCCAGAAGGGGCAGCCGACGGTGCCCTCGCGCCTGTCCGATGAACTGGCGACGAACCCGTTTCTGCGGGCCGGGCTTGCGCAGATGAAGGCGCGGCTTGGCCTTTCGGATGCGTCGGACGCGGCGGCATTCACCGAAATCCGCGCCCGCAAGGACCGGTTCTGAGCGGCGGTTCCCCGGTGGGTCCGGACTTCGCCCCAAAGCGATCACATTTTGCATATAAGCCGGGGGAAACGTCGGCCGGGCCGAAAAAGAACTTGAAGGTCGGCAAAGAAAACCGAACTTTAAGCCACAGAGGCTACGGTCAGGACGGGGGCACGGGAAACCTGTTCCGGCCCTGAGAAACAGGAGCACCTTCACGTGCCGTCTTTTTCGAACACACTCGAGCAGGCCATCCACGGCGCCCTGGCGCTGGCCAACACACGCCGCCACGAACTTGCAACGCTGGAGCATCTGCTTCTGGCGCTGATCGACGAACCCGACGCATCACGGGTGATGAAGGCCTGTTCGGTTGATCTGGACGAGTTGCGCAAGACGCTTGTGGAATTCATCGACGACGACCTATCGACCCTGGTCACAGACGTCGAAGGGTCGGAAGCGGTTCCGACCGCCGCCTTCCAGCGCGTCATCCAGCGCGCGGCCATCCATGTGCAGTCTTCGGGCCGCACCGAGGTGACGGGGGCAAACGTGCTGGTTGCGATCTTTGCCGAACGGGAATCGAACGCGGCCTATTTCCTGCAGGAACAGGACATGACGCGCTATGACGCCGTCAACTTCATCGCGCATGGTGTTGCCAAGGACCCGTCCTATGGTGAGCCCCGCCCTGTGACCGGTGCCGAGGAACATCAGGAAACGCCCAAAGCCGAAGCGGGCGAGGCAAAGGAATCGGCACTGTCGAAATACTGCGTTGATCTGAACGTCAAGGCGCGCAAGGGCGATGTCGACCCGCTGATCGGCCGCGAGACCGAGGTGGAACGCTGCATCCAGGTGCTGTGCCGCCGGCGCAAGAACAACCCGCTTCTGGTGGGCGACCCCGGCGTGGGCAAGACCGCCATCGCCGAAGGTCTGGCCTGGAAGATCGTCAAGGGCGAAACGCCCGAGATTCTGGCCCATGCCACCATCTTCTCGCTTGATATGGGCGCGCTGCTGGCAGGAACCCGCTATCGCGGCGATTTCGAGGAACGCCTGAAATCCGTCGTGAAAGAGATGGAAGATCACCCAGACGCCATCCTGTTCATCGATGAAATCCATACCGTCATCGGGGCGGGGGCCACATCGGGCGGGGCGATGGACGCGTCCAACCTGCTCAAGCCCGCGCTGCAGGGTGGCAAGCTGCGCTGCATGGGATCAACCACCTACAAGGAATTCCGCCAGCACTTCGAAAAGGACCGCGCCCTGTCGCGCCGTTTCCAGAAGATCGACGTGAACGAACCTTCGGTCGAAGACACCGTCAAGATCCTGATGGGCCTGAAGCCCTATTTCGAGGAACATCACGACCTGCGCTATACCCATGACGCGATCCGCACCGCCGTCGAGCTTTCGGCGCGCTACATTCATGACCGCAAGCTGCCCGACAAGGCGATTGACGTGATAGACGAGGCCGGGGCGGCGCAGCACCTTGTGAGCGAATCGAGGCGCCGCAAGACCATCGGCCCGAAAGAGATCGAGGCGGTCGTGGCCAAGATCGCCCGCATCCCGCCGAAAAACGTCTCCAAGGACGATGCCGAGGTGTTGCGTGATCTGGAAAAGACGCTCAAGCGCGTGGTCTTCGGTCAGGACAAGGCGATCGAGGCGCTGTCATCGGCCATCAAACTGGCCCGCGCCGGTCTGCGCGAGCCGGAAAAGCCGATCGGCAACTACCTGTTCGCCGGTCCGACCGGTGTGGGCAAGACCGAAGTGGCCAAGCAGCTTGCCAACACGCTTGGCGTGGAACTGCTGCGCTTTGACATGTCCGAATACATGGAAAAGCACGCGGTTTCGCGGCTGATCGGTGCCCCTCCGGGCTATGTCGGCTTCGATCAGGGCGGAATGCTGACCGACGGGATCGACCAGCATCCCCATTGCGTGCTGCTGCTGGATGAAATCGAAAAGGCGCATCCGGATGTCTACAACATCCTGCTGCAGGTGATGGACCACGGCAAGCTGACCGATCACAACGGCCGTCAGGTGGATTTCCGCAACGTGATCCTGATCATGACCTCGAACGCGGGCGCGTCCGAAATGTCGAAATCGGCCATCGGCTTTGGCCGCGACCGGCGTACGGGCGAAGACACGGCGGCGATCGAGCGCACCTTCACACCCGAATTCCGCAACCGTCTGGATGCCGTTATTTCCTTTGCCCCGCTGGGCAAGGAGGTGATCCTGCAGGTGGTCGAGAAATTCGTGCTGCAGCTTGAGGCGCAACTGATCGACCGCAACGTCCATATCGAACTTTCGCCCGAGGCCGCCGCCTGGCTGGGCGAAAAGGGCTATGACGACAAGATGGGCGCGCGCCCCCTGGGCCGCGTGATCCAGGAACACATCAAGAAGCCGCTGGCCGAGGAACTTCTGTTCGGCAAGCTGATGAAGGGGGGCGTTGTCAGGGTCGTAGCCAGGGGCGACGGGATCGAGTTGGAAATCGAAGAGCCGCAGAAACCCCGCCTTGCCGGTGCCAAACCGCCGCTGCTGACGGCGGAGTAGGGACCCGGCCCCGATTGTTTGGGGCACGTTCAGACGATCAAGCCCTGTCGCTGCGGGGCGTCCCGGTCTTCTTGCAGGTTCATGCAAGGTCCGCCCTGCGTGCAGTACCCCTACCGTTCCGTCAGCTTCAGCTCGATCCGCCGGTTCTGTGCGCGCGCTTCGGGGCTGTCGCCCGCCGCCACGGGGCGGTATTCGCCGAACCCCGTGGCCGCCATGCGTTCGGGCGCAAAGCCCAGCACGTCCTGCATGTAGCGCACCACGGCCAGCGCGCGGGCCTGGCTCAGTTCCCAGTTGTCCTTGAACTCACCCTCGCCTGACAGCGGCACGTTGTCGGTATGCCCATCCACCCGGATGATCCAGTCGATGGACGGGGGAATCTTCCCCGCAATTTCGGAAAGCGTCGCCGCAACACCCGCGATCTGGGCCTGCCCTTCCGGGGCAAGATCTGCCGACCCCGGCTGAAACAGCACTTCGGACGAAAACACGAAACGGTCCCCCACGATCCGCACGCCTTCACGGCCTGCCAGCAGGTCGCGCAGCTGGCCGAAGAATTCCGACCTGAACCGTTCAAGCTGCCTGGCCTCGTCCTTCGCTTCTGAAGCCTCGGCGGCAAGGCGCGCCGCCTCTGCCTCCAGCCGCTTGCGTTCGGCCTCTTCCATTTCCGCCCGCAGCCGCTGCTCGCCCGCGACCTGGGCCAGCGCCGCATTCAACTGCCCGCCCAGTGTCTCGATCTGCACCCTGGCCGCCGCATCCTTGGCCGCCGCCGCATCCAGCAAGCCCTGCAGCGCCCCCAGCTGCGCGGTCAGCTGTGCGATCTGTTCGTTCAGCAGCGCCACCCGCCGCGCGCTTTCCGCCGAGGCGGCCTTTTCCTGCGACAGCGCCGTCTGCGCCGCCGCCAGCAGCCCCGCGCGCTTCTGCGCCTCTGTCAGGTCCTGTTCGGTCTCGGTCTTTGCCGCATTGGCCGCTGCCAGCAGGGTCAGCGTTTCTTCGGCCCGCTTGCGCTGTTCCTCCAGCGCCAGCGTCATCGCCGTCAGCTCTGCGTCGGCGTCTTTCAGACGCGCGCGCAGGGCATCGGCGGCGGCAAGATCGGCCAGCCGGGCCTTCTCGGCCTCGGTCAGCCCGGCCCTGGCACTGGAAAGATCCGCCTGAAGCGTCGCGACCTGCGCGTCGCGCTGGGCGGCCTTGGTCTTCATCTCCTCGATCAGCAGGTTCAGCGCATCGGTGCGCGCTGCGGCCAGGCGTGCCGCTTCTGTGCCCGCATCAATTTCTTCGCGGGCCTTGGCCAGTGCCAGTTGCAGCGCCTCTTCCTGGCTGATCAGCCGGGTGCGGGCCGCCTCGAGATCACTGACCTGCGCGGTCAGCGCATTGGCCTGTCCGCGCGCGGTATCGCGTTCTGACAGAAGGGTGGCGACCTGCTGTTCAAAACTGGTGATCCGCGCCCGGGCTGCGGCAAGCTCGCCCTGGCGGGCGGTCAGTTGGCCGGACAGCGTGGCGATCAGGGCAGACTGCTCTTCGCCCTGCGCCTGTGCCGCCGAAAGATCGCTGCCCAGCCGGCCGACTTCGGCCTGCAACGCATCCGCGCGGCTGCGCTCCAACCCCAGCGCATCGGCCAGCCCGGCCACCTGTGCGGAAAGGGCATCCAGCTCGCCATCCTGGGTGGTGATCGTTTCGCGCAGCACCGACTGGACCAGCACGAAGACGGTCAGCACGAACATCAGCACCATCAGAAGCGAGGTCATCGCATCAACAAAGCCCGGCCAGATCGGGCTTTCGCTGCGCGAACTGCGCCGGGACAGGGCCATGCCGGCTAACCCCGCCCCGCCGCACCGCGCGACAGCTGGCGCACTGCCGCGGTCAAGGCGGTCAGATCGCCGCGCAGGTCGGTGATGCTTTCCTGGCGGCCGGCCGAGATCTCTTCCAGAATGCGCAAAAGCTGCACATCGATCGACCGCAGGCGCATCCGGCTTTCCGCATCGACATGGGCGCCGGTTTCGGGCGCGGACAGCGCGGCTGCAAGCCGCTCCTGCCCGTCGGCAATACGCGACAACAGCGCCTTCTGCCCGTCATCACGCCCCAGACGATCCACAAGACGGTCGACCGAAGCCGCCAGAGTCACCAGACGGTCATCGACCAGGGCCCTGGCAATGTCGGACTGGGTGTAAAGCGATTGCAGCGCTTCCATCTGCTCTGCCATGCCATTCAGCGCATCGGCAATCATCGCCCCGTCACGGGAAGCGGGGGCTTCGCCTTCGGCGGTGAAGCCAAGGCGGGTGATGGTGGACAGCCATTCTTCCAGCTCGCGGTAAAAGCGATTGGTGCCGTGGCTGACGAACAGCTCCAGCAGGCCGACCACCAGCGATCCCGCCAGCCCGAGCAGAGACGAGGAAAAGGCCGTGCCCATGCCGTCAAGCTGGCCTTCCAGACCCAACATCAGCTTGTCGAAAACCTGAACCCGGGTTTCATTTTCCTGCGGTGCCAGCGACCGGATCGTTTCCACCATCGCGGGCACGGTCGTCGCCAGACCGTAGAAGGTGCCAAGCAGGCCAAGAAAGATCAGCAGATTGGCAATGTAGCGGGTGATGTCGCGCTGTTCATCAATACGGGTGCCGACAGAATCCAGGATCGACCGCGCATTCGAGGATGATATCTGCATCTTCGCCCCGCGCGAGCGCAGCAGCGCCGCAAGCGGGGCCAGAAGACGCGGCGGCGTCGTCAGGTTATGGCCCGGACGGTGGCGCACGAAATCATCGATCCACCGGACGGACTGAAGCAGTTGGACAAGCTGCAGGAAGCAGATGATGATGCCGAAAAGAAAGACCAGCCCGACAAAACCGTTCAGCAGGGGCTTGGCCAGAAAGACACCGCGCAGCATCGGGAAGGTGGCATAAAGCCCCAGCGCCACCCCCGAAGTGACCATGACAAGCAGAACGACCTGGCGGATCGGACGCGTAAAGCGAAGGTCTGCCTGAAGTCTTTGCATCAACGGTCCTGTCCTGTGGTTTCGCGCAAGAATACGGATGCGGCTGCGGGATGCCAACTCCCAATCCTGCCGGGGCAGGTCAGGCGCTCAATCCGGGCAGATCTGCCGCACCCGTGCGGCCAGCCAGACCAGATCGGGGTCGCAGATGCCCAGGGACGACAGATGCTCTGCCGTGTTGAGAAGGTAATCGCGGTTGCTGCCGCGTCCGCCGACAGACCGGGCGATGATCCTGGCCTGCTCCTCCGGTGGCAGGCCCCCGCAATACTGGTCGTGATCGGGATCAATCACATAGACCAGCGCAGTGACCTGCCCGCCCTGCCGCAGGGTGACAGGAAGCCTGGCTTCCAGATAGGCCGATGAAACCAGTTCGCGTTCGCGCAGAACGGCAATGGTGGCATCTTCGTGGCCCGGCTCCACGGCAAGGGCCACGCCGTCGCAGCGGGCACCTTCCTGGCGGTCAAGCGCAAGAACCAGGCCCGGCGCCTCGACCGATCCGCGGTGATGGATTGATCGCATGCAGAAGCTGCGATGCCAGCCGTCCAGCCGGGCGATATGGCGGTCTGCCACGGGAAAGCCGGGGTTCCAGATCAGCGAGCCATAGCCGAAAATCCACAGCCGGCCGGTCCCATACGCTTTGCTCATGTCTCTGGCCCTTGTGCTGCGGGGCTTGTAAACAACAGCCTTCGAACGATTGGAAGGGGCGGCGATGCGCGCTTTGGTGTGGGTGGTGGTCGCAGCGGCGGTCACCTGGGGCGGCTACTGGTTCGTGGGGGCCCGGGCCCTGGAAACCGCCGCGCAGACATGGTTCCGGACCCAAAGCGAAGCCGGGCTTGTGGCGGGACACAGCGCGCTGTCCGTCCGCGGCTTTCCCAACCGGTTCGACCTGACCGTAACGGACCTGCGGCTTGCAGACCCCGCGTCGGGCTATGGCTGGACGGCCCCCTTCGTGCAGGTCCTGTCACTCAGCTACAAGCCCTGGCACATCATTGCCGCCTTCGCCAGCCAGCAGCAGGTCCGCACCCCCTTGCAGGATCTTGCGGTGGCCTCCGACAGGTTGCAGGCCAGTGTCGTGATCGTGCCGGGCACCAGCCTGGCCCTGGACCGGCTGACCCTGATCGGCGACGGCATGCGCGTGACATCCGACCTGGGCTGGACCGCCGGTGTCGATACGCTGCGCTTTGCCACCAGACGGGTTGACGGCGACGGGGCACGCCACGAGATCGGTCTGGAAATGCTGGGGCTGGCACCCGATCCCGGCATCACGGGTGCCTTGCCCGATTTCCCCCAAACGCTGGAAAAGCTGCGGCTGGATGCCATTGTTACGCTGACGGTGCCGCTGGACCGCAGGGCAGGTCAGGCGCGCCCGCGTGCCACGCATGTTGACGTGAAAGAGCTCCGCCTTGTCTGGGGCAGGCTGGTTCTGTCCGGCTCGGGCAGCCTTGCGGCGGCGGCGGACGGGCTTGCGGAAGGGCGGATTGCCCTGCGGCTGACGGACTGGCGCGATGCCGTGCCGCTGGCGGTCGCCGCCGGGCTGATCACGGCAGAAGCGGCCCCCACCTGGCAGAACATGCTGGCGCTGCTTGCGGACCAGACGGGAAGCCCCGAAGACCTTGATCTGCCGCTGATCTTCGCCAAAGGCCGGATGAGCCTGGGGCCATTCCCGCTGGGGCCTGCCCCCCGCATGAACTGATCAGCGGCAATAGGAACCGCCGCGCTGGCTGGCGATATCAAAATGCAGGTGATTGCGGTGATGCCGGTCAGACTCGGGGCCCAGCGTTGTGCTGAAGGGGCCGCAGGCGGCTTTATAGGCTTTTCTCATCGGCCGGCCCGCCGATCTGCGCCAGTCTTCGGCGACGACGATATCCCTTCCGTCCGCAAGGATGATGGCGGAAATGTCAATCGCATTGCCGCGGCCATGTTCGCTGATCTTTGCGCCCCGGATATTGTTGCGCGGGCGGCAGGCATAGCTGGCCGCAACCCGAAGCCCGACCACATCCTTGCGGCCGAAGGCCGGTTTCAGGCCCTTGCGGACCCAGGTTTTCAGGGCGCGCGCCGTATCGCAGTTGATGACGGCAGCCTGGCTGAGCGCCACACCGTCAACCGAGGTGATGCGGACAGGTTCCTTGATCCCGCATCCGCGCACGCGGGACGTGATCGGTGCCAGGGTTTCACCCCTGATCGACGGATCGCCGCAGACCGAGCCCTTCTTGCCCGTGATCGCGCTCTGCCCGGGCAGGATGCGAACGGCAGCCACGGTCTGAATTTTTTCCGGCGCTTGCGGATCGGCGGAAACGCCCGCCGACGGGCGCGGGCGCGGTTCGGGGCGCGGCACCGACAGCAGCGCCAGGGCCGCCGGGGCCAAAGAGGGCACGGGACCGGCTTGCCGGACCGGCTGCGGCGATTCAGATGCGCCCGAGATGCGCACAACCGGGCGTTCCCGGGGCCGGGGAGATGACGAGGTGCCCGCGCCCCGCGCGGCCAACAGCGCCGCTGCCTGGTCCTGAAGCGAAACCCCGGCGGCACCCGTCATTTGCGGCGCCGGGGCGGCGGCAGGCTGCAGCGTGCCAAGCGGGTTCGGGGCCGGGCGCAGCGACCTGTCCGGCGCATTGGCCCAAGCCGAACCGGCCAGGAACAGGCCAAGCACGAAACCACAGGCAAAGCGTCGCATCCCGTCCCTATTCCGCAGGCTTCGTGTCTGCCCGCACCCCTGCCCCGCGCCCGAAATCCGGCGCGGCAGTGTCCTGCCCTGCCTCTATGATACCGCGTCTGACCGCCCGAGTCCTTGTAAAATATTCGTGCAGGTGCGGACCATCGCCCAGACGGATAGCGCGTTGCAAAGCAAAGAGTTCTTCGGTGAAGCGGCCCAGGATATCAAGGGTGGCTTCCTTGTTTGTCAGAAACACGTCCCGCCACATCGTCGGATCGCTGGCCGCGATTCGGGTGAAATCGCGAAAGCCGCTGGCGGAATACTTGATCACTTCCGAATTTGAAACCTGCTGCAGATGGTCGGCCACCCCCACCATCGTATAGGCGATCAGATGCGGGGTATGGGACACCACCGCCAGCACCAGATCATGATGCGCGGCATCCATCTCGTCCACGTTGGACCCCATCGCTTCCCAAAGACGGCGCAGCCTTGCGACCGCCGCAGGCGTGGACCGTTCCGTTGGCGTCAGCAGGCACCAGCGGTTCTGGAACAGCGTGGCAAAGCCCGAACGCGGGCCGGAATATTCCGTTCCCGCCAGCGGGTGACCGGGAACAAAGGCAACACCCGGCGGCAGATGCGGTGCCACCGCCGCAATCACCGCCTGCTTGACCGAGCCTACGTCCGTCACCGTGGCACCGGGGGCCAGATGCGGGCCGATTTCGGCGGCAAGGTTACCCATCGCCCCCACCGGCACTGCAAGCACGACCAGATCGGCCCCCTGCACGGCCTGTGCCGCCGTCTCCGTCACACGGTCGACAAAGCCGATCTCAAGCGCGGTGGCGCGGGTTTCGGCCGTTTGCGCATAGCCTGTGATGTCCCGGGCAAGCCCGCCCCGACGGATCGCATGGGCCATGGACGAGGCAATCAGCCCCAGCCCGATCAGCGCGACGCGGTCATAAATCTGCGGCATCACCGCTGTCCCTTGAACTGGGCAACGGCGTGGACGATGCGGCGGCACGAGCTTTCGTCGCCGACCGTGATGCGCAGGCAATGCGGCAGCTTGTAGCTGCCGACCTGACGCACGATCAGCCCCTGGGTCTTGAGGTAGGCGTCGCAATTCGCCGCCTCGGCGGCATCGGCAAAGCGGGCAAGCACGAAGTTGGCCGTCGAGGTATCGGACGGCACCCCCATTTCCGCCAGCGATTCCGCCAGCCAGGCCCGCATGCGCGTGTTTTCCGCGCGGCATCTGGCGACGTGGTCCTGATCGCGCACGGCGGCTTCGGCAACATCAAGCTGTGCGGTCGACAGGTTGAATGGCCCGCGGATGCGGTTAAGCACATCGATGATCGCCTGCGGACCATACCCCCAGCCGATGCGCAGCCCGCCCAGCCCGTAGGCCTTGGAAAAGGTGCGGGTCATCACGACATTGTCGCGCGCCTCGATCAGCGCCTTGCCGCCGTCATAACCTTCGACATATTCGGCATAGGCCCCGTCCAGTACCAGGATCGCCTGTTTCGGCAGACCTTCGGCAAGCCGGGCCATGTCCTTGGCCCCGATCATCGTGCCGGTGGGGTTGTTCGGGTTGGCGATGAAGACAAGCTTTGTCTTCTTGGTGCAGGCGGCAAGGATGGCATCGACATCGGCGGTGCGTTCCCGCTCTGCCACCTCGACCGGGGTCGCCCCGACGGCAAGGGCAGAGATGCGGTACATCAGGAATCCGTGTTCGGTATGGATCACCTCATCCCCCGGGCCGGCATAGGCCTGGCACAGAAAGGTGATGACCTCGTCCGAACCGGCACCGCAGATCACGCGACCGGCGTCAAGGCCATGCACCTCGGCGATGGCCTGACGCAGGGCGGCATGGTCGGTGGAGGGGTATCGGTGCAGCTGGTGGACGCTGCGCAGGAAAACTTCCCGCGCACGTTCCGACGGGCCGAAGGGGTTTTCGTTCGACGACAGCTTGACCACGTTCGGCATGCCCGCAATCTGCGCCTGACCGCCCTGATACAGGGCGATTTCCAGGATGCCCGGCTGTGGGCGTATTGCGTTCGTCATGGCCGTACTCCCGCTTCCAGGCTGGTTCTAGCGGCGGGCCGGGCCGTTTGCCAGCGGCATCTTGACCGCCCGGTCAGACGGCAGGCAAGGTGGATCGTCCCGGGATTTCCTCCGGAACAGGCGTTTATCCCAGGACGGATACATCCTGCCCCGGGCGGACGTATCGCGCTGCGCCGGTCCGGCGTTCGGCGGAAGTATCCGGTGGCGCGCTGAAGTTGCCTGTCCCTTGCCTTGCACGCCAGCGCCAGCCAAGCGTGTATGGAATTTTTGTCTGTTCTTGACATTGTGTCTAGATTTGCCAATCTGCCGGAATGTTGGATTCGCACGCTCCCCTGGCAAGAATAGCCAACGCGCTGGCGACATTGTTTTCGCCGCATGTCGAGGCGGTCGTGCATGACCTGGGCACAAACCGGATTGTCCACATCGCCGGCAACTTCTCGCGGCGGCGGGTCGGTGATCCGTCTCTTGGTGAGATTGGCGATCTGCACCCGTTCCCGTCCGACCTGATCGGGCCATATGCGAAGGCGAACCGGGACGGGCGTGCGTTGCGCTCGATCAGTGTCGTGCTGCGCGACGGGGCCGGTCGCCCTGCCTGGCTGCTGTGCATCAACCTGGATGTGTCCGCCATCGAAGGTGCCCGGGCGGCATTGGACGCGCTGTTGACGATGCCTGCCGCGGCCATGCTGCCGCAAGCCGGGGCGCTGTTTCCTTCCGACTGGCGCGAGGCGGTGAACGCTGCCGCACGCGACGTCCTGGCAGAACGGCAGGCAACGATCACCGGCCTTGATGCACAGGCGCAGACCGACTTGGTGTCCGCAATCGACGCCCGGGGTTTGTTCGCCGTTCGCGGCGCTGCCAATTACGTCGCCGATCTGCTCAATTGCTCACGCGCCACCCTGTACAAGCGTCTCGCCATCGCGCGGGCCAAAGGAGAAAACCCTGCATGATCGCACCCATCGCTTCCATCAACGCCCCCGACATGATCGGTCCGGCCGCGCTGCCCGAATTCAGGCTGGAGACTTACCTTGGGCGCTGGGAATTCTCGGCACGCTACCACATGACGGCGTCCGACGCCGAGACGCTGTCGGTGCGCGAACTGCTGGCGCTGGGCGGCGATGCCGCGATCGAGGCGTTTCTCGACACACGCCTTTCATACACCGAACCCTATGGTTCCCATGATCTGCGGACCGCGATCGCCTCGACCTACGACAGATGTCAGGCCGAAGATATTCTGTGCTTTGCCGGTGCCGAGGAAGGCGTCTACTGCCTTTACCGGACGTTGCTGTCGGCCGGCGATCATGCGATCGTCATAACGCCGAACTACCAGTCGGCCGAAACCATACCGCTTTCGATCTGCGCCACAACCGGCGTTGCGCTTGACGAGGCGCAGGGCTGGACGCTGAACATCGACCAAGTTGCCGCAGCCATACGGCCCAACACGCGGGTCCTGTACATAAATTTCCCGCACAACCCGACGGGCAAGATCCTGGAGCGCGACCGATATGACGCGCTGGTGGAACTTTGCCGCCGCCACGGCATCTGGCTGTTCTCGGACGAGGTGTACCGCCTGATCGAGCGGGACCCCGCGATGCGGCTGCCACAAACGGCGGACGTTTATGAGCGCGGGGTGTCGTTGAACGTGATGAGCAAGGCCTATGGCCTGCCCGGCTTGCGCATTGGATGGATCGCCTGCCGGGATCGCGACCTGCTTGAGCGCTTGGTCCGCTTCAAACACTACCTTTCCATCTGCAACAGCGCGCCGTCCGAGCGACTGTCCCTTATAGCTCTGACGCACAGCGGGGCCGTGCTGGCCAGAACGCGCAAGGTGGCAAGCGACGGCTACGCCAAGGTGGCGGCGCTGCTGAAGGATTTCCCCGAACTGTTCGAAACCTACAAGCCGGATGGCGGCGTGGTCATGTTCCCGCGCTATTTGGGTGCCGAGGGCGTCGAGACCTTCTGCCGACGCATGGTCGAGCAAGCCGGTGTCGTGCTGCTGCCCTCTTCCATCTACGGCTCTGCGCTGAACCCGACCCCTGCGGACCGCTTCCGCATCGGTTACGGGCGCAGCAATCTTGATGAAGGTTTGGCGGCCATGCGCGCCTTCATCCAGCGCAACCGGGTGTGACCTGCCGGGATGCCGGGATGGATGGGCCAGAAGGCTGACGCCGCAAAGACCGTGTCTGCCGCATGAGGCTCATCAGCGACGCAGCGCTTGGCAGCATCGCGGCCCCCCGAACGGATACGGGCTGCCGTGCGTTCGGGCTTTATCGCAAATGCCGCTGGAAACCTGCGCCAGGCGCTGGCCGCCCACGTCAAGTGGGGGCATCGCGAACGGGCCGGGATGTTCGTCATCAGGGGTGCCACCGGCTTTCACGACAACCCGGCCTGCCGTCCGGCAACGGCCTCGTGCTGTTACCGGCGCGGGCAGGCGCGCCCCTCGCACAACCGGCGAAGGGTCGGGAACACGCCGGTCAAACCCGTCACCCCCGCGCAGGGACACCGCGACACAGGCCGGAAGCCTGCCGTCGGTGGTGGGCGCGGACCGGGCCTGCAAGGGCCTTCAGTTCAGTCCGATAAAGACTTCCCCGGCTTCGACCTTGACCGGAAAGGTCTTGAGATTGATGCAGACAGGTGATCGTTTGGCCTCGCCGGTGCGGTAATCGAACTGGCCATTGTGCTTGGGGCATTCGATCAGGTGGCCCATGACCAGACCGTCGCACAGGTGCACATCCTCGTGCGTGCAGCGGCCTGCCGTGGCATAAAAGCGGCCGTCCGGCGCGTGGTAAATGGCATAAGTATCCCCGTCATGATCAAAGCGGATCAGGTCTTCGGGATTGATGTCGTCGGTCGCGCAGGCGCGGATCCATTGCGGCATGTGTCGTCTCCTTGATTTGGCTACCTGTTCAGCGCGGCGTGAAAGGCGGCCAGTTCCTGCGGGGACATCTTCACCAGATGCTTGTCCCCGGGGTAGGCGGAAGAGGCGACATCCGCAATGAACTCGCGGAAGGCCGCGATGCGCTCGGACTGGAGACGGTCATATTCGGCGGCGAAGTTGCGGTAGACCTTGGAGTGGCGCGGCATGTGCCCGCGATTGGTACCAAGAATGTCTTCGGCAAACAGATACTGCGCATCACATCCCGGCCCGGCCCCCATCGACCACAGCAAAAGGCCCACCCGGCGACTGATCTCGCTGGCCACCTCGGTCGGGACCACCTCGATTTCCACGGCAAAAGCACCGGCAGACTCATAGGCCCGCACCTCTTCCAGCAGCGCAAGGGCCCCCTGGGCGGTCTTGGCCACCGCTTTCATGCCGCCGGTCCATGTGGCGCGGCTTGGCACCAGCCCGACATGCCCGACAACCGGGATATGTTCGCGCGCGACATGTTCCACCGTGCCAAGCCCGCCCGAGCAATAGACGGCATCAGCCCCCGCCAGCATCACCTTGCAGGCCCAGCGCAGATAATCGTCCCGGGTTCCCGCCTCCAGATGGGTCTGGCCCGTCATGGAAAACAGCGTCGGTGCCACTTCGCGGTAGCGCGGATGGGTGACCAGATCGGCAGGAACGGAAACAATGTCGATCCCGGCCGCTTCGGCCGCCGCCGCCTCGTCCAGCGACATGACGCGCAGCATGGTCAGTTGCCCCTTGCCCTTGCGGGCGCGAAGGTCGGCGATGGTGGGCTTGATCCGGGTCACTGGTGCCTCCTCAGGTGCCCGACCGGGCGATGTTCAGGGTATGGAACTCTTCCCGGTACGGCTTGGCAGAGGGGGGCAATGTCTTGCGAAAGAAGTATTCGGGGTCGGTCTTCTGGCGGCGCAGGGAAGCGAAGACCTCTCGGTACCCGTCAAGGATCGACAGGTTCGGCGGCGGCAGATCGGCCTTGATAACCTCGTGCAGGCGCGGCAGGGCGTGGTAGGGCACCATCGGGAACATGTGGTGTTCGATGTGGTAGTTCATGTTCCAGTAGATGTAGCGGCTGATCGGATTCATGTAGACGGTACGGGTGTTCAGCCGGTGATCCAGAACATTCTCGGCCAGCCCCGCATGCTGCAAATGCCCGCACATCACCATGTGCCAACTGCCGTAGATGCGCGGCAACCCGACAAGCATCAAGGGCAGCCATGACCATGTGGCAAGGGCGACGGCGACCGTTGCCGCATAGATCGCCATATGTATCCGCGCTGCAAGAACCAGTTTGCCCCATTCGCTTTCGGGAACAAAATCCTTCTCGTCGGGCGTCAGCCTGCCCGTGGCGTTGCGCGCCAGAATGAACAGGGACCTCGTGGCACCGATCACATCGAACAGGGCCAGGAAATTGGTCAGCGTTTTGGGCGGGCGCATCCAGGCGATTTCGGCGTCGCGCCCGACGATGTAGGTGTCCGTATGGTGCCGGGCATGGCTCCAGCGCCAAGTCACGGGGTTGCGCATCACCATGAAGCTGGCGATCTGGTAGATCACGTCGTTCATCCAGGGCGTGCGGAACGCGGTTCCATGGCCGCATTCGTGCCAGCGGCTGTCGCAGGATGATCCGTAGATCACGCTGTAGACAAGCAGAAACGGCACACAGGCCCAGGTTCCCCAGAAATAGATCCCCCCCCAGGCCCCGCCGATCAGCAGTGCAAACCAAAGCACCGTATCGCGGATCGCGGGCCCGTCGGTGCGCTTCATCAGGTCCTTCATCACGGCGCGGGGCACATCAGAGTGGTACCATTCCGCCGAGGCCAGTCCGATTTCCACCGCGCGGCGGCTGTCGGGGCCGACCAGGCTGTAGTCGCGTTGTCCTACCGGAAAGGGAGCTGCGGTCATCTTGAAGCCTCGCTGAAAGTCTGTGTGTCTGTCATGGCCTACCATCCGCCGTCGATACCGATGTTCTGTCCGGTGATCATCCCTGCGGCATCAGATGCAAGGAAAAGCGCCAGGCTGGCAACATCCCGGGGTTCAATGCGGGCCTTGATGCATTGGCGTTCCAGGATGAAGCTGTTGTATTCTTCCAGCCGGTCGGCAAAGACGCGGCGTTCCGCGTCCGACACCACGGCGCCGGGCGCGATCGCGTTTACGGTGATGCCATGCGGCCCCAGTTCCCGCGCCAGACCCTTGGTCAGACCCAGAAGCGCCCCTTTCGAGGCGACATAGGGCACGAAACCTTGCCACTGGCCGTTCAGGGTCAGCGAGGTGAGGTTGATGATCCGGCCCCAGCCTTTGGCCTTCATCCCCGGCGCACAGGCGCGGGCCAGGGCAAAGGCCGAGGCCGAGTTCACGCGCAACTGGGTTTCGTATTCCCCGATGCTGAAATCTTCGAAGGGTTTGTTGATGATCAGCGCGGCGTTGTTGATCAGGATGTCAAAGGGCCCGGCGGCGGCAACACGGGCCTGCGCCGCAGACAGGTCATCCAGATCGATCCCCAGCCAGCCATGCGCGGGGGGCGGTGTCGCCCCGGGCCGGTCCAGGATGGTGATCCTGGCACCGGCAGCGGCAAAGGCCTGGGCAAAGGCCGCCCCGATGGAACCAAGGCCCCCCGTGATCAGTGCATGGCGCGCGTTCATGTCCATCCTGGCCGCCCTGTCACAAAAGCGCCGAGACTTCTTCGATCGAGGTTTCGGCAGCGGGCTTGTCCAGCACAACCTTGCCCAGCGCCATCGCGACGATCCGGTTACAGCAGGCAAAGACATGGTGCATGTTATGACTGATGAAGATCGAGGTGACGCCTTGCGCCTTCAGCCCTTTCACAAAGCCGATGACCTTGGCGGTTTCCTTTACCGAAAGGTGGTTCGTCGGCTCGTCCAGGATCATGACCTTGGACTTGAAGTGCATGGCGCGGGCAATGGCCACGCCCTGGCGTTGCCCGCCCGACAATTCGCCCACAAGCGCATCGGGCGAGCGCAGGTGCAGATCGACATCGGCAATCGCCCTGACCGATTCTTCGCGCATCTTGCGTTCATCCAGAATGCCGATGCCACCGATGGACCATTTCAGCGGTTCGCGCCCGATAAAGACGTTGCGTGATATCGTCATCAGCGGCACCATCGAATTGTACTGATAGATCGTCTCGATCCCCAGCCGCATGGCGTCCTTGGGGCTGCGGATATCGGCCGGCCTGCCTTCGACCAGAATGTCGCCGCTGTCCTGATGGTGCAGGCCGGACAGAATGTTGATCAGCGTCGATTTGCCGGCGCCGTTGTCCCCGACCAGACCCACGGCTTCGCCGCTGTCAACCTTCAGGCTTACGCCCTTCAGCGCATGCACGCCCGAATACCATTTGTGCAGATCGCGGGTTTCAATGATGGGCATGTTCATCTGTCAGTCTCCACCTTCATGGCGCGGCCGCGGCGGCGCAGCCAGGCATTGCCGACGACGGCAAAAATCGTCAGGGCACCGATGGCGAACTTGAACCAGTTGCTGTCGATCTGCGACATGACCATACCGTTGTCGATCACACGGATCAGGATCGCACCGATCAACCCGCCGATGATCGAGCCGACCCCGCCGGCAAGAGAGGTGCCGCCGATCACGGCAGCCGCCACAGCCTGAAGTTCCATACCCTCGCCGATCGAGGGCAGAAAGGAATTCAGGCGCAGTGACTGGATCATCCCGGCAAAACCCGCAAGAACCGAACAGATCATGAAACAGGCGATCTTCACCTTGCCGGTCGGAATCCCCATGGCTGCGGCGGCGGGCAGGAACCCCCCGGTTGCCCGCACCCAGTTGCCGAAGTTGGTCCGCGACAGCAGCAGGCTGATCAGTATCGCGATGGCGATGAACCACAGAACCGAAGCACGGATCAGACCGCCGTCATCGACAAAGCCCACAAAAATCCAGCTTGGCACTTCGCCCGGCTTGATCCGTGGCGGAAACCCGCCCGAGATGACCACCGTCAGCGACCGGGCCATGAACAGCATCCCCAGGGTCGTGATGAACGACGGGATGTCAAAGCGGATCGTCAGCCAGCCGTTCAGAAACCCGATAAAGGCACACAGAAGCAGTCCCACCGCCACGGCCGCCCAGAACGGCCAGCCGGCCACAACAAGCACCGCCATGGTCATGGGCATCAGGGCAAAGACCGAACCAACGGAAAGATCGAATTCCCCCGAAATCATCAAAAGCGTAACACCCACGGCAACCAGCGCCGTTTCGGGCAAAAGGCCCAGGAACCCCCGGACGTTGTTGACCGAAAGAAAGACGCCCTCTGACCGGATCTGAAACAGCACGACAAGCACAAGCAAAAGCATCGCGCTGGCGAGTTCGGGCTTTTGCATGGCAAGTTTGACAAGGCGGCGCATGGGAACGAATCCTTATTCAGGGGCAAAGCATCGGCGCAGGGCCCGGGCAGGGCCCCGCGCCGGCCTTTCAGCGATCAGCGCAGGCCCTGTTCCGACAGGCTGCGCACAGCCGCCACATCCGCCGGGTAGACCAGGGCCTCGCCGGTGTTGATGTCAGCGGGGGAAAGGCCCACCGTCTTGGACAGGTAGGTCATCATCACAGGCAGGAAACCCTGCATGTAGGGCTGCTGATCGACTTCGACCTGGATGTAACCTGCATCCATTTCGTCCAGAACAACCGGAACGATGTCGAAGCCGGCCAGAAGAACCTTGCCCGGCTCGATCCCGCGGTCGCGAAGCACCCCTGCCACACCTGCATGCCAGAAGCCCGTATCGAAATAGGCGTTGGTTTCGGGACGGGCTGCAAGGTAGGCGCCCACGCGGTCGGCCACGATGGCAAGGTCGGTGCCGGAATCGATCTTTTCGTAGGTGATCGCACGGTCGGGATTGGCCGCGATCATCTCGTCCAGATAGTTCGTGATGCCAAGCGCGCGGGATTCCGACCAGTTCTGGCCCGGGCCGGAAACGCCGACCAGAATGTGCAAGGGGCCTTCGGCGGGCATGTTGGCCCATTGTGCCCGCGCCAGACCATAGCCCGCAGGGACAAAGCCCTGACCGACAAAGGCCTGCCTGGCATTGCCGGCCGCCCCTTCCAGATCGTCGACGTTGGAGGCAATGACGATCACGCCTGCATCACGCGCGCGCTGGATGACATCGTCAAAGGCCGTGTTGTCGACGATCGAGGTGATCAGCGCATCCGGGCTGCGTGCCAGGGCCGCTTCCATGTTCGCGACCTGCTCGGGGATCGATCCGTCGGTCTGCACATAGATCATCTGGCAATTTGCGCCAATCTTTGCACAGGCATCTTCATAACCCTTCTGGACTGCCTGCCAGAAGGTGTTCGACGCGCCCGAATGGACGGTGAACGCAATATCCAGCGGGTCTTGTGCGACCGCTGCGGTCGACGCGGCAGACATCAGGGCCGCAATGGCCAGTCCCTTGATCTTCTTCATTCTTTTACTCCTCCCCTGTGACAGATTGCGGCCTTGTCAGACCGTGGTTGCGTCGGATTTCCGTCTCGACGCCGTGAAGGCCCGGTCAAGGTCGGGATGCAGATCCATCCCCAAACCCGGTCCGGGTGGAACCGTTATCATCCCGTTCCTGACCTCTGGCAATGCCGTGACCAGATCGCGGTACCAGGTACGGTAAAAGGCGCGCACGCTTTCCTGCACCAGCGCGTTCGGGGCGTTCAGCGACAGATGCGTGCTGGCGCACAGCACGACCGGCCCCGTGCAGTCATGCGGGGCCACCGGCAGATGCCAGGCTTCGGCCATCGCGGCGATCTTGCGCGCCTCGGACAGTCCGCCGCACCAGGACAGGTCAAGCATCACAACGCCCGCCGCCCCGGTTTCCAGAAGGTCGCGAAAACCCCAGCGGGTCGCCAGCGTCTCGGACGCAGAGATCGGCGCGGGCGATTGCGCGGCATAGCGTTTCAGGCTGGAAAGACTGTCCATCCTGATCGGGTCCTCGTGCCAGAAGGTCCGATAGGGCGCCAGCGCCCCGGCGATCTGCATCGCGGGCAAAAGCTGCCACATCGAATGAAACTCGACCATGATGTCGATCCGGTCATTTACGGCAGCCCGGATTTTTTCAAAGGGTTCAAGTCCTTTGCGCAGATCGGGCCCCGAAATGTATTGGCCGCGCGTGGCCTCGGCCATCTGGTCAAAGGGCCAGATCTTCATCGCCGTGATCCCCTCTTCCAGCAGGGAATGGGCCAGTTCATCGGCACAGGTCAGGAAAGCGTTCAGATCATCACAGTCAGCGCCCGCACCGATGCCGTAATTGGCCGTAACCTGCCCCGAGGTCTTCTTGACATATTCCGTCCCGGCGCAGGTGTTGTAGGTGCGGATCTCGCGCCGCGTGAAGCCGCCAAGCAACTGCGCGATGGGCTGGTTCATCGCCTTGCCGAACAGGTCCCACAAAGCGATGTCAAAGGCCGAATTGCCCCGCATCTCGGCCCCCGAGGACCGGAACCCCAGATAACCCACCAGATCGGCAGCCAGACGGTCAATCTCGAACGGGTCGCGGCCCAGCACGCGGGGGGCGATGTATTCATGGACATGCGCCTCTGCCGTGGCGGCGCCGAAAAAGGTTTCGCCCAGCCCCGTGATCCCTTCATCCGTGTGAACGCGCAACCACAGCAGGTTGGGCCGTTCGGCGATACGGATCGTTTCAATGGCGGTGATCTTCATGACAGCCCGGCCGTCAGCAGGGCCCGGATGCTTTCATCGAAATGCAGTGACATCGCCGTTGTGGCCTTTTCCGGTTCGCCGGCGGCGACGGCCCGGGCAATTTCGGCATGGGTTGCAACCATCAGATCGCGCGATTCCCGGGTCTGGCGGCTTTTCCAGCCGACCGGCCAGGTCTGCCGGGTGATGCCCTGAAACGAACCGATAAGAAGGGAATAGACCGGGTTCCGCGATGCACGCGCCAGCGCGGTGTGAAAGGCCAGATCATGTTCCATCAGCGCGGCCGGATCGGCAATGCTGCCCCGCATCTTTTCGGCAAGTTCCACAATCTCGGCCGCCTGGGCATCGCTGCGACGGATCGCAGCCAGCGTGACAATCCGCGTTTCGATGGTGCGGCGCACGTCGTAGATCTGCTGGATGTTGATCTGGTCGGTATGAACGCCGTGCTCGATCATCAGCGACATGGCGCCATGGTCGATCTGCGCCACGGTTGCGCGTTTGCCGGTCGCCAGTTCGATGATCCGCATGGCCGCCAGGGACCGGAATGCCTCGCGCACCACGGTTCGCGACACGTTCAGCTCTTTCGACAACAGCGCCTCGGACGGAAGCTTGTCGCCCGGCATCAGGTCTTTCTCGCGGATATGCCGCGAGATCGCCCCGATGGCATCTCCGACCAGGCCCAGGCTGCCGACGTGTTTCAAATCCCCGCCCCCAAACCTGTATGACAGGTTCTGCTTGAATTGTGTGTATCTCTTGCCCATCCTGCCTGTCAACGGAGTCGTGAGGGGAAGACAGATGGACGCCAGACTGGTGCTTGCGGCCTGCGATATCGTGGGGGAAAGTGCCCTGTGGGACGATCAGCGCCAGCGGCTCGTCTGGGTTGATATCATCGGCCGGCGCATTCATGCGCTTGATCCCGTGACGGGGCGTCATCAGCTTTGGCCGGTGAAGGGGCGGCCGACATCGATCGGACTGCGCAGCGACGGCGGGGCCATCGTGGGGATGGAACGCAGCATCTGCCTGTGGGACTGGAAAGACGAGCCTGTTCCCCTGGTTGAAATCGAGCCCGACCGCCCGGACAACCGCCTGAACGAAGGGGCGGTCGGCCCGGACGGTGCCTACTGGGTTGGCACCATGTTCAACAACATCAACGGGGATGACAGCCCGCGCGCGATCCCGCAGGCAACCGGCACCATCTATCGCTGCCTGCCGGGTGGACGGGTGATGCGGGTGACCGACGACCTGTTCGGCATCACGAACACGATGGTCTTTCCCCGCTCTGGCGGGTTGTTGACGGCCGACACGCTGGCCAACACGATCTATGCCTACCGGATTGGCGACGACGGCATGCTTTACCAGGGCACGACCCTGCAATCCGGGTTTCCGCGCGGCCTTCCCGACGGATCCTGTCTTGACGCCGACGGCAGATTGTGGACGGCCCGGGTGGCAGGCGGCGGTTGCCTGACCTGCACCGGACCGGACGGAACAGTCGAGACGATCATCGAGCTTCCCTGCTCCTGGCCGACCAGTTGCTGCTTTGGCGGCGCGAACCTGTCCACGCTTTTCGTCACCTCGGCCCGGTTCACCATGACGCCCGAACACCTGGCCGCCAACCCCCAGGAAGGGGCGCTTTTCGCCGTTGATCCCGGCGTTTGCGGCATGCCGGCCTGCCGGTTCGGACAGACATCGTGAAGGTCGGGAACTGCGCCCCGCGCCCCGGTCACGCTATCGCCAAAGGCCCACTGCACCGCACCACCGGAGCTTATGGGGATGTTTCCACCGCACCGCTGTCAAGCTTGGCTGCGATCATGGTGTCCCGGGCCTTGGCGGCATGGGCGGTGGCGCGGCTTTGGCCGAAGCCCTGATCTTGGGTCTCACGCCCCCGTCTTCCGGGCCATGACCCGCTGCAACCTGCGCAGGTTCACTGTTGTGCCGCCACCATGCGCCCCTTCCGCGCGGGCGGCCCGAAAGCTGCGGCTTGCGTCACCTCATGCGATCGGGCCGAAGTCCACCGGCAGGGCCGTGGCCCGGATAGGGTGAAACGCAGCACAGTCTTGCGCATCATCCGTCCGTCAAAGGCCCGCCCCCAGCATGCCTTGAATGGCCAGGCAGTTGCTGAGAGAGGTCGCAAGCACGTCGATCGTACCCGTCCTCAGGGCACCCAGAATCGCCATCGCCTTGCTTGGCTCGGACGCGATTGCAATTGTGGTGGATATGCGCTGCAGATCCTCGCGCGTCAGCCCGATGACCCGCCCCCCAAGGGCGTCGTTGCAGGGGGTGCCGCCCGCATCGAAAAAATCGTACCCCATCAGGTCGCCGACCACCTTCGCGTCCTGCGCCTTTTGCAGTTCCTCGCGCGAGAACCAGCCCATGCGCGCCATGTGGCTGTCCGGGCCCAGATCGCCGATGCCAACCAGTGCGAAATCGGCGCTGCGGGCAAGGTTCAGGGTGCGGCGCACCGTGGCATTGCGCATCAGGCTTTCGCGCAGGTCGGCCTCGGGGACATAGGCCGGGGCATAAAGGGTGACGGCATTGCCGCCGAAGCGGCGGGCGAGGTTCCGGCAGATGTGGTCGGCGTTGCCTTCGGAACCGGCCTCGGCCGCACCGCCGCTGCCGGACACGAAGGTCAGCGACTGAAAGGTGCGTGACGCCTGATTTTCGGCCACAGCCGCAACATTGCGACCCATTCCCACGGCGACGATCAGGTTTTCGCGCAGATTGGATTCAAGAAAGTGGGTGACCGTCATCGCCACATTGCGCCGCTGCTGGTCGGGGGACTGGGACCCTGGCGCGATCAGCAGGTGCTTCAGCCCGAAACGGTCGCACAGGTCGCGTTCCAGCTCGCGCGTCTGCGAAGAGTGAAACCGCACCCGGATCTCGACAAGGCCGGCCTCCTGTGCCTCCCGTATCATCCGGTTGACCTTCATGCGCGAAAGGTCAAGCGCCCGGGCGATGCCATCCTGCGTTTCCCCTTCGATGTAATACCGCCGGGCGATCTCGGACAGAAGGCCATACTCCGGCGTTTCCATCTGGGTCGCATCTGAACTGCCGGGCGCGGGCAAACAGCGGCTCCTTTGTCTCAGGGTGCCCGGCTTTGGGCTTTTTCGTATTCAATGATCCTGTCAACCTTGGGACCGGACCGGCCATGTTCGAACGATGACCCAAGGAATGATGAAACGACGCTTCTTGCAAGTTCGGGACCGATCACGCGCGCACCGAGACATATGATCTGGGCGTTGTTGCTTTTCTGCGCGCGCTCGGCCGAATAGCAGTCATGCGCCTGGGCCGCGCGGATGCCGCGCACCTTGTTTGCGCTGATGCAGACGCCGATTCCCGTGCCGCAGATCAGGACTGCCCGCTCGTGCCCGCCTTGCGCGACGTCCGTGGCCACCGCAAAGGCAATGTCGGGATAAAGGGCGGTTTCGCCCCTTTGGACGCCGAAATCCGTCACGCTGTGACCAAGCGCGGCGATGTGCGTTCTGAGCAGCTCCTTCAGGTCAAAACCTGCCTCGTCACAGCCGATCGCAACACGCATGCGCGCCTCCTTTGTTGCCGATCATTTGAACGCCTGCTGTGCAATTGTCAACCGGCTTGCGCCTTTGCCCGCCGATCAGCCGGCCAGCGCCCTTGCAGCCAATCGGACGAAAGAGCAAAATCACAAGCCATTGCCAAACATTCAGCCGTCGGCCAAGGGCAGCAAAGGCAAGAAGGACTCGCTTGACAGCGTCTTGCATGTGCGCAGATAGTGTGCAAAAGTTTATGGGGGAAAACGATGCAGCCGAAGCTGCTGGAAGTCGGGGGGGTGACCAAGTCGTTCGGCGGCGTCGCGGCCCTGTCGAACGGCAGCTTCGCGCTTGAACGCGGCTCAGTGCATGCGCTTTGCGGCGGCAACGGCGCCGGCAAATCCACCCTTCTGTCCATCATCATGGGCATTCAGGCCCGCGACTCGGGCGTTATAAGGCGAAACGGGGCCGAGGTGAACTTCCGCAGCCCGCGCGAGGCGCTTGCGGCCGGCATCTCGATCATCGAGCAGGAACTGAGCCCGGTTCCGGCGATGTCGGTGGCCGAGAACATCTTTCTGGGACGCGAGCCGCTGGCCGGGTTCGGCCGGATCGACTTTCGCAGCATGAACAGCATGGCGCAATCGCTGCTGGATGATCTGCACTTCGACATCGATGCGCGGACGCTGATGATGAACCTGAACGTCGCCAAGCTGCAACTGGTCGAAATCGCCAAGGCGCTGAGCTATGACGCCGAGATCATCATCATGGACGAGCCGACCTCGGCGCTGGGCGAGGCAGAGGCGGATCAGCTTTTTGCGGCCATCCGGACGCTGAAGCGCAAGGGCAAGGGGATCATCTACGTCAGCCACCGGCTGTCCGAAATCTTTCAGATCGCAGACACCTTCACCGTGTTCCGGGACGGGGCCTTTGTGGACAGCGGCAGCATGGCGAACGTCAGCCGCGAGCAGTTGATCCAGATGATTGTCGGCCGGCCGCTCAGGGAGGAATTTGTCAAGACGAATACGCCGGGTGACGAAACGCTGCTGTCTGTCCGCGGCCTCAATTCCACCAATCATGTCCGGGACGTAAGCTTCGAGGTGCGCCGTGGCGAAATTCTGGCGATCTTCGGTCTGATGGGGTCGGGGCGCAGCGAGATATTCGAACGTCTCTTCGGCCTGGTCGAGGACCGGGGGGGCGAGGTGGTGCTGGATGGCCGCAAGATTTCCGTCTCCTCTCCCGCAGAGGCGATCAGGCTTGGTCTGGCTTTCGTGACCGAAGACCGCAAGGGCAGTGGCCTCGTGTTGTCGGCCAGCGTGCGTGACAACATCTGCATGGCCCATCTGCCCTTTCTGGGCGTGGGTCCGGTCATGAGCGGACGCCGCGAAAGCCAGTCGGCGCGCGAGATGATCGACAGGTTCCGCATCAAGACGGCAAGCGACCGTCTGGAAGTGGCGGGATTGTCGGGGGGAAACCAGCAGAAGGTGGTCCTTGGCAAATGGTTCCTGACCGCGCCGAAGGTGCTGTTGCTGGACGAGCCGACGCGGGGTGTCGACGTTGGCGCCAAGCGCGAGATTTACCGCGTGATGTCGGATTTCGCCTCGGCCGGCGGGGCGGTGATCATGATCTCGTCGGAAACGGATGAAGTCGTGGGTATGGCTGACCGTGCCGTCGTGATGCGGGACGGGCGCGTATCGGGAGAGCTGTCGCGCACCGACCTGTCGGCCGACCGGCTGGTACATCTGGCAGCCTGAGAACCGGGCGTTGAGAGGAACGACGTGATGGAAGCAAAGCAGGCCGTTGCACCGGGCACCGAGGGACGCGGCGCGGGCCTGAAGCGCCGTCTTGCCGTCTACGGCCAGAAATACGGCATTCTGGTTGCTTTGGTTCTGGTCTGCCTCGTGCTGGCTGTCGTGAATGAATACTTTCTGACGGCGCGCAACATCACCAATGTCCTGCGCCAGACGTCGATCAACGGCATTCTGGCGGTCGGGATGACCTTTGTGATCCTGACCCGCGGCATCGACCTGTCGGTGGGATCGGTGGTCGCTTTGGCCGGTATCGTCGCGGCTTCGCTGGCCACCACCTCGTCGACTGCGGGGGTTGCGGGCGGGCCCTATCCTGCACTGCTTGCGATTGCCGCCGGGCTTTCGGTCGGCATGGCCTGCGGTGCCGTTTCCGGTATTGTGGTGTCGCGTTTTGCCGTGCCCGCTTTCGTCGCCACCCTGGGCATGCTGTCGGCTGCCCGCGGTCTGACGCTGCTTTATGGGGGCGGCAGGCCGGTTCCCGAACTGACCCCCGGTTTCCGCGTCATCGGTACGGGCGAGGTCGCGGGCATTCCCGTTCTGGTGATCATCTTTGCCGTGGTCTTTCTGATCGCCTGGTGGGTTCTGTCGGCCACCCGTTTCGGCAGGCATGTCTATGCCGCAGGCGGCAACCCCCACGCCGCCGTCGTGTCCGGCATCAACGTGCGCCGCATCCGGTTTCTGGTCTATGTGATCTCGGGCGGCCTTGCGGGCCTTGCCGGCATGATGCTGGCGGCGCGGACCGGATCCGCCCTGCCACAGGCGGGGATCGCCTACGAGCTTGATGCGATTGCGGCGGTCGTGATCGGCGGCACCAGCCTTGCCGGCGGTGTCGGCCGCGTGACCGGCACGCTGATCGGTGCGCTGCTGATCAGCGTCGTCAACAACGGCCTCGATCTGATGGGGGTCGAATCCTACTACCAGCAGGTCATCAAGGGCGTGCTGATCGTTGCCGCAGTGATGCTTGACCAGGCGCGTCATCGCCGCGAGTGACCCCGCCGTGACCCGTTTCACCAACGACCCGTGCAACCAATGAAAGGGAGGAGCACATAATGAAGAAGACCCTGTATGCCATTCTGGCAACCACCGCGCTGACGATGCCCGCGATGGCACAGGACAAGCCGAAGATCGGGGCCGCCGTCTATGGCCTGAACGCCGAGTTCATGCAGATCTGGTCAGCGGCCCTGGAAGACCACCCGGCCGTGAAAGAGGGCCTTGTCGAACTGACGATCTTCGACGGACGCTACGACGCACTTGTCCAGCAAGAGCAGTTCGATACCATGATTGCGCAGGATTTCGATGCGATCATCTTCGTGCCGATCGATATCGAGGCCGGTGCCGCTGCGGTCGATGCCGCCGCAGCCGCAGGGATTCCGGTCGTCGGTTCGAACACCCGCGTCAACAGCGACAAGCTGAAGTCCTATGTCGGCTCCGACGACGTCAAGTCGGGCTACATGGAGGCCAAGTACGTTCTGGACAAGATCGGCTGCAAGGGCGAGGTTGTCATCATCGAAGGCCCGATCGGCCAGTCGGCCCAGATCAGCCGCCTTGAGGGCAACATGAAGGCCCTTGCCGAATGCCCCGACGTCAAGGTCATCGAACAGCAGACCGCGAACTGGTCCCGCGCCGAGGCGCAGACCCTGATGGAGAACTGGCTGACCGCGCATCCCGACATGATCGACGGCGTCATCGGCCAGAACGACGAGATGGCCCTGGGGGCGATCGAGGCGATCAAGGCCGCCGGCCTGAACGTGACCGACTTTGCGATTGCCGGTATCGACGGGATCACCGATGCGCTTCTTGCGGTGAAGGCCGGGGACATGGCGTCGATCCTGCAGGATGCGCGCGCTCAGGCCCAGGGCGCGCTGGATGTCGCGATCAAGTCGGTGAAGCCCGACTACGAGCCGATGTCGGACATCTGGACGACCTATTCCGACATGCCCTGGAACGGCGGGACAGATGCCGAATACAGCGTGCCGTGGACGCCCGTCACGGCAGAAAACGTCGACGCCCTGCTTGCCCTGCGCCAGTGATCCGGGTCTGACAGCAAAGCGGGACGGCCCCGGCCGTCCCGCGCCAAACTGACCGGCCACAGGTGCCCTGGCCGGAAAAGAACAGGAACAGACAAGGCCATGACCGGGACAAAGCTGAATTTCGATTTTCCGATTGCCGGAAAGACCGCCATCGTGACCGGAGGAGCATCGGGCATCGGGGCCGCCATCGTCGCCGCATTCGCGGCCAAGGGTGTGCGCGTTGCCGTGCTTGACCTGAATGCCGGGGCTGCCGCCGACGCAGCCGCGCGGCATCCCGGCGCCATGTCCGCCGCCTGCAACGTGGCGGACCCGGCCAGCGTCGGGACGGCCGTTGCCGCAGTTGCGCGCGACTTCGGGCGGATCGACATTCTGGTGAATTCCGCCGGTATCGTCGATCTGGCACCGGCCGGGGAGATCAGCCTTCCGGCCTGGCAAAGGACCCTGGACATCAACCTGACCGGCAGCTTTCTGGTGGCGCAGGCGGTCGGGCGGCGCATGATCGCGTCGGGTGGCGGTGCCATCATCAACATGGCCTCACAGGCCGGATCGGTCGCCATTGACGGCCACGTTGCCTATTGCGCGTCGAAATTCGGGGTGATCGGGCTTACAAAGACCCTGGCCCTTGAATGGGGCCGCCACGGCATCACCGTAAACTCGATCTCGCCCACGGTGGTCTTGACGGAACTGGGCAGGAAGGCCTGGGAAGGCCCCAAGGGCGACGCGATGAAGGCGCAGATCCCGATGGGGCGCTTTGCCGAGCCCGAGGAAATTGCAGCGGCGGCGGTGTTTCTTGCCTCACCGGGCGCAAGGATGATCAACGGTGCCGACCTTCTTGTCGATGGCGGCTTTACCGTCAGATAAACCGCACAGGGGAACGACATGCAGAGATTCATCAACAACCCGGACGACATTGTTGACGAGACGGTACGCGGCTTTGTGCGCGCGCATGCCGGCAGGGTGCGCCTCGACCCCGGCAACGCGCGTGTCGTTGTGGCGCGCGAGGCACCCGTCAAGGGCAAGGTCGGGATCGTGACAGGCGGTGGCTCCGGCCACGAGCCGGCCTTTATCGGCTATACCGGCCGGGCCATGGTCGATGCGGTTGCGGTCGGGGAACTTTTTTCCTCGCCGACGGCGAAAAGCTTTCACGATGCCATCCGCGCGGCCGATGGCGGCGCAGGGGTGGCGGTGCTCTACGGCAACTATGCTGGTGACAACATGAACGTGAAGATGGCGGCCCGCATGGCCGCCCGGCAGGGCATCACCGTCGCCACGGTCGTCGCCAACGACGATGTCTGCTCGGCCCCCCTGACAGAGCGCGAGAAACGCCGGGGGGTCGCGGGCGAGATCTTCATGTGGAAGATCGGCGGTGCCAAGGCCGCCGCAGGGGCAAGCCTGGACGAGGTGATCGCCACGGCGCAAAGGGCGATCGACAACTGCCGCTCGGTCGGTGTCGGCCTTGGTCCGTGCACCCTGCCCGCCGCAGGCAAGCCGAACTTCGAGATCAGGGCCGGTACGATGGAGGTTGGCATCGGCCACCACGGCGAACCCGGGACGCGGGTGGAACCGCTGACCTCGGCCAATGCGGTGGCCGATGATATGGTCGCGCTGGTGCTGGCCGACCACGCGCTGCCGGGCGGAACCGAGGTGGCGGTGCTGGTCTCCGGCCTTGGGGCTACGCCGGTCAACGAACTTTACGTGCTTTATGACCGCATGGCAGACCGGATCGAGGCTGCGGGGCTGAAAATTCATCGCGGGTTTGTCGGGAACTACTTCACGTCGCTGGAAATGGTGGGGGCGACGCTGACCGTGATGGCGCTTGACGCGGAGCTGAAGGCGCTTCTCGATGCGCCAACCGATGTGCCGGGCTTGTGATGGGTGCCGGAATGACGAGGCTGAAGAACGCCGGGGCTGCCGATATCCTTTGGGAGGTGGCCGATGTGATCGTGGCGAACAAGGCCTATCTGAGCGAGCTTGACGGCAAGATCGGCGACGGCGACCATGGCTTCAACATGGCCAAGGGCTTTGGCCGCGCAAAAGAGCGGATCGATGAGGCGTCGGGGACGCTGGACAGCGCGATGCGCACCCTGTCGGACATCCTGATGTCCGAGATCGGCGGGTCGATGGGGCCGCTCTACGGCATGATGTTTTCGGATATGGCCGATGCGCTGGACGGTGCCGCCGAAATCGATGCCGCCGCCTTCGGGCGCATGATCCGGGCCGGGCTGGAAGGTGTTCAGGCCATCGGATCGGCCAGGGTCGGGGACAAGACCCTGCTCGATACCCTTGTCCCGGCGGTCGAAACCTATGAGGCGGCGCTGGCGGAAGGGAACGACTGGCCGCAGGCCCTGAGCCGGATGAAAGCGGCGGCAGAAGCCGGCCGCGACAGCACCCTTGACATGGTGGCGAAGATGGGCCGCTCCAGCCGTCTTGGCGAAAGATCACGCGGTGTTCTTGATGCCGGTGCAACATCGTGCTGCCTTATCCTTACCGCCTTGGCAGACGGGATAGGTCGCCGCATCGTCGGCTGATGTCGCAAGCCCGGCCCTCGGCCCCCATCGTCGCTTTCTGAACTGGCGGGGTTCCCGGCCTCTGCTGCGGCGGTTTCTGTCCGGGGGGGCCTGTGGGCGGGTGCCGGGCGTCAGGAATGGGGCAAGGACCGCATGCGGGGCCGGACATGGATCGGAACGGATATGCGCAAGGCGACGGGTCCGGTTGCGCTGGCGCAGGGCGGATGCGGGGCGGTATGAGGTTCGGCACCGGGGACGGTGCCCGATCGCTCCGGTCACATCCTGAAGTCGGCCAGAAAGCTGGCGGCTGGCAGGGCGCGGCTGCACGACCGGAAGGCGGGACACTCTTGCGCGCCCCGCCCGCGCTTTGCGCCTTCCGGCAGGGGCGATTGAAGCGGGGGCAGGGCTTTCGCCCCTGCGGGCGGGGCACGGAACTGCGACCCTCGTTTCCCCGCCCGCGTGGGACGGTGCCCTGTAGGTGCGCAGGTCCTGGACCAACAGAGGCCAGCGCCCGACCCGGCGGGCGGGAGAAGCGCCCGC